>NZ_JXLA01000032.1 GCF_001886185.1 Enterococcus raffinosus | reverse complement strand
CTTCACCAACACTAGTTGACGAAGAGCCTATCTTTCCTGTTAAAATAAATATTTCACATGATACCATACACGTTAGGCGGTACATTCAACCTCCACGCATGCGTGGATATTTTCGTATTTTACTAATAAGCGGTTTTGTAATTCGATGACCGCTGCACGATCAGATGGTGCACAAGAAACAACGTTGATTAGCACCGTATTGTTATAAAGCTGTTCAACAACTCCCACAACTTCCTTTTCTATGCCAATTGCCTGGCATTCATAAGCAAGACCAATTTCAATAGTTTCCATAATAAATCCCCCTTTAATTCTACGTTTTTATAATAACACAATGAGAATAAATTGAAAACGTTTTTTATTAGTTTTTTTGCTTTAATACCAAGGCAAAAGTCGCAATTGTTAGAAAATTCGCAAAACACAAACATAAACAACCTTGGTTATTTTTAATCTGACGTTCATTTTTTATTTATCTTTATTTGTTTAAAACCGATTTCATTTTCCTACCATTATGTTTTTTATCATTAATTTTGATTAGCTGTAAATTAATTTTACTATACCAATTAAAAAAAGAGCCCTCGCGATGCGAGAGCTCTTTCATCCATTTTATAGACGATCATTCAATTCTTTTGCTAAATCTTCAAATCCTGGTTTTCCAAGTAGAGCAAACATATTTTTTTTGTATGCTTCAACACCTGGTTGGTTGAATGGGTTCACACCCAATAAGTAACCAGAGATACCTACTGCGATTTCAAAGAAGTACATTGCATAACCTAAAGTGTAAGCATCCATTGTTGGAATGTTCAATACGAAGTTAGGTACGCCGCCATCAGTATGGGCTAATAATGTTCCTTCATAGGCTTTAGAGTTAACAAAGTCAACATCCTTGCCTTCTAAGTAGCCTAAACCATCTAAGTCAGATTCTTGTGATGGAATTGCCACAGATTTGCGAGGTTTTTCAACTTTCACGATTGTTTCGAAGATGTTACGACGGCCTTCTTGGATATATTGTCCAAAGGAATGCAAGTCAGTTGAGAAGTTTGCACTTGATGGGTAGATACCTTTCAAGTCTTTTCCTTCTGATTCGCCGTATAATTGTTTCCACCATTCGTTAAAATATTGCATACCTGGTTCGTAGTTGACCAAGATTTCAGTCACTTTGCCTTTACGGTATAGAATATTACGAAGTGCGGCATATTGATACGCTTCGTTTTCGTCTAAGTTTTCGCTTGAGTATGCTTCGCGTGCATCTGCTGCACCTTGCATCAACGCATCGATATCTGCACCGCTTGCTGCGATTGGTAGTAAACCAACAGCAGTAAGTACTGAAAAACGTCCGCCAACATCATCAGGAATAACAAACGTTTCCCAGCCAGCTGCGTCTGCTTCTACTTTAACAGCTCCACGTGCTTTGTCCGTTGTTGCGTAGATACGTTTGTTGGCTTCTTCTTCACCATATTTTTTAATCAATAGTTCTTTGAATACGCGGAATGCAATTGCTGGTTCAGTTGTTGTTCCAGATTTAGAAATTACATTCACAGAGAAGTCGCGGTCGCCGATTACTTCGATTAAGTCAGCGATATATGTTGAGCTGATTGAATTTCCTGCAAAGAATACTTGAGGAGCTTTACGATCTTCTTTATCTAATACATTGAAGAAACTTTGGTGCAAGAATTCGATTGCTGCACGCGCTCCAAGGTATGAACCACCGATCCCGATAACAACTAATACTTCAGAATCAGATTGAATTTTTTCAGCTGCTTTTTTAATGCGGGCAAATTCATCTTTATCATAGTTTACTGGAAGATCGATCCAGCCTAGGAAGTCATTTCCTGCGCCAGTACCTTCGCGTAATTCTTTGTGAGCTAGAGCTACTTCAGATTTGATGTAGTCCATTTCATGTTCGCTCACGAATGGTGCTACTTTCGAATAATCGAAATGAATGTGTGCCATTGTTTTTCCTCCTTGAAAATCACTTCGTAACAATCTATACTTTACGTTTCTTTTGCATATTTTTCAAGCTTAAACCATTTAAAAAATTAAACTGTTCCTTGAGCTAACATTGCAGCAGCGACTTTTTCAAAACCAGCGATGTTGGCTCCGGCAGCGAAATTATCTTTATCAGCATATTTTGCAGCTGTGTCACGGCAAGTTTCATAGATATTTTTCATGATATCATCTAATTTACCGTCCACTTCTTCCTTCGACCATACCAATCGTTGAGAATTTTGGCTCATTTCTAGTGCTGATACCGCTACACCACCCGCATTGGCTGCTTTTCCGGGACCGTAAAGTACACCTTTCTCATGATACAGCTTAATTGCTGCCATCGTACTTGGCATGTTCGCTCCTTCAGCGACTACTTTTACCCCATTTTTAACTAAGATTGCAGCTTTTTTATCGTCAATTTCATTTTGTGTGGCACATGGTAAAGCAATATCGGCAGCTTGTTCAAGCTCCCAGACAGATCCTTCATGGTATTCTGCTGAAGGACGCTCTTTCGCATATTCTGTTAGACGAGCACGACGAACTTCTTTGATATCTTTCAATAATTCAACATCAATACCATCTTTGTCATAAACATAACCATTTGAATCAGAACATGTGATAGCTGTTGCGCCAAGCGCTTGTGCTTTTTCGATCGCGTAAATGGCGACATTTCCGCTTCCAGAAACAAGAACTTTTTTGCCTTCAAAGGAATCATTGCGATCTTCTAATAAATGCTTCACGAAGTAAACCGCACCATAGCCTGTCGCTTCCGTCCGACCAAGACTACCATTAAAGCCTAAAGGTTTCCCTGTTAACACACCCATATCATATTCACGCAAACGTTTGTATTGTCCAAACAAATAACCAATCTCACGTCCGCCAACTCCAATATCACCAGCAGGTACATCTAAGTTTGGTCCGATATGTTTTGATAATTCCGTCATGAAGCTTTGGCAATAACGCATAACTTCTGAATCAGATTTGCCCTTCGGATCAAAATCTGAACCACCCTTACCGCCGCCAATAGGAAGACCTGTCAAACTATTTTTAAAGATTTGCTCGAAACCTAAAAATTTCAAGATACTTAGATTCACACTTGGATGGAAACGAAGTCCACCCTTGTATGGGCCAATCGCTGAATTGAACTGAACACGGTAGCCTCGGTTCACTTGCCAATTGCCTTCATCATCTTGCCAAGGCACACGAAATTGAACCAAACGCTCAGGTTCAAGGATCATGCCTAAAATATTCTTTTCAACGTATTCTGGATGTTCTTCTAAAAACGGAATCACCGTTGGTAAAAACTCATCCACCGCTTGTAAAAATTCTTCTTGATTCGGATCCTTTGCCTCTAAGTTCTTTTGAATCTGTTCAACATATTCTCGTACTTCCATCAAATTCCTCCTCACAGTTAATACTCATAGTTTACATCATTTTCTAATAGAAGTGAAAAAAAATTCATGCTACACTGCAAGTTGAACGTAAAATGTTCGTTTTTGAGGTATGATTATCCAAACTATCTAAACAAATTTATAGCTAAATGAGGGTTTGATGAAATGAGTAAAAACTTTGATGTGATTGTGATTGGCGGAGGGCCAGCAGGTATGATGGCTGCCATCACAGCTGCGATGAACGGCTCCCAAGTCGCTTTGTTCGAAAAAAACAAACGACTTGGAAAAAAATTATTAATGACCGGCGGAGGACGTTGCAACGTTACAAACAATCGTCCCGTTGAGGATCTGATTACTCATATTCCTGGCAATGGTCGCTTTCTATATAGTACCTTTTCTCAATTTGATAACCAAGATGTCATGAATTTTTTCAGTGAACGAGGCGTAGCTTTAAAAGAAGAAGATCATGGACGGATTTTTCCCGTCTCTGATAAATCAGCGACAATCGTCAATACTTTGAAGGATGAACTAGAAAAATTAAATGTCTGTCTTCATTTTAAAGAGCCGGTTGAAAAGATTATTACTGATGGCTCATCAATTCAAGGCATCCGCACCGCTGAGAGAGACTACTCCGCAAAAAGTGTAGTCGTAACAACTGGCGGGATCACCTATCCATCGACTGGCTCACAAGGAGATGGGTACCGTTTTGCGAAAAGCGTGGGGCATCACGTTACTCCTTTATACCCCACTGAATCGCCAATTTATCTAATCGATTCGTTTGTTGCAGAAAAAACGTTGCAAGGTCTTGCTCTTCAAGATGTGAAGCTCTCTGTTCTTGATGAAAAAAACAAGACAGTGACTAGCCACGAAATGGATTTACTTTTTACCCATTTCGGTATATCTGGTCCAGCAGCTTTACGCTGCTCAAGCTTTGTCAATCAATTGTTGCGTAGTCAAAAAACAGTCACTCTAACACTCGATAGCTTCCCTGAAAAAACAGTAGAAGAATTGAGCGAAATAATGCACCAGCGTGCAGCCGCGTCTACAAAACAACTTAAAAATGCGTTGACGGGGTTCTTGCCTGAACGACTATTATTATTCTTTTTGGAGAAAGCCGATATTGACGAACAAACATATGCGCAAACATCAAAGGAACAGCTAGAAAAATTTATCTCCTATTGTAAGAGATGGACGTTGACCGCAAACAAGACATTTGGATTAGAAAAGTCTTTTGTTACCGGCGGGGGTGTCGAACTGAAGGAAATCAATCCAAAAGAATTAGCCAGTAAAAAAATCCCCGGCTTGTACTTTGCCGGGGAAGTCTTAGATGTTAACGGATATACAGGCGGCTATAACATCACCACCGCTTTTTGTACAGGGTTTGTCGCAGGTACGCATGCCGCCTATTATGCGTTTACTTAATGAGTTAATTCAGCAAATTGTCCTCGTGTCAGCTCTTTGATGGCACTGGGGGCAATTTCCATTTGAAGCCCTCTTTTTCCTGCTGATATCGCTATCTGCTCATATTGTTCTGCTGAAGCATCTATAAAAGTTGGAAAAAGTTTTTTCATCCCAATTGGTGAACAGCCGCCACGAATATACCCCGTAGTCGCTTCTAGATCACGCAAGTGCAGCATTTCTACCTTTTTATTGCCACTGACCTTTGCAATTTTTTTCAAATCCAACTCATGATCACTAGGAATCACAGCCACTACAGGACCCGTCTTGTTTCCTACTGCGACTAACGTCTTAAAAATTCGTGCTGGCTCGATCCCCACTTGTTCTGAGACATGGCCGGCTCCAAGATCATCTTCGCTCCAAGAATATTCATGTTCCTTATATGAAATCTTTTTTTGTTCGACTAAACGAATCGCATTGGTTTTTTGTATTTTCTTCTTCGCCAAGTCTATCCCTCACTTCTTTTATTTTCTAAAGTCTAGCAAAAAAGCAGAGAGGAAACAAATTGGTCGTTTTGTTTGGTCTTTTTTCTTAAAAGTTCTACACTGATTATGTAATGGAAAGGATGTAGTCATCATGAAAAGAATTTCAAGAGGAAAGTTTGAAAAGATGCAACAATTGTCAAATGATCAAGGGGTCATTGCAGCCTTAGCAATCGATCAACGTGGCTCTATGAAAAAGATGATGCAAGCCGCTGTTGGCGAAGAAAAATTTTCTATGGATCAAGTTTATGAATTCAAGGAATTGGTATCTCAAGAATTAACCAAGCGAGTCAGCGCGATTTTATTGGATGAACAATACGGATTTAAAGGCATTCAAGCGAAGGACCCAAATTGTGGATTAATTTTATCCTATGAAAAAACTGGCTACGATGCCAATACACCTGGTCGTTTACCTGAACTTCTACCAAACGAATCCCTAGATCGCCTGCTAGCTAAAGGCGCAGATGCGGCGAAGGTGTTGGTTTACTATGATCCAGATGAATCACAGGAGATCTTAGATGTAAAACATGCTTTTCTCGAACGTCTAGGCACAGAAGCATTAGCTGCTGATATTCCAGTATTCGTAGAACCCATCGTCTATGATTCAAAAATCACTGACGACCATTCTCCGGAGTTTGCCAAAATAAAACCACAAAAAGTAATCAGTACAATTAAGGAGTTTACTAAAGAGAAATATCATATTGATGTATTAAAAGTAGAAGTGCCCGTTCTATTTAAATATGTTGAAGGGTTTACTAAAGACGTCGACCCCGTTGTTTATACACAAGAGGAAGCCGCAAGCTACTTTAAAGAAGCGGGTGAAGCTGCTACTCGGCCTTTCATTTATCTAAGTGCAGGGGTTCCAGCAGATATCTTCCGTGAGGAATTGAAATTTGCTGGCGAACATGGCGCGAATTATTGCGGAATTTTAGGCGGACGTGCCACTTGGCGTGATGGTGTACAAATTTACGCAGATGAGGGCAAAGACGGGCTAATCAAATGGTTGGATACACAAGGTCGTGAAAATGTCGAAGAATTAAATGATATCCTTGCGAAGTATGCAAAACCTTGGTATGAAATCTACGGGGGATTGGATAATATCGACGTTTTTGATATTGATGTAATGGACTAACCGACAGGCTATCATAAATAAACAAAAACAGGCATCACTCCCGAAAGTTGAGATCGATGCCTGTTTTACTTTGAGTTCATTTTTCGTTCATTAAGTAGAAAACTCTTCCTATTTTAACTCATTGATCATCATTACTAATTTCTCAGCCTCAATCTGAGCATCCTCATAAGGTTTCCCCTCTAAACAACCATAGGTCATACAGGAACCATCTAAAGAGCCGCTGATTTGCGAGAATTTTCCGAGACGTCCTAAAGAGACTGAAACGACGGGTAATGTAACAAAAGTCTGGGCTTTCATTATAATATCCATTTGACGTAATACATCCGCCTCGTTTTCTGGATACACAACAATTTTCGCGATGTCCGCTCCCCAATGCTCCATTAAATTCAAACGGAAAAGTACCACAGCATCTTCCGGTGTTTCCTTAAAATTATAATAGCTTAACATCACACGTACATCTAAAGCTTGCATCCATTTGATAAAGGTCGTCGATAATTGATCAATAATAGAAACTTCAACATCTGCTAAATCAATTGCTCGTGAAGAAACTGCAAACTCATATATATGTCGATATTGGTTCAGAGAAATTTCGAGCTGTCCGCCAGCTTCCATTGTTCGCAGATTGAAAATCAACGGGATATCTCGAATTTCATCCCTTAAGGCTAGTAGGGTTGAATTAAGGCAATCGTCATCAAAGATATCCTCATAAAAATCAGCACGCCACTCGATTACTTCGGCAACCTTCTTTGCTTCATTCGCTTGTTCAATGATTTCGTCGAAAGTCTTTCCAACAATCGGTACGCAGATTTTCGGTTTTCCTGCATCAAATCGCACCTCTCTTACTTGAACATCCATCATACGCATCCCATCCTATTTTCTTCTATTTTTTTATTGAATAAAACAATACCTTCAAATAATTACTCTCTTCAAAATGACTAGCTGGAAAATCAGCTGGCAAACGGTAGCTTTCAGTCAGTCGGTAACTCACGTTCTTGTTGTTTAAAGCCGTTTCGATTGATTTCTTAAATTTTTTGAGGGGGAGATTTGCCGCATTAGTTGAGGCGATAATCATTCCTTCTTCAGTAAGGATATCTACACTATCTTCAATTAAACGTCCATAATCCTTTGTCACAGAGAAAGTTTTTTTCTTATTGCGAGCAAAACTAGGTGGATCTAGGACAATCAAATTATAACTTAAATTCTTCCTTGCTGCATAGCGGAAATAGTCAAATGTATCCATTACGATAATTTTTTGTTGTGCCAATGGCAGACCATTCACTTCAAATTGCTCCTGTGTCTTTGGTAAACTACGTTGTGCTAAGTCCACACTTGTCGTCTCTAACGCACCGCCATATGCTGCTGCAACAGAAAAAGCGCCTGTATAGCTAAACATGTTTAACACCTTTTGGCCTGCAGCGAGACCTTCTGTCAGTCGTCCGCGAACTTCTTTTTGATCTAAGAAGATGCCTGTCATGTACCCTTCATCTAAGTATACGGCATATGAAACGCCATTTTCCAGTACAATTAGCGGTTCTTGAGGTTTTTCACCAGCTAACCAACGACTTTCAACTAGTTCACTCTTAAAGCGGATTTTTTCAACTACTCCCTTTGCATTTGGAAACACTTGAAGCAGACTATCCACAATCATTTTTTTGAAATAATGGATTGTTTCGTTATACCAGGAAATTACTAGGTAATCTGCGTAATAGTCGATGGTTATGCCGCCAACTCCGTCTCCTTCGCCATTAAATAAGCGAAAGGCGGTTGTCGTCTCATCTGCAAAAAAGGACTGACGTTTCGCAATCGCCTGTTGAAATTTCTCCATAAAAAAAGCCTGATCAATCGGACGCTGCGTTTGATCAATAACCCAGCCAAACCCTTTATTTTGTTTCCCTAAATAACCTGTCGCAATATATTTATTCTTATTATCAACAAAGTGAACCCATTCTAAGGGAATTTTTTTTATATTCACTTTTAGATCTTCTGCTTGGATCAATGGATTGCCTTGCTGAATTCGTTTGATTCCATAATTTGTTAATTCTATTTTCACTCTCATCCCTGCTTTCTTCTATAGTATATCAAAAAAAAATAGTATTTTTCGCTTATAAAGTTTTCTTTAAGCATGATTGCTCAAATTTCAATAAGAATTGACTGCATTGGTGTAAGCGAGTAAACTGTTAACAAGTGAACATATCGCAATTTTTTTGCGGCAGAAAGGAAGTTACTATTGAAAAAACTAAAAGCTCCTGCATTTTTGAATAAACGTCTCGGCTTTTATGCGTTACTGACATTCTTATTATGGGCGAAAAGTGTTTTTGCATACCTATTTGAATTTAATTTAGGGATCGAAAGTATGACTCAATACTTCATCCTGTTTATCAATCCAATCGCGTCGACGATGTTCTTATTGTCGATCGCTTTATATGTGCGTCGGTCGAAGGCCTCTTACATCACGATGATGGTCATCTATGCACTGGCAAGTTTCTTACTTTTCGCCAATGTTGTATATTATCGTGAATTTACTGACTTCATTACGGTCAATACCTTCTTAGGTGCTGGGAAAGTTGCCAGTGGTTTAGGGGAAAGTGCTGTTCGGCTTTTCCGTCCCTATGACGTGTTATATCTAATTGATATTGTTATTTTACCGATTCTTTTATGGAGAAAAGGGATTAAGCGTGAGGAGCGTCCCGTTCGTGCCCGTATGGCCTTTGCAATGACGGCTCTTTCAATCATGATTTTCTCAGGAAATCTGTTCTTAGCAGAAGCAGATCGTCCAGAATTATTGACTCGTACCTTCTCTCGTGACTACTTAATTAAGTACCTAGGTGTTAATGCCTTCACTGTATATGATGGCATCCAAACCTATAAAACAAACCAAGTTCGTGCAGAAGCGAGTCCCAATGACTTAAAAGAAGTTGAATCTTATGTGAAAGATCATTACGCTGCCCCAAACAGTGACTACTACGGAATTGCTAAGGGACGTAACGTAATCACGATTCATTTAGAAAGTTTGCAACAATTTGTGATCGACTACAAACTAAAGGATGAAAATGGACAAGAGCATGAAGTCACGCCTTTCTTGAATAGCATTTTCCATAGCAATAGTACCTTTAGTTTTGATAATTTCTTCCATCAAGTAAAAGCTGGAAAAACATCCGATGCTGAAACACTGATGGAAAACTCATTGTTCGGTTTGAATCAAGGTTCATTGTTCTCACAATTAGGCGGCAAGAACACATTCCAAGCTGCGCCAGATATCTTGAAACAAACTGAAGGCTATACAAGTGCTGCCTTCCATGGAAATTCAGGAAGCTTCTGGAACCGTTCAGAAACCTATAAGAACCTTGGGTATGACTATTTCTTTGATTCTTCTTATTATGATGTAAACGATGAAAATTCATTCCAATATGGTCTGCATGATAAACCATTCTTCCAACAATCGGTGAAGTATTTGGAACGTCTGCAACAGCCTTTTTATTCTAAGTTTATCGCTGTATCGAACCATTACCCTTACAGTGAGTTCAAAAACGATGAAGCAGGGTTTCCAATGGCGAATACGGGCGATGAAACAATCAATGGATATTTTGCCACAGCAAACTATTTAGACAAAGCGGTTGAAGAGTTCTTCAACTATTTAAAAGCTTCTGGTTTGTATGACAATTCAATCATCGTCATGTACGGTGACCATTACGGGATCTCAAATTCAAGAAACTCTGACCTAGCACCATTACTTGGTAAATCAAAAGAAACATGGTCAAACTTTGATAACGCGCAAATGCAACGGGTTCCTTACATGGTTCATATTCCCGGACAAGATAAAGGCGGAATCAACCATACGTATGGTGGTGAAGTTGATGCTCTCCCTACTCTATTACATCTTTTAGGTGTAGATACAAGCAAATATATTCAATTAGGACAAGATCTCCTATCCGAAGATCATGACCAAATCGTGGCCTTCCGTGATGGAGATTACGTTACTCCAGAATATACGTATTATAGCGGAAGCTTGTATAATAATAGCAATGGTATGGCAATTACAGAACCAAGCGAAAGCTTACAGCAACAAACCGAGAAATGGAAAGAAGCAGTCTCCACTCAATTAAGCACGTCAGATAATATTAATAACGGAGACTTATTACGCTTCTATTCAGCAAGTGGTTTGAAGCCGATCGATGCTTCTCAATACGACTATAAAGATGGTCTGAATAAGATGGAAAAAATCGAAAATAAATTGGGGGATAAATCAACCAGTCTGTATGATCAGAATGGGAAGAAATCCACTCAAGAGCTATACAAAACTGAAACATATAAGCAATATCAAGAGCAAAACCAACAATAAGTTGAAAGGCCAATCTTCATTTATTCCGTGAAGATTGGCCTTTTTTTCTACATTTATTTCTTCCGATAGAATTCATATTTCTTTCAAATTAGGATTCTATACTTAATAGTAAGGGGTGGAAATTCATGGAACTTATTTCAACAACAATTACAACAATTAAACGGCATCGCATTCAATTCTCGATTTCATGGGTGATCTGCTTGATCGCTCTATTTGCCTTGACCAGTTTGAGTATGTTAAAACTTGTGTTGAATCAATTGGATTCCTCCAAGCAAATTCAATTATTTACATCAAAGGAAATTCAACAATTGCAGCACTATTTTTCCGAACGATTACTAGTTTGTGCGGTCGGACTGTTTATTTTGCTGGTGGTCTTCTTTGTGTTTAGAATTCAACGCCAAAGAAAAGCGGCGATCTCAATGAAACAATTAATTTATTCTACAGGTCTAGAATTTTTTATAGGGTTAATGGTTGCCTCTATTTGCTTAATTCTATTGTATACACTTTTTGAACCTGCCTATGAAGCGATCCTTCAATCCTTTTATCATCAAGGATTGAATCAATTTAAGGAACTCCCAAATTTTGTTCTGAGTAATGGAACTAGTGGAATCGCCTACTCCGTTCGTTCTTCGATTTCCTTTGAACTTTCTTCAACAACCCTGCTTGACTTGTTTTTTGTTTCTTTAATCAAAGCCGTTGCCTATATCTTTTTCTGCTTATGTTTGTTAATTATCTGTTTTCGCCTGATTAACTTCGCCTTTAAAAAGAAGAATGTTCGCTAAACACGAACATTCTTCTTTTTGTTCGTTCTTTTGTTAAACTAATTCTTGAAAGTCGATCGTTCCTTCATTATACTTAACAAGTATTCGGTTTTTGCCGATATAATGAACTTATTTTTAAGGAGCGTTTAATTATAATGGAGAAATTCTTTAAATTAAAGGAACAAGGTACCAATATTTCTACTGAAGTAATGGCTGGGGTTACTACATTCTTTGCCATGAGTTATATTTTATTTGTTAACCCAACGATTTTATCAGCTTCAGGGATGCCCTTTCAGGCGGTGTTCTTAGCAACCATCATCGCGTCTGTTATCGGAACTTTAGTTATGGGATTGTTCGCAAATGTCCCTTATGCGCAAGCTCCAGGTATGGGACTGAATGCATTCTTCACTTACACTGTGGTGTTCGGATTAGGATATTCTTGGCAACAGGCTTTAGCAATGGTATTTATTTGCGGGATCATCAATATTTTGATCACTGTTACTAAAATTCGTAAATTGATTATTCACGCTATTCCAGAAAGTATGCAGCATGCAATCGGAGGCGGAATCGGAATCTTTGTCGCTTATGTAGGAATTAAAAATGCCGGCTTGCTTTCTTTTAGTGCGGATTCTTCTGCTATTACTAGTAGCGTTGTTGAAGGCGGCAAAGCAACCAACGTAACCATTAACAGCGGAATCGTCCCAGCATTGGCAAACTTTAACAATGCGCCAATTTTATTGGCTGTTATCGGTTTGGTACTTACTACCATTTTAGTCGTTAAAAATGTTCGCGGAGCCATTTTGATTGGTATCGTGATCACTACTTTATTAGGTATCCCTATGGGCGTTGTTCAATTAGGCTCGATTGATTGGCACGCAAATTCATTGGGGAGTTCGATTCAAGAATTGGGAACAACATTTGGTGCAGCCTTTGGTCCAGCTGGAATGGGATCTCTGTTTTCAGATTCCTCTAAATTGCCTCAGGTATTAATGACAATTTTAGCATTTAGCTTATCTGATACGTTTGATACGATCGGAACCTTTATTGGCACTGGTCGCCGAACAGGTATTTTCTCTAAAGAAGATGAACAAGCATTAGATGATGGTTCTCGAGGATTTAAAACAAAAATGGATAAAGCTTTATTCGCGGATGCCATCGCAACTTCAATTGGTGCTATCTTTGGTACATCAAATACAACCACTTATGTCGAATCCGCAGCAGGAATCGGTGCTGGCGGACGTACAGGCTTAACTTCTGTTGTTGTTGCTGCCCTATTTGCTCTAAGCAGCTTGTTTTCCCCGTTAATCGCTATTGTACCTGCTCAGGCAACGGCGCCTGCTTTGATTTTGGTCGGTGTAATGATGTTAGCGTCTTTCGCTGATATTAACTGGTTGGATCTAGAAGAAGCTGTCCCTGCATTTTTCGCAAGTGTCTTCATGGGGCTTTGCTACAGTATTTCTTACGGAATTGCTGCCGGATTCATCTTCTATACCATCGTTAAAGTAATCAAAGGAAAAACAAAAGAAATTTCACCTATTCTTTGGATTGTAGATCTTTTATTTATTCTAAACTTTATTATTCTAGCTGTTTTATAATAGTAGAAAAAGAAGCGTAAAACCGAAAAATGGTTTTACGCTTCTTTTGGTTCTTCTGTAGATTCATCTTTTTCAGGCTTATCTGGAAATACAACAGTAAATGTCGTCCCCTTCTCTAACTCACTCTCCACTTTAATTGTTCCGTTGTGCAGCCGCACTAATTCTTGAACAATCGATAGTCCTAATCCGGATTCTCCGTACTTTGTATTCTTTCTTGACGGATCAGCTTTATAATACCGATCCCAAATATTCTTAACTTGCTCTTCTGACATACCGATACCCGTATCGGAAATTTTTATCTCAGTAGCCTGCTCTAATTTATTGATTGCTACTGTAATTGTACCATCATTAGTAAATTGAATCGCATTTTGAATTAGGTTTACCATGACCTGTACGAATCGATCATAGTCAGCGTACACATCAATCGGTTCTTCCGTCTGCAGTATCAATTGGTCCTTTGAAGCCTCGGCTTTCCCTTGCAATTGTGAGACTAATGTAGAAACGGCTTCTGTAGCATTGAACGTTTGCAACAGGATACTGATTTGGTTCGTTCGGATCTTTTCGTAATCTAAATTTTCATTTACCAATCGAATCAAACGTGAGGTTTCATTTTGCATCAGCTTGATCGCTTTTTCCTTTTGGTTTTCCGGGATCGCATTATACTGCATTCCCTCAAGCAAGCCATTAATTGTGGTTAAGGGGGTACGCATCTCGTGAGAAGCATCCGCCATAAATTGCTTTCGCCGCTCTTCCTGTCTTTCAATTTCATCCTGAGATTCCTTCAGTGATATGGTCATTTTATTGAAATCCTCTGCCAAATCATCAAATTCATCACGGTTTCGATTCGGCACAATAACATCGAAATTCCCCATGGCAACTTCTTTAGTTGCTGAGCGCATACGATTAATTCGTTTTACTTGTTGCGTAGCAAAGAAATAACTGACAATAATCGCGATAATCGAAGCAATGATAAATGCCTTGAATAAATCAGTGACAATCGAGTTTACACTCGTCTCGACATTCATAGCTGGCTGACTAACCAGCAAGACACCGAAGAAAACACCATCTGTAAAAAATGGAACCATGGCGTAAGAAGTCGTTTGGTTTTGTCCCATCACATTTTTTGAGCTTGTTTCCTTTTGCTGCTGTCCAGCTTTCAATGCTCGCCATTGTTCATTGCTAACTAGATGCTGATTCACTTTTCCTGATTTATCAGGATATTGAACATTCTTGTCCTTATCAATAAAGACAAAGGAAACGTCCTGTTGATTTAGACTGGACTCAGTCACATTAATAGCAAAAAGAAAAATTTCATTACTAGACATCCCTTCAAATCGAATATCTCGACTCAAAGAAAGATTGTTTTTTTCCATCGACTGCGCGTATCCGAACAGTTCCTTATAGTTATTGTCCTCTAAAGTCTTCCGTGTAAATTGGGTAAACGACAAACCCAATGTTAGTAGAATTAATAAAATCAACCCGCCAAAAGCCAGCAACTGTTGATAAAGGTATTTCATCGACCAACCTCAGTGTCATCAAATTTATACCCTACGCCCCAAACCGTTTGAATAACTTGTGAACCTACCTTTTCTATTTTTTGACGAAGTTTTTTAATGTGAGCATCTACTGTCCGTTCATCACCAAAATATTGATAATCCCAAACTAGCTCCAGCAGCTGCTCACGAGTGAACACTTGACGCGGCTTCTTCGCCATCGTGTACAGTAAATCAAATTCTTTTGGCGTTAATCCTTCGATAGTTTTCCCATCTAAATAGGCTTCACGTGTTTTCAAATTCATTTTGAAGTGATCTGTCTGAATATCAAAGCTTTCATTACTAGACACTCCCTCTTTTTGCGGTTCAGCAGTCAGTTCGCTGCGACGATGTAACGCTTTAATTCGCGCAATCAGCGTCAGCGGTGAGAATGGCTTGGTTACATAATCATCTGCACCCATTTCCAAACCTATAACTTGGTCACTTTCAGAGTCCCTAGCTGTTAACATAATGATGGGTACGGTCTTCGAGATTTTTCGAATCTCACGTCCGACCTCCATCCCGTCCATCGTTGGTAAGTTTAAATCCAATGTAATCATATCCCATTTTTCAGGGTCCGCCTTAAACGCGTCTAATCCTTCTTGTCCATCATACTTAAACTCAGCTTCCCAGCCTTCGTTTAAGAAAAACATTTGCATCATCTCGGAGACTGATTCATTGTCTTCGATCATTAAAATATTCATAGTCTAACCCCCTGATATCGTCTAATTCTCATTCTTAGTATACTCTATTTCATTTTTTTGAACCATTACCTTACCCGTATCTTCATTAACAATTTGTTTTTTCTTCAATTTTTTCAGCAATTCATACAAATTTTTTCATTTCTCATTTACTTCTTTGCTTTTTTTATAACGGAATGGTATACTTTTTTCTGCAATAAAAATATTTATTAGGGGGACGTTACGGATTCGACAGGCATAGTTTGAGCTTGAATTGCGCTTCGTAGGTTACGTCTACGTAAAAACGTTACAGTTAAATATAACTGCTAAAGAAAACAATAACTCTTACGCTTTAGCTGCCTAAAAACAGTTAGCGTAGATCCTCTCGGTATCGCCCATGTGCTCGAGTAAGGGTCCTATTCTAAGTGGGATACGTTTCAACTTTCCGTCTGCAAGTTGAAAAAGAGTTCATCAGACTAGCAATGTTCGCGGCCTGTCATGCGGCAGAGGACAAAGCGAAATTCAAATAGTATGACTATGAGCGTAGATTTTTAAGTGTCGATATGTTTGGACGCGGGTTCGACTCCCGCCGTCTCCATAATCCTAAAACCGCAGAAAAGGCCCCAATGCTAAGTACTGAAGCATTGGGACCTTTTTTTAATTTATTAAAAGATGCAGCACTTGAACCTAGTTTTCAATACCACCTTTACTTCCCTTGATCAAAAACCTCTTGTTCCAACTCAACAAACACGAATTCTATCGATTCTGGGTATACATATACAATCAAACGTTCCTTCCGTATGTCGGCCACGACTGCTGGATGTACTTGTTCTGTTGAGACATTGTCGCGAAAAAGTTCTTTTAAAGCAATTTCCAGACCCGGATTGATAAATGGATTCAACATTCAGCTCGCTCCCTTTCCTTGGACAACTTTGCTTACTTCTATTATACGCGCTGAGTATAAAGATAGGTAGTTTTCTTAAAAATCGTTCGTTTTATTAAGTAAATGGGCTTTTTCTTATCATGCGGAACTATTCTAATTTGATTAACGTTATTTTTCATCTAATAAAATAAAAATAATTCTGTTTTGAGCATATAAGTAGGGACGGCTAAACAACTATGGTACGGTTAGACCAATCAGAAAGGAGGGGTTACAGATGAAATACCTTGATATTATCGCGCTTATTTTGTTGATTGTCGGTGGAATTAATTGGTTATTAGTAGGTCTTTTTGAATATGATTTAGTTGCTGCGATATCTGGTGGAAGTACAGCGATTCTTGCTAAAATTATTTATATCGTTGTCGGAATATGTGCTCTTTACTGTTTAAAATTCATTCCAGGAATTGCAAATCGTGCTGAATAGTTAAGTAAAATAGATTTACAAAATCAAAAGCATTTAATATATAAAAAAACGAAGCCCTCATAATTGAATAGAAGGCTTCGTTTTTTTAACGAAAAGGATTGTAAAATCGTCCACCATTGACAAAAAGCAAAAGAATTCCTGCAGAACACAAAAAAAGGACCATTGCTAAGGCTAAATAATCATTTTGCTTCAAAGGCTTAGCCAACAACCATGTTCGACTTTTTTTCTTTCCAAAACGACGTAGCTCCATAGCCGAAGAGATCGTTTCAATTCGTTCCAAGCTAGAAAAAATCAATGGGATTGCGATCGTTAAATTTCCCCTCACCCGTTTCACCAAGGAAGCCTTTTTAGAAAGTTCGTTTCCGCGAGCTTGTTGGGCTTTAGAAATTGTTCGAAAGTCTTCTTGAATATCTGGGATATAGCGTAGTGCCAAAGAAAAGGCGTACGCAATCTTATAAGACCCGCCAACTCGATGAATGCTTGAAGCTAGTTCACTTGGATTGGTCGTTAGAATAAAAATCAACCCCGGTGGGATCGTGACAAAATATTTTATCAATAAATTAAATTCGTAAAACAGTTGTTCTTGAGTAAGTGTATAGCGGCCGATGCCTTCTAAAATTACATGACGTGTTCCATAAATGGTTACACCATATTCTGGAGCAAATAGATAAACTGTCAGTAGATTCAGAATTGAAAAGAAGGCGATAAACTTTACCACAAAGGAAATCTCCCGATAGCTGATTTTTGCTGTCTTGAATAGAATCACTGAAAAGACTGCAAGCGCGAGTAAGAATCGCGTATCATAGGAAATCATTCCAACCACGGAAATCATCAAAAAGCATAATAATTTCGAAAATCCGCTAAGCTGATGGATCGGTGTCGATTTTGGCAAATAGCCAATTAGATTATTTCCTGCCATAAGGCCCCTCCTCATGTTGGATAAATGCCGACACAAAGCCAGTTGCATCCGTTAGATGATTGTTTTGCGCCAACGTGTACAAGCTGGTCTCACGCAAACTCGCCGAGGCAACAAGCTTTGCTGAAGATAGGACATCCGCAGGTGTTTCGTCAGCAATCAACTGGCCTTCCTTCAAGACAAGCGTCCGTTTTGTATGTTCTAACATTAAGTGCATGTCATGTGTAATCATCAAAATCGTTATTCCTTGTCGATTCAACTTTCGCAAGAACGTCATCATTTCATTATAATGGTAATAATCTTGCCCCGCTGTCGGCTCATCAAGGATCAACAGTTCTGGCTCCAATACTAAAATGGCAGCAATAGCTACCCGACGCTTTTGTCCGTGACTCAACGCTGAGATTGGCCAGTTACGAAACTCATAGAGTCCGCAGACTTTCAAGGTATCAAATACCTTCTCTTGAATTTTATCAGGCGCAACTCCACGATTTTCTAATCCTAAAGCCACTTCCTCAAAAATCATATTTTTAGACAACATTTGGTTGCTGTTTTGCAATACGTACCCAATTTTATCCGCCCGCTCCTTGATACTCTCATTTGCAATAGATTGTCCCTTCCACAGAAGTTGTCCTGTCTGAAGAGGATAAAAGCCGGTAATCAAATTAGAAAGAGTGGATTTTCCAGCACCGTTATGTCCTACTAGACTGACCATTTCACCTTGATAGAGCGTAAGATCCATGTTTTTGATGACTTCTTCATTTCCAAAACTAAATGAAAGATTATTTATGGACAATAAGGGTGTTTTTGATTTTTCAACTGCTTTAAACTTCCCTTGCGATTTCGCTAAAGCTGCAGAAATCTCCGGTGAAACTAATTGATCTACTTGCGTTAAATCAGGGAAACCTTCTAATGAAATACCTGCACGTTTTAACGCGGAAATATAGAGTGGCTCACGAATACCGTAGGTCGCTAACAAATCACTTTTTAGCAATTCCGTTGGTATCATATCCGCAATAATCTTTCCTTCATCCATCAAAACAACACGATCAATTGGCGCAGCCAATACTTCTTCCAAACGGTGTTCAATGATAATCGTCGTAAATTTTTGTGACAAGTATAATTGATTGATCATTTGAATCGCTTCATAGCCTGTTTGCGGATCAAGATTGGCTAAAGGTTCATCAAATAAAAGAATTGGTGTCTCATCGATCAGGACACCTGCCATCGTCACCCGCTGCTTTTGTCCACCAGAAAGATCCTGCGGACGTTTTTCAAGCTGTGCCAGTAGATGGGTCTTTTCCGACCAATATTTTACCGCTTGACGCATGGCTTCCTGCTCGACCATCTCATTCTCTAAAGAGAACGCAATATCTTCGGCAACAGTCAAGCCGACAAATTGACTGTCAGTATCTTGGAGCACCGTACCAACATCCAGCGAAAGATCATAAATTGATGCCTCGCTGAATAGTTGGCCGTTGATGCTTAAGCTGCCGGTAAAGCTGCCCTTCTCGTTTTGGGGAATGATCCCATTCAAACACTTTCCCAACGTCGATTTCCCTGAACCACTGGGACCCATGACTAATACCATTTCACCTTGTTTAATTGACAAATTGATGTTTTTCAAAGTAGGTTCAGCTTGACTGTCATATTGAAACGTAAAATCACGAAACTCGATCATTTTATTTCCTCACGTTCTAAGCTTCTTTATTTAAACTTCCCTTTTTAGTTTTTGTCTGTGCATAAGCTTTTAATAGAATAAAACCTATAATTCCCGTTACAACAGAATTTGTAATACCCGCAACAACGCCTTGAGTGAAAACCTTGCTCGGTGCTTCTGCATAAATCAAAATATCTCCAATGGGTGCAATAACAACCCAGGTCACTAAGTTTGCAATCGTTTCACCAACCAAAAAGGTCCCAATTTCTTTTTTACCGAAAATTCCTTGTTCGATCGGAATACGTTTTGCCAAGAGTCCGAAGAAAACACCCAGAATACCTGAAGCGACGATCCATGACCACCAGGCGCCGTACGTCGTTAAATCACCTAAAGCATGTCCGATGAAGCCTGCTAAACCGGCAACAATTGGTCCGTATACTACACCTAATAGCGCCAAGAAAGGATAGGCTGTTGCAATATCCGTATTTGGAATCCCTGTAGGAATCGTCACAAATCGCTTCAAAATGAAGAAGACTGCCGCACCGATACCAATTGCTACAATGTGTTTTACTGTAAATTTCTTATTCATAGTTTTACCCCTTTTTCATTTTTTGTGTTATATTCGCTAAATTTTTGTTAGTTCAATTGTCCAATCATTGCCCGTTCCTATTTTATAAACTGTAGAAAACGAATCTAGATTAATCCCTAAACCAACATTTAATAATGAATTAATATATAATACCGCTTCTTTTGGAGAGACTTGAGCAAAGGAACGCCCAAAAACAACCTCATCCTGATAACGAACCACACCTTGATAGTATATTTTTACTAGCAAGCTTTGTCCATATTCAATCTGCCAGTTTTTGAAAAAGTCCACAGGAATGTTCGTCCATAGTGAACCAAAGCGAATATCTGTGATATCTATCGTACCATTAATTTTACTTTCATTTTGTGTAGGGGCAATCAAAGGAAAAGTCACTAACTCACTTACAGGAATCACGGTTCCTAATTCTGCAAAGCTAACCTTCCCACTAGCAAGCCGCGCACCATTATAAACGTAAACATCACGGCCATGAAATGTATGACTCTCAGAGGATCCCGGCAAGCGTTGCGACTCCTCGTCTATTTGACGGACTTCTTTGATTCCCACATACTGTGCTAAGTATGTTAATGTACCATTATCTGGTGTGATCACGTATTGTCCGCCTCTCAGCTCTGCAACGACACTGCGACGGGTCGAACCTACTCCAGGGTCAACCACTGAGACAAACACTGTTCCTGCCGGCCAATAAGTAACTGCTTGTAATAATCGATAGCTAGCATCATGAATATTATAGGGTTCGATTTCGTGCGTTAAATTATTAATATTCAATGTCGGATCCACCTGATAAGCCACTCCATACATTGCATTAACCGCACCGTCTTGTAATCCAAAATCCGTCTGTACCACTAAAAATCCTGCCATAAATCTTCCACCTTCCGCTCTTACATCATTTTAAAGCTCGTCTTGTAAGTTCTTTTAGTTGTCAAGATCGTCACCTTAACAAAAAAGCAGACACAAAAAATGCCCTCAGCAAAAAAATTGCTAAGGGCATGAACATGCGTTACCACCTTTACTCGTAAAATCCTCACAGACTTCACCTCAATCAGTACCCAAAAATCAACTTCTTGGAGACTGTGCCTTGTTAACGGGGGCATCCGTATTTCCTTAAACATTCGGGAAATCCGCTCAAAAGCCATTTTCAAATAATCAAGCTGCATCCCTTCTCACCAAACAGGAACTCTCTTTCGCAGATTTAATTATTTTACTTTCTTTCTCATCGCGTTTTATTGATTGCTAATAAAATAGCAAAGAAACTACGACTTGTCAATCTAAGAGACAATTTGATCACTCATCAATAAAAAAGAGAGCGGTTTGACTACTTTGCTTAACCTTGCCCGTAATATGAATGGTCTCCGTGTTTACGGTAATAATGCTTATCCAGCAAATACTGTGGAATCTCACAGATGCCTGGATTGATTTTTTTATTTTCCTTCGCCATCAGACAAATTTCATCCAAAATCAAACTGTTTTCCACTGCTTTCATCGGTGAATCGCCCCAAGTAAATGGACCATGCCCATAAACTAACACCCCAGGTACTTCATCTGAATGGATTTTCCTTTTCTTGAATGTCTCAACAATTACCTGTCCAGTGTTTACTTCATACGCTTCTTTCACTTCTGCTTCCGTTATCTGACGTGTACAGGGAATCCTACCATAAAAAGCATCGGCGTGCGTCGTTCCATAAGCGGGCAGATCACGTCCAGCTTGAGCCCACATGACCGAGTTTGTTGAATGAGTATGAACGATGGCATTGATTTTTTCAAATGCTTGGTATAATACCACATGTGTTGGCAAGTCAGAGGATGGATTAAGACTTTCTTCATCCAACACATGCCCAGCTAAATCCGTAACGACCATTTGATCTGCCTGCATCTTTTCGTATTTTACTCCGCTTGGTTTGATCACAATGATCCCTAGTTCCCGATTGATTTCACTGACATTACCCCAAGTTAATTTGACTAGACCGTAATGAGGCAGTTCTAAATTCGCCTCAAAAACTCGCTGTTTCATTGCGGCAATGACTTCATTACGCGACATCATAGCCTGCCTCCTTTAATTTTGCATAAAGATATCTTTTCGCTTGCTGAATTTCTGTCACAAAATCCTGACTCTTTTCACTCCACATCTCGATTAGAAACGTCCCATCGTATTCTAGTCGTTTCAAATTTCTTAATAACCCTAGAAAATCGACACAGCCTTCCCCAAATGGAACATCCCGAAACTGTCCACTGGAGTCTTCGGTTACAGGATAGGTATCCTTCAAATGAATGGACGTAATACAGTCGATTCCTTTTTCCAATTCTCGAGCTGGATCATTTTCCGGCCAAGCAGATAAATTACCTAAATCTGGATACACTTGAAGGTAAGGTGAATGGATTTGTTTTTTGATCTCTAAAAATTTTGATATAGAGTTCATAAAAGGATCATCCATAATTTCAACAGAGAGAATCACACCGTAATTTGAAGCTTCCTTCACACTTTCCTTCATTCCTGCGATAAAGTCTTCCCTAGAACTTATGGATTTTTTTTCATAGTATACGTCGTATCCTGCTACTTGAATAACATTAATACTTAAATTGTGAGCTAATTGAATGGCTTTACTCATAATCTCTTTTGCGATTTTTTGCTTATTTGGATCAGAAGAGCCAAAAGGAAAGCGTCGATGTCCACTTAGGCAAATAGAATTAATTCGCACGCCTGTCTCGAACATATCGTTTCTCAGCTCCGCAATTTTTTCTTCAGGCCAGTCTAAACGCGCCAATCGTTCATCGGTTTCATCGATGGACATTTCTATAAAATCAAAGCCCATTTCCTTTACCAAGTAAAAACGTTCTTTCCATGAAATATTTTGAGGTAAGGCTTTTTCGTAAATTCCGACTTGAGCCATTTTATTGCCCCCAAATTCGGATGATTTCATCCTTGAAGTTTTGAGCGGCTTGTACTGGATCGGGAGCCGCTGTAATTCCTCGTCCTGTGATAAAGGTGTACACATCAATTCCTTCGAATAATTTTAATGTATCTACATCTAACCCACCAGTAACTGAAACGTTGAAGCCCATTTCAATCAACTTTTTGACTTTGGATAGATCTTTTTCGCCCCAAGTTTCACCAGATAGCAAAGCATCACGGCTTTGATGGTAAATTGCTTGTTTGATTCCAATCTCACGCCAAGCTTCAGCCTGCTGGTAGGTCCAATCCCCATACAGCTCTACTTGTAATTCTTCCACTTCTTTTTTCGCTGCTTTCATCGTCGGAATCGTCGCACAGCAGATAACCGTCATGAAGTCTGCCCCAGCCTTCGCGACATTTTTCGCAACTGTTCCACCAGCATCCGCGCATTTGGTATCAGCGACTAATTTTTTTTCTGGAAACATTCCACGAATACAGCGAATTGCTTTTTGTCCTTCTTGTAAACACAAGATCGTGCCTACTTCAATAATATCAACGACAGCTCCTACCTTAAAAATATCTGCTAATGCGTGTTCTAAATCATTATGATCCAATGCTATTTGTAAATTTGGTCTACTCATTATGAAATTCCTCTTCTACTTAGTTTTTTGATATAACTCTGATTCCGAAAATTTTTCGCCGATTTCTTTAGCGGACATTACGTTCTTAATTCCGATTACTGTCACACCTTTTTTTCTGCTTGAGTAAACATATTTAAAAAGTTTACTGGAGTAAAAACGACATCGTATTGCGTTGCGGAACTTTTCCCTTCAGAAATCGCACAATGGTGAATCTTTGTGATTGGCACATTCAATTCTTTCATTGCCTTTTCCACACTTCTCATCATCATCAAGCTAGTACCAGACCCGTTCGCACAAGATACTAAAATTCTCATTATTACTTCCTCCTTATTCGTTTTAACGATTTATTTTTTTATTAATTTTGCTCTTGATATTTCTCTGCATATTGTTCGTAATCATCCACAATCATAAAGTAGCCTTCTGGATTTTTCCGATATTGCAGTTGCGGAATGATCAGTAGCCCCACCACAACGACAGCGATTCCAATATAACCTAAGACTTTCATGATGACTGTAAATACTGGCCAAGCTGTCGCCCAGTCGAACATTCCGATATAGCCGCCGTATTTTGACATACCAATCCACGTTGCAAATAGCGCCGACCCTCCGACTTGGATAATCCCCGAAAGAAACAGAAATAGACAAGCGGCTTTGAACCCTCCACGGTTATTTGCGAAAACAGCAATTACTGCATTATCAAAGAATAACGGGATAAATCCTGCAATAACAATTGTTGGAGATTTTAATAGAATTAGCAATCCGATCATTAAGAACTGGCCTAAAGCACCAAATAAGAAACCAATTGTCACTGCGTTAGGTGAGCCAAAACCAAAGGTAGCAGCCACGTCAATCCCAGGAACCGCGCCTGGCAAAATCGTATTGGAAATTCCTTGGAAAGATTGAGTCAGTTCATCAACGAAAGTTCGTACTCCTAATTGCAAGATAGCCAGATAAACAGCAAAGTTCAGCGATGTAGTCATAATATAGAATAGGAAGCTTTGTCCTTCTTGCATGAATTCTGCCTGAATTAAGTAATCCTTACCTAACACCAATAAAATGATTCCAAAAAAGAAAAGCATCAGTAAAGATGTTGCTACCATATTTTCATTGAAGATTGACAAAAAACCTGGCAATTCAATATCTTCTAACTTTTTATCCATTTTTTCAGCTTTATTTTTCTTCTCATCCCGTTTTTTCATCCATTCAGCTAATTTTGCGAAGATAAAAATCCCAAACATTTGTTGATGAGCAACAGCAAAACCTGCCCCCTCCGTTAATTCCTGTGTAATTCCTACCGTCAAGTTTGAAGCAACTGCCCAGTAACAGCCTAAAATTAATCCCATAAAGATCAACACTTGAATTCTTCCTAAATCTGGAAAGCAGAACAATAAGATCCAAAAGGCAGTGGCCGACTGTTGAATTTGCACATTCCCTGTTGTAAAAACGGAGCGTAATTTCGTGTATTTTTGGAAACGAACCAATAAAATATTCATAACGAAAGCGATCAATAATAAAATCATAACGTCTCCAAATGTTCGGCCGAAGGTTTCCATCAGCCCAGCATCCACTGCGTTTTGTCCAAAGTATGGATCGGTTACCATTGCATCTAAGTTAAAGCGTTCTTTTAATCCAACTAAGATCGGGCGAAAGTTATTTACTAGGCCCCCTGATCCAACAGTTAAAATAAAGTAGCCAACAGTCGCTTTTAAAAAGCCCGCGACACATTCATAAAGAGGCCTTTTCAGTAAGATATACCCCAGCAGCACAATAAATCCGATCAGATAAGCTGGCTGTGTCAAAATGTTTGTTGCAAAATATGTCCAAATACTTAACAAAAAGTCACCCATTACTTCTTCCTCCTATAAGTTATACTCTTGCATCACAGTTTGATAATCTTCGATCGAATTTGTCGCAACAAGACGCTCTATTAGACCTTCTGTCATCAGTAATTCAGACAAGTTCTGAATGTTTTCCATATGTTCTTCAGCATTTTTTGCGGCTAGGGTAAAAAATAAAATAGCAGCTTTTTCTTCGTCTTTACTATCGAATTGAATCGGCTTCTTCATTTTCGTAAATGAGATCGCTGTTCCAAAAACCCCTTCGCTGTCCTCAGAAGAATGTGGCATTGCTACTCCTGGAACAATGACTATATAAGGACCATGATCTTCTACACAGCGTATAATTTCATCCACATAGGTTTGATTGATGATCTTTTTATCCAACAATAAATGGCAGCTTTCAGCAATCGCCTCTCGCCAATCCGTTATTTCTTTTTCGGAATAGTTGATTAGTTCATTATCAAAAAAATATTTAAGCATGTTGCTGCTCCTTTCTTCTATAGGAATGATGGAAATGGCGTGTCATTTTCTACTGAGAAGGCATCTTCAAAACCGCGATAGAAGTTAAATTCAAGATCATCTCTATCTGTTGGATAAATGAATTTCCCGCCAACTTGCCAAATATATGGTTTAAAATCATATTTCAAACGATCTTTTTTGAATTTCCATATTTCAGTGATTTCCTTTGGATCTGCCATGAAGTTTGCCCAAATGTCGTAATGAACTGGAATAACCACTTTTGCATTGAGCAATTCCGCCATCCGAAGCATATCCACAGAAGTTACTTTATCGGTGATACCTCGTGGATTTTCACCATAGGCACCAAGACAAACATCGATTTGGTGTTCATTTCCGTGCTTAGCAAACATATTTGAATAATGTGAATCTCCTGCATGGTAAAGATTGCCGCCAGATGTTTCGAATAGATAGTTCACAGCGATTTGATCCATGTCTTGCGGTACTTTCCCTTTTAATGTTACTTCTGGGTCTTCACAAGTTACTAAGGCCGTCCGGTCAAAGGCTTCTAAAGCAACTACATTAATATCTTTGATTTTGACTTCATCTCCTGGTTTTACAATGATTGTCTTTTCTTTTGGAATCCCCCATTTCAACCAAGTGTTAACGACTTCTGTTGGACCGACAAATTTTGCTTCTGGACAATTTTGATGAACTGCTGCAGCTGTATTGATATCAAGATGATCGGAATGGATATGTGTTACGACAAGAGCATCGACATTTTTCACTTCAAAAGGATCGATGACAAATGGCTGTGTCCGTAAGTTAGGCTGCATCTTTTGTACACCGCTCATTCGCATCATTTGATGGCCTTTTTTCATCATACCGTTACCATGACTACGTTTCCCCGTTCCGCACCATAAGTCACACAAGATATTGGTTCCTTCATGGCTCTTCAGCCAAATTCCTGTACAGCCCAACCACCACATAGCGAAAGTTCCTTCTTTAACTACTTCTGATTCAATTTCCTCATTTAAATATGTTCCCCATTCGGGAAAGGTATCTAATACCCAGCTTTCTTTAGTAACTTCATTGATGTTTTTACTCATTATGATTGCTCCTCACATATGTTTGTTCTGACTTACATTTAAAGCTTAAAGTGTTTTCGAAGCTATGAAAACCCTTTTATATGACTTTCTACTCTTTATATGATTTTCTTTCCATTTTTAATGATTTTCTTAGTATAATGTAAGCGGTTAAAGAATTTTAAACGAACTTCTCGATGATTAAAATCATTTATACAGACTAAGTGTCCTATAGGAGGTAAAACAATGAAGAACTCACTCATAAATATCGATAAACGTCAAAAAGAGATTCTAGAGCTACTCCAGCAATCGGAACAAATGACGACTCTTGAACTGGCGCAGTCTTTAGGCGTATCGATTAGTACGATTCGGAGAGATTTAAACTTATTGGAAGAAAAGAACGATATTATCCGTAATTATGGTTACTGCTCCTACAATTATGATAATAAGACCGACTTTGATCAATCTGGTCCAGAAAGAATCAAGCAAGCGATTGCAAGAGAAGCTAGTAAATATATTAACGATTACGATACACTATTCATTAATTCAAGCTCGACCGCATTAAAAACCTTAGACTTTATTCATTCCAATCATCTAACGATTGTTACCAACAATGTAAAAGTCAATTACTCCCCTCACAAAGATAATTGCAGTTATATTCTGACAGGGGGAGAAATGCGATTTCCAAAAGAAGCATTAGTCGGTGATATTGCATTAAATACAATCTCTTCAATGAATGCAGATGTTTGTGTCATCGGCTGCAGCGGTGTCAGCGTAGAAGATGGGGTTACAACTAAAATCCTAAATGAGTCTACTATTAATGAAATGATGATCAATAAAACAACTAGATGTAAAATTCTAGTTGCTGATCATCGAAAAATCGGACTGACCTCAAAATTCAAAATTGCGGATATATCTGTCTTTGATTACTTGATAACCGATCAATTTTGCTCACAAAAAGGATTGAGCGAAATCATGAATGCCGGAGTAAAAGTAATTCAAATTGAGTAAAACAAATACCCTTCAAACACTGTTACGATGTTTGAAGGGTATTTGTTTTACTATTCAGCTTCTAAGGTATTGCCTTTTCGTTTCGGTATTTGCATTGAAAATATCCAAGTGAACATTGTAATAATCGTTAAAGCAATCAGTAATTGCCAACCTGTTTGATAGGAACCTGTTTTGTCATAGATATTCGCTATTAATAAAGAACCGAATGTTAAGCCAACCTGTGAAATACTACTAATTAATCCATAAACGTCAGCATAATGTTTTCTGCCGTAAATACGAGCCGTAATTAGTGGTGGCGATACGGTCCCAATAGGTGTTCCTAATCCGAAACAGACTGCCATCAGATAGACCATCACAATCTGATGCCCATTTAGTAACAAAATAAAAGCTAATGTCATGAAGCTACATCCAAATATTGTACTTTTTACTGTTCCAAACCGATCATCAATCCAGCCTAATATTAATTTCCCAAAAACTCCGACTAAAGAATACAACGAAATGATAGAGGATTTTACAACTACCCCATGCATTTCTTCAAGAGCTGGCGGAAACTGCCCTAATGATCCAGAATTCAGCAACCCATTACAGAAAATACCAATCACCAGCATTAAAAAGACCGGCTGTTTGATTAGTTGATTGATCTTTAGCGTTTCTTTGCTTTCTGCCCTTTCCGCTTGAATGGACTTATCACTGGCACCATAAGCCTGTAAGCCCATTTCTGTCGGCGTTTTTTTCAGCACAAACAATGAGACGGGAATGGTAATGACCAACAATAGAATTGCGATAATTCGATAGGAAGCACGCCAGCCGAAATTTGCTAACAAGTAGCTCAGTACGGGACTGAAAATGAATCCCCCCAATCCTATGCCTGCCATAGCAATACTCATCGCCAATCCACGCTTTTCCTCAAACCAGTTCGTAATAATCATACTTACAGGAATCAATGTACTGCTTGTGTAAGCAACTCCCAATACAATTGCCAATAGATATAGTTGCCAGACAGCCGTGGCAAATGAAAAGCTAAAATATGCCACAATGAATAACAGTAACGCGATCGTTTGAATCCTTTTTAGATTTCCAGTTGCCAATTTTCGTGCCACAAATGGAGAAAATACTATACCCATCGATTGTGTAATGGTATTTACTAAAGTAAAAGCACTGCGAGAAATCCCCATATCTTCTGTGACAGATAGAAGATAAACGTTAGCTAGTGACATAACCATTGGAACAACTGTCGCGGTAATACATACACATCCGATGACAACTTTCCATCCGTAGAAAATCTTTTTATCCCCCATAACTAAGTCTCCTGACTAAAATAGCCTGAAACAATAGTCGCCATTGATTTAGCAGCAATCAGCATAGATGCTTCATCAATATCAAATTTGGGATGGTGATGAGGATAAGCAGTTTGTCCTTCTCCTGTTGCCCCTATATAAAAGAAACAGCTAGGCCTTTCTTGACAATAATAGGCAAAGTCTTCAGAAGGTGCGATTGGTCCACTGTCAATAACATTTTTTAATTCTGTAAAAGGATGTTCCTTTAAGCAGTTTGCAACAAAACCAGTCAAGTCTGGATCATTCATCAAAACTGGATAATCGTCAACATAATCTAGCTCGAAAGAAGCACCATAGGCTTCACAAACACCCTTAACTACAGCTTCAAAAGCCTCTTTAACAGTTGATCGACTCGCCTCATTCATCATGCGAATGTCCCCTTCAAGAAAAACAGCATCTTTCAGAACATTCGCAGAACCTTTTCCGTCAAAAGAGCCAACAGTTAAAGTCGTCATATCAAATGGATTCACACGTCTGCTGACAATACTTTGTAGATTGACAACAATCTGGCTTCCGACTAATACAGCATCGATTCCTGCATTTGGCATCGATCCATGGCTCCCTTTCCCTTGGATTTTTAATTTGAATGTTGCACGTCCGGTTTGTGTTGCTCCAGCATGATAATAAACAGTTCCTAAATCAAATCCAGACATTACATGACAACCAAGCACATGGTCCACCCCTTGAAGACAACCATCTTGAATCATTTGGATAGCTCCTCCAGGCGGTGTTTCTTCTGCAGGTTGATGAAGAATTGTAATTTTCCCATTCAATCGATTCTTCATTTCGATTAGACTCTCTGCTAAGATCAGCATATAAGCCGTATGAGCGTCATGACCACAAGCATGCATTACCCCAGGGATTTCTGATGCAAAAGGCAACCCTGTTTCCTCTTGGATTGGTAACGCATCAAAATCAGCTCGCAACGCTACATTCTTCCCCGGCTTTCCACTGTCAATTTCAACAACTACTCCGTAACCGCCTACATTTTCTTCCACCTTACAATCTAGCTCTTGATAAAACTCAGCAATGTACTTCGCTGTTTTTTGTTCCTTGAAAGATAACTCAGGATGCGCGTGTAAATAACGTCGAATGTCAATCATACACTCTTTTTTACTTTCAAGAATCAGGTGGAGCTCTTCTTCAAAATTATTCATAATTTCCTCCTTTAAAGAATAAATTTCCTTAACAAAGAAATATTATCATATGTTTCCGCCTATTTACAAGGATTCTAGGAGAATATAAAATACAATTTTATTATTTTTATTTATAAAAATGAATAAATAATTGCAAATATTTTTGGTTAAAATGCGTATGCGTTTTGCACATAAAATTACGCAAGTTGTTTAATTTTATAAAAAAATTAGTTTTCTTGTCTATTTTTCAATAAACAAGAAAACTATCAAAAAAAGTATTAGCTATTTTGCCATTTTTCCAAATATTCTTTCGACGCATTTGTTACTTGAATAAAGCCATTTTCTTTTACATCCTTAAATAAATTACCGCCTACACCTACAACTACCGCACCTGCTTGTTTCCATTCTGATAAATTATCTAGATTAATACCCCCAGTAGGCATGATATTCACCTGGGGCAAAGGTGCTTTCGCTGCTTTGATCATTTGTGGTGTAAAATTATTAGCTGGAAATAGTTTTACAATCTCTGAGCCGCTTTTCATTGCCTGCTGCATTTCTGTCACAGTCATACACCCGGGAATATATGGAACTTGATATAGGTTGCAAAGCTCAGCGGTTGTCTGATCAAAACATGGGCTAACAATGAATTCTGCTCCCGCTTCAATCGCTAAACGAGCAGTTATCACATCTAAAACGGTTCCTGCGCCTATGACAACCTCGGAATCACTTTCAACCATTTTTTTCAGATTGGTGATTAGTTTCGCTGCTTGTGGAACAGAAAAGGTTACTTCAATTCCTTTTATTCCTCCCTTTACAACTGCTTTGGCAGCGTTATAAGCATCTTCACTAGATTTTTCTCTTATTACAGCGACGACACCAGCTTTTTCAATACGTGTAAGTACTTCAGACTTTTTCATTGTTTTCACCTACTCTACATTCACATGTTCGTGAAGCGCATCTTCATTTGATGTTTGATCTCTCTGAGCAAGTTTCAACGTTAATGCATCTAAGGTGATGTGTACCGTTTGATCGAACAGAGTGGACAATAGTTGAATAGATTTTACACCCGCGCCTGTTTTAGTCGCTCCTGGTACTATAATCACTCGATCAGCTAATTTTGCCAACGGCGACTCTTTATCACTTGTCAAAACAATAATAGACAAGCCCATTTTTTTTGCTGCTTCAGTATCTGCCACTATACCCTTTGTAGTTCCTGATCCTGAAATGGCAATCCATGTATCCCCTTTTTGAATAGACGGAGTGATTGTTTCACCCATAACATAATCTGTATAGCCTATATGCATCAAACGCATAGCAAACCCTTTTGCCTGAAAGCCACTTCGACCCGCACCGATAACAAAAACTCGTTTGTTCTTTTGGATCAGTGGCATTGCTTGATCTAATTCTTGTTCATCTACTAATTCCATAACTTGATTGATTTCTTGCATAATTGTTTCGATTGTTTTCATTAGTGAACAGCTCCCATAAATTCATTTACTGCTTGTAAAGGATCTTTAGCTTTGGTAATTTTTGATCCTACTATGATGATTTCAATAATCCCTTGTTCTGTTAAAGACTTTGCCTGCTGTAAATCAATGCCACCCGCAATTGCCAGTCGTTTAATTTCTGGAAATCTTTTTCGAAAAGCTGCAACGCCAGCTGTTGTATCAAACTGATCTTTACGATCAATAGAATGGTGCAGCGCGTAAATCGCATTTGGAAAGCCCTTGATTTTCTCAATCTTATCCTCTTCAACTTCTAACAGATCAATCATCATCGTTTTCTTCTCCTGCTCCGCTACTTCATAGCATGCTTTCAAAGTTTCGACAGATGCTGCCCCCATCGCAGTAACAATATCAGCTCCGTGACGAAATGCCTGTGTAAACTCATAGGCACCTTCATCAATAGTTTTACTGTCTACCAGTAAACTAGTTTCTGACAATGCTTCTCTCAATTTTTCTATCGCTAAATTACCATAATCCTTCACTAATGACGTGCCCATTTCTAAAATGTCTGTTTTACCATTTAATTGTTCCGCTAAATGGACTGCATCTTCCATTGAGACACGGTCAATTGCTGTTTGTAATCTCATGCTTCCACTTCCTGTTTTTGTAAAAATTCTTCTAACTCCTGCGGTGTTGGGTAACCGTCATTATCTCCAGGTGACTGAACAGCCATCGCACCGATTGCATTGGCTCGAACAACTGCCTCTTCTAATGTTTTTTCTTCCATTAAAGCAGTGATTAATCCCACCGCAAATCCATCCCCTGCGCCAACAGTGTCCACAACCTTTTCAACTGTAAAGCCTGGTACAGTATAACTCGTTCTGTCTTTCTGTTTTACATATGCGCCATCAGTGCCTAATTTTACGATGACTGTTTGAGTAGCCTCACCATTATTTAGATAAAAATCTGCGATTGCTTCAGGCTCACGGCTACCCATTAAAATTTCACCCTCATTGATGCCTGGTAACACAATCTCAGCATGTGACGCTAAATCATTGATTGTTGTTATCATTTCTTCTTGGCTCGCCCAAAGTTGAGGGCGCAGATTAGGATCAAACGTTGTTCGAATTTGATTTTTTTCTAATAGATTGATTAAGTACCTGAACGCTTTTTGCGCTTCTTTTGAAATCGCTGGGAAAATACCCGATAGATGCGCCATCTTTACTTCCGAAAAATCAATTTTATCCAACACAGCCTGATCAAAATGCGCTGCCGCGGATCCTTTACGGAAGTAGAAAATACTTGGATCTCCTTGACTGACACGATCCTTTAATTGAAATGCTGTCCAAAAATCAGCAGTTTCAGAAATATAATCGGTTCCAATTTTATTCTCATGCAAGCGGTCAATGATAAATTCACCGAAAGGATCTTTTCCGACCTGTGTAATGTATTCGCTGCTATGCCCTAAACGTGATACTCCGACGGCAACATTTACTTCTGCACCAGCAAGAAATTTTTGAAAGTGGCAAGCGTCTTTTAGAGACTTGTCGACCTCTTCCGATCCAAATAATGCAATAGGTTCTCCGATAGTCAAAAATTCACTCATGTTTATTACTCCTTTTCAAATTTAATGTATTTTCAAGTCATTTAAATAATGAAACTAATAGTTATTTGTTACAGCAAGATATATGCAGCGACTAAATTTAGAACAGTCGCAGCCCAAGCCCATGGCATTCCTGTCAATAGGAAGGTTTTGGTGTCTAACCCAGCATATTGGACAGACCATAAGTTCCATGATTGAGTAATACATGCAGATACCCCCATCATGGACGGTACAACTAGCAATCCATATAAGAAGTATTGGTCAAACATCCCCGTTCCTACCAAGATTGCCGCAGTAGCAGCACCTGCACCATACAACATCAATGGTCCTCTGAAGTACGAAAGTGGTGCGATAATGGCCACAATAATGATTAGAACAAGCTTGCTGCTTGGAATGATCTCTTGGAATACACTAGTGAAACCACTCATTGCATGAACTGCGGCGGATTGGAACATCGTTAAGACAAACAGCATAATCAATAAGCCAGCAATGTCACTAATTGCATGTTTAGCGGTTTCATTCATCATAGTGACAAATTTGCTATAACGTTTCATATTACCAGTAGCAGCGAAGGCAATAATTGTAGATAATAAGAGTGCTGGTACCGCATCCCATTTAGCAAAAATACTTAATGCCACAGGCATGACTGGCAACACATAGGTCCAGACAGGGACTTCAACAATTTCTTCTTCACTATCACTTTCAATGATCTCAGGCTTGCCATTTCGAATTTTCTTCGCATTAAACAAGATAAATAGGATCAAAATCACCATTTGGAGGCCCATCGCTACAAAACCAAAACGTTGATAGTGCGGACCCCATTCAACTTTTGGAAAAAAAACTTGAAATTGAACGAACAATACATTATTGACATACATCGCTGCACCAATTGCGATAGTAAAAATAGATACTGCAATATTTTTTGGTACACCGATTGAAAACATGATTGGGAATAAAATGACTCCAACTGCTATAGCAGAACCCACACCATATGAACTAGTGAATATTAAAGCGATTACAAGAGCGATTAAAATCGTAGCTAAGACTGGACTCTTCTTTCCAACCTTTTCTGTACGGCGACTGATACTACCAGCAATCCCCGTATCAACCAACACTCGGCCAAACCATGAACCGAAGATGATATATGAAGCTGTTTTCCCATAATTCAATACGGGTTCAGTAAAGATTTCTTTAACAGCCGTATTAAAGGGAACCATTCCGATGATTGTCCACAGAACAGCCATTACAAAGAAACCAACAGTTAAGTTCCCGCCCTTCATAGCATAAAGAACAAAAATGATAAAAGTTACTGCTAATAGTATTCCAGTTATTGCACTCCCCACGGTGGTTCACCTCCTAATATTTATTTAACTCACTTAAGATACGTTGATATTTTGAGATTGGTTTCCCATGATCTTCAACAAAAAAATCATTTTCCATATGATTAAATTTTTGAATTAAATAGTAACAAGTCAAGTATGCTGCCAATGCTTCTTTTGCGGCACCCTCCATATTTTCTTTATCAATCTCTGGTCGATGAATCGTTTCCATAAAATGATACGCAAATTTTTCTGGATCAATCTTTGTTTGTTGCTCGGTCATAATACTTCCTCCTAAACTATATGAATGAATTTGTTGTATTTTGTTTGACCTTTCGACAATCCGACACAACTCAAAAGAGCGACGCGCCAGTTTGTCATCTAGACACTTTTACTTACCGTTTTCTTCTAATAATTTCTTTGCCTCTAAAATTTCAGTAGTAGTAATTGTTGGATACTCAATTGCGACAGGAACGTCTTGTGGTAAAATTTGTAAAACTTTTCGCCAATCAATTTCCCCATGATCAAGCCCAATAGCCTGTGGTTTTTGGTCTACCAATTGAACATCCTTTACATGGATATACTGTACATAATCTTTTAGTAATTCAGCAGCCGCTCTTTCATCTTCTCCAACAAATCGCCAATTTCCAAGATCATAAACATACCCAATGTTAACGCCTGCTTTTGTCACAGCCTTCATATAAGTGTCAATTGCAACGATTGTTCCAGATGTTTGGGTTTGATCATTTTCAATTGAAATAGCTATACCCCTATCAAGAAGCGCTTTCAATTCGTTCAGATAGAGTTCACCATTGTAGTCGCCAATGTTCCATTTAATATGCTTAACACCCATTTGTTTTGCTTCAATCACATATTGTTCTAACTTGGGATTGATTTTTCCATTAACGTAGACCTCATCAGGAACACTGTAAAACAAGTCTAGCCCCAAGCGCTTCGCTTCTGATTCAATAACAGTTTTTTCTTCGTTAATATCTCTAAAATACTCTCTTCTAATTTCAACCTGTGTAAATCCTAAGTCTGCGGCTTTCTGTAATAAATTAGCCTGAAGTGCTCCATCTTTAACTTTATCAGCAAAAACTAAAAAATTTAGAACTAATTTTTCTTTCTTCATAATTTCGCTTCCCTTCAATTGGTTAACCGGTTTCTATATACGTATAGTAAACCGGTTTCCAAACAATGTCAACGGTTTCATTTTAAAAAAACATTTTTTTGAACAAAATAAAATAAGCTATGTTTAGAAATCGGTTTCCAAACATAACTTATCTTAGAAAAACATCTTTTTTAAAATAACTAAATTAAACTGATTTCCGCCAACGAATAACTGAAGGCACGATAATTTCCCGCTGTATTTCACGTTTAATTAACAGATCCATCAAATATTGACCAGCAATTTTCCCAATTTCTCTAGATGGCTGTTCGATACTCGTTATTCCTGGTCCAACGAGCTCTGTTAAATTCCAATCATCGAAACCAGTAATTCCCACATCCTCTGGTATTTTGATTCCATGTTGGATCAGCCAAGCAAGAACATCCATTAAAACTCGGCCATTTGATGCAAAGAGTAAATTTTTTCTTGTATCAGCGATAATCGGTGGCAAAGATTCAGTTAATTGATCTTCATCTGTTACTTCAAGCAACTTCCATCCTTTACCAGCTTTCTCCATTGTTTTCTTAACCGTCTCATAACGGAGTTCTCTGGTACTCACATCTTGTACGGGTTCGCTAATAACAACTACATTTTCATACCCTTTAGCTAGCGCCTTCTCTATAACTTCTTGTGTCGAGTCGATATTATTGGTCATCACGGAAGACCACTTTTCTGGCTCAGTTTGTCGATCAACTAATAATAATGGAATATTACGTTCAGTAATGAAATCATAATTGGCCGTTTGTCGTGAGGATGGTTGTAAAATAATTCCTTCGACGTTTTGATCAATCAGTTTTTCCAAAAGTTCTTTTTCTTGTTTTACGGAATTTGCAGCATCCACAATAATCATTTGGTAGCCGCTTTTTTCAAGAATCGATCCGATTCCTTTTAATAATAAGGAGGAATAAAGATTGGAAATATCGGCAACCACAACACCAATCAAATAGCTGTGTTTTGATTTTAATGCTTGGGCCTGCTTACTAGGACGGTAATTCAACCGTTCAATTACTTCCGCTATTTTTTCCTTTGTCTCTTTAGACATATTGCCATAGTTATTATTTAAAAATCGAGAGATCGTTGTTTTAGAAACCCCTGCTTCTTCGGCAACCTCTTTGATTGTAATTTTTTTCATTTCGTACGCTCCAACTATCTTTTTTATTATTGTAGCGAATTTCTAAGCAATTGGAAAGATTAGCCTTTTGCTGAAATTGTTTTAATTTTATTTTATACTTCTAAACGTTTTTTTATGCAAATCATTAGTTACTTTGCTATCGAACTCATTACGTTCACATTAACAGAAGGGTTTTAAAAAGTTTCGTGCTGTATCGCCTTTTTTCTTTTATAATTAGTGTAATCGAATTCATTAAGGAGGAAAACGTATGAATGATTATCATGTGGCCTTTTTTGACATTGACGGTACACTAGTGGACCATCGATTACCACATCACTTATCTTTTCTGGATCGCATTCCGGATTCTGCAAAAAAAGCACTAAAGCAGCTAAAAGAAAATAATATTGAACCTGTGATAGCTTCGGGGCGGCACTACCAATTAATCGATGAATTTGCTTCTGACTTAGGAGTAAGTAGCATTATTTCTTCTAATGGTAATTGTGTTCACTATCAGGGAAAGATGATTCACAAAAATGTATTGTCTCCCAATTTACTAAATAATGTGTTAGATCATCTACAAGAACGAGAAATTGACTGCTTGATTGAAACACCACACAATTTATATTGCTTTGAATCGAATAAAACAATGAAGCATCAGATTGCAGATAATAATATTTTAAAAAGTCATGATCCATTACCCAATGATGTTGTTCAGCTTCTTGTTCCTTGGAATGAGACAATTGATTACCAGCTACCCAAAGACTCCATTCTAATTGCTGAAAAGGTAGCTCCTGTCGCAGCAAGCATTCATTTGAGGAGCGGAACAAAAGCAGAAGGGATTCAGAAAATATGTAACGCCATGAACATTTCGACAGAACAAGCTTTAGCCTTCGGTGATGAAGAAAATGATTTCACTATGTTTGATGTGGTAGGCTTCCCTGTTGCCATGGGTAATGCCGTATCTGCTTTGAAAGAAAAGGCTGCTCATGTGACATCATCAGTATCTGATGATGGGATTTGGAATGCTTGTATAGAGCTAGGGTTAATTACGGATTAGAAAAACCGTCAGAAATATTCTGACGGTTTTTTTATCGTTTGATCAGTTCTTGGTACACACGGTCCTCTGAGACTTCCATATAAGCTGGACGAATAATCTTTTGTACGTTGATTAGTTCTTCAATTCGATGAGCGGACCAGCCGACAATCCGAGCGATTGCAAACATTGGTGTATACAACTCCTGCGGCAAATCGAGCATATGGTAGACAAACCCGCTGAAGAAATCAATGTTCGCACTGACTCCTTTATAGACTTTACGTTTTTCAGAAATAATCTCTGGTGCTAAGCGTTCAACCTTGCGGTACAAATTAAACTCGGCAGATGCTTCTGATCCCTTTTCTGCCGCTAATTTTTCAACATATCGTTTAAAAATTTCTGCGCGCGGATCAGATTCAGCATAAATCGCGTGCCCCATCCCATAAATCAGCCCTTGTTTATCAAAGGCCTCTTTATTCAGTATTTTTTCCAAATAATCTCTAATTTCGTTCTCGTCTTCACAATCGTTGACAGTCGCTTTCAAATCTTCCATCATTTGTGTAACTTTGATATTTGCGCCACCGTGTTTAGGTCCTTTCAATGAACCTAATGCTGCTGCAATCGTTGAATAAGTATCTGTCCCGCTGGAAGTTACTACTCTGGTTGTAAACGTTGAGTTATTTCCTCCGCCATGTTCCATATGTAAAACAAGGGCCATATCCAATGTCTGTGCCTCTTGGAAAGTATACTTTTTATCTGGCCGTAACATTGTTAAGATTGCTTCTGCTGTGCTAAGATTTTCATCTGGCCGATGAATATACATACTATCTCCTTTTGTATAATGATTATACGCATGATAGGAATAGACCGCGATCATTGGAAATGTAGCAATAAGAGACAAGCTTTGATCCAGTACATTTTCTATACTAACATCATCAGTTTTTTTATCATAACATCCTAATGTTAGAACGCTTCGAGCCATCATGTTCATGATATTGTGTGATGGCGCCTTCATAATAACATCTCGCACAAAGTTTGTAGGAAGTGTTCGCCTTTTACCAATCTGAGATCTGAATTCTTCAAGTTCAGCCTGTGTCGGCAAGGTACCAAATAATAACAAATAACTGATTTCTTCAAACCCTAAACGCTCTTCCGAAACAAAACCGTTTACCAATTCATTGATATCTATTCCACGATAACGTAACTCTCCATACTTGGAGATGATCTTGTCCCCATCCATAATTTGGGGATGAATCGTAGAAATATTGGTTAAACCAGCTAAAACACCCTTTCCATCGAGGTCACGCAAACCCTTTTTAACATTGTGTTTCCTATATAAAGAAGCCTCTAAATAATCTTCTTTTCGGCATACCTCAGCCATTTGGTTCAAATCTAACATCTCTGTGTCCTCCTAACCATTTTTATTTTACAATCGGGTTAAGAAACATTATAACACCATTGGCGTAAAATGAAATACTTTTAATAATTTCATTTACTTTCTTTTTTTTTATTCGTATAATAAACCCATCTGATTTTAAATGATAACGTATTTAGGAGGGATTTTGTATTGAATTGGAAAAAAGAGCTTATTGTGAATGACGAACATTATACATACTACGATCTTTCAGAAATTGTCAGTGCTTATCAGAAAAAAATTGCTGATTATCCATTTAGCATAAGAGTCTTACTAGAAAGCTTAGCGCGGCATAATGAATTAGCTGATTTAGAGAATTTAATCGCTTTTGATGCAAAGAAACCAACAGGCGTTGTTCCTTTTCGTCCGTCACGAGTCGTTTTACAAGACTTTACAGGTGTGCCGGCAGTAGTGGACCTCGCTGCTATGCGTGATGCTGTTGTTAAACTAGGGGGAAATCCTAGAGTAATCAACCCTGAAATTCCAGTCACATTGGTTGTTGATCACTCTGTACAGGTGGATTGCGCAGGTACAAAAGACAGTTTAGCTTACAATACTGAAAAAGAGTTTGAACGAAACCACGAACGCTATCAATTTCTTAAATGGGCTCAACAAGCTTTTGATAACTTTGAGGTGGTTCCTCCAGAGACAGGAATCATCCATCAGGTTAACCTTGAATACCTTTCAGATGTAATTTTAAAAAATGATCAGAATCTACTTTATCCCGATTCTCTCGAAGGAACAGATTCTCATACCACAATGATTAATGGATTAGGAGTACTGGGTTGGGGGGTCGGAGGGATTGAGGCGGAAGCTGCTATCCTAGGCGAGGCCTCCTATTTCCCTACTCCTGAAGTCATTGGAGTAGAATTAACTGGAACGTTAAGCCCAGGAGTAACAGCAACAGATTTAGCGCTTTATTTAACTGAACTCCTGCGTAATGAAAAAGTAGTAGGTAAATTTGTTGAATATTTTGGATCCGGCTATAAAACACTCAGTCTTTCCGACCGAGCAACAATTGCAAATATGGCACCTGAATATGGTGCTACCTGCGGTTTCTGTCCGATTGATGAAGAAACCTTAAACTACCTTCATTTAACAGGTCGTTCCTCTGAGCAAGTCGAGTTAGTCGAAGCGTATGCAAAGCAAAATCAGCTATTTTATGATGGAAGTGAAACTCCTGTATATACACGTATCATAGAATTAGATCTGTCAACAGTACACTCTTCTGTCGCTGGCCCTAAAAGACCTCAGGATCGTATTCCGTTAGCAGATGTCGCTGACAATTTTGAATCATCGTTAACAAACCCAAGTGGACCGAAAGGCTTTGGCCTAACACCGGAAGAATTCACTCGGAAAGAAACAATTCAAGGGACCGATCAATTTATTGAAACTGGCGATTTAGCTTTAGCGGCTATTACTAGTTGTACAAATACTAGTAACCCGTCTGTCATGGTAGCTGCTGGCTTGTTAGCTAAAAAAGCGGTTGAACTGGGACTAAAAGTTCCGTCAACTATCAAAACTTCTTTGGCCCCAGGTTCAAAGATTGTGACGCAGTATTTAGAAAAAGGCAACTTGCTAGATCCTTTAGCTAAACTAGGCTTTGATATTGTGGGTTATGGCTGCACGACATGTATTGGTAACTCCGGCCCTTTAGATGATGAGATTGAAACTACTTTAAAAGAAAGTGAGCTCGTTGTTTCCGCTGTTTTGTCGGGTAATCGAAATTTTGAGGGACGTATTCATCCATTAATCAAGGCGAACTATTTAGCCTCACCGCCATTAGTAATCGCCTATGCTTTAGCTGGCTCTATCAAAAAGGATTTAACAAAAGAAGCACTTGCTGAAGTTAACGGAAAAGAAATTTATTTAGCTGACTTATGGCCTTCTCAAGAAGAGGTAAATAATTATATCAATAATTTTTTAAATCCCGAAGATTTTAGAGAAGCATATAAGAATGTTTATCAATCAAATGAACGTTGGAACAAAATCGAAACCTCAGATGGTGATTGTTACGACTGGGATGATACGTCGACTTATATCGCTAATCCCCCTTTCTTTACAAATCTCGATCAAGAAAATAAGAATAATTCATTGATAAATCTCCAAGTATTGGCTAAATTCGGAGATACAGTAACAACGGACCACATTTCACCAGCGGGTAACATTGGACTTCAATCACCTGCCGGTAAATACCTAAAAGAACATGGATTGACTTATAAAGAATTTAACTCTTTTGGATCAAGACGTGGAAATCACGAGGTAATGATGCGTGGTACATTTGGAAATATCCGTATTCAAAACCAACTAGTCCCTGATACAACAGGGGGATTTACGAAGCTTTCTACTACAGGAGAGGAGCTTTCGATTTACGATGCTGCTATGCGCTATCAAAACGAAGGTATTGGGACAATTATTCTTGCTGGTAAAGATTACGGCATGGGTTCTTCCCGCGACTGGGCTGCTAAAGGAACAAATCTTTTAGGTGTCAAAGCAGTACTGGCAGAGAGTTATGAACGAATTCATCGTAGTAACCTTGTCATGATGGGCGTTATTCCTTTTGAATATCTTCCAGGTGAATCAGCAGAAACACTCGGTTTGAACGGTTTGGAAAGCTACAGTTTTGCCCTTCCTGCAGAACCAGAGATCAATCAAATCATTCATGTGACTGCCAAAGGCGAAAAAGATATCGCCTTCCAAGTAAAATTACGTTTCGATTCCGAAGCAGACATTGCTTATTGGAAAAATCAGGGTATTCTACCACTTGTTATCAACAAAAAAATGCAAAAGGAGCAAGCTTAATGACATACACATTCAATCCAGTCATCCCCTATATTGAAGGCGATGGAATCGGCCCAGAAATCTGGCAAGCTACAAAACAAGTTGTTGATGCAGCGGTCTCCTCAGCATATTCGGATGAACGCAAAATTGATTGGCTAGAAATTCTTGCTGGCGAAAAAGCTTTCAATGAAAAAAGTACTTGGCTTCCAGATGAAACACTGGAAGCTATCAAAAAGCATAAGATCGCTATAAAAGGGCCATTAACGACTCCAATTGGAGAAGGCTTTCGCTCATTGAATGTCACTTTGCGTCAAGAGTTGGATCTCTACGCTTGTGTTAGACCCGTACGCTATTTTAAAGGAGTTCCATCACCTTTGAAGGAACCTGAGAAAACGAACATGACCATTTTTCGTGAAAATACGGAAGATGTGTATGTGGGTATTGAATTTGCTAAAGATTCCGAAGAAGTTGAAAAGCTTATGAATTTTTTGACAGACCAGTTCTCTGTCACCAAAGTTCGTTTCCCTGCGACAAGTGCGCTAGGAATCAAACCGATTTCCCAAGAAGGCAGTGAACGATTGGTAGCCGCTGCGTTAGACTATGCGATTGAACAAGGAAAAAAACGCGTCACATTAATTCATAAGGGAAACATTATGAAATTTACTGAAGGTGGGTTTAAAAATTGGGGTTATGATTTTATTGAAAAAAATTATCCTCAAGCCTTCACTATGAATCATTATAAAAATATCTCTGCAGATTCAACAATTGAAAAAGCAGAGAAAGCATTAGCAGATGCCCAGGCTTCAGGAAAGATTATTGTCGATGATGTAATTGCTGATAACTTTCTGCAACAAATTCTGCTTTATCCCGAGAAATATCAAGTAGTAGCTACTACCAATTTAAATGGTGACTATATTTCAGATGCTTTAGCTGCTCAAGTTGGTGGTATAGGCATTTCCCCAGGTGCCAACATTAATTACAAAACTGGGCACGCTATTTTTGAAGCAACTCACGGCACTGCCCCAGATATTGCTGGGAAGGGCTGGGCTAATCCTTGTTCTCTACTTTTGTCAGCAACGATGATGCTAGATCACCTTGGGTGGTTTGAAGCAAGTCAAAAAATTGTGAAAGCTATTGAACAAGCACTCCAGAAACAAAAAATGACTCATGATTTCGCTCAAATGCTGAATATCGATGAACTGTCTACAACTGAATTTGCGAATTACTTAACTTCCTTTATCTATGAAAAACTATAAAATAAAGCAAACACCCATGATATCACGTTCGTCATGGGTGTTACATGCGTTTATTTCTAAGTAATAAGCCACTTAAAAAAGGATTTTAGCTCCGTTATTCTCTTTTTTTATAGTTTATAATAAAAAAGGTGCCGTTATTTAAATAATGTGGCCAAAATAGTTTTATTATGACACATCAAAAAAGCACTCAGAAAATCATTCTGAGTGCTTTTTTAACAGGACGGTCTTTTTAACTAAAGAAACATTCTTTAGAAATGATTCCGGCAACTTCACTATATTTGATCAACACTTGCCCGTTTACTTGGTCAATCTTATCTGCATCCAACCCGTAAAAGCGTTCAACATTTACGATACAGCCGTTACTCTCTTTACGGATTACTTCTCCAATGATCGGCCGAGCAAAATCAGTTTTACGGCACTCATAGCTTTCCCCTACAATAATCGCTTCTTTATTCATTCAACCACCTCATTAATGTTTTATACTACACTTATATAGTAGCATTAAGCGGATTAAAAAGCCACATTAAGGGTGTTATTTATGAAATAAGCGTGTTTTTAAGCAACATTCGTAATTTTAACCGATATTTTCTAATAATAATGAGACATATTGCTCTAAATAAAATCTGTCAATTTGATCGTACATACCAATTTCCGAACTGTCTAAGTCTAATACACCAATTAAGCTATTCCCCTTCTTCATAGGTACAACAATTTCCGAACGAGCAGCAGAATCACAGGCAATGTAATTTTTGTGTTCTAATACATTATCAACAATTAATGTTTGATTTTTTTCAGCTGCTTCTCCACAAACTCCTTTTCCCATCGCGATATGGACACAGGAAACATTCCCTTGAAATGGCCCCAAGATCAACTCATCATTTTTGAACAAATAGTACCCAGCAAAAACTGTGTCTTGCAACGTTTGATTTAATAATGCAGATGAATTTGCTAAGTTTGCTATTAAATCTGTTTCACCTTCCAATAATGCTTTTTGTTGTAATAGCAACAGTTTATATGCTTCCTCTTTCGCTTCCTGATTTTTCCAAGTCATAAAGTAACCCCATTTTTATACAAATATATTTAGTTAATAGTTTATTCGAAATATCGAATCCTTAGTAAACTAATAACTTTTGGTTTATTCTACCCTAACTTAATGAATAACTCCATTAACTGAAAAGAGCCATTCGAAAATAAAATTTTATCTCGCTCACCAAATTGACATTCTGTCAAGTGAATTATTGCTTATTTTCCCACTTAAATATTTCATTCTCGTTACAAACTATACGGTTAGATAAAAATTCAAATACTTTAAAGTTTTTATTCATATCTTCTTATATAATTGAATCCGAAAGATGAAAAAAGTGAGGGAATCCATTGATTAAGTTGAAAAAATATACGGCGCTAACTTTATGTGCCTTAACATTAACTAGTACTCCATTGAGCGTCTTGGCAGATGAATATGATCAAAAGATTGCCGATCAAGATAAAAAAATCTCTGAGTTGCAGCAAACAGAGCAATCTGCTGAGGATCAAAAAGCGGCTGTAGAACAACAAGTTGCAGCTGTAGAAAAAGAAGTTAGCGAAGTCTTGAAAGAAAAAACCAATGAAGAAAAGAAAATGAGTGACTTAACTGCTAAGATTGGTGTCCTTCAAGAAAAAATTCAAAAACGTGAAGAACAGATTCGTAATCAAGCAAGAGATGTTCAAACCAAGCATGATTCTGCTTCTATCGTGGATGCCGTAATCAACTCTAAATCAGTTGGTGAAGCTGTGAAGAAAACCATGGCTGTCTCTACTATTTTAACAGCTAGTAAAAATATCATGGAACAACAAACAAAAGATAAAGCTGAGCTTGAAAAGCTTGAAAAAGAAGCGGAGCAACGTTTAGCAGTAATTAATAAGAAAACTGCTGAATTAAAGGAAAAACAAGACCAACTGGTACAAACGAAATTGGATCAGCAAGTGAAAATCAATGAGATTCAAGCAAGCATTGCAACAGAAAAAGGTCAAAAAGAAAAATATGAAAAACAAAAAGAAGAAGCAGAAAAAAAACGCCAAGAAGCATTGAAGGCTTTAGAAGAACAACGCAAGAAAGAAGAAGAAGCGCGTGCTAAAGCACAAGCCGAAGCTGAGAAACAAGCGAAAAAAGCCGCAGAAGAAGCTCAAAAAGCAGCGGAAGAAGCGGAAAAGCAAGCTGCTGAGGCTGAGACTGCTAAACAAAAACAAGAAGCGGAAATCGCTCAATTAGAAGCTCAACAGCAAGAACAGCAAGCGAAACAACAGCAAGAGCAAGCTCAAACAGTGACAGATACAAGCGCAAGTCAAGTAACAACGAATCCAACGGCTACAACAGAAACAGAGTCAAAACCCACTACAAACAGTAGCGGCTGGGCTTCTCCTCTATCAATTGGTTTAGTAGTTACTAGTCCATTCGGACCTCGTCAAGACCCTACTGGAGCTTCTGGTACCCAGCATGACGGTATCGACTTCGCTGGTTCTGCTGGCACACCAATCATGGCCTCTAAAGGTGGAAAAGTTGTTGAAGCTGGCTTCCACTGGTCTGCAGGGAATCATGTAGTCATTCAACATCCAGATGGTTACTACTCTTATTACATGCATATGGTCTCTGCGCCTAGTGTTGGTGTTGGTTCTGAAGTGAGTGCCGGCCAAGTATTAGGCGGCATGGGAACAACAGGCAACTCAACTGGTGTTCATCTACACTTTGGAGTTTCTACTGCTTTATGGTCAGGCTTCGTTAATCCTGCCCCACTATTAGGTATTTAATATGATTTAAAAAGTGTGGAACAAGAATGGTCAGACTGTATCTGATTCTTGTTTCACACTTTTATTTGGTCAGAAAGGAAGATGTGCGTGACTATTGATGAGATTCTTACTTTTTTACAGAAGTCTTCTTCTGAAAAATTCAAAACAAGTATTACTAAGCTAGGAATCCCTTCCGAAAATACAATTGGAGTTGCTACTCCGGATTTACGTAAGTTAGCCAAGAAACTTCCAAAGGAAAAGGAATTTCTGATGAAGCTATGGCAAACCAATTTTCACGAATGTAAAATACTTACAATCTTAGCAATAAAACCTACCGATTGCACTGTTCAAGATATCGATTATTTTATGAAAGGAATTTTTTCTTGGGATCTCTGTGATTTATTTTGTAAAAATATTTTGATCAAGCAGGATGATTTTGATTGTTTTATTCTTAATTGGATTGATTCAGATAAAATATTTTATAAACGTGCCGCCTTTTCCTTAATCGCCAGCACTTCCACACATGCTTCTTTATCTATCGAAGAAATCAAGAGATACTTAAAACTTATTGAAGGTAATTCGGATGATGAACGAATTTTGGTAAAAAAGGCTGCTTCGTGGGCATTGAGAGAGTTAGGAAAAACGAGTGAAGAAGCAAAAAGTCTAGCAATTGAAACTTCAAATGCGATGAAATTACAGGAATCAAAAGCAAAGCAATGGATCTCAAATGATGCATTGAAAGAACTGATCCTTTTAGTTCAAGCACCAGGACGCTCACGCCTCATCTCATCCAATTCTAAAATGGGGAGAAATAGATAAAAATACCGCACCTGTTCAAGTGCGGTATTTTTATGGCTCTATAATTTCTAGGACTGATAGA
>NZ_JXLA01000031.1 GCF_001886185.1 Enterococcus raffinosus | reverse complement strand
ACGAAACTGACTAAAGTCATTAAATAAAACGTCTTGACTTAGAAAAAATGACATGTATGTTCCTCCCTATTTCTTACTGCCGTAGTATTTTTTGTATAATTTGCGGTCTTTTAAGAAGTAATAAACAATCGCCACGATGACGGCAAATAACGCAACGGGAATTTCAACCTTGGCTAGATCAAGCAGGCTGGTTTCGTAACCTAAATCCTTCAATGTCGCTTGCACCAATAACGCTCCCGGTCCGCCGACGAACAATACTTGGAAGAAGAACCATGCGATATTTTCCATTCCTGAAGACATGCCCTTCAGCTCTTCCACATAGTCCTCTTCTGGTTCCTTGCCTTTAGCTTCGATCGAACCGATCACCATCGGCATGATAATCGGACGTACAAATCCAGCTACCCCACCAAAGCTGATGTTAAAGGCCGCAAAGATGGAACGCATAATTCCGTAGGCACCGATAACCGCACCAGCTGACGCATTCTTGATTTTACTGATTAATTTCGCTGCAGATTCCTTCAAGCCATTTCGTTCCAAGGTTCCTGTTACAAGCATGATTAGAATGAAAATTGCCATTGAACGGTTTGAAACAAAGCTTGTTCCCAGGGTCGTTAGTAACCCTTCTACACCTAACCCGCCGGTGAGCGCTGTAACTACGGCAGCTACTAAAATAATCAAAATTGAATCCAATTTTAGCGCAAAGCCGACAATTACGATTAAGATACCTATTAATTTAACTAATTCCATATAAAAATTTCCTCCTTAAGTTGTTGCAATAATCGGTCGAAGCCGAGTATGACTAATAGCAATTTCTTCTGTCTTTAAAACAGTCGAAGTTTGATAAAGCGTGGTGGCCGCCAGTAATAAATCAATGGTGGCTAAGTCATGCACCACGTGCGCTTGCGCACATAAGGTTAAGTAATCTCCCTGTGAAGTCTCATCCGCAACCTCACTGGTATAGGCGACTGAAGTCAGCCAAGGGAAGCGAATAGACGGATAGCGATGCTGTGGATCAGCCGCAAAACCGATCCAGTAATTGATCATTTCCTTGTAATACTCAGCTGGAAAGAGCTTCGGCAGCCATTTATGAGCATAGGTTTCAAATTGTGCCGCCCATTCTTCATTCCACTGTTTCATCTCAGGAACCGCACCAATCGCTTCTGCGATCGCGTCTTCAATTTTTTTGTTCAATACAATATTTGAACGATATTCTTCATTCGTAGGCACCCAGAAATAGCCGTATAATAAGGAGCGTGGCAGCCAAAAGCCCTTATAAGAAGGCGATGTATAGCCCGAAAATGGCTGCTCCCACTCGTGAGTAGGTACGCCATGATTATCAACCATGACATCTGGAACAAACCGTTCGTAAAGTCTTGTCATCCCCATTGCCTCTGGATAGTTGGTATCGAGATTGAAGTACTCATAATAAAATTCTTTCCCCACACCATTGAAACGAGCAACATGCAGCTTCCATTCAGGATTATCCTTCTGCAATTCATAATGAATCGCCGCCCCGTCCACATTTTCTAAGGGAACAAGAACCAAATTCAACCGATCAGCAATCCCGTGATACTTCGAATCAGTCAATAATTCCTTCAATAGTAGGAAAGCGCCGTTGGTTCCTGAAACTTCGTTGGCGTGATGCCGCGCGTTAATGATTTCTGAGGGATAGTTGGTCAGCCGTTTGGTTCTGGAGACGTATCCTGTTTGCGCTGCCTGCGATACGAATTCAATCGCATAAATTTCTCGTCCTAAATAGGAGTTCGCGATTTTATAGACCTCAAGCTGCGGCACACGCTTCAGCTGTTGAATGATTTCTAAGTATTCTTCATAACCGATCACTTGATCGGGGTAGAGATTGATTTGATCAATCGTCAAATCCTGGGAAATCTTTGTCGTTTTCGGCGTTTGCTTCACCAAAAAGTGCTGATCCGCCACCTGAAAAATAAGCTGATCGTATAAATCAAATTCAAATTCTTTTGCGACAAGATCTTTTTCTAGCAAGCTTGCATATGCCTCTACCACTTCAGGAGCTACACCCTCGATCTGGATCGTCGCGATCAATTTTCCCTGCTGATACGTGATGGAATGAAGCGTACACTGGACTTCTTTGCGCTCCTTAGGATGAGGCAACACATGATCGCCCGCCAAAATTTGCGGTTCTTTTTTTACATGATCAAAAATCGTTGCTTCAAATTGCGGCCTGCCGATCTCCTGACGGATCACAGGTAAAATCAGCCCCGGCTCTTCAAACATTGCACCGCGAGCTTCTAATCCATAGTTTTTAAAATAATCCGCACCAGCAAAGTAAATATCCTCATGCAGCGCATCCAAACTTGACAATAAGTCATTACGACTTGCCAATTGCTCATTCGGCTCACTAGCAGAAATAGCTAATTTCAACTGCGCGAAAAAGGGCTGCTGTTCTATAGTCAATTGATCTTTTCCATGTTCTTCGACCCACGCACGAGTAGTCGGCAGCACTTCCTCTTGATACAGCGTCCAAATTTTTTCGACATCTGTTGCGAATTGCTTAGATAAACAGCACTCTCCGTTAATTGTCACTTGAATTCGACCCGTCGGCGGATGAACCTTACCCATTCCAGGATAAGCGGATAAATAGGTTCTTTCCGAATAGCTGGCCTGATAGGTCCAACGCTCAATGCCGGTCTCCGTTTCCGCTAATACTTCATAGGTCAGCTCTTCTGTACCGGAATACGTCGCAAACTCGATCTGATCAACCGACAAATCCAGTGCAGTTATGAGATTGTCTTGAATCGGATACAGCTCCTGCAAATAGCGAATCGGCAAGTCGTTCCATTTCTCAGGATCATCCCCATCCACATTGTTATAGGTTGGGGTCGCGCCCGCTTCATCCGTCCACTCGGTGATCCCTTCAGGTAAAAAAGGCTTGAAATTGATCGTAACTTTTTCAATTTTCTGACTTTTCAGTGTAGGTAAGATAATTTCGTCAATCCACGAATAGCCTTGCTTATGAGCGCAAATCAACTCAACGGTTCCGGTTACCTGACGCGCCTGCAATTCTGCTTCAATTTTGTCTTTTAGCTCTGCTCGTACTTGGCGGTCTTCGCTTAAAACTCCTTGAATCTCAATCTGATCTCCTGGCTGTAACTTCGAGTAAACAGCAGTCAATTCGGATAAAAACACATCCACTTCCCAGTCTAAATCAAAGGATTTCTGCCAGCTTTTCACCATCGAGCGATGATTCACAAAGCTTATTTCAGGCAATGCTGCCTCAATTTCTGCTTGCCGCTGCGTGATTTCAGGAGAAACGTAGGCAGTGACCTTCTGATCTGAGATACTCGACGCATAGGCCAATTGCCCATCCAGATTTTTCAGCAAAAAGCCGTCTACCAGCTTTTGCAGATAACTGGTCCAGGTTTCAAAGCTTGAAAGCTTTGGGAACTGCTCACAGATAATTGCTGAGAATTCTTCTAGCTCCTTGCCGCGACCTTCGATGATCACCAACTCGTCTTGCTGCCGAATTTGACAACTTTCCGCTTCACGAAAAAGAATGGCGGGACCGCCTTGATAATTTTCAACAAGGAGCCAATCACTAATCGCTGTTGTTTCCATCCCTAAACGAAAGGCTAGATTACTGGCGGCTGTCACGAAAGATGCGTCACATTTTTCTGGTAGAATCATTTTGACCGTCAGCTCATCCGGCAATAAGTCATTATTTTGATCCTTTATAAAAGGCCCAATGCTGAAAAGCTTCTCTAAGCCTGTTTCCTCACGCCAGTCAAAAATCATCATTTTGTCGGTGTACTCATTCACCGCTTGATAATTCTCTGGCACTTGCACGCCTTCTCCATCGACTTTTTGCTTCGCTGCCAACTCCTGCAATGATGGCGCGGCTTCGCCTACTTCTGTGCTGGCAATTGGAAAGGTTGTCTGTTCACAGTAAAATCCAGAAAGTAAGGCCACTTGAATCGCTTCTCGTTGTTTACTAAAGGATTGTCCACCTTGTACCTTTAACATCGCTTTTCCTCCCGTCATTTCTTAAATAGTGTGCCAACCTCGCGTTCTGCTAAAATATCGAACAATACCTGAGGGCTCTTTCCATTGGCTAGTACCATGGAAATATTGGCGGTTAATGCACCGGTCGCAGTCTTCAACTTACTGCGAATGCCTCCACGGCTCAATTCTCCTAAATGAGGATCAGATTCTTCCAGTAAGCATTGATCAATCTCACTTAAATGCTGAATCATCGTCGCTTCTTCATTCAACAAAGGATTCTCAGAATAAAGGCCGTTTACGTCCGTCAGCATCACTAATAGATCCGCCTGCACCGCCTCAGCTACTAATAAGGACAACTCATCATTGTCTTCAAACTTCATTTGGTGCCCTTCCCCATCTATCGTTACCGCATCATTTTCGTTAATAATCGGAATTATTTGATGGGCCAGAAGTTCCTGCAGTGTTTGAATAAACGCCTGACGACTATTTGGCTGCTCTAGAACCTCTCGACTTAGTAGAAGCTGACCGATTTTTTGCTGGTGCTCCTTAAACGCATCCTCATACAAACCCGTTAAAATTCCTTGGCCGACCGCTGCTGCCGCATATTTCGATACGTCACCTAATTGCGTAATGCCCACACCAACAGCACCAGATGAAACTAAAATCAGACGCTTCCCACTGGTGGTCAATTCCGATAACACGCTAGCCAGCTTAAATATCGCTGACTCACTCACACCGTTTTCTGGTGAGACCAATAAGCTGGTCCCCACCTTTATTACAATAATATCCGCTTCTTTGATTTCTTCTCTCATCTAAAACACCTTAACTATAAAAAACAGACTACACATCTTAACAAAACTACAATCGTCTATTACACTTTTATTATTTTTGGCTAATCATATCACAAATCGAACCGCATGAAAATATTTTATTTTTCTAACCTTATCTTCCTTTCAAAAATAATCTCTTTGTGTTAAAGGATTTCATTGATCAATCATAGGATAAAAAATGGTTTTACCAACAAAACAGTTATCTTAACCAAACTAACTATTATCTTATTATAATAAATATTTATTTTAAAAGAACGTATGTAATCATTTAAAATAATCATTCCACACAAAGTTGTATTCATTTTATTTTCCTACAGGTTCAGAATTACCTCAGAATTTTTTTATCCTGAACAAAAAAACTGTACATACCTTTGATTCCCACGTTGGAAGAGAATCTAAGAGTATGTACAGCTATTTCTCAACAGCGAACTTCTAAGCGTTGGTTGATGGTAAAATTGTTTCTACCTCTGAATGAGGGCGTGGAATAACGTGAACAGATAGTAATTCACCTACACGCTGCGCCGCTGCTGCACCAGCATCCGTTGCCGCCTTCACTGCACCGACATCTCCACGTACCAAGACGGTCACGATTCCGCCGCCGACACGTTCTTTCCCGACTAAGGTCACATTCGCCGCTTTCACCATTGCGTCTGCTGCTTCAATTGATCCGATTAATCCTTTTGTTTCGATCATTCCTAATGCATCTGATTTCATTTTTGTATTCCTCCTAAATTATTTTCTAATTTTTATTGATGTTCCTGGCATAACGCCAAGAGCATTGGCTTCTTCGGTATCAATATGACACTCCAAGCCTGAATTCGCAGTCGCGCGAATTACTACATTGTTTAAGCTTCCGCCGCGTTCTCCTTCAAAATCGATAGAGACGACTTGACCGTCAGTCACACCAAATTGCTCAGCTTGTTCTGGTAACATATGGATGTGACGTTTGGCAATAATTACTCCCTGCTGAATTTCATAGGAACCGTTTGGCCCAATCAGGGTGATTCCAGGAGTATTGGCTAAATCACCTGACAACCGCAGGGCTCCCATTACTCCTAATTTAAAGGTATCGCTTTGCAAGATTTCTACTTGTGTCGCTGATCTGACTGGCCCTAAGACACGCACCTTCTCGATTACACCTTTGGGACCAGCAAGCGTGACACATTCCTTGCAGGCGTATTGGCCAGGCTGAGACAAGTCCTTTAGCTTAGTTAATTGATACTGATTGCCGAATAATTTATCGACTGCCGCTTGACTTAAATGAATATGGCGGTTCGAAATCCCAACAGGAATCGTATCGTCTTTCGGTTTGTCTTCAGGATTTAAATGCGCCATGATGGCATTTAGAATCACTTCATAATCTTCCATTTGTACTCCTTTATTTCTTTATTTACATCAGAAAGCTTAGGCATTCATGGTGGTTAAGACTTTTCGAACAACCTCCGCTAACTCAGATAATTCAGCAGCAGAGAAATTGAGTTCTTCTGAATCCCCGCCTTTTGGCTCGCTAGTAGCTGTTTGAGTGGTCAAACATGCATCGATGGGCTCTTCCAGTTCTGGATGTGTGAAGCTGTTGTCTTCAGTGACTAAAGTCGTAACATCCTTTAAGCCATAGGCCACCTTCTTAATATTTAATAGATGCTTCGGACTAACGTTTTCAGAAACAGAGCTTCCACCAAAGGTTCCACATCCAAGAGTGAAGGAGATTGGCAAACCGGTGCTGATTCCTGTACCACCTTGACTCCCGCCAGTGTTGACTAAGATTCGAGAAGCCGGTTTTGCGGCAAATTTCAACACAATATCCCGATCATTCGTATGAATACTCATCGTATGCCCGATGCCGTTTTGTAATAAATCAATACTCAGTTGGCAAGCTTTTTCCCAATCCTTCACGGTGTAGAAAGCTAGAACGGTGGTTAATTTCTCAAAGGACAATGGATTTCCAGCACCCACACCATTTTGTCGACCAACCAAAACTGTGGTCGTATGAGGAACAGTAAAACCAGCCGCTTCTGCGATCACTTGCGGTGTTCGTCCAACAAATTTAGCGTTCATCGCATGACTGCCGCCTTTGAAGAGCAATCCGCAAACTTTTTCTGTCTCTTTCTCTGACATAAAGTAGCCGCCTTGTGCCTTCAATTCAGCGATGACTGCCGCCTCATTGCTCTCTTCACAAATGATTGATTGCTCGGATGCGCATATCGTTCCATTGTCAAAGGTCTTGCTGGCAATGATTTGACTGATCGCTTTCTTCACATCCGCGGTTTTCTCGATATAGGCAGGAGAATTCCCCGCACCCACACCAATCGCTGGTTTTCCAGAGCTGTAGGCCGCTTTCACCATTCCAGGACCACCTGTTGCGATAATTAATTTCACCTCAGCTGCATGCATCAGCTCATTGGTAGAGGCCATGGTTGGTGTGGTTACACAGCTAATAATTCCTTTGGGCGCGCCTGCCGCTTCGGCGGCTCGGCTCATCATATCCGCTGCTTTTTTAGTACATTCAGCTGCAGCCGGATGCGGTGCGAAGACGATCGCGTTTCTCGATTTCAGTGCGACCATCGCTTTGAAAATCACAGTTGATGTTGGATTGGTGGAAGGAATAATCCCTAATACTAATCCGACAGGCTCCGCCACATCGAAGGTGCCCTTCGTGGTGTCCTCGTGAATGATCCCAACAGTTTTCTCATCTTTAATTTCTTCATATAGCAAAGCTCCCGCCGCATGATTCTTATAAGCTTTATCCGCGACCTTTCCAAACCCTGTTTCATCCACCGCTGCTTTTGCTAAGCAAACTGAAAATTTTTCTGCGGCATCCTTCATGTTCTTCAAAATGTCATCTACTTGTGCTTGAGTAAATGTCGCGAATTTTTGAGCTGCCGCCTGTCCTGCGCGGGCCAAATCTCGTGCTTCTTGGACGGAGCATAAATCTTTGTCAAATGTCGTCATTTTCTTTTACTCCTTTAGCGCTTAAATTGCTGACTGCCTCTGCAATCAGTGTTTTTTTCAAATTGATCGATCTACTTCTTAGTGAAGTGCTGCATCAATGCCGCAATAAGCTGCTCTTTATTGGCTTTATGGACATCCTTCTTATTAATAGAGAAGTTTTGCTGCTTCTTCGCTAGCTTTCGCAGCTCTAAAACCTTCATAGCAGACAATTCGTTTTCAATTTCTGCTGTTTTGCCGGCTTTTCCTAGTTCTGAGTACGAGACTTCTGTCATTTCTTGGCTAGGAGAAGTAGGTGTCGTATCATTTTCTGTTTCCTTTGACTCTTCCTGAAGTGTCTCAGCTTCTGGCTTTTCGTTAGCTGCTTGACTCTCTGACTTAACGACCCCTTCATCATTTTGCAAGTTGAGATCATCCGCTGGATTATCAGCTTCAGCTTTCGTTTCGATTTCCACTTCGGCGGCAGCTTCAAACAATCGTAAACTCTCATCTGGTCGAGGGATCACGTGTGTCGTCGCCAATAATGATTCTCCAAGATTTGTCACAGCTGATGCTGCAGCGTCCACGGCTGTTTTTACCGCGGCTACATCCCCCTGCACCATAATGGTCACTAAACCTCCGCCTACAACTTCTTTTTGAGTCAACGTTACTTCAGCCGTTTTCAGCATGACATCACTGGCTTCGACAGCTGCCAGTAACCCTTTTGTTTCAACTAATCCTAATGCTTTCATACTCTTGCTCCTTTAATGTCAGTCACGGCTCGTTGGAAGGATTTCACAACAAATCCGGCCAATTTGCTGGATACGTCGCGTAAAACAGTTTCACCTTGTTTGGTGAACACCAAGTAACCTTACTGTCTTTTGGCACAAAGACGACGTCTCCCGGATTGGCTGTAAATGTTTGACCCTCGATCGTAATCTCCAAAGTGCCGCTGATCACATAATCGATCTCCTCATAGGTTAGCTCCCAGTCAAAGGAGGAATGATCGATTTCAAGAAAGCCGGCGCTGATCTGTGCTTCTTCCTTACTAATCAACTCTTGATAGTAGACCTTGGCATTGGGATCACCTGTGTCGAAGGGCGCCATTTTGACACTTTCACCCTTTACGACTTTCAAGCCGCTGTCATGCTGTTCACATTGGAATGAAGCCGTTTCCCCTGCTAAAATCATCTTTAATAGTTGGATTAGCGTATTCTTATCGAGCTCATTAGGAATAGCCGCTTCTGTTAACGTCGTTTCACAGCATTCCTTGATGGGTAGTTGAAAGGCTTCAATCAAATCTTGTGCCGCTGGTGTGACTATCGTATTTCCATCGACGCATAAAGCTATTCCGTCTGCCTGCGCCTGTTCAACATCCTCGACACAAATCAATTTTTTCATCGCTTCCGATCCTTTCTATACAGATTCACAACTTTCATCAATAATACCGATTACCGCTGCATCTACTGGAATCGCATCATTTTCCAGCATTCTTCTGGCGGCACTCCCGCAGGTAACAATCACGCGATCACCGATTCCAGCTCCAATGACATCACAGACAATCAGCTGTTCGCCATCACGAGAACCGCCAATTACCTCTGCAATCATCAGCTTTAACCCATTTAGCTGCTCCGATTTGCGTGTCGCCCAGATATTATCGATCAATCGTGCCGTTACCATTTTCGTTCCTTGTCTTTTCGTTTGATTTCTTCAATGGCTGACTCAACGGATGCGGTATCGCCAAAAATTGCCAAAAGTATCATATTTTGCGGACAGCTGCCACGAATATCCTCCACCGTCACACCGACAGCTTTTTCCGCGACATCTGCGGCACAAACCATTTCGATCAGTTTCCCCTGTACGAGTCCCACTGCGTCTGGTGTTTCCAAAGCCGATTTTGGTCCTGAGCCTTTGCGGCGATTCAAGATGGCTAGGGTGCCTTCACCAGGAGACTTAATTATGCGACAATCCATTTTACTGTTCCTCCTCTACCTCAACTGCTCTGCTCCGGCAATATGATAAAAGAATAAAAGTCCTGCTTTGAGACTTTTAGCTTATTGCCAGATTCGCCTACAATATTTCATCCGTACAGCTCAACGCGATCCCTAAAGGCGTTACGAACATGGGGTTTAACGGTTTATAGGTCTTAATTCCTGTTTTTGACTCGATGATTGTTTCGATTCCTGTCAAACAAGCTGTCCCACCAACTAAATACAGTCCATCAATTTCGAAGCCCTCGATTTGTGCTGTGATGATCGTGGCGATTTTTTCTACTACTGGCTTTAAGACCCGGATCAGCTCTGAATGATTGTTCTGATCTCGTTTGTAAAGTTCCGCTTCAGAAAATGAAAAACGATAGGCCCCGGCGGTGACTAGTGTCAAGTGGGTCCCCCCAGTTGCGTCATCTGCAACTTTTACTACCTCTCCATCCTTAATAATGGAAATCCCCGTTGTTCCGCCGCCGATATCGACGACCGCACCATTTTGAATGGATAAAACTTGATTGGCAGCAGTTGGTTCGTCTAACACATTGGTTAACTCAAAGCCCGCACCTTGAACCACATTTTTTATCGCTCCACCATCCAACGCATCGGTTCCTGGGGGAATCGCCGCTGCTGCGTAAATTAATTCGGTGTCCAGCTTTTCCTCTAGCTCCGCCTTTAATTCTTTGACGATACTGATAGCGCCGATATAATCAACGACCATCCCATCTCGGACAACATCAGCATAGCGATAAGCTCCCGCCACAGGTTGGAAATTTTCGTCCATAACAGCCAAGACGATACAGGCTGTCCCAAGATCGACACCGGTATAGTAAATCCCTGTCGCGCTTTTTTTCGGCTCTTTAATTACTGCTTCAAATTCTGCGACTAATTGGTCACAGGCCTTTCTATCGTTCATGATCATCACAGACATTTCCTCCGACTTTTAGAAATTTTTTAAAGGTTTTGTAGCTGATCTTCTGCTTGTTTCATCCAGTAAATCAGTTTTTTTAGAGCGAGCTCTTGTTCTGCTGAAACAAAAGCTTGTAAGGTCCCCGCATAAGCAGCCGCACGATGCAGACTTAAAATTACTTTGCCGCCTGGCTGAAAAAGGAGCGCTTCATTTAATTCAGAAAGGTCATTCTCTTCATCAGAAGCAGCTTCCGACAGCTCAAGCTCATCAAATTTTTCTTCCTTAATGCGAGTTACTATTTGTGCTAAACCAACAATTCGACGGCTGACTACCGTGCTTAGTTCATTTGCTTTCAACGCGGCTTCCCATAGCTCGATCTCGAGTAACGAAAAGAAGTTTGCTCTTTTAACCGCAACTGCCTTTTCCCTCGTGTCGTTCCCTTCAGCATGACTTCCTAGTTCTGACCTGCCCTCGCTAATAAGCTTAATTTGATGATCTGACAGAAACTGCTTTGCTCCGGGGGTTAGTCGCTCATTCGTGTCTAAAAAAAGTTCTTTAAAAGGCTGGTGACGGTTCTTCACTTGCAGCTCTTGTTCTGTGATGTAGTGCATCAATGACCACCTCGACAAATCCTAGAGTAAATACCTGCCAAATCTTCACGAGTTACTTTTCGAGGATTCGTTAACGTGCATTTATCCTTTAACGCGGCTTCGGCCATTTCTGGAATCGCTGCAAGAAATTCCCCTTCATCAATCTCTAACTCAGTGACATATTTCGGCACCTCAAATTTTCGCGTCAGCTTCTGAATCCCCGCGATAAGCAGGCTCACCGTCGTCCGATCAGTCATGGAGCGAAGTCCTAGCAGGTTCGCAGCTTCTGCGTATTTCGTTAAAGCTGGTGAAGCGAAGTCACCCTCTATCCCTGCATTGAATGAAATCACATGGGGTAACAGAATGGCGTTCGCGCGACCATGCGGGATATGAAAACGTCCACCCAGTGCGTGCGCCAAGCTATGACAAATCCCTAATGATGCTTCACTAAACGCCATACCTGCTAAACAAGAAGCATTGTGGATTTTTTCTCGCAGCTCTTTGTTTTCGCCATCTGCAACAACCTTGTCTAGATCCTGCCATATGATTCGCATCGCCTTTTCCGCACAGGCATCGGTGAAATCTGTTGCATCCGTTGAAACATAAGCTTCTAATGTGTGCGTCAACACATCGATCCCTGTATCCGCAGTCACTCCGCTTGGTACAGTGAGAGTAAAAGCTGGATCAAGAATCGCGATTTCTGGAATCATTCCGTCATCTACCAGAGCATATTTCCCATTAACAGAGGGATCAGAAATCACCGCAAAAGAGGTTACTTCACTGCCTGTTCCACTTGTGGTTGGAACACAAATCAACTGTATCTTCTTTTCCAGCTCGACTTGCTGGTAGATTTGGCGAACTGCTTTGGCCGTATCCAGAGCAGACCCGCCTCCTAATGCGAGGATCGCGTCTGGTTGAAAACCTGCAGCATAAGCCACTCCTTTTGTCACTACCTCAATCGTTGGATCAGGAACAATTTCAGAGAAAAGCTGAAATGCAATTTCACTTTCTGTTAGAATGGTCGTCACTTTTTTTACCATTCCGCTGACGACCATGAAAGGATCACAGATTACTAATACTCGTTGATAATCGAAATCCTTTAAAGCGTTTATCGCTTGATTACCGGAATATATTTTTGTCGCCATTTTAAATGTTTCCATCGTCTCTCCCCCCTTCTAAAATAATTTTTTTAATTGAACACAGATTAGGCTTTGCTAAATCAAGCAAGCCGTCAATAGGCTCTATGCCACAGGAGAAAAGCTGCCCTTTCGCTTTTCTCAATCCTTCTTCCGTATAAGCTTCGTGATAAGTGATTACGCCATAAATAGGAATTCGAAACGCTTTTGCAAAATTCGGCGGGTAGCTGCGGCGACTCGCCGTAACTGGCTGCAGAAAGATGCCGCAATCCGCTGACTGCTGCAGGGCAATGACATGCTTGTGCATCCAAGGACTTTCCAAATAGCTGTCGGGAACAATGATTGTCCGTTTGTGATAAACGATACTGGCGACTTTTCTTAACGGTTCTTCCTTTTCTTCAAAATAATTCGCCAAAATCATTTTCCCACTACTTCGTGGACCCACTAAAAGAATTTTCATGTTCGAGTCACATCGACGACACTAAATTTCAGAACTTCTTTGAAGACTCGCAGCACTTCTCTTAAGCTAGTTTCTACGCTTTCTACATCACCTGTAATTACGACCGAGCCGGTAAAACGGTCTAAGAAACCAATCTCTACATCCGCTACCTTTGCTGCAGTATCAGCCGCGATCATCGCCGTTTCAAAAGGTGAGAGGGTCAAAATTCCGATGGCTCCCGCCTCATCAATCCCCAATGATTGATAGACACTGCCTATCGGCGCCGCGATGACATGCGCCAACGTAATCTGCTTGCCTGGCACCGACTCTTCAATCACTCGTTGCGCGATTATTTCTGACATGACTGCTCCTCCTTAATGTCGAACGACTCTGACCGGGAAATCATATTCAGCGATCCAGCCTTCAATCTGATCCAGCTCATTATCTGACAAGCTCGGATCGCCCTCCACAGGATAGTCCATCCCTAACTGGCCGTATTTATTGACGCCCAGCTTATGGTACGGCAGCAGATCGATCCCCTTAAAATTCGGCAGTTCCTTGTAAGGAAGTAAAAAGTCGACGATTTCCTTAATTTCCTCATGGCTGTCATTAATCATTTTCAACATCGGCATTCTGATCTGAACTTTGTAGCCACGTACCAGCAATTCTTTCAAATTCGCTAAAATTTTCTCGTTACTGATACCCGTTAATTCATTGTGTCGAACAGGGTCCATATGCTTCATGTCATATAAAAAGAGATCAGTGTAATCCGCCATCTCCAACAGCTTCTTCATCCCGCTATGGCCGCAGGTCTCAATCGCTGTATTGATGCCATCTGATTTACATGCCTTCAAAAGTGCCAATGCCGCTTCTGGCTGGGCGGTGCATTCACCGCCACTAAAGGTTACCCCTCCGCCGGACATTTCGTAGAAGGCATCGTCTTCGTGAATGACCTCCATCAATTGTGAGATCGTTTTGATCGTCCCTGTAATGTTCAACGCCTTCTTAGGACAGGCGTCGACACATTTTTGACACCCGTTACAGGAAATATCGCGACGCACTTGATGTTTGCCCTTTTCATCCAGATAATGAATGCCTAAAGGACACGCCTCAACACACGTGCCGCAATCGTTGCACACGCTCTCTTTATACATGACTTCAAACTTACGCTTGATTCCTTCTGGATTGGCACACCACTGGCAACGCAATGGACAGCCTTTGAAAAAGACGATAGTTCTGATCCCAGGACCGTCATACAGGCTGTATTTTTGTACATTGAAAATCATCGCTTGCCGTTCAATCCGTTCCTCTTTCACATCAACCATCCATTCCAAGCTCCAGCTTATTTTCTAAAATTTTGTCAACATTGTCCGTGAGATAATTTCATCCTGAACATCTTTACACAGCTCTACGAAGAAGGCGCTGTAGCCCGCCACACGAACAATCAAATCACGGTATTGTTCAGGATGCTTTTGTGCCTCGATCAGCGTATTATTGTCCAAGTAGTTAAACTGCATTTCTCCATTTCCTAAATGACAAGCCGTTTTCAACAATGTAATCAGGCTTTCTTCTCCTTCAGGTGTATCCAACAGCCCAGACATGATCTTGAAGTTGTGTACCATTCCGATGTTCATGCTGTCATTAGACATTTTTGAGATGGATTTAATGATAGCTGTCGGCCCTTTGTAATCGGCTCCTTGGGTTGGACTGATCCCATCTGATAATGGGGTCCAAGCTTTTCGTCCGTTTGCGGAAGCACCCGTCAATTGTCCAAATGGTGTATTGTTAGAAATTGACAACGTTCCATGGCTCAAAACAGAATACAAGGTTTTGTATTTACGATGCTCTGATTCTGTAAAGTTGATCAAATCTGCTGCGATTAGATCGGCATAATCGTCATCATTTCCATACTTCGGCGCGTTCAAGCAGTCCGTTCTCATGCGGTCATAGTTCACGAAGTCCGCTTTTAATCCTTCGTTCAATTCCTGCAATGAATATTTTTTGTCATCAAAAACAAGTTTTTTGATGGCCGCCATTGAATCGGCGTACGTCGCTAAACCTGACCAAACAACTCCAGGACCAAAGTTATACATCGCCCCACCAGAAGAAACATCTTTTCCGTTTTCCATACAGCCTTCATACATGATGGACATTAATGGTTTTGGCGCTAGATCACGATGAACTCGTTGTGAAATGACGGTTGCCACATCTGTCCATTTAGTGATGTACTTGATCTCTTCTTTAACCGCCGCTTCGAATTCCTCATAAGTAGTAAAGCGCGACAGATCCCCCATATCTGGGCAAACTTGTTTCCCATACCACAGTGGAACACCCTTGTTTAAAACCAACTCGATACAAATCGGCCATTGTGTATAGGCAGTTGAGGTCCATTGATACAATCGACCCGATTTTTGCGGCTCCACACAGCCCATCAAGCAATAATCCCGAGCATCCTCGATCGAAACCCCTTTAGCCAGCATCATTTTGATGTGAGTATCATCGAAATGACAAGCTGGGAAGCCCATTCCTGCGCGAACCACATCAACGATTTTCTTCAAGTATTCTCGTGGTGAGTGATTATGGATTCGGCAAGCAAGCGATGGCTGATAAACCTTCACATGACGAACAGCATCCATTAACAAATACGTCAGCTCATTCGTCGCATCACGACCTTGGCGTGTCACGCCACCGACACACATATTGACAAATGGTTGATACCCCGCGAAGAATTTAGAGCCGCCTTCACTGGTGATCCACATCATTTCTGACATCTTAATCAACATACAGCCCGCCAGCTCAAAGGCTTGAAACTCGTTTATTCGTCCTTCTTCCAAGTCCGCTTTGAAGTATGGGTACATGTATTGATCGACCCGTCCGATGGACATTCCTGTTTGATTTTCTTCAACAACTAGCAAGGATTCGATAGTCCAAACAGCCTGAATCGCTTCCCAGAATGTTTCCGGTTTATGCGCTGGAACTTTACGATTAACCTCTGAAATTTTCAGAAGCTCGGCTTTACGTCTTGGATTGGTTTCCTTTGCTGCAAGCTCCGCAGCATAATCAGCCATACGACGGGCATAGATCATTACACCTTCTGTCGTATCAATGATTGATTTATAGAAGTAGATTTTCTCAATATCCTCTGGATTTTCATAATCAAGCTCTTCCAAATGGGCCTTCGCTTCATTTTGAATATCCAGCATGCCTTTTTTCATCAAGATTACATCGTAGCCAGGGTTCGAATCGCCACCACCATTTAAAGCATGGTAAGAACAGTCTGAAACAAAGGATTCACCAGATAATTCCCAAACACCCGCTTCACGGTATTGGTCCTCACAATATTCATCCACAGATTTACCCTTCCAAAATGGGAAAAGCTCTTCTCGCATGATCTTCTTGTCTTCGTCAGAAATGTAAAACGGGTCCTGCGGACGATTGCCGATTGTATCAATTTCATCCTCCATCCAGCGCCAAGCGATATCTGGTGAAAATGCTCCGGCACGAGGTTTTCCATTGGGTGCCCCGACAATCAGTTCATGATCCTGAATCACTAACGGTGCTGTTTCACAGCAATAGCGGAAACACTTCGCCCGCAAAACAATTTTTGGCATACCAGGATTTTCTTTAGCGATTTTCGTGATGGCACGGGCACGATAGGTCGTAATTGATGGAACCTGCTCTAAATAATTATCCTTTAAGGCTTGCAAACGTTTTGTGATTCCATTGGGAATAGCTGTTCCTTCTTCTGAGGCTAATGTCTCTGTTACGATGTCATCCTTTTTGACTTCATCGGAAACAGAGGCGAACATTTTCATTAGCGCTTGTCTTTCTTCCGAGCTTAATTCTTTGGTTGCTTCAGCCAGCTTGGCTGAAAATTCTTTGATGTCCATTTATCTCCCTCACTTTACTGCTCCATAATTTTTTTCAAAAACTTTTCTAATAGTGCTTGTTCATCTAAGATCGGATCGTTTTTCACTTTTTCCCCATTAAAGGTCTCACCCTTTTTGTACCCAATCTCACGAACATATCTGAGATCTCTGGCAGTGATACTATCTGCTTTAAACCCGCGTCCAGTCGTCAATCCACCTAAGATCAATGACACGGGTAACGTTGAATCCAGTCCGATTCCGGCTAAGCTCGCCCCAGTGTTGACGAGCATACGGCCCACGGGTTTCTTCAATGCGAATTCGCGGATAATCGCTTGATCCTTGGAATGAATCGCTAGTGTATGACCGTTCTGCTTTTCTTTTAACAATTGAATACACTTGTCACAGGCGTGAATCCAATCTGATTCTAAGTAGAAAGTCAGAATCGGACACTGAAGAGCCGTTGCGAATGGATTCTCGTCAAAAATATATGGCTGTTCTGAAACTAGTACACGTGTTTGTTCAGCAACAGTAAATCCGGCCAAATCAGCCAATACCTTGGCTTCTCTCCCAACAAAAGCGGGATTTATTTCACTGCCTAAATACAGCTTTGACAACAGCTTCCGCTCTTCTTCCCCACTCATGAAGTGAGCTCCCGCCTGAATCATCTGCGTTTTTACCTCGCTGGCAATCACACTTTCCGCAATCACAAACTGCTCAGCAGAAGGTAAAAGACCATTATCAAAGGCTCGGCTGGAGATTATTTCTTCTGCAGCCTGTTGAATATCCGCAGTTCGTTCAATGAATACCGGTGTAGAACCGCTGCTCCCATAAATCATCGGTTTTGCTGCAGTTTTCAAATTGAAATACGCAGGACTACCGATATTGATAACCAAAGCTACTGATTCGTGTTTCATCATCGCTTCAATTCCTTCTAGCGCTGTGTTTTCCATGAGACAAACACTTGATTGAGGAAATCCAGCTTTTACAGGTTGAAAAATGTCAAAAAGCTTTGAAGCAATGGCTTCTGTTTTGCCCGTAGGAATTAAAATGACTGAATTTCCAGATTTTAATGCGCTTACAGTCGCAAACAAAGCATTTAGCAGAATATTTTCTGCTGGCAGAATCACTGCAATCACTCCCAGCGGCACGCCAATATGTTTTAGTGAGCCTTCTGTCTCCAAAGAACCAATGGTCTGCTCTTCCAACGCTTCGCTAAGCTGCCCTAAAAAGGATTGCCATAGCTGTAATTTATCCTTCTCATTTCCTCGCTTTGTCTCAGTCACTTCATAGGCGACCAGCTCCGGTAGCTGTTGCTTTACTTCGCCTAGGAGTTGTTCGAGCATGCGGTCAATTGTTTTCTGATCATATTCCCGCAATAAACATTGCGCGTCACGAGCGGATTCTGCTAAGATACGGGCTTCTTGGATCGATATTAAATCTTTATCCACAAATTCCATGCGTTCCACTCCTTATGCTGGAAGCAGTTGCTCCAACGAATAACGATCAATGATTTTTCCTAAATCAATATGGGGACTAGCAATAACGACAGAGCTGTATACTTCAGCACCCATCTCCTCAACTGCTGCAACCCCTGTTTCCACAGCTGTTTTACAGGCGGCAACATCGCCTCTTACGATGACCGAAATGTAGCCAGAGGCTACATTTTCATAGCCGACTAGTTCCACATCAGCCGCCTTGCACATCGCATCGGCCGCTTCTAAAACAAAAACTAACCCGAAGGTCTCAATTGCTCCGATTGCTTCGTATCTTTCCATATTCCCACTCCTTATTGATCAATGTCGTGAACAGAAACAATATCTCCCACCGCTCGGATAGGTCTTGGCATCACGTTTTGCGCGGTTAATTTACCGATCGCTTCAGCAGCGCTAGCACCAGCTGCCACCGAGGCTTCGACTGCCGCCACATCTCCTTTGATCATGATTGTGACTAAAGTCGATCCAATGTTTTCATAGGAAATCAGTTCCACATTTGCTGCCTTCAGCATTTCATCACAGGCCTTTAACGCAGGAACTAATCCGATCGTTTCAACCAGTCCTAGTGCTTCTTCACCCTTGTACCTCACCTTTTTGCCTCCTTACACTTTTCGATATGCCGCGTCCACATATTTCATTACAGTGCTTCGTCCATCCTCTGTAATCTTGTAGCGCATCACCAATTCATTCTCTTTATCCAAATCGTAGCTAGTCATTTCGACTAAACCATTCGCCTCTAAGGCTAATAAATGATCCAAATACATTTTTTCGTTAAACTGTTTTTCATTTCCATAGTCTTTTTTTAGCGCGGTCATTACTTGCTTTACATCCACTTCAGTGTCGTCAGACATATGATTTAAAACAGCCATTCTGCTTGGTAGTACCATCCTATGCATCTCCTTTTCTGATTAAATCTAAAGGATTCATCGTAACGATAATCGCCCCTAATACGATGACAATTGACCCAATGACGATCGTTGCTGTTAACGTTTGTCCTAAGAAGATTACGCAGAACAAAACGCCCCAGAAAGCATACGTAACGTTTAGAGACATTCCGATCGCACAGCCTACCATCGAATTCGCTTTGTACCAGCAAACGAAGGAGACTGCCGCACTTAAACCAGATAAAACCAGCCACAAAATCGGGATACCAGCCGTTAAGGTACCGCCTAACAAATTCATTCCTCCCACAAGAGGAACGATTAGTACTAGAACTACCAAACCAGAAATCAATTCTCTGAGGTTCACTGCTACGTCTGTATCAATCATGGCACCGCCAAAGCTAGAGAACACGCCCTCAAGTCCCCAGCAAATTGCCGCGATCAATGCACAGATGATCCCCAACGTAAAGTTCGGTGCCCCTTCTGGTTTCACGAAGTTGATGATGATGGCACCAACCACACACAAGACCATTCCGAAAACAACGCGTTTTGTCGGACGTTGCTTCAAGAATATCCAAGCGAACAATGCGCCAAAAAGACTACAGGTTGCTGAAATCGGAATCGCGTAAGCTCCAGCCATTGCTAGACCAATCAAATATGCGCCGTTTGCTACTGGTCCCCCCAGTAAGAAGCCGATCACCAGCATTTGTCCCGGCTTTGTTTTCAATGTACGAGATAATTCCTTTAAACGCCCCTGCTTCGCGTTATAGAATAAAAGCCAGATTCCTGCAAAAAAGTCATTTAAACCTGAACAAACAAAAGGTGCCGCTAAAAAACCCGCTGCGCTAACCAATGGATCATACCCGCTGGCAACCATTACTAACGTGGAATAAATGCCGTAAGTTAAGCCGGAAATTAACCCATTACTTATTCCAGCGACACGAAATTTTTTACCGACCGCTTTCATTTTTGTTTCTGCAGAAACTGCCGATTGCATGACACTTTTCTCACTATTCATATCAATTCCCCTTATTCATTCGTTGTATGCGGCAGAATGGATTCAACTTCCCCATGAGGACGTGGAATCACATGGACAGACAATAACTCCCCTACTCGCTGTGCCGCTGCTGCTCCAGCGTCAGTTGCAGCTTTAACGGCTCCAACATCACCACGAACCATAACGGTTACAATACCGCCACCGACAAGCTCTTTTCCGATTAGAGAGACATTTGCCGCCTTGACCATTGCGTCTGCTGCTTCAATCGAGCCCACAAGTCCTTTTGTTTCTACCATTCCTAATGCATCATATTTCATTTGAGTTCCTCCCATTTGCGTTAAACACGCAATTAATTTTTCCTTCTTCACTTTAGATTGTTCCCTTACGGTAGGAGTCAACAAAATATTTTAAAAAAATTGTTCAATAGAACACAAACTTTTTTCTTGAAACAGAGAGTATTCTCAATTAACTGTACCAATCGAGAATCTATATCTGCATACTCAATATAAAACCTTAGAGCCCTCTCATTTGTTCACATCGACTTATTTAAAATTATTTTTCCTTTAAATATTTTCGTTTCTTTTTCAATTAATACAGAAATAAAAAAAATGATGGATTTTCGACAATCAACCGCTCGCTTTTTATAGAAAAATGAAAGTTATTTGGAATCAATACAGAACAATGAAAACGTTTTCCTTTTTTGCTTTTTTCCAACAATCCTGTTATGTCGGTCATTTCCTCCCATTTTTCATTAATTTTCGGGAACCTTGCCCTTAGAGACAAGGCTCATTGGCGTTTCATATTTTCAGAAATTTTCCTCTGTATTTTTCATAAATTGATCAAAAGAAACAGCCAAGCATCATACGGACGCTTGACTGTTTGCGCTTATCTTTTTGTTGCCGGCAGCATTATCTCTGTAACAAATTTATTTGGGTCCTGAATAGACCAATAATCAATGACATACCGCTCATAACAGTTGGGGCCGATTTCATAATTGTTTTCGACTGCCCACTCTTCTAAAAGACGATACTTTTCAGAAATTGTTTTATGATCGCCTAAATGATACAAACAAGCAAAAATTTGACCGCCGAAATCTTGTCTTGGTATAAGAAATTTACTATTGCGAACTGGTTTTTGAATTACTGTCGCCCGTTTGATCCTGCCTGCTGCTTTAGATTGATAATCGTCAAAGCTTAAAATAACAGGACCCGTAATCTCACTTTCAAAATGCTCTAGGTAATTGGTCCATTCGATATTGATAATCGATGATTTGTAATCGTATTCAAAATCCTGTTCTAGGAAATAATAATGCTCACGATCGACATACTTCAAACTGATATTATTGATTTTGTTCTCCATTGCCATTGTTCCTTCATTGAGCAATCCTACCCAATCCGACACTGACTCATGACAGTTTTGAATGCGTTCTTCCTCTCTCTTTAATTCGTCCAGCTTGCTTAAAAATTTTCGCTGGTGATAAAAATAATCTGTCGTGTCTGAAACGCCTGTCATTTCCTGCAAACGAAAGCCCATCTGCTTGTAATACTTCAAAATAGGAATCATCATTACTGTATCTTCACTGTAATAACGATAACCATTTTTTGGACTCACATGATCAGGTACGAGTAGCCCTAATTCCTCGTAAAACCGTAATGTTTTTCTTGAAACGCGACAAATATCTGCGGCCTCCCCGATACTATGCAGCTTTTTCGCGTCCATGTTCATTGCCATTTATCCAGTCACCTCCCACAATTTCTCTAAAAATTATGGGGCGTTCTGTTATAGTTGTCAAGATAAATTATAAACTGCACTATAACAGAGAGGATGTTTTTGTGAAAAAATGTATTTGTATCAAGGGTCTAACAATTACTTTTTCTTTTAAATAAAAAAATAATAACTGAATAGGCAAATGAGAAAAAATTAGAGTGATAAAACGGACAACGTCAGCTTTATCACCCTACACTTTTATATCTATCCGTTATTTTATATCTAACTATCAAACTAAATAAAAATAACGTTTTTTTATCATTCTATTCAATTAGATATCTTCATGCTCTTGTACCTCACGAGCATATTCTTTACTCGCTTCATATTTTGCAATCGCCTTCTTCCGGCGATCCTTATGATCAACAATAGGCAATGGATAATCCTCACCTAAAATTACACCGAATTCTTCCTGCTCCTCTTTTGTCAGCTTTTCTGGCTGATGAATCCATTTATTAGGCAATGCTGCTAGTTCCTTTACGTATTTTCTGATAAATTTTCCCTCTGGATCAAATTTTTCTGATTGTGTTGTAGGGTTAAACACGCGAAAATATGGTACAGCATCCGTCCCAGTGGAAGCCGCCCATTGCCAGCCGCCGATGTTACTGGCAGGTTCATAATCGATCAGTATTTTCTGAAAATAACGTTCTCCCCAACGCCAATCAATCAACAGATCTTTGGTTAAGAAGGAAGCCGTAATCATTCTCAAACGATTGTGCATCCAGCCCGTTTCATTTAGCTGGCGCATCGCCGCGTCAACAATCGGAAAACCTGTAGTCCCTTGCTGCCACTTCTCAAATTTTTCTTGATCATTCTCCCATTGAATGAATCGAAACTGAGCTTGAATCGGCTCTTTTTTTTGGCGAGGTGCATTGGTATAAATCATGTTGTAGAAATCTCGCCAGCACAATTCTTTTTCAAAGGTCCGGCGCCCCTGCGTTACCTTTTCATCCTGTAAAACCTGCCACACTGTACGAATTGATAGCTCTCCTGTACGGAGATAGCGTGATAGGTGACTTGTTTGGTCCAAGCTTGGAATATCACGCGCCTTTTCGTAGTCTGCGACATATTTTTTTACAAATTTTTTCAGCTTACGTTTTGCTGCTTCCTCACCAATCTCGGTATCCCTAGGAAAGCTCGAAACAAGATCCTCGAACTTTTTTTCATCAGCTAAAAACAACGGCTTTGAGTAAATTGAATCTGGTTCGAATGATACTACAACTGGTGTTTCCTTGACACGTTCCTTCCACTTGTTGTAATAGGGAGTGAAAACTTTGTAGTATTCTCCCTGCTGATTTTTTATTTCTCCAGCACCATGCAGATAATGATCTTGAAAACGAAAATACTCGATGTTGTTTTGTTTAAAGAACGCCTTTGCTTCCGCGTCGCGAATAGCACCATAACCTGTCGTATCCTCGTTAAAGTAGACCCTCCTCCAATCTGGTACAGTCTCCTTTAATTTTCTGAACAGCTCAACTGGATCGCCAAATTGAATGTGAAGATGACTTGTTTGGTCGATCGTCTCCTTAAATTGCTTCACGCTGGCAAAAAAAGCTTGATGGTTTTTGCTATCTTCTAAAAACTGGCTCGGGTTGACTTGAAATAACAGAACCAACTCGTCCGTATCTGTTAAATCCTGAATCGCATGATACAAAGCTTTGTTATCTTGTATCCGTAAATCACGTCGAAACCACATTACTGTCTGCATAAAGAGCCTCCTTCAGCTATTTGGTTTTCTCTCATTCGACGCTACCATATTTTTGCGGAAAAGACATTTCAAACGTACTGCCTTGGTTACCATCCTTCCACTCATGGAGATTTCAAAATAACTGATCTGCTTTCTTTTTATCCTAAATGTTCTTTCTAATAAGTTGTTATTATTTCCGATTCATTAGTAAGCTTGCCGCCTGAAAAATTCTTTTAATAAACTTAGTGTTCCTAAGATGAAAAGAAAAACCAAAGAAAAAATTTTCTTTGGCTTCTTGTTTGTTCTATTGGCCTTTTGAATCTTGCTTCCCGTCTTCACTGATAAAATGAAACGGCCCTTCATGTGTAAATGGTCTCCTGCCCCCACGGTACTCCCTATCCGGAAAAGTCATAAAGCTTTTGACGTAATGATTCAAGGTATCAATCGTGTAAGAAACGCATAAGCCGGACTCTTCTATCCAATCAACGGAAAAAATACCACTTGGATATTGCTCGACATGGATTGTTTCAATATCTGTTGCTCCGGCGTCTTCCTGCCGGATAGAGGTCCATCGCAATTGATTGTCCTGTAAAAAATCAATGCGAAATTGAAGTCCTGAATCAAATAGAATTTTCGCGCTCCTACCTTCTAATGGATTGCTCTTCATCGCTACACCTGCTTTTCTTGTATTTGTTAAAAGATTCTATCTCCATCATACAGGTTTTAGAATAAGAGAGCTATCTTTTCTCACGCCGGCTAATTATTAAGAAAACATTAAGGAGGATGAATTTACACTTTTTTCTCATCTTGAATTCTCGTAGCAAGAAAATACAAATCCCCTTCATATCAAGAATAATGTCGAAAGCATAAAAGTTCATCGTTGCCAAAGTGCTGAAAATTGCATTTGGGGCTGAATTTTGCAGGTTTTTTTCTCTCTACTTTTTTGCTAAAGCCTATTATACGAGGATTCTTCAAAAATAATGCGCATTTCCCCAGAAAAATTGCCCCCTTCATGTAATTTTCTGAGGTTTGATCTAGTTTGCATTTGTGCTTTATCTTTATGCCATCGGCCGATAAGAAAATTCATTTGAAATGGAGGAGTTACCTGTGATTAATCAGTCATTGACTTACGGTCAACTATTTAACCTAAAACCAACAACACTTGAAAAACGAATTAAAGAATACTATTACACGACTCAAAACAGCAGTTTTACCCATCAAATACATCTTAACTTTACACATACGCTATCAACTTGGTGCAGAAGAGTTCGCCCGTGTCTGAAAGGATCTCGTTCATGAGATTTTTACGAATACCAAAGCGACTCGTACTATGAAACGCTTCTTCTATTATTTTATGGCTCCTGAATGGAAAGCGTTAAAGCTTAAGCTTTTCCCCATCCGTAACTTCGGTGAAAAAGCCATATCACTTGTCCATTCCCTTATTTCTAAAGTTCGCCCTTCTGAAACAACCGAACTCTGATAGGAAGGCACTCTAACCAGATAAAAATTGAGAAAGGAAAACAATCATTAGAAACAGGATTTAGTCGCGACTTTTACGAATGGTGTAGGAAAAGAACACACCTGGACATACAAGAATTTGAAGAAGGATTTACCTACCCCCGTTATTAAAGAACCCTGCAACTTCTTGACTTCTCTAACTATTTTTGAAGAAAATGGCATAAAGCTCTTTAATAAAGTGGTAACAACAAAGATTGTCACTACTAAAGAAACCGAGATTTTTGATACAGAGAAGGGGACTAAAACGAACGACTACAGAAATGTCGAACCTTCAGCCTCAAAAGCAGAAGCACCGTTGAAAAAAATTGAAGAAGCTCCTTTGAAATCAACAGAAGCTCTAAAAAATGAACAGTTAATGCAACTTTCATTTAGACCTGTTCCACAAATAAAGATGCCGACAATGAGAGTAGCAAAAAAACGGTCCGATGAAAATCCCCCTCCTGTCAGGACTACTAGGGATTCCTTGCTTCCTTCTCTGAAGCCTATGGAGACTATAAAAGGGCTGGTCTCTTGGATTCGTAATAGAACAAAAAATGAAGAAAAAGCACAAAAAGGACATGACCCTAGCTAAATTCTGCCACTATGCTTTCAGTTTTTCTCGATTAAATCCCCGAACATTCTCCTGTTTATGAATGTCGGGGATTGGGAAACAATTTATTCAAAATAGATGAAGTTGGAAAGACAAAGCGTAATTAGAATCAAGTTATATTCGAGTACTCTGTCTATTTAATCTTATGCAGCTTCATTTCTTTTATCTTCTTCTGGTTATTGAATATCTGTATTATCAGATGTTCCTTGTCCAGTTTTAAAATGTGATACTCCGTATTGCTGCCGCTTCGTGCTAATACAATCCTTTTTACAGAAGAATTGGTCGCGATTTGTGCATCTCCCATAAGGATATAGCCATTTTGTTTAACATCCCACGATCTGCATGTTTTATTTTTCGCTTTAATCGCATATTGCTCAGAACGATGAGCCCATGTTCCTTCCAGCCAAGCGGCATTATTTTCCACTTGAGCATTGATAAAGCTCATCAGGCAAATAGCACAAAAAACTGCCAAACAAATGACTAGCTGCCTTTGCCTTTTTGTCAATCCTTGAAAGAGCTGACCAAATTTATATAATTCTTTGTCCAGTTGACTAAAATACTTCGTTATTCCCGTTAAACGTCTTACCAACCAGCTCTCCCTCGCTTTTATACATATTTATTTAAATATAAAAGAAAACCGTTTCAATAGGTGAAAACTATCCTAAAAGGTCTGATTTCCATCATGAACGTTGCTTGCTGCTTAAGAATTTCTTGGGAATCGTCACGAAAAGTGTCTCATACAGTTGAAACTGCAATGATTTTATTCATCATTCTCCAAATGCCACTTCTCAATAGCTTCTTTGCGCTCTTTGAAACGCTTTTCGTTTCCTTGAATGGTTGGCAGATAATACTTATGCCCTTCTAAAGAAGGCGGCATTGTCTTCATGGAGGTCAGTTTGTCTTCGGAACTGTGGGCGTATTGATAATCTTCTCCGTAGTGTAGGTCTTTCATTAGTTTCGTAGGAGCATTACGAATGACCAAAGGAACTGTCTCATTCCATGTCTCATAGACATCCTTTTTGGCTGATTCATAAGCAGTGTATACGGCGTTGGATTTAGGGGCCAAAGATAAGTAAATAACTGCCTGTGTCAAATGAACATTGCATTCAGGCAAACCGATAAATTGGCAGGACTGAAAAACTGTATTCGCTAACTCTAAAGCTCTGATGTCTGCCAAACCGATGTCTTCGCTGGCAAATCGAACGAGACGTCTAGCAATAAACAATGGATCTTCACCAGATTCAACCATTCTTGCCAGCCAATAAATCGCTGCGTCCACATCGCTATTGCGCATCGATTTATGCAAAGCAGAGATGGTGTTGTAATGTTCCTCGCCTTTTTTATCGTAGAGAAACGATTTTCTTTCAATCAGATCGAGTAGTTTCTCCTCTTTGAGGGTAACGGTACTTGCTTCCTTCTCTCCGTTAAGAACTGCCATTTCCAATGTATTCAGCGCCACTCTGGCGTCTCCATTTGCATATTTTGCGATGGAATCCAGTACTTCATCGTCCATCTTAAATTTAAGCTTAGGAAACCCTCGCGGACTATTGATCGCTTGTTTCAATAGACGTAAAATATCTGTGTCCTCTAGCTGATTCAATACAAAAACTTTGCTTCTAGATAATAACGCTGAATTGATTTCGAATGAGGGATTTTCTGTGGTAGCACCAATTAGAATAATACTGCCATTCTCCACATATGGTAAAAAAGCATCTTGTTGTGCTTTGTTGAAGCGATGGATTTCATCCACGAATACAATCGTTTTTACCCCAAAAGCTTTGTTTTGTTCAGCTTCCTTCATCACCGTCTTTATTTCCTTAATCCCGCTTGTCACCGCACTGAAATTAATAAATTCTGACTTCGTCTGATTCGCAATGATCCGAGCTAAGGTTGTCTTGCCCACACCTGGAGGTCCCCAGAAGATCATTGACGACACACGGTCATTTTCGATGATTTCTCGCAGTAGTTTCCCCTTCCCCAATAAATGTTTCTGTCCCACAAATTCATCCAAAGTCTCCGGTCGCACACGTGTAGCTAAAGGCTCGGTTTCTTCTCTTCCTTTTTCAAAAATTGATCCTTGTCTCATTCTATCCCTCCTACAGAAAAAACGAACGTTTGTTCTTATTTTAGCATTTTTCGCTTGAGATTACAAAATGAGACCTTTGATCAAGAAAGGATACAGAAAAAGCCCAACGATTTAGGTCGTTAGACTTGGATTTACAATGGGAGTGACAAGTAAAATTCTTTTTACAAGGATTTTGTCCAAACACGAAGATCCGTCTAGTTTAATATCCTTGCTGCATACCATGCGGTCCCTTCCGATCTCCACCCAGTTTTCACCAAACTATCTCTTTCAGAAGACAACGGCGTGTAGTGATGACTGTCTTCTTTAGGTGCAGCGTGAGGATTATATAAACGATAGACCGGTACAGTTCCTCCTGATAACCAGGATACTCCTTCATACTTCCAACCAGCCTTGACTAGATCATTCTTCTCAAATACATGTGGCGTATAGTGATGTCTGCCGTTATTAGGATTGTACATTCGATAGACAGAAGCTCCTGTTGCAGGAGATACCCAACCGACACCTTCATAGTTCCAGCCAACATTGATCAGGTTAATCGCTTCACTAGTCAGCTGTGTGTAGTGATGATGCCCTGCATTCTTGTTATACATTCTAAAAATGAATCGCTCATTTGCCGCTTGCCCTTCTGTAGATGGATAAACATTTGGATTCGTGCCCGATGATTTCAAGATTCTTCTAGCAAACGTTGGATAAAAATAATTAATATCTACCGCGGTAACCGTTTGACCTGGCTGAGGAGAATGGATCATTTGATTATTGCCAATGTAGAGGCCAACATGATAAGTGGCACCTCGATTACCATAAAAAAGCAGATCTCCTGGTTCTAAGTACTTCAAACTTGCTTCTTCCCCATACTTTTCTTGATTGATCGTCCCCATTGGCAAGTCAACATTCACCGCCTGCTTGTACACATATTTCACTAAACCACCACAATCAAACGCATTCGGTCCAGAAGCTCCCCAAGCATAAGGCTTGCCAATTTGCGCTTTGGCATTAGAAACCACAGAATTCTGTTGTCCCGTAGCTCGACTAATTGATGGTATGGAAACCGCACCTAATTTAGGAATACTCATGATTTGATCAAACTGCTGTACCGTGTAACCAGCCTCTAGCGACTGCTCCTTTTCAGAAAGTCTCTCTGCTGTATTTTTTGGTTCACTCTCCGCTGTTTCAGACTGTGTTGTCATACTACTCGTATGACTAGATTCCACCGTTTCCTCTGCTCGTACACTTCCTGTAGCAGCAAAAGCAACAAAACTTAATAGGCATAAAGAAGTGCTAAATAGACGTAATGTTGTAGTATCCCTCATAAAATAACTCCTGTTGTTTGTATTTTTTATATCGGATCAGTGTATAAGAAACGTCTTTACCTATCTATTTAACCAAAAGAGTTGGTTCAACAAATACTTTCGTTTTTTATAAAATAACTATCCGTCACAAACGATTGTACAGCAATTACTAGAATTTTTCACCCCTACATTTTTTAACGCTTAATTTTTAGTTACCTATATAACTTTTTCTATTAATAATAACTATATTTGTAATTCGTCATAAAAAAAACAAAGATATCCTCAACGGTCAGTTTTTCACCTTAAACGCATTCCAGAACTTTCAGTCACCATTAACGATTGATTATCGACCGTTTACGCTATAGCCCTTATCAAATCAAAAAAAGTACTTAAAATAGTTATTAAGGAGGTTCGACTTATGAGAACATCAATTGTTTTAGAATCAAAAAAAGGAACAGTCATTATTCAAGCAGCCGAATTACTTTATATTACTGTGGACGCTGCCAAAGACCATTCCCTATGCTTTATCACAAAAAATGAAAAATACTACTGCAAGGGCGACCTCAACGACTTTGAGGATTCTAGTTGGAACTGGCTATTTCGTTGTCATCGCTCATTTATTGTTAACCTATTATCAATCAAAGAGATTAATAAATACGAAAGACGTGTTTATTTTTTAGATGATTATTCGAATAGCAGCTGTCCTTTTTCGAGAAGAAAGTACGCACCGTTGAAGGATTCATTGAAAAATTTTCTACTTACCGAGCAAAACGCTTAACTGTCTAATAAAAATTAAATTTTACATTGTAGTTAGGAAGCAAATGGATTACAATCGAACAATACTGAGCGTTTATTTACAAGAGGTGTAACTCATGACACACAATTTCACGTTGTTTCTATTAAATAAAATTCATGCGCAAAGTCACATGTCCGAAGACGAATACGAAAATGTCGCCTACTCACTAGAACTTTTGTTCATCAATATTTTTAAAAGTATACAGGTCTACGTTGTAGCGTTTCTCTTAGGTGTGATTTTTGAAACATTTGTGATGAATTTAGCTTATGTTCTTTTACGATGGCAGGCTGGCGGTTGGCACGCGAAGTCGTCACTCAATTGTTCCCTTTTCGGACTATTGAGCTTTGTGGGAATCCCATTGATTTTTCAACATACTGGTTTTATATTAAATAGTAACTGGTCATTAATCTTAGCGCTGTTTGTTTTATTCAACACGGTGCTTTATGCGCCAGCTGATACAGAAAAGAATCCTTTAGTCAGTGTAAGTGAGCGTAAAAAAAAGAAAATCCTTGCCACTTGCACCGCATTTATACTAGTTGTTATCGCCATGTTCTTCGTTAAAAATGACATTAGGACACTTCTATTAACTGGGTTATTTGTGGAAATCATTATGATTCATCCACTATTTTATAAAATAAATAAAAGGAGCTATAAAAATTATGAAAAATATCAAGTTCAACCATGACCGTCTGTTTAAAAATATTTCGAAAGTTCTTGTCGCATCGTCATTATTATTGTTACGTTTCCCGTGTATTCTTGTTGGATATGAACCAGTAAATCCAAAATTAAAAAATCTGAAAATGAAAGACTAAATGGAAATCTTTGCATTAATTCTATTAACTTTTATAGAAAGTTTTGCTCAATTATTCATTTTTTCTAGTTTAATAGACCAAAAAATCCCTGTCAGGATAATGATCTTGCTCCCAACAATTACAATGTTGGTTTATCTTTCTTTGAACTATTTCATTTTTGTTGCGTTCATGATTTATTTTTTTATTCTTGGGAAAAAACTAAAAAAAGATTCTAATAATAATATGATTTGGTTTTACAGTATCTATTCAATTTTTTCATATGCTGTCTTTGCGTATTTTATGAATTCTTCAGTTCTTTACTTAATTGGAGAAGACATCTTTACTAAATATATGTATCTGATCAATATGACTGTTTCACCAATTTTCTCAGTCATCTGTAATGCTTTTTTATTACGTCTAATTAAACCAAGCATTTCTTTTCTAGAAAAATATAAGGATAGTTGGGATCAGTTTCTTCTATTATTTATCAACATCTTACTAACATTCTGTTGTATTATCCAGTTTGGTAATTATTGGATTGAACGTTACTTGTTAAAAGGTGAAAATCCAGTCAGAAAATACTTAATTGCCATCTTTATATTAGTAATTGTTGTTTTAATCGTTTACCTAAACTTCAAAACTCGCCAACTAGACAAACAGCGGATTCAACAGCTAAAGGACAATCAGTTAGCGGACCTCACCTCTTACGTTCAGCAAATAGAAACCATGTATAGCGAACTTCGCAGCTTCCGTCATGATTATCAAAATGTTCTTATTAGCTTGAATGAAAGTATTAAAACAAAGGATCTTGCTGTGATTGAAGATACGTATAATACTATCTTGAATAAAGAAGGCATCATATTACAGGATGAGCATTACTCGTTAGCCAAATTGGACAACCTGAAAACCTTGCCGATTAAAGGAATCATATCTACTCATGTCATTCAGGCGTGGCAAAAAAATATCCCTGTTCATTTGGAAATTGACGATGTGATTCAAGATGAACCCATCGATATTTTAGACTATGTACGGATAACTTCTATTTTATTGAACAACGCGATTGAAGCGGCAGAAAAATCAGAAAATCCTTTTCTAAACATTGTCTTTTTAAAGAATGCTGACGATAATGAAGTAAAGCTTCTGATTGAGAATTCTTGTCCGAACGAAGTGATTGATATTACTAAAGTATTCAAAAAAGGCTATTCAACAAAAGGTAAAGGTCGGGGTTTAGGTCTGGCTACTGTGCAAACGATTCTTCAAAGCTACATGAATCTCTCATTACAAACCGAATTTCAAACAGGCGTGTTTCGACAGGTCTTGATTATTAAGGAGGAGCTTCCACGATGAATATTTTCTTATTAGAAGATGACATTCTGCAACAGCAAAGGCTAGAATTGATCATTCGAGAAATCTTAGTGGAAAATCGCTGGTCGGCTAATTCCCTCATTACTACCGCTAGACCAGACTATCTTTTAGAAAAGGTCCAAGAAACAGTCGATCAGAATATTTATTTTTTGGATATCGAGCTTGATGGTGAACAGAAAAAAGGATTAGAGATTGCCAGCGAGATTCGGCAAATTGATCCCCAGGGCGTCATAGCGTTTATCACTACCCATTCTGAGTTTGCGCCGGTCACTTATGCTTACAAGGTATCCGCCTTTGATTTTATTGCAAAGGACAGTCCCGTTGATGATCTAAAGCAGCATGTACAAGACTGCTTTAAGCACCTTTTGCACACGCAATCTTCGGGGAAAAAAGAAGAGATATTTATGTTTAATAATCAGCACACCAGCTTTCAGGTGCCTTTTTCAGATATCCTTTATTTTGAGACCACTGAAATTTCTCATAAGTTACGCCTTATCTGTAAATCTCGTTTAGTCAATTTCTATGCTACACTTGATGAGATTGAAAAACTGGATACTCGCTTTTTTAAAATTCATCGCTCATTTGTCGTCAACCTCGAAAATATCGCGGAAATCAATCGTTCAGAAGGTCTTGTCTATTTTGACAAAAATCATTCTTGTATGATCTCCAGAAGAAAAATTCGAGCGGCGCTTGAAAAAATGAATTCACTTCATCAGATTGCAAATAAACCCTAAAAAGAGAGTATGAGGACCCCCTCGTACTCTCCTTTTTTGCAAGAATTATCGTATATTTACGTCGATTACTTGATAGAAAGCATTCGTCGTATCGCTAATATTCCAGACAGCTAGAATAATATTGTAGCCTTTTCGATTCGAAGGAATTGTAATCTTTTGATTCACAACTTTTTGTGGTACAGCACCATGATCATCAATCTGTTTGATGTGTTCGAAATCACTGATTTTCAAAGGATTATTAGGGTTCCACCCTGGCTTGGTAATGTAATAATCCCAAAAACTTGTTCTATGAGGTGCGGTCAAATACCAAGAGATAGTTAAACTCCCTGTAGAAATAGTGTTCTTATGCCATCGAGATATTGTTTGATCATCCAGCGGTTCAAAACCACTTACTCCCGCACTTGCAATTTTTCCTTCTATAAAAGTATTCTTTTTCGCTTCAATACTTTGCGGTTCCCATTGTGCACGCCCAACATTTTGATTGAGCCTTCCACCAGCATTTGTCCCTAGATACGCACGGCTTCCAGGAGATGAAACATATCCGTGAGCGAATCCCTTTATCGAAAAACCAAACATCCCTAATAACACACTAAAAACAACTAACCAACGACTTAATTTCCTCATAAATCAGCCTCCTAAATTTTTATTCGATTGCGATCGCCTTCAAAAATGTAACAAGCTAGCTCAGTTATTATTTTATCGATAAAATAATACTCTAACAACGGATCATCACTATAACTTAGCTGATTATCACAGCTCATAAGAATATTAACTATTCTCCTAATATATAATATTAGTTATTTTAAATTACCGTTATCTCATGATACACTACTCCCCTAACAGCCTATTCTAAAAATCTAGTATCCAGAAGGAATAATTATAAAAAAATTTTCGGGTAATGAGAACAATATCCTTTATCCTCATCATTTCTCCATATTACTATTATCACATTGACTTGCTCTTCGCCAAATCTTTGTGACAAAATCGTTAGTCGCTTATCATCCAAATCCATGGTGTCTCGAGCCGATTATTGTTAACTTTTAAGTATTATTTATTTAGGGGGAATTATTTTTGCATACTGATACTTTAAAAAGGGGATTTTCAACCTTTGACTTGAAAATTTTAGGAATTGTTCTAATGTTTATCGATCATATTCATCAAATGTTTGTACCACTAGGAGCACCTGATTGGCTAGACTGGTTTGGCAGACCTGTAGCTACACTATTCTTTTTTGTCAGCGTCGTCGGCTTCAGCCATACCCACAGTAAAAAGAATTATATGTTGAGATTGTATCTCTCAATGGCGCTCATGTCCTTGTTTACTTATGCATTGGGCCAAATTGTTGGGTACGATCAAGTTGTTTTAATGAACAATATCTTCAGAGACCTCTTTGTCGGAACATTGATGATGTATGCTATTGATCTTTTTGTTGCCGGGAAAAATGCGAAAAACTGGAAAAAAATCAGTTTAGGTGTGCTATTATTCATTCTTCCAACGCTACTTTCTTTGTTGGTTCCAATTATTCTTTCTAGCCCAGCATTATTACAAAACCAAGTGGCGTTTCTTGCCATAACCTCTCTCCTGCCAGCATTAATTTTAGCGGAGAATAATTTTATGGTCTTCTTGATTCCATTATTATACATTTCAAGAAATAATCGAAAAATTCAATGTTTATTAATCGCCATCGTTGCGGCAATTTATTTCTTTTTAGGAACCACTCAATGGATCATGATTTTCGCAATTATCCCAATAATACTATATAACGGTCAAAAGGGAAAAGGAATGAAATACTTCTTTTACGTCTTCTACCCTGCCCACATTGCTGTTCTTTATCTGCTGTCTGCTTTTTTGTATAATCGATAAAAACTTGAAACAGTTCTGACTGATATAGAATATATAAAAAAGGTATCCAAAATCTCATTTGAGATTTTGGATACCTTTTTTTGCTACTTACTCAATCGGAATAGCTTTTTTGCGTTCCAATTTTTCTGCTGTTTTTGGCATTGTTACTTTTAAAATACCATCTTTATACTCTGCTTTTATCTCTTCTTCTCGAATATCCCGGATTGCAAACTGGCGGCGAACACTGCTAAAGCTTCGTTCACTTCTTACCAAATTGCCTTTATCGTCTTCGGATTGGGTGTCTGTCTGGTGTTGTCCTTCAATTGTCAGCACATCATTTTCGTAGTTGATTTGAATATTTTCTTTTGGAATTCCTGGCAGTTCTGCTTCTAAAACGTATTCTTTGTCTGTTTCATGAATATCTGTTTTGACCATATTACCTTTGAAACCTTCAAAAAAATTCCGTCCAAAGTCCTCAAAAAAATTGAAAGGTGTCATGTCAAATAAATCAGAGCGACGAGGAATCATGTTGTTAGCCATTTTGACCATTCCTTTCCTTTTTTTGTCTTCCTTCACTTATAATTTTACTCGCAGCTGCTGAAAATTCAAGTATAAACAATTGTAATTAATTGTAGATCTAAGAGGACTAATTCTGGATATTTTCTCGTTCGGATAGCTCATTGACTAAATTTTGAATTGCAACGATGGCTTGTGGTGTGACATACGGGTCCATTAAAACCATTGGAAAATCTTTCGGCAAGTCTTCTCTTGACCCTGTAGTGATTAAGCCATCATAGGTCAGTATTTTCTTGTTCATTTCTTCTTCGCCATACCATGCATCCTTAAAGTGATGAATCTCAAAATTTCCATAAACAATTTGTGAGATAACGTTTGTGATAAACTCTTCTTCCGTAGGCGAAAGGTCTGAAAGAATTAATAAGTGAACTGTGTTCTCTTGAGAAGCTAAGCGCTCTAAACTGTCTGCTTCGGCAGTCAACAGCAAATAGGCATAATTAATAATAAAATCCTCACTTTGGTAGATCTTATGAGTTCTTACAAACTCCTTTGCAATACCCAACACCTTCTCGACCGACTGCTTATGCATGATTTTTACCATTTTTATAAAGATTGCTCGGCTTTTCCGTAAAATAGTTAAAAATTCGCCCTTTTCGTCAAACAAATAATGGTCGTTAACTAACAGCGTGGTAATCTCAAGTATTCGTTCTTCTTCAAAAGAGCCTACCATTAATTGTGTAAATTGTTCCGTCATTGTTCGATGGGCCATAAATAATTCTTTGTACCGCGGATTATCCTTCAGAGCCAATTCTCGATGTTCTTTACTAAAAACAATAGCGTCGGAGAAGGAAAGCCATAGACAATCACGCATCATTTCTTCAGTTAGATTCAGTTGATAAGCTTCAGAGACCATATCTCTAAAAAGCTTTGCCGTTTCGTCCGTCGACAGTACCAAACCATTTGTTCGTAACTCTTCCTTAGGATACGGATGTCCATTTTTGATACGCCATAAACTAATGAAAACATTATAGGTCATCCGTTTCTGATAAATATATTTTTTGTGCAACCCATTAATCTCAGTAAATTCCTGAACAAATTTTTCAATCGCACTCAATTGATACTCTTTTACATCTGGCAGAACGGTCTTCAACGCGTATTGCTTCTCAATAAAATATAAGAAAAAGAAATGGCGAACCACACTTTCTCTGCCCTCTAAACGTAATGGTCTGTAGCACAATTTAATATCGGCCTGCTGCAAGATATCTTCCATTTTTTTCAAGTATCGTTGTGTATTTGACGAGCTTAAAAATAGCGCTTTTGATAATGAACCAATATTATCATGTTGCTCGTATAGCAGCTGTTCCAAAATTTGAAACTCCGGTGATGTTGTTAAAGCGGATGAGTAAAGCTTCCCTATGCTGATGTCTTCCTTCAGCTTGACACGATAGACACCTTTGTCCTTCTCAACAAAGAAACTATCCTGTTGTGTATTTATCAAATTAATATCGTTCAATAAGACTGGTAATGAACCATGCAATTCACTAGTCAACTGCTCACTTGAAGTTCCCTCACGATTGTAATACAGTATCTCTACTAGTCTTGTTCTACGTCTGTTACTTACTCCCAAAACCTGGCGAAAATCCATTATTTCCCCTCCAAATTAGTTTGAATACGACTTTTTTAACCACTACTGGACGTTCCCTGAAAGCTATTTCAATGAATATAAAATAACTAACATCATTTAAAAGATAAATGGTCCTACATTATATTTATTTTACCCTTTTTCAATTCGTATATATAGTGTTTTTACACATAAATATGAGTGTAATTTTAAAAGTTTTTATTTCATTAATTATTATCAATTTAATACTATTTACCAACTATTGTTTATAAGAAATTTATGCAATAAAACGCTTTGGGTTTGCACTTCCAAAACAGCAAAAAAAAGCTATAGCCTACTCCTTTTTTTCCGCTAAAAAAAAACGACATTTCTTAAAGAAATGCCGTTCGATATTCATAGGTTTTTTAAAAGTCACTCCAAACTTCTTCATCCTCTGCTTCAGCTTTTTTTCGTTGTGCCTTAGTCTTTCGTGGTCGATCATAGCTCGCTTCATACTGCGCATTTCTGCCATCTGCTTTGGGAATGATCAGTGCCAATAAAATATATAAAAAGACAGGTGCTCCTACTAAAACGATACTGATAAATACAAAGATGACTCGCGCTATGGTTGGATCAATCCCAAAATATTCCGCGATCCCCGCGATTGTTCCCGTTATCATCCGATTCGTTTGTGATTTTGTCATTCTTTTTTTCATTTTTAGTTATTTCCTCTCTATTTATCATAATCTTTCAAGAAAATATTTCCTGCCTTAGAGGAGACTTCGATTTGTGCTGACTCTCCTGCTTTTCGTTGGAAATGTAGAATTTTTTGTGTATCTCCATTTCTTTCCTGCATGGTTTCACAATTTGCAAAGCGATAGTTGATGGTTCCGATTCCTGTTTTTGCAGAACCTTCGATACCGACTGCTTGCGGCAGTGATACTTTAACATCGCCATTGACCGATTGCGCTTCGATTTTCTTCAAGTTATTATTTTTTGCAGTTAGTTTAATGTCCCCATTGATTATTGAATACTCTGATCGAACGGTATCTGCTCTTGAAATAATTGTTCCTGTTACTGTTTCAATTGACGCGTCTAAAATTTCACCTTCACGAATCTCGACTTCATTGTTTGTACCTTCAATTTCCAACATGGAAGAATCCAGTGCTTTAATCAGTACTGTCCCATTCGTTGCTTTAATAGCAGCATTTTTTGCCACAAGCTCTTCAATCATTAAGTCCCCGTTCAATAAGCGAACGGATAAGTTATTGTATTGCCGCTTCGGTAGATGAAAGGTCAATTTCGCATCAACTCTTTTATTGGGTACGTGAAACAAAACTTGATAGTTATTCGCATCAATTCGACTACGTTCTAAGAATGCATCGACAGGATCTGGCTCGTCCATTTGCCCCAGCAGAGCAACGGATGCTTCAACCTTGATGTCGTTAATCGCTTCATCCTCCCAAGTTTTCAGAATGACCTTTCCCTTTGCTAATTTAATATCAATGGTCTGGGCATCAATGTCTTCGAAGGTAAACTGATGCGTGAAATGAGTTTTCGCTGTCCCATAAAACTTTTTATTGATACTTTTCCAGTCAAAATCACTATTATTGACCGTATCACTCACTGTTTTTGCTGCACGATTCACCACTCGTCCAATCCGACTGGCCCAGTCGTTCGGCTCCACCTGTGGACGATCCATCGGTCGGTATTTTTGCTCTTCAAAATCATCAGGAACTTCAAAGAAGCCATCTGATACATATGGTCTTTCTGGTGAAGCAAGCAGATCCTCATCTATCGCTTTTCGCTCATGCTTTAATAACTCGATTTCCTCTTCAAGTTCCTTCAATTCAACCTTCATTTGTTTATAAAGAGCTTCATTTTCTGTTGAGATAATTCCTAATTCAGCCTCTAGACTTAATTCTCTAAATATTTCTTTTTTTTCTCGTAATGTCTCTACTTTGGTTTGCAGCGCTTCATCAAATTCATCAATTTTTGACTTTACTGGATCATTTTCTTTTGACTCAGGCTCCGCACTATTTTCCCATTCATCAATCATACTAGCAACACTATCAGAGGAGTACTTTTTTTCTTCTTCGATGGCTTCTTCTGGAATTTGTATTTCTGGTTCCTGTTCAAATATTTCCTCAACGGCTTCTTCCTCTGAAATGTCCAACTCTTCTTCGCTCAATTCTATTTCCGACTGAAAGGAGTCAGAAAAATCTGTTTGTTCTTCAAATTCGATTTTCTCTTCAAAGGATACCGGTTCTTCTATATTTGTTTCATTTTCAGACTGCGGTACTTTTTCTAAATCAGATGATGCTTCAGATTCTGATTGGGAGGCTTTTTCACCTTCCCCCTCTGTTTCTTTTAATCCAAGACTTTCTAATAAATCCAATCCTTCTTCTGGAGATAAGATGCCTTTTTTAATTGATTCTAAGATTTTTGACCGTTCATTCATACTGATCTCTCCTCAACGATTTGTTCTATGTTCCTATTATGCACAATCATTTTCACCTCGTCATGGGTCGAAAGGACTATCTTTTATCCATTAACTAACTAAAAAAAAGAGCAAAACGTTTTTAAACCGTTCGCTCTTAGATTTATTAATAAAGATTGAATAGATCAATCGTTGTTTTAAAAATTAAAAATCACTCCATGCATCATCAGCAGTAGTTTCAGCTTGCTTCGGCTGGCTATTGGCTGTCTGAGTGTAAGGCTGTCTACATTCACGAGAAGTACTTCCCGCTTTTGGCATGACCATCATTAATAGAAAATAAAGGAAAATCGGTGCGCCTTCTAAGAAAAAGACACTGAGAACAAAGGCTACCCGAACCATCGTAGGATCAATACCAAAATAGTCTGCGATCCCCGCTAGTGTCCCCGTTAATACTCGATTGTTTTGTGATTTCATCATTTTTTTCATTTTCATTCTCTCCTTTGAATTTTCAAAAAACACTTTTTTTAGGGACGCATTTTTTATGCTACCTGTTCATTACTTTTCCTGTTTGCTATGTGTTTTTATCTTATGTCTCTATTATGCAGAATCTGCATTGATTCGTCATAGGTCGAAAGGCCGATTTTTTGTCTAGTTATTTGGTAGGAGTTCTTCTAGTGCTCGTGCAAAACATTTAAATCTAGTTTCATTCGTAAAGTGTGGTAAAGTAACTTTTATAAATAGGATGAATTTTTTGAAAGGAAGCGTTTAGTTGATTCAAATTCGCGAAATGACCATGCAGGACAAGCCAAGACTGCGTAAACTTTATTTAGATAGTCGTAGAAAAACATTTTATTGGGACGATCCTGAGTTGATGCACATGGAAGACTTTGATCGTGATACGGAGGATGAATGTGTCTTTGTTGCCGAGTCGAACCAAGCAGTCGTTGGCTTTATTTCCCTATATGTACCAGATAGTTTCATTCATTGTTTGTTTATAGACGACCGCTTCAAAGGACAAGGTATTGGGCATTTGCTTTTAAGCGAAGCCAAGAAGCAGCTAACTCTACCAATGCGTTTGAAATGTCTGTCTCGCAATACGCCCGCATTGGCCTTCTATGAAAAGGAAGGCTGGGAGAAAGTGCACGAAGTAAAGGTGCATGATGCTTATTGGCAGATGATTTATCGCTAAGTATTTTGAATAAAAACAAACAAAAAATACATACGTTCAAAAAAACGCTTGTATTTCCATTGATATCATGTGAAAATAAACACACAAGTTCTTCAGGGCAGGGTTTAATTCCCGACCGGCGGTGATAGTCCGCGAGCCTTTTGGCTGACTCAGTGCAATTCTGAGACCGACAGTACAGTCTGGATGGAAGAAGAAAAGTGTGTGTTTGTTGATCCTTCAGATAACAAACGCTATTTGATGAATCAATACACCCTTTTTCTACTTTGACTGTGCCTTGCAAATGTTGTTGTAAGGTTCTTTTTTATGTTTTAAGAAAGGTGTGTTGAAATGAAATTTACTGCAAGAAAGTTAGTGATGATCGCAATTTTTGGTGCTCTCGCCTATGTACTGATGCTTTTCAAGTTCCCGCTACCCTTTATGCCGCCATTTATGGATTTTGATTTGGCTGGGGTACCGGAATTATTGGGGACCTTTCTGTTAGGACCCGTTGCTGGGATCTTTATCGTGTTAATCAAGCTCTTAATTAAACTAGCTACCGTGGGTACAGCCTCAATGTTTACTGGAGAAATTCAAAATTTTATTCTAAGTATCAGCTTCATTTTGCCTGCTAGTCTGATGTATCGGCGATCAACATTTAAAAATTCTGCCTTAAAAGGGATGCTGACGGGAACCGCCGTCGTGACTTTTGTCGCTTGTCTATCAAATGTGTATTTTATTATTCCTTTTTATACCAAGCTGTATGGTCTTTCAATGGAAGCCATTATTGCTATGACACAAGCGGTGAATCCCATGGTGGACAGTGTTTGGAAACTAGTAATTATCGGGATCATTCCTTTTAATTTGATCAAATATGGTGTCACCACTGCGATCGTTTACTTTTCTCTGGATCGCTTACGCTCAATTTTTCTTAGACGGGAGTTTTTATAGTGGAATTTCAAGTAGCAGTCGAACATTTTTATCAAAAGCTTGGCCGAAAGAAGATTATGGCACTAGCGACTAGTTTGAATGACCATGTCATGGTGCGAAATGTCAGCGTCATTATTCATGAAGGGAAAATTCTCTTTAAAACAGATAAGAATTTTCGCAAAACCAAGCAGCTTTTGGAAAATTCTCAGGTAGCAATTTGCTATTGGGGCGTTCAAATCGAAGGTATTGCTATCAATCATGGATTAGTCGCAGATCAGCCGGACCAATCCTTTCAAGAGCTGTATCAAAAATATTGGGAGAAAAGTTACAACGCCTATCCTCATAAGGAGAGCGAGATTTTGATCGAGGTCGTTCCCAAACTGGTTGAAATCTGGGATCAAGATCAAGACGATAAGGGCTTTCAATTGTTCATTGATTTTGAGCAGGAAAAAGCTGAAATAGAGAACTATGATTAGGCTAAAAAAAGTCCTGCTTTTAAGCTTTCTATAAGCTAAGGATCGTACACTTTAGTCGTGGATGAACTTGGTGTTTAAACTCAGAAATGGGACTTAAAACGACGGTTTGTTTCATTTAATACNAGGTGCAGGTTCGATTCCTGTCATCCACGTTGGCATCGTAAAAAGCGATCAGGATTGTAAAAACAATCTTGATCGCTTTTTTGAGTCTCTAGAAGATATCCATTCTTTAGTTGTCTTCACTTACCAATGCTATATAATTTTTGTTGAGGTGAAGAAATGAAGATTGAAGAAAAATACGCTATTAAAAAAAGATTTTTAATTGCTTACTTTGTGCTGCTTTTTATTGGTTTACTGCTGACAATTGGCAGGTGGCTTAGTGTGCCGATGCCAGCGTTTGTACTTATCAACGCTGAAATCCATTCACACATCTCTAATCTATCCTTGAGTATGATTTTTTACTTAGCAATTGGACATACTTGGTTACTTTCTGGAATAAAGTTTCGTTGGATTACTCTGCTTGGTTTTGTGATCCTGTTAGGAAATTTGATTTGCGAGACGTTGTTAGACTTTATAAATACACCAGATATCATTGATGCTGTTTATGGTTTAATTGGCACAAGCATTGGCTTTGTTTACCTGTTTATTACCTATAAATTTGGCTTGGTTGAACTGAAAGAAAAATAAGAGGCTCCTCGTTCAATAAGCATTCGATGCCTAAACTCCCTCATCATTTTCCACCGTCATTTACAAATGAAACCATTTACATTACTTATTTGTGACTGTAGACTTAAGGTAACACGACGGTGGATGTGATGAAATGGAGATTAAAGCAATCGTCTTGGATATCGACGGGACTTTATTAACTTCAAAGAAAGTAATTTCAGCAAAAACAAAACAAGCCTTAATTACCGCTCAGGAGAAAGGCATTAAAGTAATTTTAGCTTCAGGACGCCCTACTACTGGAATGTACACACTTGCAAAAGAATTAGAAATGACCAAATATGAAGGTTATCTTGTCTCTTATAATGGTTCGCGAGTGACAGATTGCAAAACAAAGGAAGTGCTTTTTAATCAAGCAATGAGTGTTGAAACGGGACAATCAATTCTAGAACATCTGAAAAATTTCGATGTGCTGCCGATGATTGACAAGGAAGATTATCTTTATGTAAATGACGTTTACAACAATACGTTGAAATTACCCGACGGCGATTTCAATATCATTGAGTACGAAGCACGCGGCGGGAATTTTAAGCTTTGTGAGATTGATGACTTAGCAGCCTTTGCCACATTTCCAATCAATAAAATTTTGATTGCGGCACAGCCTGAGTACCTTAAGGAACACGTAAAAGCAATACACGCGCCTTTTGATGAGACAGTTACCGCAGCATTTTCTGCACCCTTCTATTTTGAGTTTACTGACAAAGGGATCGACAAAGCCAAAGCACTGAATACTGTTTTTCCTGACTTAGGCATTCATTCTTATAATATGATCGCATTTGGCGATGGACATAATGACCGGTCAATTATTGAATATGCTGGAATTGGTGTAGCGATGGGCAACGCTGTGGAGGAATTGAAAGCGGTAGCTGATGATGTTACTCTCTCCTGTGATGAGGATGGTATTGCTGCAGGGTTGGAAAAATATTTATAAAATGAAAAAATTAGCCTATACTGAATGGTCCCAAAAGTTAGAGCAAAAATCTAACTTTTGGAGACCGATATTTTTATGAATAAATGTAGTTTTGAATTCAAATTGAACAGGGGTTAAGAATACTTTAATTTGCAAAATGTATATGGGATTTAGTAGAGACTCATTCGGTCAAGCTTGTGTGTGAATTCATACCGGAAGTTCTATGAAGAGGCAGTTGGCTGAAAAACACTGACTTTTCGGCGAACAACTTATACTATCTACCTGAATCCTTGCATTTTTTAATCATTCATCTGTGGATGTTGTGCATCTATAACAAAGTCTTTCCCTTCCACACCAAAATAGTCAGTAATTCGTTTTTTTAATTCCTTCATTGCTTGATTGGCATGCTGAGCTTGTTCTGCATTGACAGATTCCATAAAGAATATTGCCTCTTTAGTGGTTTCTGTTAGCATCGTTCGTTGTGCTTCTCGCCAATTTAAACAGCGACAAATAGCTCCTTCATCATCAAAGTAAATGATTTCTCCTGGTAAAGCCGGAGCATCTGACTCAGTGCCTAGTGGTAAAAACGATTCTCCGCCTGAAGCTTTACCTAAATGAATATTCCCTGCAATCCTCTCGAGATCTTCTCCGCCACAAGGGACCGCAAACTCCAACGAAATACTATTATAAATATCTACCAAAGGATTGATGGGATGAAACTCACGATTCTGACTAACCCTTTTTAGTAAAGCTTCAATCGATGAACGAGCACCTTTTTTGGTTTTGAATTGACTAAAAGCTCCTCGCCACTCTGCAATCACTGAATTATGACTAAAAGGCTCCTCTTGAATGAATTTCTTTGCGGCTCTTTGTCCCTGCTCTAACAAATCCTTTAGATAGGATTCTTGATCCTTTAGTTGATTATTATTTATTCCTTTAACGATCAATACATTGAGCTGTGCCTCTGGAAAAATCTCCCAAAATGAGGACTCTGCGATAAATGTTGTCATGTACTTACTCCTTTACTTGTTTTAAATACGGCCGTTTGTTTCCTTTTTTGACAGATACCCATTCCTTATCGATGTTTTCTACAACGGTTTTTAAGGTTTTGGAAAAAACTAAAATTTCCTGCTCTGATAAATTTTCCAGTGCTATCTGGTTTGAATATTCGTTTTCCAAACGAATGATTGGAACAAGCGTTGCTCCGTCAGAGGTGATAAATAAACGGCGAATTTTTTTATTCTGCAAATCTGCTTTCTTTTCAATCAAGCCTTTTTCCTCCAGCTTCTTAAGAGCGCGAGCTGCTGTTGTTCGATCAACTTTAATCATCTCAGCTAACTTATCTGGAATTATGCCGGGATTTTCTGATATTCGAATTAAATATAAGTACTGGCCCTTAGAAAGCTGATAATCCTTGAATACGATATTGGCGATTGAATCCAGAGCTCTGGCTATTTTTCCAATATCGCGTAATACATCGATCATCTTTAATCCTCCCTCTGAATGTACACTCATCATAATTTATTTTTGTTGCAAATGCAACAAAAATAAATTTATGCTCACACCAAATAAGCGTAGAAAGAACGAGTTTTCTACGCTTACTTTGCTTTTTCATTTCTTTTTTGTATGATTTTTTGACCAAGATTGGCCCAATCTAACGGTCGTGGTGGCGACAGCCAAACAACACATTCTTTCTTATAAGTATCACCTAGCGCTCGAGAATCCGTCAATAATATATCTGCCGATGCAAGGTCTGTTATGATTTTCGCGCCAACTAAATGAAAAAAATTCAAGTTCTCCGTAATGAATTGATTGTATAAACTTCCGAAAGAAAAATCGACATATACATTGATCGGCTCAACCAAGATCTCTTTCGGAAAACTATCCAAAACCAAAAAGAGATATTGAAGCAGAACTTGCTTCTTCTTTTTATATAATTCTGCATCCGTTTTCTGCAACTGTTTGACATAGGTTCGACAAAACTCCAATGCGGCAGGGTAGTTTTGTTGAAAATACTGGATATTGATCTCAGGCTGAATCGTCTCACTGGCACTGCTCGTCTCTAGTAATTGAAAATGCAAGAAACGACATCGGATCAAAAAAAACTCATTACGATCAGAATGATCCCTTAGCTTAGGAAAAGACGCGACGAGCTTATCTAACAAGTTCTGACTCCATTTTGCAATTTGCGTGTGTTTATCCAGTCTTAACCCGCTTCCTAAATCTTCTGAACGAGAATAATAGTAATACAGGAAGGCAGTCACTTCCGCTTCCCTATAGTCATCGGGAACAAAGCGAAAAAAAGAATCCGCCATTTCTCGTTTTATATCTGCTTCATCCAATAGCGCATCTTGCGTTTCTTTTTCAATATATTTCTGCTGCTGAATCCTTAAATTGGAGATATAAAGATAATGCGTTAAATTAATTTTTTGATGAACAGTCAATTTTGATTTTTCTAGCCGTTCTTGCTTTTCAAGCATACGATGCTCGTTTGTATGAGTAAAGACTTGGTAATGACACTTATAAATTCGAGAAAACAATTCCGTCAGAAACAGGCGAACATTTTTTTCACTTTCACCAATTAGTCGAAACTTCTTATCGATTTTTATTTCATAAGGAGACAGGTACTGATTCAACAGCTTGAAGTTGTTGTAAACAATAGGATAGCTGATTAGACGCTTTTCAGATAATTCATTCAATGATTTATACTTACCAAGTACTGCGTCCAATAATATGGTAAAACCGATGGACTCCTCTACGTATTTTTCTAAAAGTGTCTCTGAACTGGCCGTACCGGTAATCTGCAGCTGAACAAAAGGATCTTCTAGACAGAGTATGATTTCTTGACTCAATCCATACTTCTCAATGTCCTGAATCAATTGCTCAATCGTACTTTTTAGGACATAATTTGAAATCTCCAGACGATCCATTAGCTCCTTTTTTGTCAGTGCAAAATAAGGACTCCGCTCTAATAGCTTCAGCATCTGATACTTCCGCCATTCTTCTTTTGCTAATAAACTATCCAACAAGAGAATCACTCATCCTCGCTGTTAGCTGCCCATTCGCTTCTCCATATAAAACAACACCTGATAAAAGATAGGCAGATTGAGCGATATCCGCAAAATCATTCGGTGCACCAGCAGAACCGCCACTACTCTCTGGTGGTATAGCAGGCGAATTGATAGAGGAAAAGAAATCATCATCCAACGTTAATACTTGATTTTGAGGATGGCCTTTTAATTTCGGTAAATAAGGATCTGACTTTGGAAACTCACGAGGGCTTTCCTCCTGCTTTTCCATCACAGACCCCTCACCTAACTGTTCTTCTATTTGAATTGTTTCTTTTGGCGGCTCATCTTTTTCTTCGCTTTCTAAGATTACCTCAGCCTGCTGCGTTTCTGAGACAGTTGACTCATCAGTATCCATTGTTGATGAGTCATTAGTATATTGATCAGTTATTTCTTGGTCAGTATTTGGTACTGGAGTAATTGTATTGTACGGATCCAGCGGGTCATAAATAGCGGTATTGGCAAAGACATGTTCCGAATAGAGAAAAATCGTTGCCCCAAACGCTACCATCAATGAACGTGTCACCATTTTCTTCATTCCATCACTCCTCTAAAAGCATTTACTTACTCTCTTACTTGGTTGATTCGGTATAAACCGATTCCTAAACAAGACAGGTATAAAAACAAAATGACCCAACAATAAGTAAGATTTTTTTGCTTGTTTTTATCTTGAATCGTACGCATTTTGCTTAGTATTTCTTCTTTCATTTCTTTGGTTGGAGAACGGACAAGCTCGCCCTTTACGACAAATCGCTGATCTGTCTGAGTTGGTTTGTCACAGGTTATCAGGGTGATTTCTGCTCTCGTCCCTTCCTCCAGCACCTTCAGCTCTGTTTGCTGAATTTTTTTCGCCTCGCTGACTCGGTATTGATAGAGTTTGTTTTGTCGTTCTAAATAAATACTATCCCCAACTTTGACCTTCATTAATTTTCCAAATAGCAGGTTTGATCGTCCTAAATGATGTCCAACAATGACAACATTTTGATCATCAACCCTTCTTTCAGGAAATAAAATTCCCGCACCAATCAAAAGCTGCTCATTCGACAGACCTAGAAAAAGTGGCAAACCAATCTCAACTTCTGGAATAATGATCCGTCCAGCCGCTTGAAAAGTTTGTTTTTCTTTGAATGCTAAGACATCTGATAAATCAGGCGGCTGAACGGCTTCCAATGGGACTGTTTCAAACTGATTTGTCGTTTCAATCTGTTGCACAGAAGCTGTTTGTGTTCGAAAAATAATCAGCGCTTGCTTCATAAATGGGAGAAACAGCAGTGTGATTGCCACGCAGTAAATAAGACTGAGACTAATCCTGAGCTTTTTTGTCATTTTTTTTCTTACGCCAAACGAAAAATAGGATAAGTACTATCAGTAATAAAAGGCCAATTAAAAGATATATCCACGTATAATCTTTCTTAATCGTCACGTCAGAGTCATTCAGCCTTTTCGCTTCATCTGCTTTGATCTCGAAATCCTTTTCCAATGACCAATGGTACCGGTAGTTTTCTTCCTTTTGGCTTCCCTTAGCTTTAAAGGAAAAATCTCCGTTTTCCTCTTTTTGTCCATAGGCTTCGATCTTCATCGTATATTTTCCTGCCTTCAGGCGTTCCCCCTTCAAGGGCACAGATAAGTTGAAGTTAGAATTTGGTGCCATCTGCATTTCAGACTGTTCATCAGTGTACAACGCATCAGAGCTTCCTTTTTTGGTAATGATCGTTTTCGTCGCCAATTGATTCAAATAGGTTGCATTGGGATTTTGCAGATTTCCTTGTATGACGTTTCGAGCATTTCGTTGATTTGGATTCACCTGCTGCAGCTTCAGATCTGGATCGCCGTTTTCGGTTGTTTGACGCATTAGCAGAGCAACCACATAGGAATACTCATTTTTGATCGCTAAGCCCTTATCATTTTTATCGGAGGAGGTATTGGTTTGCTCTGATTTTTTTTCTTTAAAGGTAATTCCACCAGCGATGACCCCATCAAATTTTTCATTCGGCATATGTATTTTGACCTTGTATTCTGCTGCTGATTGAGGCTTCAATGTAACTTCCTCAGGCGCTTCTACATAGTCTTTTAAATTGTATTTTAATGTTTCGTCGGTTTTGATCTTATTTTCGCTGTACTCTACCACTCCATTATCATTCGTCGTTGCACTAGCGATTTGTGCTTCAACGACCACTTCTTTATCAGTATCATTGCGTAGATCAACGGTCAACGTATCTTCTTGATTTGGCGCTAATAATAGATCAAAGTAAGTTTTTTGTTTGTCAATTTGATTTTCTGACGGTTTAGGCGTTACCGCGAAATTAAATTCCGAAGCAAGACCTGGGGTTGCCACTAGCAAAGTACTTAAAAGTGTCACGATTAGCATCACAGTTTTTCTAAATTTCATCGTCTATTTATCTCCTCAGTGAAAGAAAGGGATGCTGAAAACATCCCTTCTTCGTCCTTGTTATTGATTAGTTTCCTGGTGTGTCACTAAGAACCCAGGTAAAGGTAGTTGAATATTTTTTCGCGTATTTTGTCGTTGAGCCAGGCACACTTAGTTCAATACTATCTGCACCTGTAGCCGCATCTGTTCCCCAATCAAGCAAGTAAGTTCCTGCCCCTTGACCATCCTTAGCTGACATTACATTCTTCAAGTTTCCAGCCGGATCAGCGACGATTGTTGCTTGGCCGGTTGGTTTTGCTGAGTCAGAGGCAGTGACGATATTTCCATTTTTAAAGGTAATTTCCGCACCTGTTAATTCATCTGCATCTGCTGTTTCAAACTGACTATTTTGTTTCATTTGTAAGGTCCAGCCTGTTTCAGATCCACGATTATCTGTTACTTGAACAAAGTTTGGACCCGTTTTTTCAACGCTGTCTTTATCAATGTATTTTTGTGCCTTCGCTTTGTATACTTCATCCTTGGAAGTAATCTTTTGTGTGCCGAAATCCAAGCTAGATGCATAGTCAATAGATAATGGTCCTGCTGTCCCTGGGTTTGGTCCGCTTGGATCCGTTGGGTCGACTGGTGTAACTGGATCAGTTGGATCAACGGGATCCACGGGTTTTGTTGGATCTGTGTTGGGTGTAAAAGTAATCACACCGTTCGAATCATAGTTGCCGCCATCTGCCGCAAATGTTGCTGCGGGCGCTAAAGTAATCCCCGCTAAAATTGCTGTTGCTAAAAATAAAGAACCAAATTTTTTCATGTGTATTTTCCCCCTAAGTTCGATTAATTTCCTGGTACGTCTGACAGACTCCATGTCAATGATGTACTATATTTCACTGCATCCTTTGGTGTACTGCCGGGTACTGCCAATGTCACTGCTTTTGTTACTTCCGCATCGACTTCATTACCGTCTTTATCTTTTTCCTTGACTGTCTCAACCGTTCCCCAGCGGTCAGCGTAAGTCCCAGCTCCCTGGTTTGCTTTTGCGGACATTACAAGACTTTCTGTGCCAGCTGGATCTAATTTGATCGTTGCAGCAGCGGTCGGAAAGACAGCCGTTGAGTTGCTTGATACGGTTGGATTGACTAACTGAACCTCGGAACCTGTCAACGTATCATTTAATGTGCTCGTTGCTTTAAACTGCCCGTTTTGTTTTACTTTCAATGTCCAGCCGCCGTTATTCCCGCGGTTATCTGAAACTTGGACATAGTTTGGCGTTGCAGCACGACCGTCCTTGAATTGCTGTGCTCGAGCATAGTAGACTTCGTCCTTATTCGTGATTTTATTAATCCCAAAGTCTAAAGAAGAAGCATAGTCGATAGATAATGGACCGTCTGTTCCTGGATTTGGACCAGTTGGATCGGTTGGATCCACTGGATCAACTGGGTTCGTTGGATCTGGATCGGTCGGATCAACCGGTTTTGTCGGATCAGGGTTCGGAATGAACTCAACCACACCATTTGAATCATAATCCACTGCTGCTGCGTATGAGGACAAGCCTCCAACTGTTGATAACGATAGTGCCGCTAACGTAGCGACTGTCATTAATTTCACTTTTTTCATTGTGTCTTCTCCTTGCATTGCTGTATTTTCTTTAAGGTACGTTTTTTAAACTCCATGTCAGGGAAGTTTGATATTTTTTTGCATATTTTACTGAGCTTCCTGGAACTGTTAATTGAATAGAGCTGCTGCCAGTGCTCTCATCTGAGCCAAAGCGATACAGCCATGTACCGATTCCTTTATCGTTCACAGCGGTCACAACATCCACTTCTGTATCCAACGGCAACTCAAAGGTTCCGTTTGCGAGTGGTGCATACGCACTTGAAAGATTAGAAATCATCTCCCCATTTTTAAAGGTCAATTTTGCTCCCTTTAGCTCCTGATTCTGAGCCGTTTGAAACTGCCCATTTTGTTTCACGCTTAATTGCCAGCCGGCACCAGTTCCTCGTACGTCTGTTACTTGGACATAGTTCGGTCCTTTTTTCTTCACACCATCAAAATCGGTATACTCCTGTGGAAGCGCTGTGTACGTTTCATCTTTAGTAGAAATTGCTTGACTGCCAAATTGAAAGCTGGAGGCAAAATCAAGGGAAAGACTACCGCCGGTGCCCACCGGTGGACCCGCAGGATCCGTTGGATCAATAGGGGTGACCGGTTTTGTTGGATCAGGAAGTAACGGATCAAGAGGTTTGATGGCTGAACCATCGCCACTTTGATACTTCATATGGGTATCCGTATCCTCAGCCTTTGCTGCCGTTCCCCCAACTGTTATCGTACATAGGAGAAGGAGAAAACTAGCAAATTGAATTTTTTTCAGCATTTTCAACCCCCTTCAGCTTAGAAAGGACAAGCGCTAATAAAGCAAATCCTAATAAGACTGGGAAGAAGCTGACCGTATCACCTGTGAGGGGAAGGATAGCTTCGTGTCCTTTATATGAAGGAAGCGTCCCCGCCAGTTCGGCTGTCGTTCCACCCGCTATTTTTTGTCCTTCCCCCTTTACAGAAGTGCCGTCTTTTTCTTCTTTATTCGTCTGATCCTTTTTAGGGTTCTCTTTTGGGTATTCATATTTTCCGTAAAATGCGGTGACCCCGTTACTATCATAGTTAGCCTCTGTCGCGTAGGCAGGTATCGTAGTAAAGAGCACCAGCAATGTCAACAAACTTTTTATTACAAATCGTCTCATCTACTCACCTAATTTCCTGGGACATCTTCTAGTTTCCATGATAATTTTCCTGAATACTCTCCTACTCGTTGTTTCTCAACTGGAACTTTCAAGTTAAAGCCTTTGCTGTCTTGCCAATCGGCGGAGATATTTTTAGACCCGTCAGAGGTAAATTCCCCGGATTCAACAATTTGAGTCGCTGTTGAGATTTGTTTTTCTCCTAATTGAGATGTGTAATACAAGGCCTCTTCCAGAGAAATCGTGCCATTTTTTAATACCTCTGATTGACTCAATGTTAAGCGCCATGGTTTTCTGGCTCCTCCTCGGGTATCTGAAACGACCAACTCGCCATTGACTGTTGGGCGGTAATTTTCTGTCTTGTTTGAGACTTGATTACTCCCGAAATCAAGTCCATCAGGAACAGAAGCTAGAGATAAATAACCTACGACTGTTGCTTTTGTAGCCGCTTTGAAGGTTGCATCACGATAAGTCATCTCATTTTTAGGATTGATGTTTCCGATTGCATTGTTTGTACTTGGACGATCTGCTTCACTCAACTCGGTAATTGGTCCGCTTTGATCTTGTAAAAAGAACTGCAAAACATCGTCTTTTACAAGCTGCAAACCCGAGATATCTATTTCCCATTTTCCATCCGCTCCAACCAGCTGTCCCGGAATTCCCGATGGCTGGTCATTAACGGTTAATGTTATAATGCTATTAGGTTCTCCAGTGCCCGTTAACTTTGTAGTAATACTTTGGATGGCGTCCGAATGATCTACTTTAGCGGGTTCTGGTGGAGTTACATCTATTACTGTCGTTTCTACCGGATCAGGTGTTACCCATGGACCACGTTCGGCAATCCCTGAAATCGTCTCTCCTGCTTTTTGAAATTGAACTGGATCGCTTGTATCAGTATAAGAAACATAGCCATTGGCATCCGTTGATAAATCCGTTCGAACATTTCCATGAGTATCTGTCAATGTCACCTTCGCTTGATTTTCTGATGCGTAAACTGGAATATACTTAATTTCTCCATTAACCAGACCATTATTATCAGGTACTTCTCCGATAATCACACGTCCTTTAATCGTTTTATCCGCATCTGTGACTGGCGTCCACTCTATCTTTGGATTTTGGTTCATTCCTGAAATTCGTCGATAATTGGCTTGTTTGAACTGATCCAAGCCACTAACAGAGGTGCTGATCGCTTCTCTGCTGCCACTTCCAGTTACCTGCAAACTTGGTACCTTTGCATAAGTTTCACTTGATGGACCAAGAACCGGTACACCAACCTTCCACAAATCAATATCGGAATCAAGAATTGAAAAAGTATTGTTTGCTTCATTTCCATATGCGATCTTGACAGCAGATTGACTGTCATTTAGATTTCGTAAATCATATTGTGCCGGACTATTTAATGTGAAGCTGTTCCCCGACCGACTGACACTGCCTGTTCCCGTACCATTTGCTGCTAAGTTAATCAATGGCTGATTACTTGTTCCAATGACATAAAAATAGCTGCCGGGCTCCGCATTCAAATAGGTATTATTATTGCTAAATGCAACAACTGAACCTGATGTTTGCTTACTCGTCAAGTTAACGATTGCCCCCTTTTTGATCGTCATGCCAGCTCCTGTATCGTCAAAACGTACAGCATTTCCCGGCATATCGACGTTATAGACACTGTTTTCTCCAACGGTTAAGGCCAAATAGTGATGATAGACAGCAGGATAAGTCCTACCGGAAGTCTGTGTCTGTCCGACGTCTACTCGACAATTCTTTCCTATCGTAAACTCTCGCGATGCTCCCGTTGAGTTGGCTCCAGCGGTAACGTTGTACCAAAAGACGGAAAAGTTATAGTAGTTTACATTTCCTCGATAATCGGTCCCGTCCTCCATGATCATACTCCCCAAATAAAAGTTTTCAGCACGAGTATCAATATCCATCTTGCCATAAACCCTCACCTCTGAGTGGGAAGCCCTTGCCAAGCGCTGCACACCTGGTTCAGTTGTGATATTTCCAAAGCGGTATTTCCATTTCGCTCCGTTCGTATAATTCAGCCGTGTACCAACAATATCTTCTGAAGAAGCGCCGACATAGTTTTGATTCAACACAATATCATGCATATGAAAGAGACCCGTGGTATTAGTTGGACTCCCTAACTGAATCGAAGAATTTCTAAAATCCACACGATTGCCCTGTCCATCAATTTCTAAATCATTTTTCCGTGAATAGCCAGAAAGACTTGAGTCAGAGGAACTAGGATTACTGAAGCTTGCCGTTAGAATAATTTTTGTAATGTTCTCATTACGCACAGCACTAACAAAATCAGCCCATGTACCTACTGCTTCTTCATCTGCTGCCAATAGACTGATATCCGTTTTTTCAATTTTAGAGTCATCTGTTTCCGTCTCTGATTGCTCCGTTTTCTCCTCTAATATTGAACTTTCAGTAGTAGCCTTCGTTTTCTCTGAATCAGAGGAAGATTCTGGTATCTCACTACTTTCAATGCTCTTACTAGAAGTATCTGAAGTTTTCTCTGCTTCACTCTCTGAGTCAAGCTCTTTTGAGACTTCTGTGCTCGAATCCATCGTTTCTTTAGCTTCCGCTATAAAAACATTCACATTTGGGAGTAAAATAATTAGTAATAAGAAAAAAATTAGTTTGCGTCGTTTCATTTCTTTCTCACCTCCTTCACATCCAGAATCCTAACATATCTAATAACTCATTTTTATAATTATTTTTTAAAAAACTGACAATTAACTTATAACCAATACTTTATTAATACATTTCTATTGAAACCAAAGAGATAATACGTGGATTATTGTTAAAAAAAATAATGTATGTTACATTACAAAGGAATAACAAAAAATGGTCATTTCTCCTAACATTTATAGAATACTTAAATAACGTATTATTTATAATAATTCTAATTGAGAAAATAAGAATTTTCATATAGACCAAATTTTTCTCTAAGGATTGAATATTTTTTAAATTTTTTCTTAATTTTTTTATATGAGCTAATTTCATAATTCGCTTTTATA
>NZ_JXLA01000030.1 GCF_001886185.1 Enterococcus raffinosus | reverse complement strand
TCTTTGTCCTAGTTAGGGGTAGCATATCAGAATGGATAATTCTTTTTTAACTCTTTTAGCATGGGGTCAACTCTGTATTTCTTATCTAATCTTTTCAGAATATACGAAATACACGCTATAAGAATGGCTTGAATACACGCAATCAAAAAAAGATCGTACATATTTGTAAAAATGGAATTTTGGGAAAAATAGACAGGGAGGTAAAAAGTGACCAATCGAACAAAAGTTACTAACATATCCTGTAGAATAATGAGTACAGAGGGCAAAAGCCAACTCGATAAATAATGCCTCATAATAAAATACTCTATTACATACAATACGTAGATATAAATTACGGCATATAGATCATGGAAAAAGAAACTTATGGCAAAAGAAATGATCAAAAAAATGGTTAAGAAATTCGTCCCCTTCTGAAAAATAAATTGATGGTTCAATAGCGTCCACAAAATGATCATATAATTCAGTGCATAGAGTGCAATAGAATAGGTATTGGTCATTTTAAATCATTCTTTCTTAAATATTGATTTATTTTTCTCGTACCAGTAATGCCTACGTCTAGAATTGTTTTATCTTCAAACTGCACAATCCCTTCAATTTGATTAATTATTTCAATTTTATTTAAATTAATGATAAACGACTTTAATTCTTTAAAAAAATAAGGGCCATTTAATTGTTTTCGAATGTCCTTGAGCCGACTGGATACTAGCATCTCCCCCTCAACGATCTTTATCAACAGCATTTTTTTATATCCTGGTATCGTTGATACGTATAGAATGTTCTTTTCATAAACAATAACTTTTTGGTTATTCGACTCAACTGTTATTTTCATTTCATTACTCTCTCTATCTTGAACAGTTCTTAAATAACTGTCGATTAATATTCTAGATCTTGCAATAAGTTGATCCATTGGTAAATTTTTGCTTAAATAGGCAAAAGGCATAATCTGACGATTAATCACTTCAATCCCATAGGTTTCAAAAGAAGTAATAAATACAATAAAACAATCAGCGTTTTTTCTCCTAATTTTTTCGGCTAAATCAATTCCATTAAAATAATTCTTTAATTCAATATCAATTAAAAAAAGATCCGAATCGGTAATTTCAAGAGCATCAAGTTCCTGATAGAAGCTTCGTTCATTACTTACCTCTACAAATTCAAAGGACTCACGATTTAGTTCACTGACAATCTTAATTATTTTTTTTCTTATAGCAAATTGATCATCAATTACAAAAATTTTCAATTTTTTCACCCACTATAATTAACTATCTCACTCATTTTTATGATACCAAAAAAAGATACATTCAAATAATAATACGACCTTTTATATATAGCCTTTTTTCAGAAGATAAAATTGAAAAAATTTTGAGAAAATTTTTATACTTGATTGAACAGAGTTTCATTTTTAAACCAGCCAATAAATAGCTAACATTATTAATCACTAAAAAGACGAACTCTTAAAATTAGTAGAGTTCGTCTTTTGAAAATTATATTTAAAACATGAACCGCGTGCACGTATATGCTACGAAAACTTAGTTTATTTCCCTTCATCAATTCCTACTTCTACATTTTCACGCGTCTCCCAGCTCGCAACTTTCCATACAGTGAGTAAGCCGTATATCTGTAAAATACTACAAATTAAAAGATTAATAATCGTTGAAAATGGAGAGAAAACAAGGTAGGAAATAAACTGGGAGAGTTTGCTCATGTCATTTCTTTCAAAGGTTAACGTACGAATATTTCTAAAATAGCCCAATGCAATCATATAGAGCAAGACAATAATTGGTAATTGTCTATTCACAATAGGATAATAAAAATAGACAGCAATGAACACAGGAGTATATGCACCAAAAGAGATGTAATGACTTAGCTGTATCCACCACGCAGCTTTTTTAGGGCTTTGATTTTGGATAAACCAAAGTCCACCCCACCAAAAGCTTCTCCACCACCTTGTACGTTGTCGTAGCAGATGACTTAGTTTTACTGGATTCAAGGTATAGCCGATTGATGTTTCTTGATAGACTGTATCTCCCATAATCGACGCATATTGAGTTAGCATGCGATCATCACCAAATTTAGCTTTCTGCGAAAAAATAATTTGTGACAGATAATGATCAATATAACTGTTAATTACTTCAGAGCGATAAAAAGCTAAACAGCCATGGTTCACATTGACAGCCTTCCAACGAGAATAAGCAGATCGACCATTTGAAAAAGCGGAAACAAAAGAAACCCCCACTGATCTCGTCAAAAAATTATCACTGTTGTTATAATCTAAAAGTGCCCCTCCTACTGACATAATTTCTTCGTCAAAGAAGGGATATAATCCTTGTTCTATAGCATCGACATTTAAAATAGTATCACTATCTATCGTTATAAAAATATCTACTAAATCCTTTAGTTCATTAAAAGCTACCGCCTGAGCCTCACGTTTACCAGCATTTTCTTTATAAATATATTTCGTACTATTAGGAAAACGATCTTTCCACTCATTGAATAAGTCCTCACACTTGTTTTCTTCAAGTGATCCATCTTCAATCACATATACGTAGTCAGGTAAACTGGTTTGAAGAGACAGGCTATTCAATACTTTTTTGAATAGCTCTCTATCTTCGTTATAAACAGGAATAACAACTGCTGTGCGAAATTCTTTTATGGATCGATTTTCAGGACAAATGTAAATTGGGTTGAAATAGGAAGAAACTGTTAGAAAACTATTCCATAAGAACGCAATCACAACAAAAGGAATCGTCCAAAACAAAATAGTGTTGATTGAATAATGATGATAGATGAGAACTAATACAAAGGAGAGAAGGTACATCACCAACGTGATCTTGTGCCATTTATTTCGCTTTAAACTAGTTTTGGAATCATTCGCAAAAGTTCGTATCCTGTTTTCTTCATTTTTCTCTCCTAGCAATGAGAGGATTAACCCACATAAAATCATTACAGCTACATATAATAATGACAGAAGCCAAACGTACAAATTAAAACACATCCTTATATATGATAGTTAGGACTTTAAATCCTTTTTCGATGATTAAGAGCTACCTATAAACTAGAAAAATTATTACTTCCTATTTTGAGAAAGGATTTTATCTGCAGATTCTCATTAATCCCGACCAAAAATATCTCTTGAATAGACTTTATCCAAGACATCCTGCAGATTGTTATCCATTCGGTTCGACACAATCATGTCCACCGTTTTTTTGAACGTCTCTAAGTCATTAAGAACAAACGCCTCCATATACTTGTTTTCTTCAATACTTGGTTCATAAATAATCACTTTGATTCCTTCCTTTTGAAGGCGCTTGACTATATGCTGAACTGAAGACTGTCTAAAGTTATTGGCGTTTGTTTTCATAGTTAATCTGTATATACCTACAACTTCAGGCTTTTGCTCTAAAATTTGATCTGCAATAAAGTTTTTCCTCGTTTCATTTGACGCAACAATTGCCTTAATTAAGTCATTTGGTACCTCTAAATAACTAGCTAACAATTGCTTACTATCCTTAGGCAAGCAATATCCACCATATCCAAAGGAGGGATTATTATAAAAATTACCAATTCTTTTATCTAACCCAATACCTTCAATAATACTGCGAGTGTCTAAGCCATACTGTTCCGCGTAGGAGTCCAATTCGTTAAAATAAGCTACCCGCATAGCTAAATAGGTATTTGAAAATAATTTTATTGATTCTGCTTCTCTAGAATTTGTCAGCAAAATTGGTACATTATCGATTTGTGCATTTCGCGAAAAAAGTTCGGCGATTTCAGCTCCTCGTTGACTCCGTTCGCCAATAACTATTCTTGTAGGAAATAGGTTGTCATACAAGGATTTCCCCTCTCTTAAGAACTCGGGTGAAAAAATGAAATGATCTGTTGAAAAGCGCTCTTTTAAGGAATCTATAAAACCGATTGGTATGGTAGACTTGATCAAAAAGAGTGCCTCAGGATTGATCTCCAAAGCACAGCGGATGACCATTTCTACTGGAGAAGTATCAAAGCAATTCGATTTATCATCATAGTCCGTTGGTGTTGCAATAATTAACAACTCTCCGTGCGTTACAGCTTCATTAAACTGATCAGTAAAATGTACATTTAAATCTTTTGACAAAAAGTCTTGAAATTCCGGCTCATCAATTGGACTTTTCTTCTTTTGTAAAAGTTGAATTCTTTTCGAATCTACATCGTATCCAACTACACTTTCATTTTGAGCTAATAGTAAAGCGTTTGAGAGACCTACATACCCTAATCCGAAAACGGAAATATTCAATAACTAACACACCTCTGTTCTAATATGAACTGTATAAAAATTTTCAAAGTGGCAAAAATTTGCCATTATGTCCATTTATGCTTTTTTGCTAATTTAAGTAATCTTTGATCATCAAAAAGCTCTTGCTAAGGAGTCATCCTTTAAAAAACCGAAAATCAGATATTCTTGAGATTTTATTTTTTCGATTCTCAAACAAACTAGCTTGACTAAAAATTTCTGATACAGCAAACTCCTCAAAAACCATTGTAAAATCTAATCAAATTCCTAATTTGTATGAGTTTTCTTGGTTAGTAGGATATGATATTCTTAATGCGGTAATATGAATGTTGAATTTATCCTGAGATAGTCTTCATCGTTTTTTTTGATTTAAAATGGAATTTATTTACTTTAATCAATGTTCATGTGCTAACTCCTTCATTTTTTCTATTAGATAAAAATCAATAATTCTTTTGTTATCTTGACTAATATCTAGTGGTTCCAATGAAACTTATTTTTTCTTGGATTGATGTAATCTAAGAAAAACAGAGATTTTAGTTACTAAATAGCTCTTAAAAAAAATTGCTGACGGCTAATTGACGGTATAAAAAAAGAATAAGGAATGATTTTTTCTAAAAAAAACGTTATTGAAAATTGCATAAAACGCTTCTTAAAAACGTGCATTAGAAAAAAATCATTCGTTATCTTTAGTTTTTTAGTAGATAATCAAACAACCCTCTCCATCATTTTTAATGAACTATATTTTTCATCAAAGACGGTTCCGGCATATATATCTAACGTCATCTGTGTGGATCTATGTCCTAATAATTCGCTAATTGAAGTGATGGTTACTTTTGATTCCAGCAATCTTGTTGCAAACGTATGTCTCAACTGATGAAAATGGATTTCTGACAAACCTGCCTTCTCTCGAATTTTATGAAAATAGTAGGTAATTAAACGCGGTTCCATCGGTTTGCCTCTTACTTGAAAAACAAAGGACCGTGAATCATCTTTTTTTAAGTTTTGAAATAGCACAATCATTTGATCCGTTAATGGAAGAATACGATTTGATGAACGCGTTTTTACCGGCCCAATAGATAACGCTGTATTAGAAAGCTTATTTAGACGTTGATAGGTTTCCTTTACATGGAGCTGCTTTTTTTCAAAATCAATATTTTCCCACTTTAAGGCAGATATTTCACCAATACGCAAGCCTAAGTGAAGAGCGATAATAATTAACTCTCCATTTTTTTCTAACCTTGCAGTTTTTTCTAAACATTTTTGTTCAGTTAAAGATAATGGATTCACTTTTTTCAGTTCTTGCTTTGGTAAGGTAATACTTGTACATGGATTTTGAGAAATTAATCTATTATTAAAAGCATCTCGAAATATTCTACTAACTAGTTGAAATAACATATGGATCATCTGCGCTGATAGCTTTAATCCTTTCCAATTTTCAATTAATTGGCTTAGCTGCCTCTGATTCACTTCAACTAAACGTTGCTTTCCTATATACGGAAGAATGTACTTTTCTAATTTATATTTGTATGTATTATAGGTAGAATCCTTAATCGTAGCCTTCCAATTTTCAAGGCAATTTTGACTCCAGTCCTTGAATGAACATGGATAATATTGGTTAGCTTCTTCTTTTTGAACCTTTCGGTATTCAAATTTCTTTAATAGAAGTTTTTCTTTCGTTTCTTTATAAGAATGGCCATAAACATAGCCATATTGAATACGACCAGATTCTTTTCTAAATTTAATGTAGCGACCTTCCCAGCGTTGGTCTTTTCTTTTATAAATATTTTCTCCACGACGACTCATAATTTAATCCCCTTTTGCACTAAAGTGACGGCGTTTCTGACGGCTAAAAATTAAGTAGCCAGTTTAAGGCAATTGCTCCACATTTTTTTCTAAAAAATCATGAACCTTTATCTACATGGGTAATTTTTTCTCTTTTTTTCGAAAAATTTATAGTTTATATTGAAAAAAAACGATTTGTATTTTATACTAAATTTACATTTTAGAATCATTCTAGTTATTTTTTCTTGAATTACATCAATCCAAGAAAAAATAACTTTTTTTTACGCTATGCTACAAAAAAATGGATATCTTTCATTTGTGTCTTTTCTGAAAAACCCGCCTTTCTCTCTGATGTTTTTTATATTTTAGCAACAAAAAAACACCTCCAAACCATTTTGGAGGCGTTTTCATATTGTTTTGGTTTCCTTTCTTATTTCTACATAACTAGAGAAATCAGCAACGCACCCATTAAAATCATCGAATTACTTGTCTTTATCTCAATATCAGAGATAATCAAAAATACCTTCTCACCGTTTTCTGATATTGACGATACCGCTCGTCAAATGTTTTCAGTAAAAACTTTTCTTCTCCGTGGATTTGTAAATCAAATAGTAAAATTGCAATCAAAGCGGTCAGAATCATCAAAAAATTCGGAAAGACAAAAGCAAAGCCGATATATAGCAAATCAAAGGCGACAAAGGCCGGATTGCGACTAAGCTGATAAATCCCAGTTGTAACTAGATTGGTCTTCTGTTCCTCATTGAACCCTGCCCGCCAATTCAACCCCATTGCTTTTACAGCAATTAAAAACAGCAGAACTCCTAAGTAAATCAGGAACACACCTAGATACCCCCAGCTAGTCGAATTCCTTTCGAACAAAAACGGTGCCACAAATTGAATAGCCCCTCCGAACCCAGTCAGAGCCCGTAAAACGATTTCAAAATACTTTTCGCGAGAACGACGTTTATCTCCTAATAGGTTCACGGTGATTCCCTGTTTTCTTAATAACCACCCTTTTACCAAATAAATCAAATAAAACAGTGCCGCTCCTAGCAACGTTAAATAGTTGATGATCATCTTTTATCCTCCTTCAAACACATGATAAATTATTCATATGTCTATTATTTCATATGAAGAAGGACAAGTCAAAAGAAAGTGACAGAATGTCCTCAATTTCTATACACTTTCTTTTAATATCCTGTACTAGAAAATATCAGCAAGTAATACGTATTGAGCTATTTTCTATCATTTATATACCTTTGTAAATGCTTTGCCGTGTAGGAGTCTTTCATCTTTAATAAATCAATTGGGTACCCTTCAAATAATACCTTCCCACCTAGATTACCTCCACCCGGTCCCATATCGATAATCCATTGAGCATTACTAATAATTTTGAGATTGTGCTCTAAAACGATTAATGTTTTCTTTTTTTCTAAAAGCTTATGGAATAAAAGAAGCAATTTATCAATATCGCTTTCATGCAGCCCTGTTGATGGTTCATCTAAAATTAATAAATCAGATGCCTCTTGGTAAATTATCTTAGCTATCTTTAACCGTTGGCGTTCTCCACCGGAATACGTATCCAAAGACTGACCTAGCTTTATATATCCTAAATTGACGTCAATGAGAGCCTGCATAACTCTTGTTAGTCCGTCATCGTCAAATAAATCTATCGCTTTATTAACTGGCAATTGCAAGAGTTCATAAATATTTAAGCCCTGCCATAAAACAGAAAGAGCCTCAGCGTTATATCTTTTCCCATGACATGCTTCACAAACCTGCTCAACGTCCCCCATATAAGCCAAGTCTAGTTTAATGTATCCTTTCCCTTTACAGATAGGACAAGCTCCTTGACCATTGTAGCTGAAAAGCGATGCGCTTTTGCCTGAATGATGAGCGAATATGCTTCGAATCTTATCGAATACATTTAAATACGTAAGGGCATTTGAACGAACGCTGCCAATTATCTGACTCTGATCTAATATATTTGCTTCAGGATATTTACTTTTAAAAAGGTAGCGAATGAGGGTGCTCTTACCTGAACCGGCTACTCCTGTTACAATTGTTAAGGACTGCTTGGGTATCTTTATCGAAGCTTTTGTAACATTGTGTAAGCAGACCTTCTCTAAGGTATACTGAGAAGAAAATTTCTTTCTTTCTGGATTAATCGTTAGATTAGTGGATAACACTTTCCCGGTCACTGTATTTGACTTCAATAGTTCTTCATACGTGCCTTCAAAGGTAATATGTCCGCCTTTCTCACCAGCACCTGGACCAATTTCGATAATATGGTCCGCAATTTCGATAATATCTGGATCATGATCGACCAGCACTACCGTATTTCCCTTGTCTTTTAACCCCTTAATTATTTTTGATATTCCTTGAATATCTTCTGGATGAAGTCCAATACTTGGTTCATCAAAAATATATAGAACATCACTAAGAGCGCTGTTCAGGTGTTTGGTCATTTTTATTCTTTGAGATTCTCCTCCTGAAAGGGTTGTCGTTGGACGATTAAGAAATAAATAGTCTAACCCAACATCTTCCAAACTCTTCAATTTTTTAATTAGATCCTCTAAAATTATCTGAACGGCAGGCGATTTGATTTCTTTGATGAATGTTACTAGCTCAGAAATAGGCATGGTTACACAATCTGCTATAGATTTATCATTAATTTTTGCAGAGCGAACTCGTTTATTCACTCTAGTTCCTCGACAACTAGGACATTCTTTCACTTCTAAAATCCGATTTAACTGCTCAATATATTTATCGTTTTCTTTTTCAATGAAGTTTTTTGTAATTCTTGGAATAACTCCAACATAATTGGCAGTCTTTGGCCATTTTGCAGATGGATGAATCGGAGAGCTTCCGAGATCATTTAGTAAAAGATCCAATTCTCTTTCATTATATTCCTTAATTTTTTTATCATTATCGAAATTACCAGATTCTGTATATCTAGTCAGACGCCAACCGCCGGGCTGAAAGGTAGGGAAATCAATCGCTCCATCATTTAAAGACTTATCAAAATCAATCAATTTAGATAGATCAATCTGCTTCGTTTCACCTAATCCCTTACACATCTCACACATTCCTTGAGGATTATTAAACGAATATGTCATAGAGTAGCCAATGAAAGGGGTCGCGATTCTTGAAAATAGGAGTCTCAAGCTAGAATATATATCTGTCACAGTACCTACTGTCGAGCGAGCGTTCCCTCCTATTTTCTTTTGACTAATCACAATAGAGACTGGCAAATTTTCTATTTTATCGACGATGGGTTGAGTATAATGTGGAAGCAACTGTTGAATATAACTGGAGTAGGTTTCATTTAATAATCGTTGAGATTCAGCAGCTAAAGTATCAAATACTAATGAAGACTTACCCGATCCAGAAACACCAGTAACGACACTTATTTGATATTTAGGGAATTCAAGAGAAACATTCTTTAAATTGTTTGTTTTAGCTCCTTCTATTGAAATGTACTCATTCATGATATTCCAACCTCTCTAGCTTAAGGGCATTCAGATACTTTTCTGCCAGATACTTGAATTGCTCTTTTTCCTCCGCTTCAAAAACTGAATTTGCAACTTGTAAAAGATGGGTGTGCCCATTGTCAATTTGAGCTAGCAAATGGCGGCCGTCTTTTGTTAGAGAAGTAAGTAATTCCCTACCATCTTTCTCACTTGGCTTCTGTTTAATATAGTTCATTCTTTTTAATTCCTTTAATGCCTTTGACAGCTTTGTTCGATTTGTTCCAAGTAAAATACTAATTTTGGATGGCAGCAGCCCGGACTCTGAATTTAGAATATTTAAAATATCGTATTGAAGCCAACTAATCGTTTGAGGATTAATCCTTGTTCTTTCTGCCACCAATTCACATTGCAAATTTTTTAATACATTCTCTAACTGAGTCAATTATAAGTCCTCCTTGAATATAGTTTCTATATGGAAATTATATAAAAAAAGAAACTATATGCAAAGTATTTTGACCTAGAAATCTATTCATTAGAAGATGTTCGTTTGCTGAAAAAAATGTTTTTTTGCAATAGATTTTGATGCCATTTAAATCCAAAAATAGTCCCATGAATGTACAGAGAATAAGCAAAACTCCTTCCCCTTCAGTAATGACACTTAGTCATAACTGAAGGGGAAGGAGTTTTGCTATTCATTACTGAAACTTAATTACCTCATGCGAGAGGGATACGGCATCTGCTTCTTTTGCATTAAATCCAGTGAGTCTGAAAGATAAATCGAAGGCTTCAAAAGTTGTTCGATACTTCTCCAACTGCCATTGCCCACAGGAATAGCTTCCTAATGCATTTTGTTTGTAATCGACATTCATGACAATGTACTCTCGCTCTTCTAGCTCACACGCATGCTTGGCATGATCCAGATCCGATTCCTCATAGTAGGAAGTACTGAAGTTGAATCCAGCGGTTGCTTCCGCGAAAAGACCTTGTCCGCGATCATCTGTAAGAGCTACCCAACTTGTATCCATTCTGTTTCCATTGGCTTGAGGAACTACATAGTTCGTAAACATTTTTTCGACAGTTGAGGTGTAGACCCCAAGATAGCCTGCCTCTTTTGAATCGGCATAATTCTCTCTTGGACCGCGACCTAAGTATTTCACTTGATCCAAGTCCTTGTTCACGTGCATAGTTATCCCTAATCTCGGAAGCATACTGGGTGCCGTATCGATTTTTCCACTTGGCGTTCCTTTTAGGTCAAAGAGAATATCTCCACTGCCAGAGATCGTATAGGTGTATTCACACTTGTAATGCCACGCGCTGTTTGTGGTTGAATTGATCGTCTTCACACGGACTTGCACCGCTTGATCGATTTCTTCCCACTCAAAAGAGTTCACGATTTCATGCTCTAAATGCAGAAAATGCTTCTTCTTCATTTCATCGATAATTTCCATATCGTTACTAATTGGTGCCCGCCACATCGTGAATTTCGGTCCTCGCTCAATGATCGATTGACCGTCTTTCACTAATTTTTGAAGCGTTCCTCGAACTGTATCAAAGGTTACTATAAAGTTTTCCCCTTCTACACGCAGTAGCGTTTCTGTTTCATTTATACTCAATTTTCCCCTTGGTACAATTCCTATACCTACAGCGTGAATGGGCAGTTCAAAATTCGCAGAAGCTAGTTCATACCCTCTCACTGCGTAGGCTGTCGTTGCTCGTAATTGGTAAGAAATATTCAAGAAATATCGTGCTCCTGCTTTCGGTGCAAAATCCAATTGATAAGGCAGCGTGAGTTTTGTTTTCTCCCGTGCTGGAATCGATGGCAAGGAGATCGTGCCATCTTCGATTAAGATTTCATCTTCGAAAATCGAATAATACAAATCAAAAATCTGCAGATTCTGGAAATCGAAACGGCTTAATAGCTCAATTTCCCCTTTACTCAAATCGATCGCTGTGGTTTGGACTGGCTCGATAACTTTTTTGTATTCGTACAGACTTGGAGAAGGGGTTCGATCCGGCATTAACATTCCATCGATGCAAAAATCTTTATTCGATGGATCATCACCAAAATCGCCACCATAGCGATAGTATTTTTCCCCATCATCAGTATAGGATTCAATCCCGTGGTCAAACCATTCCCAAATAAATCCACCCTGCAATTTATCATGTTCATAGAAGAGATCTTGATAGTCCTTTAAGTTACCTGGACCATTTCCCATGGCATGACAATATTCACATAAAATATGCGGCTTTTTCGATTCTTCGATAATTGTTCGCATCAGTGGTTTCTTTGTTGGATGCTCTAGCCAGGTGTACATCGTTGAGTAAATATCTGCCGTTTCTACCTCAAAATCCCCTTCGTAGTGAACTAAGCGAGTCGGGTCCATTTCTTTTGCGACCTCAGTCATTTTGATAAAATTATGACCAAAAGCAGACTCATTTCCTAGCGACCAAAGAATGATAGACGGATGGTTTTTGTCTCGTTCGATCATTCTCACCATTCTGGAAACATAAGCCATTCCCCATTTCGGATCGTTGCTGATCCAATCGTATTTTCCTGTTAATTCGAAACCGTGGCATTCCAGATCTGTTTCATCAATAACATACATCCCGTATTCGTCACATAGATCGTACAAATAATAAGAAGCCGGATAATGGCTCGTTCGAATCGCATTTATATTGAACTGCTTCATCAAAATAATATCCTGTTCAATTTCCTCTTTTGATACGACACGACCATTTCTAGGATGATAATCATGGCGATTGACTCCTTTGAATTTGATCGCCACACCATTGACTAAGAATACTTCTCCCGCCAGCCGAATATTTCTGAAACCAACCTTTTGCGGAATAACTTCAATGAGCTTGTCATCTTCATAAACGGAAATCAGCAGTTGATACAATTCTGGTGTTTCCGCCGTCCAATGTGCGGCATTAGGAATTTCCGCTTGAAGGAAGTCGCTTTCCACAGATTGAGTGAAGACTTTTTCACCAGTAGGCGCCATCAACTCGACCTCGAGGCGTTGCCCTTGTTCTTCACGAAATTTGACCGACAGTTTCAACAAACCGTTTTTATAGTCCTCATCCAAATCAGCGACAACCTTGATATCGTTGATACCGGCATAAGGAACGCCAAGCAATTCCACATCTCTAAATATTCCACTAAGCCACCACATATCCTGATCTTCTAAATACGTACCATCCGACCATTGATACACTCTCACGGTTAGATCATTTGTGGCATCCTCTTGAACAAACTCGGTAATATCAAATTCCGCTTCATTTCTAGCACCCTTGCTGTAGCCCACTTCATTCCCGTTAACCCAAACGTGAAATGCTGAATCAACACCACAAAAACGAAGAATGATTTTCTTTTCTCTAAAGCTTTCATCAATCACAAATTGTCGCTTATAGATTCCTGTTGGGTTTTCAGTTGGAACATAAGGTGGATTAATTGGAAAGTTGTACCACAAATCGGAATAATGCATCTTTCCATAACCTTGCACCTGCCAATTGCCGGGGACTTTGATATCTGCCATCTCGTTCGTATCAAAATCCGGCTCATAAAACTTGCTTGGACTATATTCCGGCGCATCTACCAGCAAAAATTTCCATGTCCCATTCAAATTTTTAAATGCATGTGTGTATTTATTCTCATTCAACAACGCCTTCTCTTTTGTTGGAAACGTTAAAAAATGCGCACGCGGTTCTAAACGATTGATCTGATCTAATTGATAGTTTTCCCAAATTTTCATTTTCCTGTCACCTCTACATTTGTCTCTTCTTTAGTAAGCAAGTTTGTCTTTCTTTCATAACGATTCCAGCAGATCCACGCAAAGCCCATAAATATTACCAGCCCTACGATATTGTAGACCAGCATACCGATTGGACTTGCCTCACCCACAGGCAATGTGCCATTTACCTCTGCTATGATTAACTGAGGATCTGGAACCGTCGACATAAAGAAGACAAAGATAAATATCAGCAGCAAAACAATTCCTGCCGCAATGCCAAAGGGGCGACTACCAAAACGGAAGCTGCGAGGCATCGCATCCTTTTTCAATCGTAAGCCAATATAGGCGATCAATAAGAACAATACCGGCAATAAGGATGTAGATGCTGTCATATTGATCAATGTTGAAAGAAAACTGTCCATGTTTCCGATTCCCAATGCAGGAATGATCAAAAGCAATGTTACGATAAAACCTTGAACAACTAACGCATTTGTCGGATTCCCTTCCTCATTCGTCTTCACTAGCCATTTACCAAATACACCTTCTGGAATTTCAGAGAAGAAGACTTTCACAGGAGCTGCTGTCCATAACGCTAAAGAACCTAAACTCCCGATAAAAAGAATCAATCCTACTAGTCGTACCATCACCCCGTTTGGTATATGAAAATGCGTTCCTAAGATTTTGAAGATATCAAAGATGCCATTTGAGAAATTACCTTTTAAGACTTCTGACGGTACGATAAAACCTACTGCAACCGCGCCTAAAACATACATGATGCCGACAATAATCGTTGCACCGATCATCGTACGGACAAAAGTGCTGTTCCCGCCCTTCACGTCTTTGATGTAAACACCGATACTTTCGCCTCCGCCGACCGCCTGTAGAATCCACGCCATCGTCATGAAGAAAGTCCAGTTGAAACTTGGTGTGATCGACTGCATCGTAAAGTCCTGTGCAGGTTCTTTACCAAAACCAAATACAACCACAAAAGCCAAGACAACAAAAGCTACACCCATAAATAACCGCGCACTGCCAGCAAAGCTAGTTACTTTGGAAATCCATGAAACACCTTTAATACAGACCCATGTCATCAGCCAAAATAGCAAGATTGAAATAATTGCAATAATCACCGTGCTCTTCCTGCCTTGAAACACATTTCTTCCAACAAAAGCATAAGACCCGTAGATCAACGTATTCGGCAACAAGGAGCAGAAGAAAAATAGATTCACGAAAAAATAAGACCAAGCGCCTAGGAATGCCCACTTCTCTCCCAGAACTGATTGCAGCCAGCTGTGGACTCCAGATTCCTTCCCTGAATTGGCTGAAGCAAATTCCGCAATCATCAAAATAAATGGTAAAAAGTAAAAGATCGTACCAAATAAATAGCCTGGAATTGTTGCTAGACCAATTTGGATACTATTGTTGACAATACTTGGAAATGCAAAAACTGCCGAAAAGGTCATCAACATTAATGCAACCGACCCCAAGCGCTGTCTTGAATTAGAGTTCTCCATCTCAAACATCCTTTCAATATTTATTTACACATTGATTTTATAGCGCTTTCATGATATAAAAAATAAGAAATGTTTCCAAAAATTTGTAATAATGTTGCCTATTAAAAAAATGTGAGAAGGAGACTACCCATGTACAACTCATTACCTAGCGATATCAGCATCTTGATTAACAACAATCAAATAAGCTCGGAGTTTCATATTTGCGAAGTCGGATTTGAGAAATGTCGCTCAACCAAGCCAACAGAGTACGCTCCTATCGATTACTGGGTAATTCATTATTGTGTCGAAGGAGAAGGATATTTCTCGACGCCCTCTTTTCCTGAAAGAAAGATTACAGCAGGTGATTTTTTTATCATCCCTTCAAATTGTAAAAATGTTTATTATCCAAATCGTGAGAACCCTTGGCACTATCGTTGGGTAGGCTTTTCGGGGAAACGAGTAGACCAATGCTTTTCTAAACTAAATTTAGACAAAGATCATTGTGTCATCAGTCACTCCTTCGATCATCGCATCGATGTCTTATTTCAAGATATTTATGAGTCCTTTAAGCGGGAAAATCATTTTCGCACGATGGCTTCTTCCTTCATTCTATTCGATACCATCGACCGAATGAACTTAAAAACACAAGATTATTCGCAAAGTGAGCAGCTCTTTAAAAACATCCTGAATTATATCGATGAGAATATATCAGAAAACCTAAGCGTAAACCAAATCTCAGAGGCAAACAGCATCGATCGGACTTATCTCTACAAACTTTTTCAATCTTACAAAGGCATTGGTCCGAGTGAATATATCCAGGATTTGAAGCTGCAAAAAGCCTGCTCCCTCCTGCGGAAAAGTTCGTTGACGATTACGGAGATCGCCTATGAAACCGGCTTTTCTTCCTCTTCCTATTTTTCTAAGTTTTTCCATTCTAAACTCAATATTTCACCCTCCACCTATCGGAAGAAGTTTATTATCAATTAACTGCGAAAAAAGCTGCGGAGAATCTCCGCAGCTTCATTAAAAGAATCTAAATTGGTTCAATCCAATGAATAATATAACAATCTATTCTCCTTACATAATGAATCTTTCAATAAATCATCTTTTTTTCTTACTACCGAAACTAGCTGTCTAGGAAGAATTCAGATCTAAAATCTTGAAATCTCTGTTTCAAAATTAAAAACTATCAAATGACACTTAACAGTTTTTTCGTCAAAATTTTTAGTTAGATAACGTATCTCCTTATGACAAAATCATATGCTTCAAGCACTAATGATTGTATTCTTCTATTTATTTGAGATTTTTTCATAAACTTCCTAAAGGGACGATAAACTTCAATCCCAACACTTGAGAAAGTAAATATTTTGTGGTCTGTTTTTTACTTTGCGAGAGAATTTCTTATCTATTCCCTGATGAATAATTGGATAGTCTCCATCTTATTAATTAAAATTTCTTTGCTCTTTAAGAAATACTATTTCCAAAAATCGTGATTTTATATTCCTTTTCTACTCTTTATGTCAGCCCAGCAATAATTAAACGCATTTCTGTTAAATGACTCAAATTTACGGAGCTTCGTTTTAATTTACAATCATGATTTTTTATCGAGTAATTTATGATACATTAATAATATAATGTATCACAGAATGTTAAGGAGGAACAATCTATGACCATCAATCCAAACCAACTTAAGAAATTGAATTCACTCATTTTGACTCTTCAAAAACAATCGGTTACTTTAGAATCTGTTACACCTTATCCTGGAGACGACAATGATGACACTGAGGATAGAAAAGATTATTACAAAAAAGCATATAAAGAAAAATATAAACAGCTATCAGCAATTGAAGCCACTCTAAACGACGTGATTAAAATACTAGTTCCTCATTCGTATCCTACTCAAATTGATTCCTTGCTCTCAGAGATTGGTAAGATGAAACCCCTTAAGAAACCGATAAATTCGTCAGAGTATTCCAAAGAAATTGACCTCTATTCAAATAGCCTCCATAACATTCAATGTCAGATTTCAAGTGCAAATGGTCTATTACCTCTCATTATTTTTGACCTGAATAGTATGTACTTAGACTATTACGATAATTTGTTGGCTAAACAAAATTCATTAATATCCGATAATAAGAAGCTAGAAAGTCAAATAACGGCTTTACAAGAAGAGATTGATCATTTGAAAAGCAAACAACCTCAACCTAACAGCGAAAATAAAATTATTTTTACAGTCAAAAAAGAGCATCCTCGTGGCGGATGTAAACTTACTGATAAGCAAATTGAACGATTGCTATTAATTCGTGCTAAACGGGGAAAGTATGCTGATATGACTCTTAGCGAAGCGATAAAATCAATCGCACAAACTCATCGTACGTATTATAAAGTAATTAATCGTGATTATTTATCTGAGAAAACCAGACATCGAATCGAAAATATCGCAAAGAAATTAAATATAGAATTGCCAGAAATTTAGTCTTTTACTTTACAAGTGACAGGCAAGTCGATAGGTGAATACGATAAAATAATCAATACTGCTTCAAGCGCTGCGTAAAAAAAGAAGAATTTTCGCTTTCCTATTTATACATTTGGGAAAGATTGTTACCTTTACTCTCTTCGATAAGACTAGTAAAGTTTCAGGGAAAAAAAATAGTGCAACACCATTATCATAGTATTGCACTACTTGTCTTAACCTGTTTCACAAAGAGCCAAATTGTATTTACTTCCTTTTTTACATAGAAAATTCATTTTGATAAGGGATAGATGGTTGGGCGCCATACCGTTGAACAGTTAATGAAGCGGCTTTACTACCGTATTTTATAGCTTTTTCAATATTGCTTAAGTCACGGGATAGTTTTGAAGCTAACGCACCAATAAATGTATCACCTGCGGCTGTAGTATCCACTGCTTTCACTTTAAAAGCAGAAACAAAGCCATGTTTTCCCTCTGAAATGGAATAGAAAGCTCCTTTACTGCCTAACGTAACAATAAGTACTTTCACGCCTAAATCATGAATTTCTGAGGCAGTATTGACTAAATCTTCTTTAGTCGTAACCTTTTTCCCACAAATAGTTTCTAATTCAATTTCATTCGGTATTAAGATATCTGTATTTTGGATAATTTTTTCTGGTAGATACTCTGGAGCAGGTGCCGGATTAAGAATTGTGAATACGGATGAATCTCGTGCGACTTCAAAACTTTTTTCAATACTAGAAATATTGGTTTCTAGTTGGGCAATCACATAATCACTTGTAGAAATCAATTCACGATTAGCCAATACATGCTCATTCGTAATATTTTGATTAGCCCCTCCGTATATTACAATGCTGTTTTCACCGTTATCATCAACAGTTACATAAGCACTACCCGTTCTGGCACTTTCCAAACGATCAATGCCTGAAGTATTAATCTTATCTTGTTCCAAAAGATCAACAAGAGCTTTGCCTCCATCATCGTTACCAACTGCACCAATAAAATTCACTTCTGCACCAGTTCTAGCTGCCGCAATTGCTTGGTTCGCTCCTTTTCCTCCACCGTTAGTAAAAACTTCTTTTGAATGGATTGTTTCCCCTGGCTTTGGAAATTGTTCTGTTCGAATCGTAGTATCCAAATTGATACTTCCTACTACTGTAATCTTATTCATCTCTGCACTTCTCTCCATTTGACTTCACTTACGTTGTAATTGTTCTTAAATAATCTTACGAAAAATAATTGATCGTATCCATCGTCAGTTTTCTAAATCTATCTAAATCAAGATCAAATGCAACATGAACATTCTTTTCTTTTTTATAAACATCATCATAGTCAACGACAGTACTTCCTAATGATAACGTGTCACTAGTTTCTACTTGAACATTCATTGGATATACTGTGAACATTTCAGGGTCGATGACATAAGCGACAGCACAAGGATCATGCATGTGTATTCCTTCCACGTGGTTTTCATCCGCCCAAAATGGACGTGTAGTTGTTAGATTGAAAAAGTCTAACAGGTCAGCCATAGTAGTGGCTACTTGATTTCCAATAGCTCGAATTTCTTTTATATCTTCTTCAAACAATTGTGCTTTTAAGGTTACATCTAAACCGAACATTGCAACTGGAACGCCCGATTTAACAACGATATCGGCCGCCTCAGGATCAACATAAATATTGAACTCTGCATGAGGAGTCATATTTCCACCAAAACATGCCCCTCCCATAAAGGAGATCAGTTCGATTTTTTCTTTTAATTCAGGATGTGATAACAAGAAAATCGCAATATTAGTTAATGGCCCTGTTGCAATTAATGTGATTTTTTCTTCAGATTCTCTTAAAATTTTTGCGATTAAATCATTTGCCGAAATATCCAAATCTTGTATAGTGGACTCTGGTAATTCTGCTCCATCTATCCCTGACTCCCCGTGTACATCGTCTGCAATAATCAATTCCCTGCGTAATGGTTTATTAGCGCCTTTTGCCACAGGAATATCATCACACTTCGCCAGTGTTAATAGTCTCTTTGCATTTAAGTAAGTTTTTTCCGGAAGCTGATTACCTGCAGATGTCGTTACTGCTAATAAATCAATATTCTTTGAAGCAATAGCCATCAACAGAGCCAAGGCATCGTCGTGTCCTGGATCACAATCTAAAATTACCTTCTTTACCATTATAAATCCCCCAATATAACTTATTTACTTTGTTCGATCTTTTGACCGTGTGTGTAAATCATTTTTTTCGTAACTACAAATATTACTAAAGCTATTAATACAATAACACCACCGATAAGGAAGACATTCGCATAAGTCGAAGCAGCGCCTTCAGCAGAACCAACTATACTACTGCTTGACATAACCCCTGAAGACATCATCCCACCAAATACAGCCACTCCTACTGAGCCAGTAATAGCCTGAACCAAATCATTTACACCTAATACACGGCCAGACTCTTCAGGAGCAACTGTCAACGTAGCTGTGTCTACGATTGGTGAATAGAAAAATGATGTTCCAAAATAGTAGATACATGGGGCAAATGCTAATGCCCAAACTTTACCGTGTGGAATTGCAAATGCAATTGCCAGTAATCCCAAGCCCATAAAAGATAAAGCCATTATGATTGCTGCTGAACGTCCAATTTTCTTAACGACAGGCCCACAAACAAATCCTAAAACAGCAGCTAATAAAATAGAGCCTACTAAAAGTAACGAAACTTCTGCAGAATCAATGCCAAAAACATTCAAGCCTATCGCATTTACACCCGCATTCAAAGTATAACTAAAGAAATAGCCAATAAAGATAACTGACATAGTAGCAATTAGTGCAGGATTTTTCAAAAACTCCGGTGTAATAAACGGATTTTTCGCTTTATTAATGTAAACGAAAAACAATACTAGTGTTACAACTGATGAAATTGCCCAAAATGCATTCATGTCTGTGAAGAACATGGTCATTGCTCCTGCAAATGCACCGATTAACGCAAATCCAATCCAATCGATATTTGCACCTTCTGCATGTTCATCTGGTAAGTTTTTAGCCAATGATGGAATGAATAGAACAGATAAAATTGGAACAGCAAACAACCAACGCCAGTCTATTTTTGTAATATACCCAGCTGCCACAACTCCTAAAGCAGCTGAGAAACGAAATACTGCTACAAAAATTCCGTAGTAAATAACACGATTCTCTTTAGCGATGTATTTAGAAACCAAAACTAAAAAGACAGAACCCGCTACTTGTCCTCCAGCTGACTGTAAAACACGCGCGATTACTACCGCCCAAATACTACTCGGACCAAACCCAAATCCGATAATAGATCCTAAGACAAAAATGATTACTCCTAAGAGTGTCATTTTTTTCAATGATACAAAATCACCAAGAGCCCCATAAACAACACACACAATTCCCAAAATAATTCCAGGTATTGACGTAATAAGTGGCGCTAAATTGGTCGCACCTAACTGTTGGCCAATATTAACGAAAATCATTCCAAAGGCTTGTTGCTCAAGAATACCAAAAGTAAATATTAGCAGAATCAGAGGTATAGCTTTTTTAGCCATACGATTCATCTTTTCAAATTCCTTACTCCCTTCTTCTGGTATTGGAACACCAACTATTTTTTCTCTCTCATTTGTTGTATCCATTCTTTATCCCCACTTTCTTGATATTATATAAAAGGTGATTTCACCTATTTAACTATAATTGCTGTCTTTTTTCCTCAAAGCATTGAATGAAGCCCGTTTTATTGAATACAGGCTTTTTTAGCTCTAAAGTCTCACCTATCCGTGTGATTGGTGGTGGACTCACATGACTTGCTTGCAGAATATCAGGACTTGAGAAAATTGCTTTCTTATTCGCTTTCTTCAATATCTGCCCTTTTGCCATCACAATTATTTGATCAAAGTTGTTTACAACAAACTTCATATCATGAGTAATCGTTATACATAATTGATTGTTCTCCCTCAACACATGAATAATCTTTGTTAAACGCTGATTTCCTTCTAGATCTTGTCCACAAGTTGGTTCATCTAAAATAAGAATTTTTGGATTCATCATCAAAATCGAGCCAATTGTACAAAATTTTTTCTCCGTATCATTTAGGTCAAATGGGTGGACAGATAATTTATCCGTTAAACCAACTAAATCAGCTATTTTTTTTAGACGTTCTTCAATTTCTCTTTTTGATACTCCTTGCTGTTTTGCACCGAATTCAAACTCTTTTTTTACACTTTCCAAAAAAAGTTGACTATTTGGATTTTGAAAAACATAGCCAATTTTCCTAGACCAGAAAGCTGTTGTATGATTCGTAATAGTCTCACCATCGATCAATACTTCTCCAGCGGTTGGTCGGAGCAAACCATTTAAGTGTTTGACAAATGTAGTTTTTCCAGCGCCGTTCTGACCTATGATCGCGACTGGTTCTGTTCCTTCAAAAACAGTGTTGATTCCATTTAATGCAACTTCTCCAGAAGGGTACTCATGGTATAGTTCTTTAACTTCGATCCTCATTTTTTAAAACCTCCTGTAACGTTCTAGCCGCTGTCTTTTCGGTTAAAATTGCTGAATCAGGACTGTACTCTTTAGTTATTTCATAATAGTCTGGCGTGGATACTTTATAATCAACTAAATTGGGTGTGGTAAATACATTTTCGGGTGTATCCCATAAAGCAATTCTACCCTCGTGTAGAACAATAACTTTATTAGCTAGCTCAGCAACTTTTTCCATATCGTGATCTACCATTATGATTGTCATTCCTTTTTGATTAAGTTCATTAACTGTTTTCATTATTTGCTGACTACCAACAGGGTCCAACTGAGTAGTACATTCATCAAGAAGTAAAATTTCTGGTTCTAAAATAATCGCAGCAGCTAAGGCAACTCTTTGAACTTGTCCGCCTGAAAGTTCCAAAGGATTTCTGTCTAACAAATCAGTAATTTGAACGACTTCGGCTACCTTATTAATTTTTTTCAGCATTTCTTCTTTTGGCAGCCCCCTATTTCCTAGTCCAAAGGCTAGTTCCTCCATAACCGTCTCAGCAGTGTACGATAACTGATTAAACGGATTTTGGAAAACTAACCCTACTGTTTGAGATAATTCTCCAACCCCAACTTCTGATGTACTTTTACCTTTAATCTCAATCGTTCCTTCATAATGACCTACAAAATAGTTAGGAATTAAACCTGCTAAGGCATTGCACAAAGTTGACTTTCCTGCACCATTCCCACCAATGACTGCAATAAAATCTCCTTGTTGAACGTTGAAGTTGATTTTTTTGAGTGCCGCTTCATGAGCTTCGTTATAGCGATAAGAAAAATCAGTTACTTCAATTATTGTATTCATTTGTTTTCCTCCTTATCTGCAAAAACGAATAAAAATGGTAAATAATAAAAATACTCCAGCGAGCCCTTTTAAAATGGTATCGATTTTACGATGATTTACTTCAACAAAGCTTGTAGGCTTGATTCCCTTAATGCTAAATCCTCTTGTCTCTAAAGTCATTCCTCTTTCTTGAGCATCTGTCAATGATGAAAGGACAACCGGACCAATTAATGGTAAAAACGCTTTCGTTCTTTGAAAAAAATTACCTGTCACCTCAACTCCTCTAGACTCCTGAGCTTCTTGGATATTTTTTACTTTTCTTTGCATTTGAGGGACAACATTTAGACTAGCTAAAATCAGATAACCTATCTTCATATTAAGTCCTGACTGAGTGAGAGCGGCAACCGTTTCAGAATTCTTAGTTGTCTGCATAAAAAGATAAAATGTAGTTAGAAAAACTAACAATGTGGATGATACTTTTAAGGCATAAAGAGTGCCTTCTAAACCAACTTGAGCAAAACCCAAATCAGCGATCATTGTTATATTTTTCGGACTATATAAACCTTGGATAAATAAGAGCATGAGCGTCACAGGAACACCAAAGCCTAAAATTAAAAGTATCACTTTTTTTCCAAGGCCCATAAAATAAGCAAGTCCTAAAATTATCAATAAAAGTATGTAGCCTAAATATGGGAAAGGATAGACCATACAACCAACCCCAAAGCTCAGTACAAGTAAAAGTTTAGTTATTGGATTTAAATCACGTGCGTTCCTATATATTTTATTTTTAGTATTCACTGATTCTTCCCCCTCATTTCTTCGCCTTTTCATTTATTAACGAAGCATGATCTAATGGAGCATATTGGCTCGAAAATCTTTTAGGTATTTTCTTTACTAACCAATAAACAATCAAAAAAACGATTCCTTTATCAATAAGATTTTCTATCAGTGAAGTTGAAAAAACAGAAAGGACAATCTTTTTAGTTGTTGCAATTAAAGCTGCCGTCGCAATGGAGCTAGTATTAATTCCTGTTGCTCCACCATATACGAAGATAGTTATTAGTGATGAAGCAAAAGAATTTGTCAAAGTACAAGCTAACCAAGTAAAAATTGCCCCGAGAATATTTTTAAAAAATCCAGCCTTCACTAAATAACCTGTAACTAATCCGCATAAAATACTAACCAATGCATAAGGAAAAAATACTGGATTAGTCACAATTGCTAAAAATAAATTTGTGATTAGCCCGCAAAGAGCAGCTACCCATGGCCCTGACAGACAAGCTACTAATACCGTTCCGATCATGTCTAAAAAAAGGGGTAGTTTTAAAGTAGAGCACAATGTTCCTCCAATTAAATTGATTCCCACAGCAATTGGTATTAGCACAAGTGCCTTTGTTGAAAACTGTTTTTGAAGAAATGTTTGAAAAGATTTATTCATGATCGTTTCCCTCTTTAATATGTGATAAAATCAATCAAAGAAAACATTTTCGGAAAACGTTTTCCTTGAATAGAAGTTATCATCCGAAATTAAATTTGTCAATATGTTTTTTCCATTTATCAAAAAATAGTTCATATTTTTGACTAAACACTCTTGACCCTTTTTGAACTAGTTGAGTATGATGGGAAAAGAGAAGTCGAGTTCAAAGGAGAAGCTTATGAATATTAGAGATATCGCAAAATTAGCAGGTGTTTCCGTTTCAACAGTGTCTAAAATCGTGAATAAGAAAGATGCCAGTATTAGCAACGAAACTCGCGAAAGAGTATTAAAAATAGTCCATGAGTATAACTACACTCCCTATTCATCTGCCATTAATAATGCTACAAGTACAGGTTCTATTGGTATATTGCTTCGCTCTGATATAACTGTCGATCAATCATTAAATGGGATGATTGAATACGCGCAGCAAAAAGGATACAGCCCCATTATTTTCAGTAGTCTGGAAAATCACGAACAGGAGCTTAAAAATATTACAGCTTTATGTACAAAACAAGTGGATGGAATCATTTGGGAACCAATAGATGAAGATAGTTTAAAAAATCAAACTCATATAGATACTTCTGGTATCCCACTTGTATTGGTTGGCCATTTGAAAGGAATCAATAGCTTTTCTCTTCCATATGAAAAAGCTGGTTATTCTCTCACAAAGCAACTAATTGAAAAAAGGCATAAAAAAATCGCCTGTATAACAGGAGATAGTAGAAATAAAGAAGCTTTTATCACCGGTTATAAACAGGCTCTTTTTGAGCACAATCTAAAATTTCATGATTCATTGCTTATTGAATCCTTGGATAATACAATCAATGATTTTATTATTGAAAAACAACTATCTGGTTTCGTTTCTGCCGATTTTTATAAATCCATTGAATTGTATAACCTAGCTATTCAAAGTGGGTTAAGCACACCAAAAGATTTCTCATTGGTTTCTATTCGTAATGATACAGAATTAGAATTTAAAAACTTTCAAAATAAGCTCTCCACCGTTACCTTCACTAACAAACGTTTTGGCGAGTATACCTGTCAAGCTCTTATGGACTTAATTAATAAAGACTCCGAACTGAATCCTTATCAGGAAGAATTAGTACTAAGTAATACAGAATCATTAGGGCTTCCTGCTGAAAGTGAACGGCCAAAGATTCTTGTAGTAGGAAGTCTAAATATGGATACGTATCTTTATTCTTCAAAACTCCCTCATAATGGTTCAACAAATTTCTTATCTAATCTGAGCAAACGGCCGGGAGGAAAGGGACTTAATCAAGCCATTGGAACTGCGAAGCTCGGTCATCAAATTCGATTAATAGGATGTGTCGGATCTGATAGTGACTCGAATACTATGTTCCAGGAACTTAGAAAAAACAACGTGAACACGAAAGGTTTATCTCGTTCAAATGATGCCGAAACAGGTCAAGCATATATTTTTGTGGAATCTACTGGTGATTCAATGATTTCTATTTTACCAGGAGCTAACGCTGAATTATCTCCTTCAATACTCGAAAAAAATATTGATCTATTTTCTAATGTCAAATACTGTCTTGTTCAAACTGAAATTCCAATAGATGCAGTAGAAAAAGCTTGTTTGTTAGCAAAAGAAAAAAATATTGAACTTATTTTAAAGCCTTCCGCGTCAAAAAGCATTTCTGATTCAATTTTGAAAAAAATAGATTATTTGATTCCGAATGAAGAGGAATTATCTACTATGTGTCCTTCTTTTGAGACGATGAATGAAAAAGCAGAATACTTGCTTTCTAAAGGCGTTCAGAATGTGATAGTTACCTTAGGCAATCGAGGATGTTTCTTAAAAAATTCCAAGCAAGAAAAATTATTCCCTGCAGCTGATTTTTCTGTCATCGACAGCACTGGAGCAAGCGATGCTTTTATCAGTGCCTTATCCGCCTATCTTTTAAGAGATTACTCTTTAGAAAAGGCTATTCAAATTGCTAGTTATGCAGCCGGGTTCCTGGTCTCTCGTGACGGAATAACCACTGCTTTAGTTGATCGTATGACATTAGAAAGTTATATTGCAAAAAAAGACCCTAATTTATTGAAAAAAGAGTAGGAAAGAACATAGCTACATCTGATATTCACATAAAGCTTTTTCTTAATGATTAAGTGCCAGAAGAAAGATTCTAAATTTCCTCTGGCACTTATTTATGTTGACGACTTAATCGATATTCTATATATGATATATTAATATATTAAAGTATCATTGGTAAAACCAAGATAATTCGACTATTTCGTTGCTCGGAGGAATCTTTTGATGGTTTGTTGAATGTGTGATTTGGCACTCTGTCAATAGCTATTAACAGATGATAAAACAGCATAGGTTAGCTCTATAAAAGTGAATTATCGTAGGCGATTTGCCCTTATAAACTTTCAGTTAAAATTCACGCTCAGATTTTTTCTCAATAAAGTTCGTATGCAACTGATAAGCATAAAAAGTGTATTATCATTTAAAAAACATAACTTTCCTCTATTACAAAAAAGATGACTTTAAATTTCTCGATCAGAAATCCAAAGTCATCTTTTTAATTATACAAAACTATTTTTACTTTTATTTGTTTCTATTCCCACGACATTACTCCATAGCTTCCGGTAATACCTTGCATTAGGAGATTATCTGCGTAACCTTCAATGAAATTTGTTGCTTCAGCCTCAGTCGAAAACAAGCGACTCCCTTTTTCAATATTTACAGACGAATCATCACCTTCGGACACATAATACCATACGGTATACTGTACTTGTGGCTCTGGCGTAGGCGTTGGATCTGGATCTGGAGTTGGGGTTGGGGTTGGTGTAGGAACAGGCTCAGGTTTAGTAGACTCATCATTATTGTTTGTCCCCCCAGATGAATTTCCATGATCTACTTTTCCTTCATTTTGGTTTGCTACTTCGCTCGAAGAAGTAGTGGTAGATCCAGTAGGCTGACTATTTGATTGACTTTGCGCGTTCGATTCAGAAGAAGGCTGTACAGTCTGCCCAACAGATTCACCAATCGGCTGATTAGGAACTACTTTATCCGCTTCAGTAACTTTTTGTTGATCCGTTACTACACCATTCTTATCTTGCACAGTAACAACATTTCCTTCGAAAAGAAGTTTATTTCCAGCAAATATTAGATTATAATCGCCTATACCGTTTAATGATGCTAACTTATCCATAGTAATGTTCGTCGCTAGTGAGATACCACTTAAAGTATCTCCCCAAACAATCGTGTATTCACTTTTACCTTCTACATCCTTTTTGATTTGTTCAATAGAACGTGCTTCCCATTTTCCGTCTGCTTCAGATGCTTGAATACTTTGTACCCCAGTTAATAAAATCCCACCCAAAACTACTGAGCTGATGAGTAAACTGGCCGTCACTTTTTTCTCAAAATGACGTTTTTTCTCTTGATTTCTTCTTTTTTTAACAATCGTTCTTTTTTCCATAATTTCCTCCTTGAAACTCCTATTAGTACTTCTATCCAATGACCCAAAGGAATACTTGAATTTGAATCCTTGGTCTGTCATTGCTCGGTGTCAATTCTATACACGGATGGTTTTCCTCTTATTTGGCCTAATTGATCAGATAGTTTTTTTGCACGCATTCTATATTGTTCAAGCCCCATTTTATAATGTTCTGATTTGGCTTTTTGAGCAATTACTTCATTTCTCATAAGATAATTCATCTGTTCTAATTCACGAATTTTTTGTAGCAAAATTCTTTTTTCTATTCCAGCTAAACTTTCACAATTTTCTTGGCATTCCTCACAAATTGTATAGGTCTCATTATCTATAACAGTCTGTGATACTGAATAATTTCCACACCATTCACAAGTCATTTCACTTGCAAGCTCAGCTTTGTATAAAATTTGTTGAACTTCAGATGACACATCCTCTGATTTTCCTTCAATAGAAATTATTAGTGTGCCACCCTCTCGCTTTACATTTCTAATCGAATACCCTAGTTCAGCCAATTCTTTTTCAGCAGTAATTAGAATTGCATACCATCCTCGACCAATTTTATGACCAAAACGAATATACGAAAGCTGATTTAAAGTTTTATAGTTAGTTGTATGTTGATCCATTTTTTTCACTCCCATTTTTTCGTACAAAGATCTCTGAAAACATATTTCATTAAGCAAACAAAAGTTCAGTAGTATTCACCAGTACCGAATTCAGTTATTAATTTGTCTTTTAATTTTTCTAGCTCTCTATTTTAGAGAAATGAGTTAGAAGACATTATGGTTCCTTTTAATGATCTTATTTTATATCAAAAGATCATTTTTTGCAACTTACAAATTATTTATTTTGAATTTACCATTAAGAAGTATATTAATAGAGGAGTACTCATGATGGACTTAAATCAAATTCTAATAGAAGCATTGAAACAGCAAAGAATCAATCAAGGGTTCAGTCAAGATAAACTTTCTGAATTAGCTGGCCTGGATACAAAATATATAAACAAATTAGAGAATGGCCGCTTTGGTTTAACCATTCCTACACTTTCCAAAATTTTGAACGCTTTAGAAATTTCTTATGATCATTTTTTCAGTACTCTGCCATCTTCCGAAAAAAATGCAACCAATGAACTAATTGATACTCTTAATAGCTTTAATTTAGAGAAGAGAGAGGTTATCACTAGGAAGATTCAAGAGCTTTTAGAAAGCATTGTGGACTGATCATGATTAAGTAAAATTAGCATTCTATATAGTTTATTCTGTATATAGTTGGACACTCAATTTCTCAATAAAAAGTCTGTGACAACAAACAAAAAGATGGTTTCAAATTCCGAAAGGAAAAACTAAAACCATCTTTTTTGTTATGAAATATTGTTCTTTACACCGTTACCTGTTCTAAAATACATAACGAATTCTTTGGTATTCCTTATATTTTGTCCACATTAAAAATAGGACTTATTTATATGGAAGTGACACTATAATTAGATACAATAAAAAAGAGCACCTCAAATTTATTTTACTAAATTTGAGGTGCTCTTTTTTATTGGTAAATCATAACTATTACCCTGATACCAAATTAATAATAGACACGTTCAATCAATTAAGGAAAATATCAAGTCAGGCTATCTTGCATAGTGATCAGGGATTTACGTATACAGCAAAAAAATTCTGTTTATTTTTACTTGTGATTATTGATTCAGCAAACTGATTTTTTCAACTAATGATGGCATTTAGTAACGTGTTCTATAGCGATTACTTAGTCCTCATTTAATTGATACGTCCAGTTGTCATTATACAGCGAGAATCGCTCCGCCCGATATGCCCAAGCGCTCGTTGGAAAGTCTGTTAAATCAACATCCAGCACGGTCTCGCCGTCTTCGGTGACCTCCATGATCGAGCTAGTCTTGCCCTCTTCACGATAGCCAAAGTTGACTAGGCGGTTGCCATTATCGGTCAGATAACGGGCGCTTCCGATAATTTTGGTGAAGTAGGCTTCCCCTAGGTCTTCGCCGAAGTTCCATACTTCTTCGATCGTCCTATCTTCTTCATTGATCCGGACTTGCCGGGCCTCTGAGTATTTCTCGGAGTCGGCTTCATCGCCGCGGGTAACGGAGATATTGTTGTCGTAATACAGGATATCGGTGGTCTCAGCGTTGTCATCCTGATCCGGCAGTACGATCGCGGCGTGTTGTCCGCCACTAGCTTTGATGTCGCCGTCTAAGAAATATTTCTGATAACTCTCAGGCCAGCTGCTGCTGTCGCCCATGATCCACTTGATCTCGTTTGTGGCATAATCAATTTTCATAATCGTATCTTGATGCCTCCCCGAAATAATAATGCTGTTGTCCGCTTCATCGTATTCTACTGAGTTTTGGTGGAACCAATCGATCTTGCCGTCCTCACGACTGGTTGAATCATATTCTTCGTAAAAAGATTCTGGTAATATATCCTTTAAATCAATCGTTTTCTCAATCTCCCCTGTTTCACGATTTAATTCGATCATCGTGTCTTCAATGTAGTTACTGCCGTCATTGACCGTCAGCAGCAGATTGCCGCTTGGCAGCTCGATGCCGTCATGATGAATCACAGTCATTTCACCTTCGCTTTTACCGGTATCATTGGAGGCGCTAGAGCTGGAAAAATCGTAACGGTTGTAGATTTTTCCTAAGTAGTCCGTCTCTAGCAGCACATTGTAGGTATCAGCGTCATTGCTTTCTTTTGTGAGATATAGCAAATTTCCATTGGCTAATTCTTTGAAAATATGGCTGTTGTAGCGGGTGGAATACCAACGAACATCGCCATTTGCATCAAAGGCATAGGCGCGTTTCGTACTTGGAACGACAAAGGTTAGTTCACTGTCTCCTAGCGCCATTTTTTCTGTATCGGCTTCGTTGACCTCAATCTCAGCGATGGATTTCGCTAACGCTCCTGTTTTTATCGTTACCTTTTTCTCCACTCTGGTACCTGCTTCATTCGTCAGTTTTACAGTCACTTCATTGTCCGTATCGGCGTATAAGCCTAAAACGGGAATGCTGTGGTCTGTCGTATACTCTTCAAAACTATTTTTGATGGTACTCTCATCGTCCTTGCCAACTACTGAAATTTCTACCTTCATTGCTTCTTCTGTCTGGAAAAGCAGCAATGCCGACAGTGGACTGGCATCGTATGGATCGACCTTGACATAGATATTGTCCTCATTGTAATCGCCGCTTTTCAGCAGTTCTTGATATTCCTTTTCTTTTTCGCTTTGATCCTCCTGCCACTCTTCATTCAATGTGACCGACAGCTCTTCCGGTTCCGTCTCATTGGTCACCGTGCCGCTTACACCGCAGCCTGCTAGACAGACTACCAATCCAATAAAAAATGTCGTTCTCTTAAAATATCCCTTCACGCGCTTCCTCCTTCCTAAGAAACCTGGCTAAATTCTTTATTCTTCAGCTCATAGACCACATCGCAGGCCTTCGCCACCTCCTGTTCATGGGTAACTAAAACAATACATTTTTTCTGCTCATGAGCGATTTCCTGAAACAAATTGACGATCTCACCTGAAGTCACTTCGTCTAAATTTCCGGTTGGTTCATCCGCGACGATCAGATCATGCTCACAGCACAGAGCCCGTGTGATCGCGACCCGTTGCTGCTGCCCACCAGATAGCAGCGTCACTCTTTTCTCCGCTAATTCTCTGGTGATGCCGACTTTTTCTAGATTCGCCAGCGCATAGGCCTTTTTGTCTGCCTGCTGGCTTTGGGCGATCTCCATCGCCGTCACCACATTGTCCACAGCCGATAAATACGGCAGCAGGTTGTAGGCTTGAAAGACGATGGATACATCTTTACGACGATATTCTCGCAAACCGATTTTTTTCAACGAAGTGTCATCATAGAGAATTTCCCCGCTTTTGGGTGTATCTAAGCCTGCGATCAGGGACAGAAACGTCGTCTTCCCTGATCCGCTAGTGCCTAAAATCGCGTACATCTTGCCCTTTTCAAATGTCAAATTCACGTTTTCAAATAATGGACCACTATTTTCATACCAGTAGCCTAAATCCTTTGTTGATAGTGTCATAAATACTTCCTCCTTCTTCTATTCGCTTACGAAATCAAAATCTTTTTCGGGTTCAATCGTAGAATACCTGCCGATGATAGGACAATTGAAAATAAGCTGATGCCTAAGCCAATGCCTGCCAGACTAAGAATTTCCATCGGTTGAACAGAAATGTTCAAGTCCTGGATTTCATCTGTTTGAGTGAATGGATTACCGCCCATTTGTCCGCCGCCACGAGGTCCGCCATTGCCTCCTCCTGGCATTTGTCCTTGTCCAGGGCCGCCATTATCTGCGGCATCTGCCTGACTATCCGTCTTTTGCGAGGTGGTCTGCTGGCTTAGTAGCTGGTTTCCTACAGCGTTACCGACAACGTTCCCGCTGGCTGCCGCGATTCCTAAGGCAAAGACCATGCAGACAAAAATTTCAACGAAAAATTGAGAAATCACCTTCATCCGTGATTCGCCTAATGAGAGTAGGACGCCGATTTCATATTTCCGTTCTCGAATCGAAAGCATGATGATCAACGTCAAGATGATCACGCCGGCTGCGGCTACTAGGATCACGATGTTTTTGGCAAAGCTTGACACGTTGTTCAATGGCTGCAGCATTTGCTGATACATTTGATCATTGGTCTCTAAGCTGAAGGTATCTGTGTCGATCAGCTTGTTGGCTTTCTTCACGAAGCTGTCCATTTCCTTTGGATCATCCAAGTTGTAAACAGCCGAATCGATGGTTTTTCCATCTGAACCAGTCAAGGTGCTCACCATGGTATAAGAAGAAAAGATCGTGTTTGATGGATTCATAAAGTTGAAGCGTGCCCCCATGCTGTCTCCTGAGCTGCTGGTTTTGTAGATTCCTTTGATGGTCACTTCAACATCCTTGTCGTCGCTGTCTTTGATCTTGAATTTATCACCCACACTCAAATCATTGGCCTCTGCTAGACTTTGTTCGATCAAAACATTGTTGGTTCCTTCATCCTCTGTCGTGATGGCTTCCCCTTTTACGAGGCTAGCTGTTCCCGCTGAGAATTCACTATAAGAGCTGCTTTCTGAAACGCCTTTGATTTGAAAATCCCCTTGGCTCATCCCGCCAGGTGCACCCTGTCCACCGAAGCCGGCTGCCTGCTCATCAGAAGATTCCTCGTCACTGTCGCTGTCACTAGATATCGGTGTGATACCAGTACTTTTATCCGCGGAGGTACTTGCCTCAAAGGAATACGATTTGACATTGGCTAATTTCGCGATTTTTTCCGCATCGCTCAGATTGACCGGCGTCTGTTCGAAGCTTCCGGGATCTGGTCGGCTGCTTTCTCCATCAGAATCTGATTCGGCATTTTTAAACATTGCCTCCCGATTCGTCGATAAGGTGACGGTCGCTCCGACACTCTTTTTCGCGTTTGTGGTCGCTAAGTCTGCGCCGCTGCGGATCGTTAACCCCGCCAGCACAAAGATTAATATGGCTGAAAAGACAGCGATCATTAAAATGCTGCGCCCTTTCTTTGCCCAAAGGCTTTGGATCGCCCGTTTGATATAGTTCATAATGGTTCCTCCTTCATTTGTCTGCCTGTAGAATAGTCAAGCTGGCTTAACCGAAGCTTAAGCGAGAGATAAAAAGTTTTAAGGTTGATTTAGGAAAGCATGGTAAACTGAAGGAGGAATAAAGATAAGGGGAATAAGCTTGAAAATAAACCTTCTAGGTTTTAACGATCAGTACTTAAAAAAAAGAGCATACCAAATAAAGGTTTTATCTCAAAAATTTTTTTTAAGAGACAACAAACCCGTGGCTTTTAGCAAATGATACAGCCTCATTAATTGTCATTGTCCTACTAGGTCGAACAATTTCAATCGAATAATGAGACGAATCGTAAGGTTCTCTTTTTAGTAGAACGTGATAGATAGCTGTTAACAGCCGCCGTGCAATAGCAATAATCGCTTTTTTATGGCCTCTGCGTTTTTTCAACTGAAGATATTTATTTCGATGTTCTGGATATTTTTCACTTTTAACAATAGCGTTGGCAATCTGGACTAAAAGAGGTTTAAGATATTGCCCCGCTTTAGAAATCCGAACGGATTTTTTCTTATTAGCACTTTCGTTATTTGTTGGAGTTAATCCAGCCCAGGAACATAAATGTCCAGCGGTTGGAAATTGACTCATATCCGAACCAATTTCTGAAAGGATTTTAATCGCTGTAAACTGTTTTGCACAACCAGGTACTGTTTGGATGAGTTCTTGTTGTAATTTGAACGGTTCAGCAATTTCAAGGATTGCTTTTTCAAGATCAGATTTACACAGAGTTAATGCATCATAATGAGATTTAATAATCCGAATTTTGACTGCTTGTTCTTCCGTCAGTTTACCGTCGATAGCTAACTCTAAATCAGATAATTTTGATTTTAAACGTCCATGTATTAAAGCTGGTAAATCAATTTTTCCTATTGGATTTTCTAGGATGGCGTCGATAATCCGACTACCACTTACACCGAGTACATCGGTTAAAACACTAGAAAGTGTAATGTTAGAGACGGTTAAGGAATTTTGAAGCCGATTGGCTTCACTAGAACAAAAATTTGTAAGTTTGAAATGATAGCGGACTAAATCACGTAATTCACGAATAGGGAGTGGCGGAATAAAACTTCCAGCAACTAAATCGTGTTTGAATAAGTCGGCAATCCATTTTGCGTCTTTTTTATCTGTTTTTTTACCACGAATCGCTTTGACATACTTAGGGTGGGCAAGGCAAATAGAACAAGAGTCTTCTAGAACATTGTAAACAGGAATCCAATATTTACCCGTTGATTCCATACAGACGTCCTTACAAGAATAATATTCCAGCCACTGTTTCAACTCACCCAACCCTTTTGTGAAAGTTGAGAAGCGATGGCGAAAATATTGTGTAACTCCATGTTCGTCTGTTATGGCGATAACCGCCAACACAAAAGTTTTATGCACGTCAATCCCACAACAATTTGGATAGACGATTTTTAACATCAGATACACCTCCAAATCAAATTTGAGAATCGCACCACAGGGACTGTAAGGCACTCTATAAACGAGTCGTTTACGCAAAGATAAGCTTTCATGCTCAAAGACATATTTAGTTGTGCTTGAAGTGCCGAACTACACATATAAACATGCGAGGTTGTATGTAAAATACACACTTACTCACCCCCCCCGTGAATTGTAGTATATGGAGCTATTCTCATGATTAGAATAACAACAAAATAAAAAAACGCCAGAGGCGTACACGCATTTTCATGCAGTGTTGTGCCTTGAGCGAAGCGAAAGGAATGAATTATAAATATGATAAACCTATTAATAGTAGAAGATGAAGTGACACTTTCTGATAACATCAAAGAAATCTTGTCAGACTTAGGAGAAATCACTCAAGTGTACGATGGCGAAGAAGGACTGTTCGAAGCAGAGAGCGGCGTGTATGATCTGATTTTGCTAGATTTGATGCTGCCGGGGAAGAACGGCTACGAGGTCTTAGCAGATTTGCGAGAAAAAAATATCCAGACCCCCGTATTGATCTTAACAGCCAAGGATAGTCTAGAGGATAAGGTGACCGGCTTTCAAAAAGGCGCGGACGACTATTTAACCAAACCCTTTTACCGCGAAGAGCTAATCATGCGTGTCAAAGCCTTACTAAAGCGCTCGTTGGGACTGTTTGCCGAAAATCAGGTGATGTATAAAAATATTACCTGCAACCTCGCAACAAAAGAAGTCGCTGTAGAGGAAGAAATCCTGCCGATCCAAGGAAAGGAATTTGATCTTCTGGTCTATTTTATCCAAAATAAAGGCGTGATCCTGACCAAGGAGCAAATCTTCGATCGGATCTGGGGCTTCGATTCAGATACGACCATTACAGTCGTAGAAGTTTACATGAGCCATTTACGAAAACATCTGAAGCCGGCCGGTGTCGATCAGTACTTCAAAACACTACGGAACGTCGGCTATATTTTACAAAAGGATTGATGCCATGAACACGGAAATAACACTAAAACAACGCTTAAAATTTTTCCTGATTAATACCGGTTCCTTTGCAGGAATCTTCCTGCTGTTGGGGTTCATTACCCTGCAGCTGCTCCAAAGCTCCGCCTATCGCCAAACAGACCTTTCACTAGAGCAAATGGCGAAAAATGATCATCTGATCGAAATGGAGATTAATCGTTACCAGCAGGACAACCCCTTCCTCGCTCAAATGCCTGACGAGCAAAAGATGGACAAGGGCCCTGGCGGCAACAACCGTTTCAATACTCAGATCATTTTGTGGTCAGAGCACGGGGAAATTTTGAACAAGGATGTTTTGGGGGGACGCTTCACTGAACTAGAATACCTGACCTTAGATAAAGAGAACTTGGACACGATTCAGTCGCTGAAGTTAGAAAACACCTCTGATTCAGACCAGAAGCTGGCCTTTCATTCCTACACGATTGCGGCAGATAAAGAAAAAGAAGCAGACGGTGTCGCCTATATCCAATTTTTAGCCAACACCAATCAGATCGCCGATTCCATGAAAACCTTCGAGACAACGCTTATTCTGTGTATGATCGTTTTCTGGCTGCTTTCCATCGGCTTAAGCTTTTACATTTCAAAAATGAATATGCAGCCAATCATGAACTCTTGGCGCAAGCAGCAGGAATTTGTCGAAAATGCCTCTCATGAATTACGGACGCCGCTAGCGATTATCCAAAATAGTCTCCAGCAATTGTTCACTAAACCGGATCATACGATTTTGGAAGAATCCGAACCGATTGCCCAAGCCCTGAATGAGACCCGACGAATGAAGGGCTTGACTGAAGACCTATTGACCTTAGCCCGCAGCGACTCCAATGAGCTGCTTTTACAAAAAGAAGCCATCGAACCGAAAGCCTTCATTCAACAATTGGCTCAGCCCTTCCAGGAAATCGCAGAAATGAACGAAAAACAGTTCATCTTGGAAAATTTCGCAGATCAGCCCATGAGGATCGATGAGAAACGTATCCATCAAGTGCTGGTGATCCTGCTGGATAACGCCTTGAAATACACCGATACCAAAGAAAAAATTGTCCTGCAATCGGAAGTTTCCGGCGACAACTGGCTAATCGAAGTCAAAAACAATGGGCCTTCCATTAGTGACGAAGACAAGAAGCACATCTTCGAACGCTTCTATCGTGAAGACCGCTCCCGCTCCAAAGAAACCGGCGGCTACGGCCTCGGCCTCGCTATCGCCAAGCAGATCATCAGCCAGCACAAAGGCAAGCTGACGGTGAGAGATTGGGAGCCAAGAGGCGTGGTGTTCCAGATTAAGCTGCCGATGAAGTAAGTATGTAAAAAACGCTCAATCGACTCCAGATCGATTGGGCGTTTAGTATTTATTGTCTATTTGATTATGCTTCATAGGTTGTTTTATCCATTCTGTCGATAAAATTACCAAATAATCGGGTGTAAATGTAAAACTAACCCAGTAATTTGAAAAAAGGCATCGATTTTATGCGATACCTTTTCAACACTGATTATTTAATTCTTATTACCCAAATATCCCCCCGTGGTTGTCCAACCACTGCTTTACCTCAGCTACCAGGGGTTCCGGATAAGTATACTGATAATGGGTCGCTAATTTGCGTGACAGACCTTCGTATAATGACATCGTCTCCTGCAGCGCACGCCAGCTGTCTTCCGCATCGAATCTGCCAAACACGCCATTCAATTGGTCAAAAATATCCTTATCCACCCATTCATAGATAAAACGACCGGCATGCCATGTATCATAGTCATCGCCGTGAACCATTTTTTCATACCATTCAATCGTTTGCAGCAGCACCTGCTTGCATTCCGCTTCTCGCAGCTTGACGGTCCACAATTCTTTCCGCAGAATCTGCTTTGCTAAATAAATCGCTAGGAACCAAAACATGTTTACGGTATAGTCAAAGCTTTCAGCTGAAATTGTGGACGAACCAGAGTGCTCAAAATGTTGAGGTATCAGCCGCCCCGCGTCACCAGTCTTGTCAAAGAGCACCCGTGCACCGCGACGAAACCATTCTAGTGGAACACCCCGCTCGGTTTGCGCTTGAAACGTCGCCAGCGAATCGATCACAAAATCAACCTGGTAACCGCCTTCAAAAAGCGTCAGCCATTCCAAACCACCACCGCCATTTTGAAACGGTATTGCCGTGTTTAGTTTTCCTAATTGCTGAATCCAGCTGCTGGTATCAAGATAACGCTTCGGATCATCCACGTACATTTGAATAGCCAGATCAGAATACTCATCTGCACCATGATCTTTTCTTGCCCGCGAACCCGCTATATAGGCAACGTGAACATCGTCCTGCGCCTGCCCCCATTGAATAAACCGTTCTTCAATTTTCTGGTAGAACTCTCCGCTTTTCATCCCGCTTTCCTCTTTTCTCTTGAGTGATCATTTCAAAATAAATCAAATCCAGCCGAACTTCCGACAGGCGTTATAAATTCCGTCATCCACATTGCGATCCGTCACATAGTCAGCCCGTTCCTTCAGCTCATCTACCGCATTTCCCATCGCGATGCTAGTCCAGCTTTTATCGAACATCACCAAATCATTCACATCATCGCCAAACACAACGACATCTTCTTGCGGCCGATCAAAGTAATCTAGCACATCGAGGATGCCCTGCTTCTTGTTGTCATGCTGGCACATCGTATACTCTGGAACAAAGCGCAGCTTGGCAAAATTCTTCGGTTCAGGAATCAAATGATCCTGCTCCTTAGGCAATGCCAAATAGAACTTGAAAATATCCACTTCCTCCACGTTAAATGCCGGGGCAATGAAATACTCCGTCGGCTCCTGTCTCGGCCCTACCTGTTCTCTAAATAAATCATTCTTGGCATAGACCTTCTCCGAATCATCTATCGCAACAAGGACACCGATACCTTTTTCCTCGGCTTGGCGGATCACCGCCAACGCTTCCTCTTTATCCAATGGCGTATTTTTCACCAATTTATTGTTAATAACGACACCCATACCGCCGGAACACACCATATTTTCCAACCCAAGCTCCGTCAGTAATTTCCGACTCTTATAATGCGCTCGCCCAGTCGTGATCGAGACAAAGTGATCCTTCTCCTCTAAAAGCTCCAATGCCCGCTTCGCACTAGGAACCACCTGCCCCGTCCTTCGATCCGTCAATGTCCCATCGATATCAAAGAAAAATAGCTTCTTTTCCATTTTTTACCCGCTCCTTTAGTTTTATAACACTTGTCAGTTATTGTATCATATTCGGTTAGGTGGAAAGATGGCTTGTGTTGACAAGAAAACAAAAAAACTCCCGCTATTAAAGCTTGAGCGTCGTCGAAATTTTTATGTTAACTCAATATCACTCTATCCCTGAGAAAACCCGCACTTGATACTGTTGGCTTTGGTAAAGCCAACACTTTCATAGAGCTTATGCGCGGAGTAAGCATTATCCAAACAAGTTAACGAAATTGAGCGATAGCCCTCTAGTCTTGCATTATCAATAATGTATTCTAATAGGTCTTTTGCAATGTTTTTATTACGAAAAGCTACTCTTACCGCTACGTTAAATAGCATCAAACAAGGCTGGAAGTCAAACGTAAATAAATCAATAGCATATTGCGTAGCACTACCAATTATTCTATTTCCATCCTTAATCACAAAAATCTTGTACATTTGATTTTCGTAATACTTCTGATAGTATTCCAAATCATTACTCGTACCAAAACATTCATCAATAAGCTCTTTGTACGATTTTAAATCTTCTGATTTAAGCAATTCAATTCTCATTGTTTCTCCTATACTTACAAGATATATTTTTATAAATCTTCCGTCTAAATACGAACTCAAAATAACTATTCTACATTGTACAATCTGAATGGTTCCCTAGCGGTGATTTACAAAAATTAGCATACAAGCCCAAATTTTTTGAACCCAGATTATTAAAATGATTGATCGTTCAAATAAATCTCAGTACAACCTAACACCGTAGTCTTTTCAACCATATCAAAATCACTACTTAGGAGCAACTAGAATTTCCCTTTTCATTTTTATCTTCATTTCAAAAGATCAAAGAGGTATAAAACAGTAGAAACCTTTCAGCTATCACAAAATTCATTGATTATACTCGTTTTACTAGATCGTTTACTTAGTCATGACTAAGTTAGTTACGACTAAGTTTGCTAAATAGCATTTATCAGGTTCTCAGAATGCTTATTTACAGTCAGGATGATTCCTCTAAAGAATTTTTAATCCAATCTTTCCTCCAAATGTGTTAAACTCAGAAAAAAGCAAACAGAGGAGAATTCTTGTGACTGAATATACTGGCTTCGACAAAATTTATCGCGACATCGTCATGGATATTATTGAAAACGGCACGGATCAAGACCCAGCATTGGTTCGCGCAAAATACGCGGACGGCAGCCCCGCGCCTACTCGTTTCATTCAAGGGGTCAACTTCAAGATCACCCCAGCCGATGGGATTCCTATCTTGAAATCAAAACGTGTCTTCCAAAAGACGCCATTAGTCGAATTGGAATGGATCTGGCAAGAATTATCCAACGACGTCACTTGGCTTCAAGACCATAAATGTAAAGTTTGGAACGAATGGGCTGACGAAAACAACACCATCGGTAAGGCATACGGCTTCCAATTAGCGAAAAAATGCCGTAAGCTGCCCGATCATGAAGAAAAGCTCAATCAGGTGGAATATGTGCTGCATCAGTTGGAAAACAATCCCGGCTCTCGTCGCATCATGACCAGCCTGTGGGATGTAGATGATCTAGACGAAATGACTCTAGAGCCTTGTGTATGGGCAACGAACTGGAAGGTCAATAACGGTGTCCTTGACCTGCACGTGAAGCAACGTTCAGCCGACATGGCATTAGGTCAACCCTTCAACACCTATCAATACGCTGTGTTGCATCGCCTGATCGCGGATCAGCTAGGCTTCGAGCTTGGCACGATGCACTGGTGTATCGACGACGCCCATGTGTACGATCGCCATATCGATGCATTAAAAGAACAATTGTCGCAACCAGTGCCAGATAGCGAGCCAACCCTTGTCTTGCCTGACAAATACGATGAAAACGGCAATAAACGTACCTTCTTTGAACGTCGCCTATCCGATGTGAAATTGGAAAACTACGAAAACAACGGCGTATTCAAATACGAAATAGCAGAATAAAAAGAGGGGAGTCAACAGTTTTTGAATCGTTGACTCCTCTTTCTATCTAACAGAATACAAATGATTATTCTCCTTCCATCGCTTCTTCGCTCCTTATCAGCTTCACGACAAATAGCCCACAGGATAGCGGGCTAAAAATTTTACTACATCCTAATATTTCGTTTTTTTCAATCCGCCCCATACCAACGTTGGATTTTTGATGAGGCGATAATCATCTGCTATTCTCGTTTGCGAATGCGGTCAATGAGTCGCTTTCGTCTTTTTTTCGGTTTTTCTGGCAGCGATTCATCGATATCCGAGGCCTCTGTTTGGACAGCCTTCTCCTCAATCGCCTCTGTAACAATCAGTCGCGCCGGCACGGACTGATCATCGACTTCGATATTTAATAGCGCTGCCCCTGCTGGCATGCAGGACAGTATCAGGCTAAAGGCTTGTTCTTCATTCAAAGACCAAGGATCACACCCTATCGGTAATCCGATCGCCTGGATCAACACGCCCGGTTCAGGACGCTCCTCCGTAATGGTCACATCCTGAGGAATCTGGGAATCCTCAAAAGTCTTCGCAGACTCAGCTTTTACTGGAGAGAGGGCTTCGACAGTCGGTGCCTCTGCAGTCTCCATCCCTTTCCCTGATGGCTCTGCTTGTTCATTGATTCTTTTATCAAAGATCGTTTCTTCGATCTTTTCGATAATGGTCGCGTGGCGCACCTCTTTAAATAAGCCGACCCCGTCTTTCTCAAACAGGTCAAGCTTGGTTAATTTAGTCAAGGCTGTCTTGATTTGATCCGCCGTTTTGGTTGGATCAACGTTTTTTAAGCGGAGATGGCGCGCTTTGCCATCACTATCCGCGAATTCTGCATCTAATGTAAAAGTTCGTATCATTTCGTTCAATCCTTTCTTTTTATTTTTTCACCTTCCTTTCTCGCGGTACGGTCATGATTCAGCTAATCCTGCCAAGGGTCTTTTGATCACTTGGGTATAGAGCTGCTCAAGCTTTTCCGCGATAAATGTTTGTGCTGGAAATAATTTTACCGACAATAATTGCCAGTCTTTTTTGCCAAAATAATCTGTAAAATATAAATAATAGCGTCGCATCGCGGCGGTGGATCGTGTTTTTAGAAAGATATGTTGAACCATTCCTCGTAGGATATTTGAAAAATCCGCCTCACACAATTCTTCCCTTACCTGCAGTGTAATCAACATTTCGATGGTGGCCTTCTCATCTTTTGTTTGTTGGTAGAAATGGCGAATGCGGTTCTCCAATGTCCGACGGGAGAGTCTGAATAATTGCTGGTTGCTTAATCCGTGTTCGGTCAAACGTCTTCCTCCTTTCGAGTTAGATTTTAGTCATTATTAGTTGAGATATCTACACCAACAAAATACGCCATTTGTCACGTCTTTTACACTCCAAAAAATTAATTTGAAATAAATAATAATGATTTTCAGCTGCTAATCGCTGTCATATCAAACTTTATCCAAGGATAAAATAATGAAAACCCTTACAAAAATATTCTGATTTTCGGTATTCTTTTTTAATAAAACCATCAAAAAAAGAGGTCAAACAGCCTAAACTGTCTAACCTCCTAAGTTTCGATCCTACTTTCCATCAGTTTCAGCAATCAAGAAGCACATAGCCCCTGATATTAGCTAACACCAATCGCTCGGCCGTCCCATTCCTTGGCAAAGTCGGTAATTGATACCCATGCCATCGCGCCTCGGTCATAGGTCTTATTGGGACCACCTGATCCAGCCTTCGCGTTTGCGCTATAGTACAACGGATCGTAGACCAAGAATTTATTGTCCTTGTAGCCTGCGATGACCTTGCAGTGATTGCGGATCGTATTCGCTTGATACGAAGAATAGCCATAGTACAGCACCGGATTGCCATTGATGATGCGGTCTACGATGTTTTGGGTGCTGACATTACTGATGTTTGAGACATTCTTATACCATTTTTTGGCATAATTCGCTAAGGAATCTGGGGTGATTACCCAGCCAAAGCCTGCGCCAGTGTAAACATTCCCCTTTTGGCCGCCTTTATCATTCGGATACATTGGCAAATTGTCCTGAACATATTTCAGATCGACCGTTTTCCCTTTGTATCTCAGCAGCATCGTCATGGAAGCCCCAGCACAGCCCCACGGACTAAACACAGGCACATATTGACTCACATATGGCACATTCAATGTCCGTTCAACCGGAGCGATTGGCTGCGCGCCGCCTAAGGTGTACCAAGAAATCCCTTCATTGCGCCAACCCAGCTTCAATAGGTGGTTCCGTTCGCTCAGCAGCATCGTATAATGGTGAGAACCCGCACCTCTTGAATTCGGATTAAATACCCGATACATCGGCATTCCAGCCCAAGGCGTGTGCCAAGCAATCCCCTCATAACGCCAGCCAACACGTTTCAAATGGTCTCGCTCTTTGGCATCCAGGGTAAAGAAATGTTCGCCAGAATTTGGGTTATAAATTCTAAACAGCTGTCTACCTGTCAATGGCACCCGCATGCTGATCCCTTCATTGCGCCAGCCCAGCTTCACTAAATAATTCTTCTCATGGACATTCATCGTATGCAAATGCTCACCAGAATTCGGATTATACACACGGTAAATCGCGATCGTTTGCGCTGGAGCAGCCTTAGTCGCCGCTTTCGTCGCAGCAGCAGCCGCTGCTTTTGGTGCTGCCGCAGCTACTTTTGGCTGTGTTGTTGTGGTCGCAGCTACAGCCTTATTACTTGCAGATTCATCCTTGACCACCTCTTCTTTAGTGCTGCTATCTACCATTGGTGTTTCAACCACTTCTGTAGAATCAGAAGCTGTAGTGTCCTCTGTTTTTCCTTCGTCTACCTCCGTAGAATCAGTAGAATTCGTCGTTTCCTCTTGATCCTTCGGCTGTGTATCCGTCGTCTCTTCTTGATCCTCCTTCGGAACCTCTGGCTCAGTCGTTTCGCAAGTGCCTTCCGTTTCAGCAGGCTTATTTGGGTCCGTTGGTTCTGTTGATTCGCTCGCTTCAGTTGCCGATGGTGTTTCTGCAACTTCTCCTTGTGCATCATTCGTTTGATTCTCGGTTATTGGAGCAGCTTCCTCCACCGCTGCAGGCTCCGACTCGACAACCTGAACCACCTGTTCCTTCCCAACCTCATCTGCATAGACGGCCTGCTCATCCGTTGCAAATGCAGAAGCACCCAGTAATCCCAAGAAGACGATCGGCGCTACAACCCACGTTTTTTTCTTCTTATACATCTTAAAACGCTTCTTCTCCATGTTCACCCTCCTATAAAATAATTATTCTTATTATTATTAAAACATGGATTATTTATCAATGAAAGTGTTTTCAATTAAATAATGACTTTTTTGTGTATTTATATCTTCAATATTGCAAAACATACAAGAAAATGACTTTTTGGTGATTTTTAGAAGATAGGTTATTAAAATGAATAGCGCCACAATTGGATTAATTGCAGCGCTAGCTAGGTTGAATAATCGTGGTTCTGGACTCTATTTGATTCAGTCTATACAGGCTTTAAATGATTACATCTTTAGATAGACATGCTTTAATAAAATTCTGTAATTTCAGTTCAATATTCCCTTCGATTGTTTTCAATCTGAGTAGTGGAATGCCCGATTTCTCTAAGATGGAATTTTTTTGATCATCTCTTTCTTTTGAGACTTCTTCATCATGATGGCTTCCGTCAACTTCGATAACGCATAAGGGCGTTTTTCCAACCTTATAATATAAAATAAAATCACAGCTAGACTTCTGATTGATGAATTCTAACTCTCTATTAGTAAAAGAGTTATTTTTAACGGAAACGAGTTGTGACAAGTAAATTTGTTTGCGTGAAACAAGTGAATTAAATTCTTCTTCGATCAAAAGATCTTTTAACAATATATCGATGATTCTCTCCGATTTATGTTCAGCGTTTGATTTTGAAAGTCGTGCGGCTAGCTTTTCCAATGATTTATCGTAATCCTTGTACAATAAATCAAAAGCAGAAATTACTGGACTTTCATGGATGAAGTCAGTTTCAGCATAATACTTAATATATCTGCTCAATGCAGCAATATTACTTTCTTTATCAAAAACATTGTCTCCAGTAACAAGTGTAAATCGTTTAATTGCCCTTGAAACAGCTACATTGACCAATGGGGATTGATCAACGAATTGTCTACTTCCTTTATAAGAGCTCTTTTTATCAAGAACTGTAGAAAAGATCACCTCATTGTATTCCCTTCCTTGAGATTTATGCACCGTTTTCTTAATATAATCTTCTGATAAGGCTTGCTCAGCTAATTTTACTTGGTTTCTATATGGAGTAACAAATCCAACATTCTTTTCTTCGGAACACCTTACAGCCAAAAGAGATTCGATTTCTCGAAGGTTGGAATAATTTCTTGTGTGATTCCCTTTAGAAGTAGTAATAATCTCAATCGCTTGCTCTCCATTATCTTCGGTCATCGGGATAAGTTGGTTATTATAGAACTGTTGGTTACAAAACTGAATAATTTTAGGATGGCATCGATAGTGCTCTTTCAATAAAGTCATTGGTATTTCATTTTCAAAAACTTTGGTGACAGAATCCAATAAACTGTATTTAGAACAATCATAGTATTCTGATGGACACTGAAGTTTCGATTTTTCCGGAATATGAGGTAATTGCTTTCTATCACCTACAATAATGATGTTCTTTGCACACCCTAAACTTAGAATCCCTGGCACGATATCTTGCTGAGAGGCCTCATCCATAATGATGTAATCGAATGAATAGCCTTCAGCTGCCGAATTTATAATGGAATGCGTACTGCTACCAACAACAGGAAATCTATTCAAAAAGGCATTGAAATTCTTTTTGCTCTTGTAGCTTTTAGTAGTAAAAGTCGTTTTCTCTTCTTTTATGTTTTTTGCTAAATGTTGTTTAAGAAAAAGCAGAGAATCTTTTTTTAACTTATCCAATGTATCATCAAATTTAGCGTTTTTCAGAGTCTTTTCTAGCTGTTTGAGCTTCTTTTTTCGATTCTCAATTTGTCTATCGTAGTATGAGAATTGTAAACTATAAATAAAGTTCATCTGCTCTAACGGTTCGTTCAAAAAATCCGTTTTGAATACTCTAAAGTTCAAAATAAGCCTGAATCTATCTGCAAGAGAAACATGTCTATTCGCTAAGTACTTGATATACACCATCAAATCAGTCATTTTTTGGGGACTTAGTTTATATTTTTGAACATCAACCATTTTTACTGAGGGATATTCAGAGCGCCATTCCTCTAGATAATGTCTTTCTGTTTCGAATTCTTTGATTTCCGCACTAAATTGAGCAAACTTGTTCTTTACCTGCAAATAATTCTTCACTTTTTCAAAGCTCTCTTGAATGGTTTTGATTTCAATCTCAGAACTCTTTGTTGCTTTAGGAATGGTTTTAATAGTCGAGAAAAACTTATCCTTATTATCTACACTACCGAGCTCCGCCACTAAATAATCCAAATCATCCTTACTCATCTTTTCATAAACGTTGATGACGGCTTCATTGTTATTTGAAACAATCGCTACCTTTTCATTTTTTAGTAAAATGTTTGCGACTATGTTCAGTATTGTCTGCGTTTTTCCGGTTCCTGGTGGTCCTTCTATGACACTTATTTGAGAGGAAAAAGCATTAGTGACTGCCTGCAGTTGATTCGCGTTTATTCCAAAAGGAAAGATCAAATTTTCGGGGACTTCTCTCGTTTCATTTTTTCCATAACAATAAGCATACAGCGCATTCCCTGGAAAGGGCGTAATTTTTTTAAGTTGTCGCTGACAATTTTCTGCAATACTTTTCTTAGTGTCAGTATCTGCGGTAGAAACTCTCTCAGCAGCAATTTCCGTAAAGTATTTGAACAGATCTTCATTTTCCAAATTCGTTTTAGGAATAAAAGAGACATTTTCAGATTTCAAAACATCTAATTCGTTGTTATATTTATATTTCACAACAATAAATCTGTTTCCATACTCAACAGCTCGTTCAAACTCTTTACAATAGTAACTTGTGTGAATAAGAAGATCACTATTAAACTCCCTGCACGGCTCTACCTGACAGTTTCTCAAAGGCCGGCACCAACTCTTCCCTGATGGAAAATAAACTGTTAATTCTGCTCTTTGGGTCTTTTCATCAAATTTTATACACCAGTCTTTAATTTGATTCGTCTTGTCTTGCCCATCCATATAAATGGTTACCATAATAAAATTCAATCCTTATTTAGTATTGATTCTATTATAACTGAAAATATTAACAAAAAAAGTGATATGACCAACAGAGGAGGGATACTTCTCCTATTTAGTTTAAAAAAGAACATCGAATATGATGTACCTAATGTAACAACTACTTCCACCATAATTTTTCGACATGAAGTAATATAGCACCATTAATTATCAGATAGTAAAATAAAAAATAGAACTGTCAATGTTTAAGACATCGACAGCTCTATACAGGAAGTTATTCTGCGATATAGCTCTTCCCAAGCCTCATTGGAAGTTTTTTGTTAATTTATTTTTTTCTGTAGGACAGTTTCATTATTCTAAATTTCAACTACCTACTTTACAAATCTCGCCACATCATCCGTCAACTGCTCAAAATCCAACTGATTGACCGCTTCGATTTGTTGGATCATTTCCTTCGGCAGTTCGGGATTCATTCCGCCGCAGATCGCTACACTGATAGCGCCGATCGTATCGGTATCCCAGCCTAGGGATACGCTTAATTGTGCGGCCTTCAATGGATCGCCTTGGGCTAATTCGACGATCACAAAGGCGCTGGGGATCGTTTCGATGGTTTCCATTCCTGTGCCGATCTCTTCGTACAATCGTTGCAAAATAAGCTGCTCATTCGCTTCCTGCCGGAGGATCTTTCGTGCTTGATTCATACGGAAGGTTAAGGAAGCAGCTGGAAAATCGTGTCCGTACTCTTTGGCTGCGTTGATTGCATCAAAGGCGATTGACCAGATTTCTTCAATGGACTGACCGCCTCGAACGGTATAGCTGATGGCTGCTGCTACAGCGCTGGCACCTGCAATTGCGATTTTCGTATTGTGTGTCGGCAGACAGATTTCCGCGACATTTTTCACCAATGCAGCTAAATCACGATAATCACTGATCAATCCAATCGGCGCGATTTTCATCGATGCCCCATTCGTTGTTCCCGTGACACCTGTCTCTTCAATCGGCACTCCTTGAGCGATCTTATCCAATGCCTTCAAGGTGGAAGGTCCTGAAACAAATGCGGAAACTGGCGAGTTGTCATTCCACTCTCGCAGCTCTGCGATATAGTCCTCCACCCGAATCTCTCCTTGATTCTTTTTGATCATGGACAGGATCATCAGCACATTTAACGTATCATCCGTAATCGCTCCCGCCGCTAATTTCCGACCAAAGACATCATTTTCATTCGAAGCGATTAATTCGGTCACTCCATCGGGAAAATTCTGACGGATTTTTTCCTGCGACCAGCATTCTGTCGGCATTCCCATCGCGTCACCTAATGCTCCGCCAGCTAGTACGCCCCAAATCTTTTCTCTCACTTAATTTACCTCCGCTAAATTGATTGTTTCTGCTTGATTATTAAAAGGAATGACAGTCATTACTTTGTCCTTAGTCTTAACATGACCATCCTGCTGACTAAGAATATCGAGAAATTGATCCGAATTTGTGACCGTCACAAAGGACTCGATAGAATAGCCAGCTTCGGCAATTTTTTCCAAATCGACGGCCAAGATTTTCTCACCTTGCGTCACTGATTGACCTTTTTCAACTAAAGGTTTAAAGCCATTGCCTTCTAGCTCAACAGTGTCGATCCCGATATGGATCAACACTTCGATACCCGTATCACTAACCAGTCCAATCGCATGCCCGCTTGGAAAAACTGTTTCGACAGTGCCTGATACTGGAGAAACAACGTCCCCTTTTTCAGGAACGATCACGAATCCGTTGCCTAACGCTTTTGAGGCGAAGCTTGGATCATCTGCCGTTTCGATGGGTTTGATCTCTCCTTCTAAAGGAGACACCAGCACTTCAGCTTTCACTAAGCTTTTTTCCTCTGGATCAACGACATCTTCTTCCTTCTTAAACGTCATATACGTAAGGACAAAGGCCACCGCAGCTGTAGCGACGGAAGCAATGACCGCAAGAATCACGCCATTCATACTGCCGCTCTTAGGATTGATAAAGGCCGCAAATCCAAGAATACCAAAGGACATCGCGTACATTTTTGTAGAAGTTAACGCCAAGATCAATGAACCAACCGCGCCACCAATCATAGAATAAGCAAAACGTTTTTTCACTGGCAAGCTAAACCCATAGATCGCCGGTTCGATGATACAGAACAAGCCTGATACCATCGCCGGAATCGCCAAAGCCTTTTGATCCTTCGAACGCGTCCGTAAAAAGACAGCCAAAACAACCGCTGTTTGCGCAAAGTTGGAGGTAAAGGACATTGGGAAAATATAGTCCACACCTGATTGCGCCAAATTCGTGATCCCGATCGCTGAAATCGGCCAATGCAAGCCAAAGATAACTAATGGCTGATATAGCAACGCGACAACTAAAGAAGTCACTACAGGTGAAATACCATACAACCCTGACACGCCCGCACTGATCAGTGAGCTAAGAACATTCGTGACTGGACCAACCACTAAAATCGCTAAAGGAACCGTGATTAGGATCGTCAAGAAGGAATTCACGTTGTGGGCAATCACTGTCGGCACGACTTTTTTCAACCATTTTTCCACCTTCGATCCGACATACACAATAAAAATGATCGGAATCACGGTGTACTGATAGCCGTTAGACGGAAAAAGAATCGGAATACCAAAGAAGGTATTAAACACCGGCGTTTGGAACAGTGTCTCCTTAAACAAGGTGTACAAAGCATCGCCGCTCGTCAATCCCGTCATCAACTCTGGAATCAGCAACGTTGCCCCTAGCATCATCCCCACAAAAGGATTCATCTTGAAGGCCTTCGCACTCGTGTAGCCTAATGTCACAGGTAAAAAGTAAAAGACCGCCTGTCCCATCGCATGTAAAATAATATACGCACCATCATTAACCGACAAAACATTTGTCGCTGTCAATAAAGCCAAGATCCCCTGAAGCAGACCAGAAGCCGTTAATATCCCTAAGACTGGCGTAATCACCTTGGTAATGGTATCCACTAAAGTGCTGACTAAGCCTTTTTTCTCTTCCGCTGCCTCGACAGTTTTCCCATTCAATTGCTCCTGAACCACTTGAAAAATATCCGCTACATTTGTCCCTACAACTACCTGAAACCGTCCGCTGGCAAACTGTGCACTCATGACATCCGGTGATTTCACGACTTCCTCTTTCTGCACCAGTGAATCATCCTTCAAGGTAAAACGCAGCCGTGTCATACAATGCGTGACGCTCAACACATTCTCCTTTCCTCCGACCTTTTCCAAAATAAATGACACCAAAGCTTGATACTTATCCATGTTGCTTCCCCCTTTTTTGGCATATAAAAAAGGCAACACTCAAACAAGAGACTCTTCATCCCTTGCTTGGGTGTTGCCTGCATAATCAGTTACAATCCCGTTTATTTAATTAACCGTTGGACATGGAGAATCAAGTACATCTCCTCCTCCGGATAGATCCGACAAGCCAGCTTGTCCTGTAGATAATGTTTGATGATCCCGACACTCTCCGTCGCCTTCGGATAAAATTGAACGACTTGCTCAAACATCTCCGGCACCGACTCCTGCCTCGGTTCGTTAATTATGACACGTTGAATAAAGAATTTCAAGTGGGTAACGAAACGAACATAATTCAGCGATTCCGTATCCAGCTCAATCCCCAAACAATCCTCGACGATCAAGACCACCTTCTGCAGCATCTCCGTCGTCAATAACGTCTGAGCCGTATCATTGTTCAAGCCGCCATTGATAAAGTGAAGCGCGATAAAGCCCGCCTCATCCTCATTCAGCTCGATCCCCTCATAATAGCTGATCTGCTCCAGCGCCTTCATCCCCGCCGCAAATTCCTTCGGATAAAACTTCCTGATCTCCAATAACAACGCATTCTGAATCGTTTCGCCCTTTCTAAACCGATTCACCGCATAATTAATGTGATCCGCTAACCCTATATAAGTATTCCCATCAAAGGTCCGCTCCAGCTCCGCTTCCGCACCCTTGATGATCACCGTCACCATCTCCAGCCGATTGATCGGAACTTCCTCGATCAACTGCACAAACCGATCCGCCACATTCGGCGAATCCACCACGAACGTCTTCTCGATTTTATCCTTCTCGACTGTTTCGCCAACCCGTTTCCGAAAGGCGATCCCTCTGCCGATCAAGATCCGCTCCAGACCCTTCGTATCAATCACCAAGACAACATTGTTGTTAAAAATCTTCTTAATTCTCAGCAAGCTCTCTCCCCATCCTCCGCCTCAGCAAACTTTCATAAGCTATGATACGGGTTCTTTGGGGAAAGTCAAGGAGGGAAAGAAATCAATTAATGTACTATTTTTAACCTTACTATTGTTTTGACGATTGGGAACTGCGTAAGTTTAATAAGATATATAAAAAGGTCATTGAAAAAAATGATTTGTCATTTGGTCCATCTCAGATTATTTCAGTAGCAAATATGTATTATAAGGATCAAGAGGATAAATCGAAATCAACGGAAGATTACATGAGGACTTATAATATCATGCGAGTTGGAGATATTGCTTTTGAAGGAAATAAAAATAAAAATTACTCTTATGGTCGTTTTGTTGAAAACGATATTGGTGATGGTATAGTCTCACACGTTTTTGATGTGTTTCGACCGATAGTAAATTACGATCTAAGTTTTTGGAAATATTATATTAACAATGAAAATGTCATGGGACATATTCTTAGAAAAGTAACCACAAAAGCAACAATGATGACCAATCTAGTTGCGAAAGATTTCTTGAAAACATCTATATTGGTTCCTAGTATGGAAGAACAACAGAGAATAGGATTGTTTTTCCGACAACTCGACAACTCTATCGCCCTTCATCAGCGTAAACTTGACTTATTAAAGCAGTTGAAGCAGGCTTACTTACAGAAAATGTTTCCTAAGAATGGGGAGAAAGTACCTGAAATACGATTTGCGGATTTTGACGAGAAATGGGAACAGCGTAAATTAGCAGGGTTAGCGAACTTTTCAAAGGGGAATGGCTATACAAAAAATGATTTAACCGAAATTGGGAATCCAATTATATTATACGGAAGGCTTTATACCAAGTACCAAACAATAATCAATAATGTTGATTCTTTTGCTATTGAAAAAGATAATTCCGTAATTAGTAAGGGAAATGAAGTTATTGTTCCCGCATCAGGTGAAACGTCAAAAGATATATCTAGGGCATCTGTTATTGAAAAGTCTGGCATTATCATTGGTGGAGATTTAAATATTATCAGACCCAAAAAGTTTATTGATTCAGTGTTTTTAGCGCTGACTATTTCTAATGGGACACAACAGAAAGAAATGACTAAGAGGGCTCAAGGGAAATCTGTTGTTCATCTTCATAATTCTGATTTAAAACAAGTGAATTTGCTTTATCCAGAATTAGAGGAACAAAAACAAATAGGAATCTTCTTCAAACAATTCGACAACATTGTCGATATTCAACAGAATCTAATTACTCAACTTAATATTTTAAAATCTGCTTTCCTAAAAAAATGTTCATATAAAAAAGTATTACCTTCTAAAAATAGTTATGATGGAATCTGAATAACTATTTCAGGAGGTATTTTGTATGCGAAAAAGGTAAAAGGATGTACTGTTTCACCAATACTTTAAAGAATGGTTGGAACTTTATAAAGTTGGAGCGATTCGAGAGATTACATTGGACAAATATTACGTAACACATCAGAGGATTATGGAATTGGCACCTAATCTACGATTATCTGATTTGGATCGGAGAAATTATCAAAGACTTTTGAATGAATATGCTATTACCCATGAAAAGCAGACAACTATGGATTTTCATCATCAAATAAAAGGGGCTATTTTGGACGCAGTTGATGAAGGTTTAATTGAGAAAAATCCTACTCGGAAAATTATTATTAAAGGTAAAGAGCCTTGCAAAAAGAAACCAAAGTTTTTGAATCAATTTGAGTTACAATCTTTACTTAAGCAATTGGAATTAGAAAAAGAAATTAACTGGGATTGGTTTATTCTGCTTATCGCAAAAACTGGACTACGTTTTTCAGAGGCTCTTGCCTTAACTCCAAAAGATTTTGATTATTTCAACCAGAGTCTAACAGTAACTAAAACGTGGAATTACAAAAAATCAAATGGTGAAATTCAACCTACAAAAAATGAATCCTCAAAAAGAAAAATTCAAATTGATTGGCAGGTTAGTATGCAGTTCTCTCAATTAACCAAGAATATGAATGAAGATAGCTTGATATTTGTGAATGGACGAGTGTTCAATTCAACAATCAATAAAAGACTTGAAGCGTTGTGTAAAAAAGCAAATGTTCCAATCATTACTATACATGGTTTACGTCATACTCATGCCTCTTTGCTACTTTTTGCGGGTGTTTCCATTGCGAGTGTTGCTAGAAGGTTAGGGCATTCAAGCATGACAACCACTCAGGAAACGTATCTGCATATTATTCAAGAGTTGGAAAATCAAGACAATGATAAAATTATTCGCCACTTGAGTGCTTTAGTATAAATAACTATTGTATAAAATCCTTGTAAGCGATTAAGGAATAAGTGAGAAAAAATCGAACGAACCCATTACCAATAACGATAATATATGTTCATTTAGTTTTTTGGTTCTATAATATTTTGTGTTGGTGGAAAATCGACCCCGATTTTCCACCAACACTTTTTACTTGTCCTCAATTCAAAAAAAGACTACCGTTTGGTAAGATTTAGCCTTCTAAAACCACCTCAACCAAAGGAGCCCCTCTATGGATAATCACACTAGAAATTTACTTGGATTAACAGACATACATTTACACTTCGATGACGATTGGCTCGAAGAAAGAAGATACAAAGGGGTTCAAGCCCAATTCATTAAAGTAAAACTAATCACATTTCCTTGTCGTTGTAAAAACTACGGCTCCTTAGAAATCATTCGCAATGGCTCCTTATACGTCCCATTCTCAGATGCTAAGAATCAAAGAAAAGCTGACTATCTTAGAATTGAAACGTTCTCGCTTCTTGTGCCATGCTTGCGGCACAAAGTTTTCTGCCAAAACGGACGTAGTTGATGATCACCAACAACTAACGAAAGAACTGAAACATGCGATACTCATGGAGCTATTTGAAAATCAGTCCCGCAAATTAATCGCAAAGAAATACTTTGTTTCTGACGGAACCATCACTCGGATTTTGCGAGAAGCGACGAAGGTCTATCAACCAAACAAAAAATACTAGCCCGCTGTTTTATGTATGGATGAATTCAAATCTATGAAATACGTCGCTGGATCGAAAGGCGCGACTAAATGTCAAATTCCTTTTCATGTACATGAACTTCAGCTATAATCAGCTACTAAAATAGGCCTTTCCCAATGCGGAAATCATCATGGACCGCTTTCATATTGTGCAGCACGTTAATCGGAATTTCAATCACTTGCGCGTACAAATCATGAACCGTTTTCGCCTCTCTAGTTCAGAAAGTCAAAAGAAATACCGCCGACTGAAGCACTATTGGAAACTTTACTCAAAGATTCGGACAAGATAGAGCCGCTCAAGCGGCACTATCATCGGCTGTTCAAAAAGGAAATTAGCCAGAGAGAAGTGATTGACGAACTCCTGAGTTATAGCGAAGAACTAAGAAAGGCCTTTACGTTTGTGCAGCTTCTACGCTATTTCTTCAATAAACGCTGAAACACATAGACTCTACCTTGCCTAAATCATTCAAAAAGAAATTCAAGATCTTTTATCGCTATCATTCTGGTATCGCCAATGCGTTTAAAGTGAAACTTTCAATTGGTGTAACAGAAGGGCTAAACAACAAAATTAAATTGATTAAACAGATTGCATTTGGCTATTGTAATTTCTACAACTTCAGAACACGGATTTATTTACAACAAGGATTGATCTTTGAAAAGTAAAAAAGGGCTCTATAATATCTAGTGTTGGTGACAC
>NZ_JXLA01000003.1 GCF_001886185.1 Enterococcus raffinosus | reverse complement strand
TCTATCAGTCCTAGAAATTATAGAGCCACTAAATGTAAAACTATATCTTAGTAAGGTTTTTTGATGTAGCATCTGCTCAATTGTCTGATTGTTTTCTTATTTCCTACAGCCCGTCTATGTAATTAATCGGAGCGACTTAAAGAATGTGTTCCTATTAAATGAGGACCAAAATCCATAGTTTACCTGATATCTATCCAAGCAAGGTGAGTTTTGTAGATAAAAAGTCTATCATGAAATTTTTTAACTTTATAAAGACATGAAATTTTTCCAATGATTTTTAGTCAAATAATTGTGTGACGAGGTACCACTTTTATCGCGGATCAATTTCATTTAAAGCTTTTTCCGGTACTTGATCTCTGCGAACTTCTTCGTAAGTTTCTACATGAGCACCTTTATTTGTTAGCTTCAGGTAACGATCGGTTTTTAATTCAGAGAGGCCGTTAAATTGAATCGTCCGTGTCTCTCCCTCTTTATTGGCTGCTAATTGCTGGTAGCTGGCTGTCCCATATTCATTGACGGATTGTGGTTTTGTTGTCTTTACATAGAGCTCACTTTCCTTTACTAATGGGTTTAGCTGATCCATAACCCCAGCGATCTCGCTGGATGAGTTTTTTGAGTAAAGCATCGATCCAAAGAGTAAAATGGTGATGAAGGCGATAACGCCTAATATTTTTTTGATCATAAGTAGTATGACCTTCCTTTCATTGTTGATACATATAGCGTATCAAGAAATGTTCTTTCGAAAATCGGGCGAGGGACCTATCTGAAACGAACAAAATTGTCACAACATTAAGCTGAAAGTTGAAGGAGGAAAGGAGAGTGGGTATACTCTAGATAGGATAGAAAACGCTTTATTTTTTAGTTGTTAGCTAGGTACAAATGCGACTGTTGCTGATGGAACGACCTATTATAGGAGGAGAACATGAAGTTTTTTCTAGATACGGCAAATATTGAAGAAATTGAGCGGATCAATCGACTGGGTTTGGTGGATGGTGTCACAACAAACCCAACGATTATCGCAAAAGAGGGCAGAGACTTTGAGACGGTTATCAAAGAAATCTGTGCGTTGGTACCTGGACCAGTCAGTGCGGAGGTCACTTCGCTGGAAAGTGAAGGGATGATTCGCGAAGCGAGAGAAATCAGTCAATGGGCGAAGAATATCGTCGTTAAAATCCCGATGACCGAAGCAGGCCTACAAGCGGTCTACACCCTCTCAAAAGAAGGAATCAAAACCAATGTGACGTTGATTTTTTCAGCGGCGCAGGGCTTAATGGCAGCAAAAGCCGGCGCCACTTATGTCAGTCCCTTTTTAGGACGTTTGGATGATATCGCTTCAGATGGAATCCAATTAGTCAGTGATTTACGTGATATTTTTGATATTTATGATTTTGATACAGAGATTATTGCGGCAAGTGTTCGGCATCTAGGTCACGTGGAGGAAGCAGCGTTAGCTGGGTCAGACATTGCAACAATTCCAGGCAGCCTGTTCCCGAAATTGTGGAGCCATCCCTTGACTACCAATGGTATCGCTCAATTCGAAGCTGATTGGCAGGCGTTTCAATCAAAATAAAAAAATCAGTGAGCGAAGGACTTCCGCTCACTGATTTTCTTTATTTTTTACGATTGCGACGAACCATGATAAAAGCGATAAGGGCCAAAATAATTACCCCAGCAACCGTCAACCAGGTTCTTCTTTCTTCACCGGTTTTTGGTAGGAAGCCGCCTTTGTCGTCTTTTTTGTCAGTATCATTTTTTACTGGTGCTTTATTTTCAGCACTTTGAGTCGTTGAGGCTGTCGTAGATTCCTCCGTGGTGCTGGTGGTTGTATTCGCAGCTGTACCATTGCGAATAGCGTCATCTTTCGAATAACGTGCGATCCAAGCGATGATGCCTGGGAAAAAGTCGCCGTCCGTACCAATCATCTTTTCTTGAATTGGTGAAATGTGTTTCAGAACATTGGTTAATTCCTGATTGCTCATTTGACGAATCGGCATGAATGAGCTGTTACTTGGATAAAGCGCGGCTAAATATGCCTGCAAACTGTCAATTTGATCCGTCATTTCAATCGCATTGGTGTAATTACTAGGATTGTAATTTAAGATATTTTGGATTTTATCCCAAGATAGGGTGTTGTCTTTGTAAAGTGCTTGAAGAATCCGAGCATAGCCGCCAACATCTAAACCATAGGTGTCTGTGCTGATTCTAACACAAACTGTCATAGCATTTAATAACTGCTGGTCGGTATAGTCATCCACTTCGCTAGATGAAATGATACTCTTCATTGATTCGTCCTTCAGCATCTCACGAATCTTATCGGTATCCTGTTCATTCCCGATAGGGTCGCTGCTCTTTTTCACGCCCGTTTCCTTTTCAATTTGATCAACGGTTTTATCCTGTGCTTTCTGAACATCTTTCGTTTCGCTGTTTTCTGTGCCGCTGGCCATAGTTGCATCAGCTGGAGCACTTGAGTCACCCACAGTATTGTCGGCGCTTTGATCTTGGACAGGTGTTGATTGTTCAGTTGAAGCTACAGCCGCATTGTCTGACACAGTGGAGCTTTCAGTTTCTGCATAGGCACTGATGGGGAATAGAACGAGTAATGATAAAGCTACTAATGTTTTTTTCAAAAATCTCACTCCTTTAATGATGTAAACTCATTTCTTATGCGATAGTCAACCACTCACTCGTACATAGACGGAAGTTGAAGATTATCTTTAATTATTTCGTAACAATATTGTAACATAAGAAATGTATCTGTAAAGTAAAAGTGTAGATTTTCTTTCAAAAATTATTTTGGTGCCCGATACCCCGCCTTTTTTGCCTCCTCAATGGTTTTGAACCATGCCTTGGGATTTGTGGTATTGTCGTAATATTTACTACCTGGCAGATGATAGACTCCGCTTTTTGAGCCCTTGATCAATCCTTTTCCGTTACTATCGACATATTCCTTCCTTGAAGATGGGGCAGAGGACGAAGTATGGGTGCTTACTGTTTTTGCAAGGGTACTGGTTCCGTCCGCATAGTTCAAAGTGACGCCCTCTTGGACATTAAAGATGTACACGTTAAAATGAATCGCGTCACTGCCAACTGATTGCGCCATCATATGAACGCCACGAGCGAGTAATTCATCTCCGCGGAACACGGGAACAACCGAGTAGCGGACATAATTCTTCGTACTTTTCTCGAGGTAATATTTGATATCCATTTCAAACCGCAGCATTTCGGGACTATTTAACTGGCGAGTACCAGTAATCAAGTTTTTCCAGTTGGCATTTTCTCCGCTTAGCTGGTAGCCAATCAGGTGAGAACGATTGTACAAATATTGGCCATTGATTTTTTTGCTGTGCCATCCAGTAGGCGTCACACTGGAAATTTCTCCCCGTTTTTCTGTTGGCATTAACTTTTTATTCAATAATGCTTCCGCATCTGTTGCTCGATTCAAAGAATCTAAATCTCCGTATTTTTCCCAAGGCCCCTTTTCAGTGGAAAGGTCCCCTTTGGAAAATGTTGGTTTGTTTTGGTTAATCTCAATGGTTTGAGTGCCTTCGTATTCAAGTTTGGCTAAATCCTCCTGCCCAGAGATTACATGTGTTTGAGAGGCAGTAGGTGACGTTGTTTTTGTATCTTGAAACTGATCTTTTACGCTATACACAGCGAAACTAGCTGCCGCAATCACGATTGCAGCAACTAGTTTAGTTTTCTTTGACAAGGGAATTGCTCCTATTCTTTTACTATCTTTGCGTTGCTCGATTTATTCTGGTGCACCGATAATCTTGATATATTCATCAGGATTCATGATCTCAAAGTGCTTGGCAACAAGCTGATTTCGTTTATTCCGACGCCCCTCGATATGAATTCTATATTTATTTTCCGGCAGACGGAAAACGTAGCTTGATAAATAGCGGTCTTTGATCAAGACCTCTGTTTTGTTCTCGCCATCACTCATAATCAACAAAGACATCATGATCGGCTTTTCTTGCAGTAAAATCGTTTTTTCTAATAAGCCGCGATATTCTTCCAAAAAATCACTTCCTTTTTTATAAAAATCTATAGCTTGATTTTAGCATTTTTAGGCAATTAATGCTTTGATAAAGAAATAGTTCGCACTTTCAAACATATATTTGATAAGATAAAAGAAAAAAGCAGGTGAGCACATGGCAATGTGGAACCCGTGGCGAGGCTGTCGCCGCGTTAGCGAGGGCTGTAAATACTGTTTTTTATTCATGAAGGTGACAAAAAACGGGCGATTGATACAAGCAAGATTGAAAAATCTGCTCAATTTGATGCGCCGATCAAAAAAACGAAAAATGGCTACAAAATGAAGGGGGGACAAAAGGTTTACGTCTGCTTTTCCAGTGATTTTTTGATTGAAGAAGCGGATCCGTGGCGTGAAGAGTGCTGGCAGATGATCAAAGAACGGAAAGATTTAGAGTTCATTTTCTTAACGAAGCGCCTTGAACGGTTAATGGACGTGGTTCCTGAGGATTGGGGCGATGGCTATGACAATGTGACCATCGGTGTATCTGTAGAAAACCAGACGCGCGCAAATCAACGATTGTCCTTGCTGCAGCAGCTGCCGATTAAGCATAAAAATATTATCTGCCAACCTTTGATTGAAGAAGTGACCATCAATGACTATCTCGACGATGTGGAATTAGTGGTGGCAGGCGGAGAGTACCATAGAAATGCTCGACCCTTGAATTATGATTGGATTTTGAAGGTGAGGGAGGAAGCCATTACACGGAACATTCCCTTTGAATTTCGTCAATGCGGCACCCATTTCATCAAGGATGGAAACGACTATAAATTAACCTATCGCCAACTTTTCTCACAAGCGAAAAAGGCCGACATTAATTGGTATCCAAGCAAATAAAAAAACAGAAATCCTGTTAAATAGGGATTTCTGTTTTTTATTAGTCCGATAAATCTTCATCTAATTCTTTTGCAGCCAACGCAACACGTTTATTGCCTTTGTGTAGTTCGACAACTGTCCATACTAGCAGAGCCAATACTGCGACAATCAAAACATAGGCAATGGTATCGGCAGTTGCGAGTTCCATTGCGGTGGCATTGTTACCGAAGAAGCCTTCGATTTGGCTAGGTAAGCCAATCAAGTTCAGATACGTCAAACCCACCACTGAGACCCAACCGAGGAACTGAATGATTCGTTTGTTTTTAAACCGTTCGCCCATTTCGGCTTTACTATTGGTCATCATTAACAACGGCAGCATAGAAAAAGGCAAGGCAAAGGCCAAGAAGACTTGCGAATTATTCATTAAATTGTTCAAGGCTTCATGCTCTTCAACCACTGTATCGCCACGAGTAAGCAGCACGCAGATCAATACAGGCACGACCGATATTAGACGAGTAACCAAACGACGAAGCCAGATTGGCATCCGCATGTGGACGAAGCCTTCCATGATTACTTGTCCAGTTAAGGTACCAGTAATCGTCGAATTTTGACCTGAGGCTAGTAATGCAACGGCGAACAAGGTGGAAAGTGCGCCAGTTTTTGCGACACTCATTAAAATACCGTTGCTCATAGTAGCTGGATTTGACAAGGCTTCATAAAGACCAAAGAATGAGGGGTCCTTGACAGTGCCTGTTTTAAAGACTGCCACCCCCATGATTAATAGGAGCGCATTGACTAAAAAGGCTAAAGACAATTGAATATTCGAATCCCAAGTGGTGAAACGAACCGCATTTGCAATATCTTCTTCATCGTCATGATCGACTTCGCGAGTTTGTGAAACCGCGGAGTGAAGATACAAATTATGGGGCATAACCGTTGCCCCGATAATTCCTAAGGCTCCTGTTAACGGGGTTTGCCCACCAATTGCAGGATCATTGGCGAATGTTTCGCTTGTCGGGATAAAGCCCTTTAAAACATCCCCCCAGTTAGGATCAGACAAGGCTACTTGATAAATAAAAACGAAAAGAATCACAAAAATCAAACAAACGACAATCGCTTCGATCTTCCGAAAGCCGACCTTTGTCAGCAGCAGTAGTAAAAAGACATCAAAAACAGTAATGAAGACAGCGATGACCAGCGGAATATTGAATAAGAGATACAAGGCAATGGCAGCTCCGATTACTTCCGCAATGTCTGTTGCCATAATCGCCAACTCAGTCAATATCCAAAGAACAAGCCCCAATGATTTACTGGTTCGCGCGCGTATCGCTTGCGCTAAGTCCATGCGAGTAACAATTCCTAGTTTAGCCGCCATATATTGCAAAAGCATCGCCACCAAACTAGAAATCAAAATAACTGACATTAAAAGGTACTGGAAGTTTTGCCCACCGGTAATCGAGGTTGACCAGTTTCCTGGATCCATATACCCGACAGCAACGAGTGCCCCCGGTCCTGAATAGGCGAGCAATGTCCGCCAGAAACTTTTTCCTTTTGGTACTTTGATCGTACCATTGACTTCTTCTAAAGAAAGTCCGTTTGTATGTTCTAAAATGGGATGATTATTTTTGCTCAAAAAGCTCCCACCTTTCTATAAACTTTTCTACGAAGCAATCATACACCCAAAATCAGGAAATGAAAAGAAAAAGATTCGGCATGCCTAAAATTACGAAAAAGCATATTTCTTTTGTGAAAATCGAATGTATTCTACACTAAAAAGAAGAAACTGAGGTGGAAGCATGAAAAAATGGCAGACGCAGCTTGATGGCACTTGGACAATCAAAGGTACGACGTTTCCTATGTGGTTGTCTGAGAAAAGAAAACATCCGCGAATCACTTACAAACGAACGGAGAAAAAGACAGTAGAGCTACTTGATCTGGTGGAATATGAAGCCAACGGAAAAACGAAGCAGATTAGAGGAATCGATCGTTTAGCGGGAGATCAGTTTGTCTGGCGTGGAGTCGGTATGTTGAGATTATTAAGTAGTCATTGGAAAGTCGTAACGATGAAGGGAGATCTATTGGTCATTCGGTTTGAGAAGTCTTTAGTTACACCAGCAGGAATTGATGTGCTGATCAAAGAGGGGACGGAAGATCCAAGTTTACGTCAGCGCATGATGGAGAATTACGAAAGTTTTGGCTTGACGTTAAAGGAATGTAAAGAACTTCAATGGTTATAAAGACAATATGAAAGGGCCTCGAAATGGGAAGCCCTTTTTTTCTTTATTCTGATAGATCGATGGCTCTAGACCGGCTTTCATACCACAGTTCTTGAGGAGAATAACGGTCTTTGCCGAATAAAAGGACTGTACCATCATCTAAGATCTCAATTTCAGTGCCAAGCCACATCGTTGCTGGCCCACCACCGATAAGGAGCCGTCTTTTTCCTCGTCCTTTTTTTAGAGAATAGGCATCTAAGTAGTCATCAAGGTAATGAGATCTTAAGTAGCGCGTTTCTCCATTATCAAAAGTGATCATTAGATAATTAGCGGCATTCTCTACCTTTATCGCTTTTGGAACGGGTCCTTTTGGATACTCTGGTTTTGATTCAGGGGCATTCTTTTTCATAGTCCTGTTTCCTTTCTTTGAAAAGAGGGCCTCGAGGAATGATGGTGAAGCATTCCCCAGCAGTTTATCTGTCGAGATATGGAAAAAGTCACTCAGCTGAAGCAAAGTGTCTAGGTCAGGATAGCTTTTGCCAAGCTCCCACTTGGACACGGCTTGAGGTGTAACGTGCAGATGCTCTGCTAGCTCTTTTTGGGACATTCTCTTAGCCTGTCTCAATTCTTTGATAGTTGTTCCGATCTCTACCATTAGTTTATCCTCCAAGATATACAATAGGCAATCAACCTTTGATTGAACGCGTGAAAAAAGCCCTCAACTAACAGTTGAGCCTTAGTATTACTAATTAAATAGTATCACATCCCGTTTTATCGTGGATAGAAAAACGAGGAGCTTCTCTCAAAATTTTTCTTGAATCCAATTACGCAAAAAAACTCCAGCAATTCTTCCTAGAAATAGGAGCAGTTGCTGGAGCAATTCTTATAGGCTAATTTAGTAAATTATTACTGACTGATCTCGATCACACGATCGATCCAATCCTGATAAAAACCTTCCTCATGAGAAACGACGATAACGGTGCCGGCAAAGTTTGCCAAGCTTTCACGCAGACTATCTTTTGTGGCTTGGTCGATGTGGTTGGTTGGTTCATCGAGAATCAATAAGTTGCCTTTTTGCATGGTCATTTGACATAGCTTGACCTTGGTTTGTTCTCCACCACTTAAGGTGCTAAGTGGTTCCTGAGCGATTTGATTTGGCAACCCTGCTTTCGCAAGATGCTTCCGCAATTCTTTCACGGTTTCTTTTGGAAAATGTTCGCTTAAATATTGCAGCGGTGTTTGGTACGGATTCTCCCATTGCAGGTCCTGCTCAAAATAATTAATTTTTGTATTGGCTGGAAAATGGAATTCACCCGCTATTTTTGGAATTGCTCCAATCAATGTTTTCAGCAGGGTGGACTTACCAATTCCGTTAAATCCACGAATGGCGACCTTTTCCCCATAACGTAAAGTAATGTTGATGGGGGCCAACAGCGGTTTTTGATAGCCGATCTCAAGATCAGTAGTTTCAAGTGCTAGTGTTGTTACAATCGGCGCATAAGGAAATTCAAAGTGAGCCACTGCGTTGGAAGAGGGTGGAGTCAAACGTTCCACCTTATCCAATTGCTTTTGACGGCTTTTCGCCATTGTTGAACGTGAACCGGCCTTGTACTTGCGAATATAGGCTTCTGTTTTTTCAATCTGACGTTTTTGTGCAGCGTATTGTTTCATATAGGTTTCTTGGAATTGTTCTTTTTGTTTTAGCGCCTTCGTCAAATTGCCTGTATACTTGGTTAATTTCCCAAACTCAATGTCTGCGATATGCGTGGTAATTTGATTCAAAAAATCACGATCATGAGAAATCACCACAAAGGTACCGGCAAAATCTTGAAGAAACTGACTCAGCCATGCAACATGTTCATCATCTAAATGGTTTGTCGGCTCATCCAAGATCAAGACATCTGGTTTTTCCAACAATAATTTTGCTAAAATCAGTTTCGAGCGCTGTCCGCCGCTCAAGTCTTCCAGCGGGGTGTCCATACCTAAAACGTCTAAGCCTAATCCGCTGCTCATTTCAGCGATCAAGGTATCAATTTGATAGAAATCTCCTTGGTCTAACTCTGTCTGTAAGCGACCCGCTTTTTCTAACAGCTTATCATCCATAGATTCGCTGTAGGCCATGTAAAGCTCACCGATTTTTGCTTCTTTTTCAAAATCTGCCGCATAGGCGGTTTTCAAGAACTCCTTGATAGACAGGGTTGGATCAACTTCAACGTATTGGTCTAAATACCCTACATGGATATTTTTTTGCCAGGCAATGGTGCCTTCATCCGGCAACTGTTCTCCGGTAATGATTTTAATCAAGGTACTTTTTCCTGCGCCATTTTGTCCAATCAGCCCAAGGTGTTCCCCTTTATTCAAATGTAATTCTAAATCCTCATACAGGATTTTGTCACCAAATTGTTGGGCGATGCCTGTTAAATCTAAGATACTCATGTTTCTCCTACTTTCTTACTCAAACTCTCATCTTCTAACAAAAGAAGGGGATAGTCAAGAAAAAAAGAGCCCTTTTTTAAGGACTCCGGAATTTTTTTAAAGCTGGGCAGAGAATAAATAGACAATAATATCCGAAATGATATCAATCATTTGTCCAAAAAATTCCACGCTCCAGCTGATTAAGCTGATAAAAAAGTCGATTATTAAATCAATCATATTCGATTCCTCACTAATTAAACAAACCAGCCACCCAATGAATGGGATGAAGGGTCAGATGCAACGTCACATGAGCCAAGAAATAACTTACTGCGAAGAATGGAAATAACATTTTTTTCATGATTTTCAACCTCCGTATTTTTTTGTTGCTTTAGTATAGCTTGAATCAAGCAGAAGAAGACATGGATTTACCTTATCATGAACGAACAATTATGTAAGACGAAGACACAAAAAAGCCCCTGCTTTCCATTCATAAGCAGAGGCTTTTAATTATAGGCTTCATTCATTGAGAGATGCGCTCCTTAGGCAGATTTTTTTAAGTCATAGATCGCTTGTTCAATGGTGATTCCAGTTCCTTGTTGACCGGTAAGAGTAGAATAAACAATGAAGATGTTTTCTTCCAGATCAAATGTGACACGGTAAGGCTTTTCTTGTTCGAAAAAGGTCATGTCTTTTCCTCCTCTCCTTCTTTTATTTAATAACAAACTTACAATTAAAAGTATAACACATTAAAATATAATAATAAAAGAGTTTTGTATTCATAAATTATTTTAATTATTTAGATTTTGAACGAACAGAGTCAATAGTGAAGTCGTTGATTAGTAGAAGGTCACTTGTTGAAAGGAGGAATGGATGACAAATCAGGTGAAATCGAAAGGTTTTTTTCAATAAAAATAGCACCTTCAATCAATTAGAACGTCGCTCTAACTTTTGAAGGTGCGTTTTTAAGGTTACTATTTTATGGAATGTATGTTTTACCCAATCATATCTTTTTCATTTTCTAAGCTATAGGCTACCTGATCCGCTCGGTATTCAGGTGTTGGATTGAGATTCCTGCGATCTCTAAAGAATTTTGTCAAGGCTGGCCAAGCATAAAAGAGGGTCATGATAACGGCCATAAGTGCTACATCATTCCAAGTTATGCTGTAACCCTTCATTGATTCTCCAGTTAAATCGCCAGAAAAAATCGGTACTAAATTATTATTTAAGAAGTGCATCGCAACAACTGTCCAAATGTTATCGGTCTTCATGTAGGCATAAGCGTAAAAGATTCCCAATGCCAGACACACAACAACCTGATTGGTTACTGAAATAATGCCGTCCGCTGGCGACGTATAAAAGAAGAAATTCAATGGTAAATGCCACAACCCCCAAAGAAGTCCGAGAAGTAAAACGCCCTTAATCGAGCCATATCTTTTTTGTAAGATTGGCTGGAAGAAATAGCGCCAACCGTATTCTTCGCCAAAATAAGGGACGAATAAAAGAATATAGGAAGCCAATGTTGAAAAAAGAGCGATCCAGGTCATTGAATCTGAGAAGGTCTTGATTAATGGGTCTATCCCACCTTCAAAAAGAAAAGCGACCAACATTCGTGCAACGTATAAAATGAGATAAAGCAGGACCATTCCAATCGTTGCTTTCCAATTTTTTCGGCTCAACCCATAAGCCGCACGTCGTTCCTTTTTGGCGATCCCTAAGCAAATTAACAATAGCAGGCCACCCACCAGCATAATGATAGTTGCTTGTTGAACAAGAGCCTTACTATCGGTAAACAGCCCCATTAAGCTGAAGCCGATCATCACGACAGTCTGCAATAAATAGCAAATAAAGAAAGGTTTAGGCAAAAGCTTATTGTCTCTTCCGCCAATCATCAAGGCGATCATCGCTCCAGCAGCAGGATAGTACATATGAGTCATAGAAAATAAATCAATATTTTTCCCTTGGCTATAGCCATACCACATAAACAACCCCATAATGACAGGCATGCCAAAAGCAATTGCAGAAAAAATGGTCAACTGCTTTTTTTCATTCTGTTCATCCTCGTACATTTTTTCACTCCTTCATAAAAAATCATATTACAAAAGTAAGGATATAGGAAAAGTCATCCTTAGCGATGCATTCTTCCTAAACGGTTGATTCTTTGTCCTAAACGACGGTAATTAAGAGTCAAATATCGCTAGCTCCTGGATAAACTCACCATTTTGCTGCTTCGTCTCACTTAAGATATTGCTGTATTTTTGAACAACCTCTTGATAAATGGACAGGCCTAAACCGCGGCCGCTTCCTTTCGTGGAGACACCACGATTCCTAATTTTGGCGAGATTGACCTTTTCTTGGCAAGGATTCTTCACCACAAGGGTCAATTTGTCCTCTTCTTTGTAAAAAAGAATGTCCACTCGGCGGTTTTCGTCTTCACATTGGGCCGCTTCCACTGCGTTGTCCAGCAGAATACCCATGCAACGAATAAAATCATTGGTGGCCATTTTGATCTCTTCTACCGTTGTAGCGACTTCCAAGTTAAAGAAAACATCGTGTTGCTGTGCTAAAAGCATTTTAGAAAGCAGCAGTCCCTTGAGTTCTGGGGAAGCGATGCTGGTTAATTGATTGCTCCATTTCATTTGCTCTTGGATTCCTTCATCCATATTTAACAAGAATTTCTCAATATAGCGCTGAATTTCCTTAGTATCACCATCTTTTGCGTGGAGGTAAAGTCCGGTGATAAGGTTTTTATGATCATGCTGAATCGCCCGCAACTCATTTTGAATGGCTTCTAACTGCTTCATATAGGCTTGCTGCTGCAAAAGCAATAGACGAGATTGTTTAAGCTCCAATGTTTTACTTAAATTTTTTGAGTAAACCGCGATTAAAAACAGACAAAGTAGGAAGCTGATCACGATAATGCCAGAAATCGCAAGACTCCAATACAGCGTATTTTTCATAGCATGCAGAAGAGAGTAAGAAGCAATTTGAATCACCGCCGCCACCCAGCAAAGCTTGATACATAGTGAGCGTTGCTCAAAAATTTCATTCAGGTAATTAGAAAAACGAGTACGCAACAAAATAGCGAAAGCCCCTAAAAGAAGAAGGGCGTCAAATAGATAAAAAAATAGTGGAGCAAACGCATTGCTGATTGGTAGAATGTCGGCGCGATTCGCAATCAAGACAATTAAAAGCAGGAAAAAGCCCGAAATCATTTCTACCAGAATGTTCAGATGCAAAATCAAAATAGAGAGCATCGTGATTTTATACAGTGGAAAATGTTTAGCGTTTAAATGAATCAATAGAGACATAGCAAAAACAAAAAAGGCAGAATAGGTGGAAAAGACTACTATTCGCGCTAACAACGTTAAGCTGCTGTCACTCAATAGAAAAACAAAAACGGATTGGACGATTGAAAAGCTGCCTATGGTAAACAGGTTGACCGCCCGCTGTTTCCTGCCATCAACATGTAAATTGAATACTTTTAATAAAAAGAAAAAGCTGATAAGATCTGTCACAAATAGAGGTGGAGCATGAAAAGGAAGTGATTTTAGAAACAGTAAAAATTCAGTCATACGCATATTCCTCCCTTACTCTTCCAAAAGCGCTAAAATTTCATTCTTTTTAGTACGTGAAAGCAAAACAGTATTGCCATTTGTTAATTGAATCAATTTCTTTTGTTTATTTATCCCTGAGATAAACGAACGATTAACTAGATAGGAGCGATGGGTGCGAACGAACGCTTCGCCTAGCTGCTCCTGAATATCTGCAAGCTTACCGTAAAACTCAATAAAGGCTCCTTCTGCCACGAGATTTAGAACGTGCTTTTTCGTTGAAGTTTCAAAATAGACAATGTCCTCCAGCGGGACATAAGAGGTTTCATTCATCCGCTGAACAGCGAAAAATTCTTTTTTCTCACGCTTGTCATTTTTGCAGCGTTCATTAATATCTGCAAGGCATAAAGCAATTCTTTCCAGCATATGCTTTTCATCTTCTTTGGGGATATAATCCAACGTTTCTAGCCGATATTTAAATGTCTCAGTTAAAAGCTCCGAATGAGACGTGACATATACGATAAAACCACGAGTATCCAGTGAGCGAATCTGTTTTCCTAATTCGAACCCATTCATTGTTTCATCTTTTAAATCAACATCTAGAAAATAGATGCCTTGTCTAGGATTAGATGAGAGTGCGGCTACTATTTCTTGAGGAGAGGTAGTGACGGTCTCTACTGTGAAATCGTAGTCCTCGATCATGCAAATATCGGTAATTTTTTTCTGTAAAAAAGTCAATATAGTTGGATCATCTTCACAGATGTGGATAGAGATCATAAACATCCTCCTTTTTTGAAAAGAATTTTTACAGAATACTTACAATATACACTAATTCAAATGAGAAAAATGCTCTTTTTATGAAATATTTATCATGATTATTGACGATTCGTTTAAGGGTTCAGCAAAAAGTACGTTGCCTTTCTTGCTATACTAGAAGCATAAAAGGTTATAGGAGGAAGTGGGCATGGAACAAAAGGTAATTGAGGAATTTATTGCAGCGATCAACGAGCAAAATCTTCCGCAGATCATTGAGAAGATGGCGGAGGATTTTCAATTCATTGATACATATGGTGATCGAGAAGGAAAAGAAGCGATGAAGCTAGGCTGGCAAGGGTATTTTGAGTGGTTTCCAGACTACCGAATTGAAATTGATGATTATGCAGTGAATGAGAGATTTACGATGATAATCGGTAAGGCCAGTGGCTCTTATTTAGGAAAACCTGAGAATCATTGGGCTTTTCCAGCTGCATGGAAGGTGGAAACTAAAGGGCAGCAAATCAAAACATGGCAAGTTTTCTGTGATTCAAAAAAGCAGTTGGATTCGATGAAGGAGGATTCTGTAAAATGTAACGATTGATATATGTTTTTCAGCCAGTTGCATACAAAAAAGCTAAAAATACGACCTGAAATTATTGAAAATTTCAGGTCGTATTTTTAGCTTTCGCCCCTGCCAAGGACATCTATTATAGCATAAATTAGACAGGTTGATTATGAAAAATCAACTGCATGGCCCGTCTTAATGGGAAGTAGACGAGACTTACGATTAGAATCGTTGAAAAAATATTTATGACAGTAGCGGGCATAGTGGCTAATGCAGCGAAGAAGGCAGGCTTCAGCTGTGCCCCAGCGATCATTGCCATCACTGTTGCTTTAATGACCGACATGACGAATTTCGCAATACCGGCGCAAATCCCGATAATGATAACCTGCCAAATGCGGGTAGGTTTGCGTTTGAAAATAGAAAAGGCAACATAAGCTGCGGCGCCTACTACAAAGCTTTCTACTAAGAAGTAAGGGGCCTCCGCGGCGAAGCCATTTAAAATATCAAAGACAAAAAAACCGATCCCGCCAGCTAAAGCGCCTTGCCAATAGCCGACTAATAGGACAGCTAAAAGCACCACTGAGTTGCCGAAATGAATGAAGGCGCCAGTCGGCAAAGGAATCTTGATCATGGTTCCCATCAAGGTAAGTGCCGCAAAGAGCGCGACCAAGACTAAGTTTTGAATTCGTTTATCACTGTTCATCTGAATACTCCAATCGTTTTTCTCCGTGGGTGTAGGCGCCATGCCATACATGTCCTACATATGGATTGATTTGTTCACCCATTGTGATCGCGGCCTGTACAAAATCAATCGCTTGCTTGATGGCAGCCTCAACGGGATAGTTTTTTGCGATTGCTGCAGTGATGGCTGCGGCAAAAGTACAGCCGGCACCATGATTAAACGGTGTGTCAATCACAGCATGGGGATAGCGCTGGAAATTTCTGCCATCATAGTGCAAGTCTAAGGTTTCTTTCGAAGCCAAACGTGCACCACCTTTGATTACGACATGCTTGACCCCAAGCAAAGCAATTTTTTTTGCCGCTTTCTTCATTTGTTCTTCTGAAGTGAGCTCTCCTAATTCGGATAAAATACCGGCCTCTCGTAAATTAGGGGTTGTGATTAGTGCTTGGGGCAATAAATTTTCCCGTAATGCTTGAACTTGGTCAGTTTTAATAAAGTCTTGGGTTCCTTTGCCGCCAATAACGGGATCAACGATCAGTGGAATATCTTTCGGAAGAATCTCACTAACAAGACCTATGATTTCCTGCGAGGGCAGCAGGCCAGTCTTGATCGCGTCAATCGGTCCCGCAAAGATAGAGGCGATTTGTTCTTGAATCAGCTCTAATGGAAGGGTGCGTAAATGATGCGCCCCAGTTTCTGGTTCCAAGGTAACAATCGAAGTGATCGCCGCCAAACCAAAGGTACCAAATTCTTCAAAGGTTTTTAGATCGGCTTCTAAACCGCCTCCGCCTGTAGCATCAGAGCCGGCGATGGTTGCAACTTTTTTCATATAGAAACGCTCCATTTGTTTTTTATAGGATAGCTTTTTACTTCTCAGCTGAAAACAGCCAATTGGCTTTGTTTTCCCTCAGCCAATTTACATAATAAAGTGTACCACTAGCAGAAGAAAAAGAAAAAACCTTGAGCTAGGCTCAAGGTTAAAGGTAGTTATTTTGTTTTCATCCATTGATCACGAATCTCATCCGTCAAACGAATGATTCGTTTGCCAACTTCTGGGTACTGATTAGTGGCTAAGTTTGCTAAGGAAACCCGCACGGCCCACTCACTGCTGCCGAAAGCATTGGCTTTTAATAGCATCAATTGTTCTTTTTCTGCTAAAGAGGTTAGAACCTTTGTAACGGTCCATTTATTTTTCAAATAATCTGCGAAGGCGTTGCCGTATCGTTTACGGGTCCACTCTTCGTAATTGATCTCGCAATAATAAGCAGTATCTAAGTCTTCTAATGGTTCTTGTAGACCTAAAGTATGGAATAGTAATTTTTCCCGCTGGCGGCAAATATCCATGACTTCAGCTTTATAGGCTTTTCCTTCGTCTAGTAGGCTATACAAGCTGAACATCACCATCATGACCTGCTGCGGTGCAGAAAGGCCAGAGGCATGGTTCAATGCCACGTCACGACTGTCTGCCACGATTCGATCAATAAAGGTGATTGTCGTTGGGTCAGCAGTCAATGATGCATATCGTTCATTTAGCAGCTCAATATTTTCTTGCGGTAGATTTGCGATCAATTCGTCAAAAAGATTGTGCTTAGCTACAGCAATCGTTCCTACACGCCAGCCGGTAGCACCAAAATATTTCGAATAAGAATAGATGCAGGCGGTATTGTAAGGAAGTTCGGAAAATAGAGAAGTAAAGACTGGAACAAATGTACCGTAAACATCATCTGTCAAAATCATTAACTCAGGATTATCTGTTGCAACAACATCTTTTAGTAAATCAATGGTTGGTTGTGCTAGTGCGTTTGCTGTCGGGTTGCTTGGATTGACGACGAAAACAGCTTTAATATCAGCATCTCGCAATTTATTGATTTCTTCGTCTGGATATTGGTACGTCATTTTTCCGTCAATCATTGTTTGTTTTGCTTGAACCTTGACGATATCAAAGGAATACTTTGGTAACTCTGGAATTTCTAAATAAGGCGCGAATGTCGGCAGCATCAAAGCGATCTTATCGCCACGATTCAATAAGAAGTTATTTAATAGGGTGTCAAAAATATAGCAGATCCCCGCAGTTCCGCCTTCAACAGCGAAAATATCGAAAGGTATGCTGCTGTCGGAAAATAATTCCTGATTCAAATAAGCTTTAATAGGTCCTTCGCAGGCAGTTAAGCAACGAACGGGGTTTGGATAATTGTCCCCGATAATGTGGTCCAGCATATCAGTCAACCAGGCGTCTTTTGGCATTCCAAGATAATTATTGTCAGAAAACCAGATTTTTTTTAAAAAATCGGCGCCTTTACCTGGATGTGCTGCTAAAAAATCAACGAAGCGTTGTCCGCGACCTGTATCAGATTGGATCATTCCCGCAGTCAATTCCCCTGTGCCATATAACGTTTCTTGCGTAGCGAATTGACCAAGCAAAAAGAAAGCTTCCCGCGGAGTAGGAGCGGTCCAGTTAGGGTTTCCTCGTCCAGCGTTCAAAAGGTTGGTAACCTTTTTATTTTCGTGGATCTTTTGTTCCAAAAAGAGACTTAATTCAAAGGGACTTAATTCTTCTAAGGCTTGTTCAGTAATTGTAGACACAAATACGACTCCTTCAACGGTTTATTTGCTTCCATAGTAACGAGAATAATTTTTAATATAGCGTAAATACGCTTAGAGTTTATGAGAAAGTTTCTGTTAAAATACAAAGAAATAAGAGTCGTTTTCTTTTTCTTAATACTAAAAAGAGCGATACAGCAGCAAAGAAAACGATTACAAAATTCTTAGAATTCTTTTTTCTTGAATTTTATGATCAGATATCAGACTTTCGACCCATGCCAAATAGTAAGAAAAGAGGCATACTATACCTATAAGTTGATCGTAAAGACAATTGATGGTTGAAGTATATAGATAGTTAGTAAAGGAGGATTTGAAGATGGATCAATTAATCGCTCTTGCGTTTATCGCATTATTGGTTTTCTTTGTCGTGAAGGTTGGTTCTGTATTATGGCGTATCGCCGGCGTCTTGTTTTTGCTCTTCATCATTTATGTGTATAAGGACCAAGTGATCTCTCAGGTTCAAAATTTTATTGCGAATCCTAATTTTGGCGGATTGTGGCAAAGTGTTTCTGGTTTCTTCGGAGATCTGTTTGATAAGGTAGCGGGCTTTGTAGGTACTGTGATCGAATAAAAAGAATAGATGAAAGGCTGCAAAGTTGATTGCAGCCTTTTTTTCTGGAAAAAAACCAATAAATTTAAACTTTTGAAAAAGAATAGTTATACGAAATAAAGATTGTCTCAGGATAAACAGCAAACTCCAGCTATAATCTAATTAAGGTGAAAGGCAAAATTTGTTAGTGCACAGCAGGAGGGATGGGCCATGGGAATGACCTCAGAAGCCTCAGAACAATGGGTCACGATCGAAAAGAAAAAAAGAGGAAAATTTAAGCATGCTGAAGAAAAGAGGAAACCGCAGTTTTTACACTCGGTTTATGACCTTTTTCATGAAGTAGAAAAGATCAATCTACGTCTTAATGGCCAGCCTGAAGCAAATTTTTTAAGTTTGCAGGCACGTAAATGGCAAAATCGAATGACGACAGTTGCTATTATCGTCATTCGCGCAAAGGACGGGTTGATTCGGTTTGTGACGGAATACGAAGAGCCTGAACATGTTAAAAATAAAAAATTTGGTGATCTGAGGATTAGGAAGAGTCCAAACTATCTGATCACTTTTACAGCGAAAAGGAGATGCAAAATAAAAGTAAGGAATAAAGAAAGATCGTACTCTGTTAGATGAGTACGATCTTTTTATAAATAGAAAAAGGAAGGGTTATTTCCGTTCGATATTCTCCAAATATTTTCGACAACGGCGATAGCTGTCCAATACGTTCTCAGGAACCTCTACATGAGGAATGAAATTTGCGCCTTTTGGTCCATAGCCTTCGGAATCATCATTCAATCGACGAATTTCACCAACAACGAGAGATAAGAAATAATCAGGTGCCCACCAGTCATCCATTACAGAATTTTTAAAATGTGGGCGTGTATCAAAATCAATCAGCTTTGGTTGTTCAAAAAAGAGCGGCTGGATTGCTGATAGAGGCAATTGCCATTCTTTGCTGAAGGTGACATGGCTGCGTTTTTGGACCATGGGATCCTGAACTAACCAAAAGTTTTTTGGTGTATCCTTATTAAAAAGCTCGTAAGAAAAACGGGCATTTTCCCCAGTATTGGTGGATTTTCTTTCTAATAGAAAAGTAAGCTTGCGCGAACAAAACTGCAGAAATATCTCTTGGGTAATTTCTGCCTCTGAAAGCTGATCCCATTCTGGTCGAACAAGCGCCGGATAAAATTTCTTGCAATTGGTGATCAGAGGTTCTGTGCCATGACCAATTCCTCCAACAAAAATGACACGCTTTACAGCATTTTCCCTCTGGCAAAATTGTGCAGCGGAAATAATCAATTGAGGTAAGCTGTTTCCAGCAATCAATAATGTATCAGATTGAAAAGTTGGATTTTCCGGGATGGTCGTTAGATAGTCCACGAGTATCGCAAAATCAGACATAGTTGCCTCCTTATTAATAAATGCACTGAATAACTCTATATAAATAGTAGCAAACTTTCAGACAGAAAAAAACTGCCGATAAATTATCGGCAGGGAAGAGTTAAAATAAATAGCGAACAAAGAAGAAAAGACAACAGATGAGAAGAATGACCGATAATGTTAACCAACTTTTTTGCTTCATCCATAGGAACTTTCCGTAACAGAAGGCAGAGGCAGCACCTGTAAAGAGACTAAACAGATCCATGACCTCGCGATGCTCCACGACACGTGCGAGCATTAAGATGCTAAAAAGAATCAAGCTGAAAATACCCGCTGTGGCCAAAGCCAAATCTGTACTGGTCTGTTCTTTTCTTTTTTCCATACGATGCCCTCCATTTCGTAAAATAAGTTCTGTGCTCTTAATTTCATACTAAAAAGTTATAGTTTTCTTGCTCAATTACAAACATCTCTATTAAAAACAAGGCGATATAGTAGATATTGTTGTTTTAATTATAGATGAATCCGATTACAATGTCACGTGTATTCGCCGCATCCGTTTTATAAATCAGTTATTTTTTGTCGAATTTATCAAGGAACTTCTTTTTTTTGATCGTTTTCTCCGATTATTGGTGTATACTGGGTGGGAGAAATCCATTGAAGCAAAAGTTAAGCTGCAGGTTGTTGAATCAGTTTGGCTGATTGCTCTATTTTGAGGATTATGAGTACAGGGAGTGAGAGTGTGACGCAATTCTATTTTGTTCGACACGGAAAAACAGAAATTAATGAAGCGGGACGATTTAATGGGGGAACCGTTGATTCTCCATTGATTCCAACAGGAGTTGAGGCAACGAAGCGAATGGCGCAATATCTTAAGGATGTTCCATTCGATGTTGCATTGACTTCACCTCAAATGCGCGCGCAAACAACTGCGCAGATCATTCTTTCAGAAAATAAACGGCCGCCTGAATTGACGATTATTGAGGATTTGCGAGAAATGCGTTTAGGCGATTGGGATGGTGAGAAGATTGATCAGATTACTGAAGCCTATCCGGAAGATTTAAAAAATTATCGCACACGTCCAGATTTGTTTGACGCAGAGAAATTTCACGCGGAATCTTATTCACATTTAATCGAAAGAAGTAAAGCAGTGATTGACAGCGTGACAGAAAAATATCCGAAAGAAAAAATATTGGTCGTTAGCCATGGGATTTTGCTAATGGCTCTATTGAATACCTTGAATGGAGTGCCACTAGCAAAAATTCGTGAGAGAGGAATCTTAGAAAATTCAAGCCTAACGATTCTCACTCATTCAACAGACAAAACAGCGATCGAGACGTGGGGACAAACCTTCTAATCAAGGAGATTAGTAAATAATGAAAAAATACTGCTTGTCCATCTATAAATAGACGGTTAAATTCAATTTGTAATGATTTTAACACAATCTTAACATTTTCAAAAAGAACTATATATTAATTTAAACATATTTAGAAAAGAACGTCTATATAATTATTTTAGTTATTTATGGACGTTTTTTTGTTGCTTAGAATAATAAAAAATGACATAAGATAACTTAGCAACTCTTTAAGATTCACTTACTTTTTCCTTATAAGTGATTGAAGAAAAGATAATTTTTACCGAAACTCGTCTAGAGTTAAACTGAAAAAGAAAGGTAACTTACATATAACTTTTAAAAGGTTTCTTAAAGTCTTTTCTGTTTTTGTTTTTTTATTATGTAAGTAATTGAATGCCGATAAAATAAAAAAACGTCGTTTGCCTGATTAAAAAGACTTTGGAAAAGAAGAAACAAGAAAAAAGCTCTTCGAGTTTTTAATCGAAGGGCTCTCATTTTATTCTAATGTTGATGAGATCATTCTGTAAATAGATCTTTTCGCTTTAAGCGATAAGTCAATTCAATCATCGTTTCTTGATCCTCTAAAGGGACTGAAGCATCCGTTAAAAAGTACTCATAGCTGCGGAAAGTGAAGATGCCATTTTCTTGCTTAATCGCATCGATCAATTCCTTATAAGATGCTGTTAAATCATCGTAATCCCCAACATAAAGCGTCCGAACTGCTTGATATCCTGGAAGTACATAACTTTGGAATTTTTCTGTTGAAGGAATTTCTTTATCAATAGGAAAACCAATCTCTACATCTAATAATTCATCTTTAGGCTGCCCTGTATCATCAAGATTTAAGTAGGAAATAAACGGTGTTCCCACGAGCTCAGCTCCGTGTTTTTGAATATATTCTAACAAATCCATAAAGGAAGTTCCGATATAATCTGGTAGATGCTCATGTGAGATATGAGTAGACATCGAAACGATTGTTTGTGCTGGTTTAGTGATTTTTTCAATTTGCATATAGCCATCCCTCATTTCATAAACTCCTACGCTGATTGTAACAAGGAATGAAATCGAATACAAATAGGAGCTATTCTTCCTCAGTAGAAAATCCTAGAACTTGTCCGTGCTGGTTCAAATAGTTAAAGAAAATGGGGAAGAGATCGACATCTTCCTTTTCTAACCGATCTTTTTCATTGAGTCGTTGCCACGTTTTGGCGGAGACACCTTGAGCTAATCTCTTTTTTGCTTGTTTAAAGGAAGGCTTTCGTTGATAGACGACTCGATTCAAGAGTTCTCCTTTAGCATAAAGGTAACAGTAATAGCCGCCCTCTTCAGGTAGTATTCCTACAAAAGTTTGGTTTTGCATGATTTGGATCAACTGCTTATTGCGGCGCAGAAACCTTTGAACAGTCAAGTAATTGTTCCACCATTGTGCAGAAGCTTCGTAATCGTGTCGCTCACTAGCTGCTTGGACCCGCTGATCAATTCGAGTAAGCAGAGCAGTGGATTGACCAAGTAAGGTGTCTTTGATTTCTTGAATACGCAACTCAAACTCCTCATCTGGAGAGATTTCCTTGTAACTCTTGACGATACCGGCAACATACTTTAAAGGACCATCTAGACGATAGGTGCTATTAATTATTTCCTTCAGCTCTTGAATTTTACTTTCCTTATAAAAGGGACCAATGACTAGCCCATCTTCTGACCACTCACTCAGAACTTTCAAGTAGGGTGGTTTGTTAAGAAATTGAAAGTAGCCGTAGCCTTCATAGTAATTCATCATTCGATTATATCTTGGGCGAAGTTGATGAATTAAATGGCATTCTAATAAGAGCGCATCAAATTCAGTTGCCACCAATTCATAATCAAAGTCGTCGATCAAGCGGACCATTTCTTGAACTTTACGGGAGTGTTGCTTGTTTTTAACAAAATAGGAACTCACACGTTGTCTCAAGTTTTTTGCCTTTCCAACGTAGATTACTTCCCCGCTAGTGTTTTTCATTCTATAAATTCCGGGAGTTCTTGGTAAATTCTTAATTTTCTCTTTTAGCACATATTCACCTCATTTGTTCGATTTAACAAAAAAGATTTTTAAACAACTTTTAAACGAGCTGTTCCAGAATCATTTTTTTAACAAATTTGAAAATAATTGAAAAATAGGCCTTTTTGGTCTATTCTCTTAAAAAATAATCTAAAATATCAAGAAATGCAGTTCATTAACAATGACCTATCATTTCCATTGTGTTATAATTAATATTGTTAAGAAAGCAATGAGAGAGAGAATGGAGAGATGTTAAATGTCAAATAAAGTTTTAACCCGACGTGAACTACGTCAACAGAAACGCCAGAAGACCACGAACTATCGCTATCTTAAAAAAGGGTCTGCTGTAGTAGGTACTGCCTTAGTAACGGTTTCGGTAGCGGCACCATTACTAAACACACATGAAGTAGAAGCTGTTGAAGGAAAAACGACTGCAACTACGTCAAATGTTGATAAAAAAGCGTTTATCAATGAAATTTCAAATGAGATCAAGCCATTAGCTGAGAAACATGACCTGTACGCTTCTATTATGATTGCTCAAGCCATCGTCGAAAGTGATTGGGGACAAAACGACTATGCGCAAGCCCCTTATTACAACCTTTTTGGATTAGAAGGTCAGTATAAAGGCAAATCAGCAATGCTGGATAAGAAAAATTCAGAAACTGGTCAAACTGAAAAGAAAGAGATGAAACAATACGGTTCTTATAAAGAAGCAATTCAGGACTATATTGAAATCATCAAAACAACTTCTCGTGACGGTAACGAAAATTACTTTAGTGGTACTTGGCGCAGTAACGCAAAGGACTACCAAACAGCCGCTGCAGCTTTAGAAGGACGCTTCAATGATGATCAAAGTTATGTTCAAAAATTAGTGTCAACTATCCAAGAACATAATTTAACTAGCTATGACGCAACAGAGCCAGTTACACCGCCAGTCGCTCAACCTGCTGTAGAAACACCAGCTCAACCGACTGAATATACTGTCCAATCTGGCGATACGGTTAATTCTATCACGGATCAATTCGGAATTGGTGTACAAGAGTTTAATGATTGGAACAATATTGAAGACAATAACATTTATGCTGGTCAAAACGTTGTTGTGGGCAACGGTACAGTAAGTGAAGAACCAGCGACAGTTGCACCAACAACCCAATTAGAAAATACCACACCGATTGTGGATCAACAACCAATCTTAGATCAACAGCCAATTGTTGATTCTACATCAACACCAGAAGTAACACCAGCACCAGAAACGCCGGTTGTAACTCCTGATGTAGCACAAACCACACCGGTTCAACAGGAAGAAGCGCCTGTACAGGAGGAACAAGCAGTACAAACACCTGTAGCAGAGACACCAGCGACAACAACGCCGGAAAAACAACCTGAACAAGTGCAGCAAGAACAACAAACACAACAAACACAACAAACACAACAACAGGATCAACAGCAACAGCAGACACAACAAGATCAGCAACAAACAACGACTGATCAGTCAACCGACACGACTCGCGGTCAACAAATCGTGAATGAAGCGGAAAAATATATCGGCACACCATATGTATGGGGTGGAAAAGACACGAGCGGTTTCGACTGTTCTGGTCTTACTCAATATGTTTACAAGCAAGTAACGGGTAAAGATATTGGTGTTTGGACTGTAGCACAAGAATCATCAGGTACGACAATCGATGTCAGTCAAGCACAACAAGGGGACCTATTATTCTGGGGCGACCAAGGATCAAGCTATCACGTAGCGATCTCAGCTGGGGGCGATCAATATATCCACGCACCACAACCAGGTGAAAACGTGAAATATGGTTCAACTCAATATTACGCACCAGACTTCGGTGTCCGCGTATACTAAAATTAACTTAAAAATAATATCCAAGAAGGCTTAAAGTGACTAAGTCTCCTTGGATATTTTTTTATTGAATTATAGAAATAATAGTCATTTCATTTATAAAGGGGACATTTTCTTTTGATAGCAGAGATTTTGCCGGAGGAAAAGCTGGGTCAACCCTGAAAGAAGAGTATTTCTATATGAACGCAACAAGGTAAGGAGAGAGTTGAAAAGCACCAAGAGAATGAAGAAACCACACTATTCAATAAAAAAGTCCATCAAAATAGAACTACAAAAATATTTGAAATAGTTTCTCCTGCTTATTTACTTCAACAAATAAAATATTACCACCATGCTTCTCAACAATTTTTTTACTAATGGCTAAGCCTAGTCCACTACCATTTTGAGTAGAACGTGAGCTGTCACCGCTGACAAAGGGATCAAATAATTGCGTTTGTAATTCTTTAGGGATGGGAGTGCCATCATCCTTGATTTCAAAAACAAGTTGATTATCAAGTGTATAGAGTTTGAGTTGTACTGTTGTTTCAGGCGGATTATGCTGGATGCTGTTTCCGATCAAGTTATCAAAAACACGCCTTAATTCAGTTGGATCTCCAGAAATCTCTAACGCGGATTCTGGCAGGTCGAAATTTAAGTGGATCTTATTTTTTTCTGCGACATCAAGTTGTTCTAATAAAACTTCTCGGATCAATTCGACTAAGTCTAGATTTTGGCAGTGGAGCTGATAGTCAGGACTTTCCAGCTTAGAAAAAATCAATAAGCGATTGACTAGTTCATTCATATGCGCTGTTTTTGACATAATGGTTTCCATCGTTTGAGTCAGCTTGTCATCAGAGACTAACCCATCTGCTACAGCTTTAGCAGTTCCTTGAATTGTAGTAAGGGGAGTACGTAAATCGTGGGCCATATTGGCAAAAAGCAGCTGCCGCTCTTTTTCGTAAGAAGTTCGCTGCTGATCGGCTTTTTTTAGCTGATCCGCCAAATGGTTGAAGGAATTTTCGATTTCGACATATTCGTATTCCGCGTTCACATGGATTTTTTTACTATAATCTCCTTCATTAATCGTCCGTAACCCATCAATTAAAATGGTATTTGGTGCGACGATATGTTCTTTGACCGATTTTGAGTAACGTCTAAGACAAAAAATGAAAATGAGCAGGAGCGGAAGTAGAATAACTGGAAGCCATTTAAAATTTGAAGAGGTAACCATAGAAGTTAGATTATGGTAAACAGGATTAATGTTTCCTCTTAATCCATTTTTGGGAATTTTAGCTATGCAGGTGTAGTTCTTTCTATCTTCTCCTTTAAATGGTGCAAAAGTAGCCATGTAACTTTGTTTTGGATTATTTATTTCTAAAAACATTGGTCCAAACTGATAATTTTTTTTATCAATAACAGCTTGTAAACCATCCATTTCTAATAATTGATTTTGTGTGTAATGAGTCTTCGCTTTTTGAACGTTTCCTTTGGTATAGATTACGTTATTATTTTCGTCAAGTATCTCCAACCAACCACCAACATCTTCAAGAGCAGATATATTAATATTTTGGTAGTCAGATCGTACAATTTTATTGGCAGATAAAGCCTTTGCATCCGAATTGTTACCAATTAAAAATATTTGAATAAAAAAAGTGAAAATAGAGATTAACCCCAGTAACAAAATCGAAGTCGTAATATACTTCTTTGTTAGGAACCGTCCTAATGTCTTGGGCTTTTTTTTCATGGCACTATCTTATATCCTAATCCGCGAATTGTTTGAATATAAGATTCCTCCTTTCTAGTTCCCAATTTTTCTCTGAGTCGATTAATATAGACCATGATATTGTTATCATCGACGATATAAGTATCTTCCCAAACTGCCTCATAAATCTGCTTTTTTGTGAATACTCTTCCTGGAGAAGCCATCAACAAACGCAGGATTTTAAACTCAATCGAAGTTAAGTTTATTTATTCTTCTTCTTCTTCTTTAAAAAGGAGACATTGATCAAGATCAAGAGCCAAATCATGAAGTTTGAGAATTTTAGGCAGATGAACTTCTCTCGAACCTAATGAATAAAAGCGACGAAGCTGAGCACTGACACGCGCGACTAATTCTAAGGGATCAAAAGGCTTCGTCACATAGTCATCTGCGCCAATATCTAAACCAAGAACCTTATCCGCACCGGCATCTTTCGCGGTCAAAAAAATGATTGGGATATTTTTTTCTGCCCGAATTTTTTTGATTAATTGATAGCCGTTGAGTTTAGGCATCATGATATCTAAAATGGCGAGATCGATTTTCTCTTGTTGGATACAGGTCCATGCCTCTTCACCATTAGTGGCCGATACTACCGTATATCCGTCTTTTTCTAAATATAAGGTAACAAAATCAATAATCCCTTGTTCATCATCCGCTACTAAAATTGAGAACCCCATTAAATGCACCCCCGTTACAAAATAGTTCCTTCTATTATACCTTTCTAATCGGCTATTTTATATCTACTCTTTTAAAAAGTAGGGAAGTCAAAAGTAAAAGACAAATAATAAGTGCGATAGACAGAAGGAATGTAGGGAACACATTCTCCACTTTCCCCGCAATCAGGTTGTTGCTTATAGATAAAGCAGAATATTTCAAAAGCTCAAGTGCATTCGTATTGATCAAATAATTTACAGCAAATAAGCTGACTAGTGAAAAGATAAATGCAATGAAAGGGGACAAAAACAACCCTATCAGCAGCGTAACTGCCATAAACAAAGCAAGATGTAGAAAAATGAATCCAATCGTGGCGATCACCGTTGGCAAATCAATCATGGAGGAAGAAAAATGCCCATTTCCAACATCAGAGTTTGCTATAAAAAGATAGTACCCGCCACCAGCTGTGAGAGTAAACAAAGCAAATGCACCAAAAGTAGTTGTTAGCAGCGCCAAAAATTTTGCAAAAACAATTGGACCTCGTTTTCCGATACGTAATAGCGTCATTTTTATTTGACCGCTGGAGATTTCTCCTGAAAACTGAAAGGCGGTTATTAAGATCAATAGGATTCCCCAAACACCTAAGGCACTAAAGAAGAGCCATAGGGTGGTAATAAAATCTAAGCAAGCAAATTTTCCATCAGCGGATAAGGCATCCCCAGTAAAAGTCAGCCCTCCAGTTGAAATACCAAAAGCCATGATACCAACCAAAATTGACGGAATTAACAGGATCAAACTATTTTTTCTTTTCAATGTTTTAATCATTTCCATTTTGTATATTGTCCAAATCTCCATAATTACTCGCTCCTTTTTTATCTCATTAACTCGATTAACTGTGCTTGTTGGTTGTCAAAATGTTCATTGTGTTCAGAGTAACTAATTACACCATTGCTCAATACCAAGATATTATCCGTCAATTCGCAGACTTCCTGCATCTGATGGCTGGAAAAGAGGATCGCCGTTCCTCGCTCCTGACAAAGCTTTTTCAGCAGTTCCTTCACTTCTTCGACACCAATAGGATCAAGGCCGACAAAAGGTTCGTCCAAAATCAACAGGTCCGGTTTTGTGATTAATGAGAGGGCTAAGGCCAACCGTTGTTTCATTCCAAAGGAAAAGTTTTTGACTTTTTTCTTCGCCGCATTACTGAGTTCTACAAATTCCAAGCTTTCTTGAATCAATTGTTTACGTTCTTTTCGTGAAAGGGATTGAATTAACCGAAGGGAAAGTAGTAAGTTATCGTAGGCAGTCAAATCTTCGTAAAACTGTACATCGACAAGTGAACCAATCTTCATTTTTGTCTCGGTATCCGTGGTATTTAAGTCTTTTCCATTAAAAGTCATTTTTCCATGATAATTTGTGGTAAGACCCAATACACATTTCATTAAAGTGGTTTTTCCTGCACCATTGCGCCCCAGTAATCCTGTGATTTTTCCAGGAAGTAGCTGGAGCTCTATCCCTTTTAAAATCTCGTTTGATCCATAACTCTTCCGCAGATCTTTGATCTCTAAAATCGTTGTTGCCATGTTTTATCCCTCCATTACTTGATAAAAGAAGTATAAAGAGACAAGCTTGCATAGAACCAAACTTAACCTTAAAGTAACCTTACAAATGACAAGTAACGGAAAAACAAAATTCGAAAAATGAAATAAGCGAAATTTATTATTTGTAGTCTTATTTTGGTATAATTAAGGTGATTCATGAGTATGGTTTTACAGGTTCTTAAAATAGTTGGTTGAGATAAAGCGTGAAGGACGAGTATCGTGGGGTGGGAGAAACGATGGAGATATTTTTGATTTTTAGTTTAATAGCTGCAATCGTCATAATCGTTCTGTTTATTAAGCAATCAAAAAAAACAGAGGCGGACGTTGTCACCTATGATTTGATTGTTTCGATAAAGGTAGCGCCCGCGCCTAATATCCTTCAACATCCGAAAATAAAACAAGCAGCAGCTTGGGAAGTATATGGTGAGGGTGTTTTTAAGGGGAAATCCGTTATCACTAAAGAGGAAATGCAGTCGTTGCTGATAAAAGAATTATGTTTATCAAAAGAGGATGTCCTTGTGGTAAATATGAGAGAGGGCAATAAAAAAGAAGTACCTATTAAAGAGGAAGACTAAGACAGTCTTCCTCTTTTTAGTAAACGAAAGATTATTGGACACACAGCCAGGAGCCTATAGCAATGAAAGAAAGAGAAAGGATATATAGGACAACACTTGTACACAAGACGATAATCTTTCCGTTTTCACTCAGTAATGTATCTTTATAAAAGAATAGAAATAGCTCGTATTTACGGAAAAGGAAAACACGGCCAGCGACGATCCCAGAGATAATACCAAATAATAGTAAAAAGACTGAAAAGCTGATGAATGACATTCGCTGTAGAAAAATACAAAAGGACAGTACAGTTAAATATACATATTTTTCCAAGATCATCACCTGATTCCTTTAAGGCTTTTGTTTCTTCTTTTATTATACGAAAGAAAGGTGAAGGAGGGACGTTCCATTTTTTTAAACATTTTAAAAAACTAGGGAAAACGGGTGATTGGGTATGGTTTAGATCAGAGAAATAAGGAACTAATAAAACAAAATGAAAAAGCAACGAACATTTAATTCCTTTCGATGAACTAAACAAAAGAAGCCTTCTCATTTTATTTAAGTATACTAAAGAGGTTTTAATCAACGCGTTGTCTTCTTTTTATGCAGTAAGTTGTTTTTTAAGACATACGTATTTTGCTGTACTTGTTCCGACAATTATTGTATTGACGTAAATTTGTTCAATGATTCCTGTTACTTTTTCTCCATGGCAATCATAGGTGGTGATTTTATTTCCAATAACTAATTCCATCAATTACTCATCCCTCTCTGTGGCTATGCTAACATTGAAAGCTAAAACATTCTCTTCAATAATTTATAAGGAAATGAAATAATTAATAGTGCGTTTTACTTGTTATTATTCATTAGTTGAACCAATGAAGCAGACATTTCCTAAAAAAATTTATTGATTTGATAATTTCAGAAGCTTGGAACAAAGAGAAACGCTATAATAGAGATATTATACAAACTTATATAAATGGAGAAAACTAATTCTCTTTAAATATAGAGGTGCTTTGATGAAATCAAAGGAAAATGAGAAAGAATTGATGGTCAGAAAAGGTATGCCATCTTTGCCAACAAAAACAATGTTGCCACCGGCACTGGCCGAACGAATCGAGCGTTATCCGGAAAATAAACGCCGACCTGTGAATAAGACAGTCTTTAAAAATGACTATTTTCAATTAACCTACAATACAAGAAACCATTCGATGGCTATTTCTTCAAAAGGGGATCTTGTTTATTCAGCGATCCCTTATGATACGGCTAGGAACTATATTCAACGAGCGGCGATTCAGTATTTGCTTCATCCAGAAGAAATCCGCCGCTATATCGAACTGCATCAAACAACTGTAGAAAAATATTTGACGTTAAGTATTTTTCAAGTGACCGGCAAGCGAGTGGATGAACAGTCATTTGAAGTAAAGCAGGCCTACAATGCCATTTTACAGAATCCGCTATTGGAAATTCAGATTGCTGGGCGATTAATGCAGCATGATGAAACCGGACCGCTGTCTGCCAATCTAGCAGGAAAATTTCTCTTTAGCGAAAATATCAAAACCGGAATTGCTGGCTATATTTCTGAATACTTGAACTTTGTTGTGCAAGTGGCGAATTCATTGCCTTTAATGATTGACGGGAAAGAAGTACAGTTGCTGGAAAAAGCAGGGCAAGATCAGCAGTTTATCGAGCAAACCTTATCCATTCATTCTGATATTGAATCAGCATTGTCTTTGCTACCAAGCGAAGTGAAGCAAGGAATCGAAAATGCCCTCGTTTCAGCAAACACAGCTGGAGTAATAAACACGCAACCACTTTTACGCTCAGAATATGGCGAAGAATTATCTAGGCTGCGAGAAAATTATATTGCACACAGTGTTCATCCAGATGAGGCGGAAAAATATTTTCAAAATGTCCATTCCACGGAAAATCGTAATCTGATCAATGTGGTTTCTGACATTCATGCCAAAGACGGGAAGCTGCCGTTTCTTAATCGTCACTTCAATATTTTAACGGGGGATGTTTCTGATTCACATGTGAGGGACGAAGAAGTTTCCGGTCTTTATATTATCGGCGGGCATGAGTTAGTGGATGTGCTGCCTGAAACGACGGATCAAACGGATGTACAGTGGGAGAAGTGGCGCCCGTTTTTCAATTATGAATGGTTTAAAGAACTGCTGCAAGACCCAGATGAGGCGTGGTATTTACTACCCACAGGAGAACATCCATTTTATGAAGTGGTCGAGGCTGAGCTGGCTGAACGATTCCCTAAAATGAATGTGTTGAACAATCAAAGTGTTGTTCATGAGGGAATTCGTTATATCGGACTTACGATTCCAGCAGCATTGGTCAAGAGAAAAAAAGCGCAGCAGCACTATATTCTAAATTCTTTAGAGAAATTGTTGGCAGAAGATCCAGAGACTCCGACAGTAATTGTCTCGCACGCGCCGTTATTCAATGAGCTGAGTTTGCTTCCCGAAACCAGCGACGCTTACAATAAAGATTATAGCTGTGAGGAGCCAAAAATAGAGAAATTATTTGAACAATACCCGATTATCGGAGTGATTCATGGACATCATCATATTCCTGCATCATCACGTCGTTTTAAAAAGACTGAGTTTGCTGGGAAACAACTGTTTGTGGTTTGCTCGATTTATTCCAAAGTGAATACTGGATTTGAATTAATGAGTTTACTTTAGGATGAAAAAGAGCACAAATGTCTGTTGCTTAAATAGTTAGATTCAACCTAATTTGAGAAAAGCTTGCCTTCTTAATGAAAAGAAGCGCGAGTTTTTTTGCTGGGGCTAGATTATTTTTAAAGTTTACAAGGAGAGAACTTTTCTGTTGACAATATGTCTAAAAAACCTATAATTAGCACGTTGATATATCTAAAAGACTGAAACAAATTTATCGGTAGGGAGGATTACATGTACGATTTACTACTTTTGGGTTCATTGATTTCAGGGGATAAGACCGGCTATAAACTACAAAAAATCGTGGGCTCTGCTTTACAGCCAATGCGTAAAGTTTCCAGCGGTGTATTGTATCCTTCATTAGAAAGATTAGAAAAGGAGGGCCTTGTCACTTCTACCATCTATGAAGATGGAAGAAAGATGAAAATGTGGCATATTACCACAAAAGGCGTCGATCGTTTTATTGAGCTGATGAAAGAAAAAATCCCTTCTGATGCGAAACGCAACGACATGATTCATTTTAAGCTGCGCTCATTAGATAGTGTGACACGATCGGAACAGCTGAATATTTTAGAGGAGTTTCAATTATTTATTGAAAAGGACTTGGCTTTCTATCAAAAAGCCCAGGCGGATATGGTAGAGTATCAAGCACGTTTTCCAGAAAATGTGGAGCGCTTCCGAGTTCTGGCAGAGGCTTATGAACTAGATATTCAACTCGCTTTGACAAAATTAACGTGGATCAAGAAACAAATTGCTGATCGGAAATAAAGGATGATCGATCAAGCAATGGATATTTATAGCTAGTAGGAGTGTTAACAATTTATGGAAAATTCTTCAAAAAAATGGTTTTCATTAGTCGCGATGTCTTTGGGCGTCTTTATGGGACTTTTGGACGTTACCGTAGTGAATGTGGCGTTACCAACAATGCAAAAGGCCTTCAATGAACCTTTTACCCAATTGCAATGGGTATTAAATGCGTATACCTTAGTTTTTGCGGTTACTTTATTAATTGTATCTAAAATGGGGGATATGTACGGGCGAAAGAAAGTCTTTTTAGCTAGTTTAATTTTATTTGTGATTGCTTCTGTAGTGAATGGTTTTGCACCATCATTACTCATTTTAGATATTGGTCGCGGTGTGCAAGCAGTCGGTGGCGCTGGGATGATGTCCTTATCTATGGCTCTGGTTGCTTCTAACTTTGATGGCAAGCAGCGGGGGCTAGCTTTAGGAATACTAGGTTCAGTTATTGGTTTATCCTCTGCCTCGGGTCCCTTAGTGGGAGGATTGCTAGTGGACGCGTTTGGCTGGGAATCGATCTTCTTTATTAATCTGCCCATCGGAGTTATTGCGGTTTTAATGACGATTCGTTATGTTAATGAGACGCCGAGTTATGGAAGAGACCAGAAAATCGATTTCATCGGAATGTTTTTGTCCGCGGCAGCGCTATTCAGTGGGATATATGGACTGATTCAAAAAGAAACTCATATCAGCTGGGCGTGGACAAATCCTAAAGTAGGTGGTTGGCTGCTTTTGGCCGTTATTCTTTTAGCGCTATTCATTTTTGCTGAATCAAAAGTTGAAAATCCGATGATGAACTTGAAGATGTTCAAGAATATCAATTTCATTGGCTCTGTTTTAGTCGCTTTTGCCTTAGGTTCAGGAATTTATGCTTTTAATACGTATCTGACTGTGCTTATGCAAAATTATATCGGCTGGTCCGCCTTTGATACAGGAATTCGCCAATTAGCATTGTCTGTTTGGTCATTAATTTTAGGCCCAGTCGTTGGAATTCTTGGAAATAAATTCTCGAAGAAGTGGATGATCGTGGCAGGACTATTAGTCAGTGGTGCTGGATTTCTCTTTTTGATTGGTCAATTGTCACCAACAATGGGCTATGCCCAATTGTGGCCAACCCTTGTGATGATCGGGATCGCAAATGGAATTGTTAATCCGGTGTTGAATTCTGCTGGATTAGAAGGGGTGGCTCCTGAAGAGATGGGAATGGCATCAGGTCTGCTGAATGTCTTCCGTCAATTCGGAACCAGTTTTGGGGTAGTGATTTTGGGATTAGTCGAAGCCAATCGCTATGCGGCTGTTGTGAATCAACATGCGACAGCCATGCATTTGCCTGAAAAACTAACCAACGCCCTAATCAAAGCAGGGCCATTTTCTGGTCATGAACTTGCTTTTTCTGATGCGTTAAGTAAGGTGCCGTTTGCTCATGAATTGCAAAAGGTTGTAGTCAATGCTTATGACAAAGGATTGATCCAAATTTGTTATGTTGCTGGAACGATTGTTTTGATCGGTGCAGTTGGTGCGGCTATTTTTATGCGAGAGCGTAAAGAAGTTATTGAGTAAAAATTTCATTGTGGTCTTAAACAGCTTTCGATTTTATCGGAGGCTGTTTTTTGACGTTCTTACTTTTTTTTTGCTATTGTGTTTTATAAGATTAACTATCTATGAAGGAGGGAACAGAGGTTGAATCTAATAATCAAAGACATAGATGAGACAAATTGGCAAGCAGTTGTGGCGCTCTCTGTAGCGAAAAATCAGGAAGAGTTTATCGAAAGTAATGGGCAATCCTTGCTAGAGGCCGCGTACGATGTTTCGCTAAATTGGCGACCATTGGCGCTATATGATGAGAACCAACTTGTTGGCTTTTCCATGATTGGTGCCAGAAACGGTGAAAGCATGTGGCTGGATCGATTGATGATCGATGTGCGCTTTCAGGGAAATGGCTATGGTGGTCGTTTTATACCGTTACTGATTGATTATATGAAGGCACATTATTTGATTAAGCGGATTTATTTAAGTGTCCATGAGGAAAATAAAAAAATAATTCCTTATTATCAACGTTTCGACTTTATTGACAGTCATCAATATGATCCTGAAAATGGGGAACGCATCATGTATTTGGAGGTTTAATAAATATATGATTGCCTTTTCAGTGATTCGTTGCTAAAATGAATGGAAAATATGAAGAACTTTTAGCAAAATCGCCGGGTTTTGTTTTGAGTAGCAGTCTACCCATTAGGCCAATGGAGGGTAGGATGCTATTTTTTTGTGGAGGGAATCAAATGAATGAGATCAAAGGGTACGTTACACGCAGTGTGTTAAGCACGTTGGGCTTGTCGTTGTATATTTTAGCGGATACTTTTTTTATCGCAAATGGAGTAGGGGTGCTGGGATTAGCTGCCTTGAATATCGCTATGCCTTTGTTTAATCTGCTGACTGGGCTTGGACTGCTGTTGGGGATGGGCGGAGCGACACTTTTTGCGTTAAAGGGTGGAAAAGGGAACTATTTTTCTCAACTGTTAATTGTCGGTGGGATCATTGGACTGATTTTTACGCTACTGGGTCTCTTTTCTAGCCGATTCTTGGCGCTATTACTAGGTGCTAGCGGAGCAACGGTAGATTTGACGACGATGTATATGCGCTTCATTTTGGTGATGGCACCATTTTTTATCATCAATAATCTGTGTTTGGCATTTATTCGAAATGATCAAAATCCGCAACTGGCTATGAAGGCCATGATTTGCTCCAGTATTTTTAACATGATTTTTGATTACATTTTCGTTTTTCCACTGAATATGGGCATGGCTGGAGCCGCGTTGGCAACTGTATTATCACCAGTGCTCAGTTTGGCTATCTTAAGCACCCATCGACATTTTCCAAAACGGCGAATTTCGCTGAGCTGGGTGAAGCCTCAACTCATAACAATCATCAAGAGTATTCAACTAGGGGTTTCTTCCTTTCTTGCAGAAATGAGTACAGGAGTTAGTATTTTGGTTTTTAATCAAGTACTGACTGGCTTAGGAGGAGATATCGCCATTGCTGCTTACGGCGTATTAGCGAATATTCTCGTTGTAGCTCTGTCCTTATTCACTGGCGTTGCACAGGGAATTCAACCCTTGATAAGCCGCGCCGTAAGCAAAAAAGAGCCACAGACTGTTCAAAATACATTGAATTTTGGCTTAAGAACCAGCTTTGTGATGGCAGTAGGACTCTATCTGATTCTGTTTTTCCTTAAGTATCCAATCATCTCTGCCTTTAACCGTGAGAATGATCCGATGCTGATTCAGTTAGCAGCGTACGGCATTCCAATTTTCTTCTTGTCTTTATTTGGCTCGTCATTAAATTTAGTATTCAGTATTTTCTTTTCTGCAATTGGTCATGCTAAACAAGCCTTTGCACTGGCGTTGTTTCGTGGATACTTTTTCTTAGTACCATTGGTAATTGTACTCGCAGGAATTTTGGGGCTGACGGGTGCTTGGGTCAGCCTGCCAATCACTGAAGGACTGACGTTGCTATTTTCCTTTTACTTTTTACAGAAGTATCGAAAAACAAATATTAGCCCTACAAGAATGTAAACAAAAAATCAGCGATAACCATATAAGGTTATCGCTGATTTTTTTGTGGAGAGTGTGTTTATGAGAACAGTTGCATTAAGAATCCTGAGATAATCAATACAAGAGCCCCACCTAAACGGTTACCCATTTGAGCAAAGGCGATTAATTCCATTCTGTTCGCAGCAGATAATACGGCTACGTTTCCTGTTCCGCCCATCGAGTTGTTACATAATCCAGCGGTAATTGTTGATTCGATTGGGTAGAGTCCAAACAAACGACCTACAAATCCAGAAACAAGTGAAATAACAACCACACTCGTTAAACATAAAACAACAAATTGCCAGGTTAAAGCAGAGGCCAAAACATTTAAGTTCAGCAAAGCAATACCGATACCGGCAAGAACCGCGGCAGTAAGATTTTTAACAATTAAGTTGTTGAACATGATGGCTGCATCTTCATAATATTCAGGTAGGATATTCGTAATTTTACAAATTACGACAATGATGATCATGAAGGCATAAGCATGAATTTTTGGAACAAAGAAGTTACAAATTTGACCTAAGATGAAGAAGGATAGCGCAACCATCAAGCCAACACCAAGCTGAGCAATGTCGGGTTTTACTTCCCGAGGTTTGCCATCGCCAAGGTCGCCTTTTTCCATCAATTTACCATTACCATTTAATTTAGGCAGCGATTGACCCGCACGTGAAACTAAAGCGGCACCGATAATTGCTAAAACATTCGTCATCGCTGTTGCAGGAATTAAACGAGAAATAATGGATGAAGCATCCGTTCCTAGAACATGCGCATAAATTGTTGATAATGGGACGGCACCAGCACCGACACCACCAGCCATAGCGGGTAATGAGATGTATAATACAGAATTAGCAAAACCATTACCGATCAGCATGCCGACGATTCCTACGGCGAAGAAAGAAACAACCATTGAAATAAGAGCGACAGGAATAAAACGAACAGAGGCTTTCATCAATAATTTACGGTTCATCCCAAGGATACTACCTGTAATCAAAGCGGCAATGTAAAAATCCAAGAAGCCCATATTGGTTACAAAGTTTTCAGTCGATTTAACAACAGCATCAGGTAAGATACCAAAGGTTGCAATCGCTGCAGAGGCGAAGATCGCAAAAACAGATCCACCACCTAAGTAACTCTTGACGATAGGAATTTTGTTCCCAATAAAATGAAATAAGTTCCCAAAAATAACTAAGATAGCGATTGGTCCAATCATATTCGTTGGTAATTTGCCTAAGGCCATGGCTACGATCAAAACAACGACCATGATCAAGTAAATAGGCAGGCTAACACCGGAAATTTTTGTTGACCAGAAGCCGGTCTTTTTTTCTTCAACTGGCATTGCAGTTGATGTTTCTTTTTGTGCCATTATTAAAAGATCCTTTCTTTAGTAAAGCGATGTTTAATCCCATAAAAAACGGGAGTAGCATTTTATCTACTCCCGTATTCAGAGAGTGTTTCTATTTATCTAATAAACTAAGCAATGAGAGAGGGATGAATGGTTTAGATTAATCTTGGTATTCAGGGACCCATTTAGCAGCTTCGACAGCGGCTTTGACGTCAGTGATTTCCTCACGATTTAGTTGTTGATCAACAACAGATTTTGCGACTGTTTCAGCAATGATTTGTGAGAATTCAGTAATTTTTGCTACTGGAGGCAAGATAGATGCACCTGGTTTTGTCACATCAACGATACCGCCTAATGCACGACTTGCTTGAGAAATAATTTCATCATTTACGCGAGTAGAAGTTGAAGCGATTAAGCCTAAACCTAGGCCAGGGTACATTAAAGCATTGTTTGCTTGACCAATTTGATAAGTAACCCCATTGTATTCAACATCATCAGCAGGAATCCCAGTTCCGATTAATGCTTTACCATCTGTCCATTCGATCAAATCTTTTGCTGTCGCTTCAGCTAATTTTGTTGGATTTGATAAAGGCATAATGATTGGACGAGCAGTGTGGGCAGCCATATCTTTAATGATTGCTTCACTGAAAGCTCCAGGTTGCGTAGATGTACCGATCATAATTGTCGGATGGATTTCTTTTACCACGGCTTCTAAGTTTGTTAATGCTTCGCTGTTTGTAAATTCAGCACGTTTTCTAGCAAATGGGATTTGACCAGGTGTCAAGCCTTCAGTATCTTCAAACAATAGTCCTTGTTTGTCGACTTGGTAGAAGTGTTTGCGTGCTTCTTCTTCCGGTGTTCCTTGACGAACCATTTCTTTTAATAAAATATTTGCGATGCCAACTCCTGCGGTACCAGCACCAAAGGTTAAGATTGTTTGGTCTTTCAATGCTTCGCCAGAAATATTCAATCCGCCTAGAACACCAGCAAGTACGACAATCCCAGTCCCTTGAATGTCATCGTTAAAAGTGGTGATCTTGTCTTGATATTTTTCTAAAATGTTAGCGGCATTGCCCCGACCAAAGTCTTCCCAGTGTAATAGCAGTTCAGGGAAAAGATCTGTTGCAGCTTCAACAAATTGATCAATAAAGTCATAGTAAGTATCGCCTTCAACCCGTGCATGACGATTCCCTAAATAAAGTGGATTATTCAATAATGTTTCATTGTTTGTTCCAGCGTCAATAGAAACAGGTAATACTTGTGCAGGATTGATACCAGCTGCAGCAGTATAGACCATCAATTTACCAATCGCGATATCTACACCGTTAACACCCCAGTCTCCCATTCCTAGAATGCCTTCTGCATCAGTCACAACGATCAAGCGAATGTCGCGACCGTCTGCAGCGTTTTTTAGGCTGTCTTTGATGCTTTCTGGATCATTGATTGATAAGAAAGCAGCGTCTTGTGGTTCAACGAAGATTTCGTTGTATTGTTCGATGGAATCCGCAACCACTGGATCGTAAACGATTGGCATGAATTCAACTAAATGTTGCCCCATTAATTTGTAGAACAATGTACGGTTTGTGTTGAAGATGTTCATTAAGAAAATACGTTTTTCTAAGTCAGATGGTTTGCTTAGGTATTGTCCATAAGCTTGAACAGATTGTTGTTCAAGTGTTTGAACAGTGCTAGGAAGCATCCCTGTGATACCATATTTTGTCCGTTCTTCTTTTGTAAAAGCAGTCCCTTTGTTTAAAAAGGGATTATTCAATAGGTTTAAACCTTTAAGCATAAATAAATCCTCCTATAAATTTGATTGCTAGCGCAGTATAAAAGGAGAGGAAGTTTATAGTCAAAATATTGGGTAACAATAAATATTGTTTATATGAGAGGTTTTGATTATCTTGTTAATTAATGTATGGAAACGAAAAGATTTGTTCGCTTATCCTGAATTTGAAAAAAATAAAATGAGTCGTCATTTTTTTCTTTTATGAAGAAATTTAAGAAATATCCCGTTTCTATGGGATTTTTTTCTTTATATTTAATGTAAATCGGATTTAAAATAACTAATATAGAAATCTATATTTTTCTATATCTTTTATTAGAAATAAATAATCTATTAATAAACTATTATATTTTTGCTAAATAATCTTTTGGAAGATTTAATTCTAAACAATAGAATAGCATAACGCAGATATGCAAAAAAATATAATAAGGGTCTCCTAAAAATTGTTGACAGAAGGGATAAATGTGTTATTTGTTGCAAAGCATTTTTCTAGGTTGATTTTTAATTTGTTGTTAGATTTCACTTAACTTAAGTAGGCTCTTTTTGCTGGCGCCAGCAAAGAAATCAATTCATCAAATTTTTAGGGGGATTTACGATGAGAAAGGATTATCGAAAACTGATGGATCAAAAAGCTCGTGCGAGGCGACGATCCAAAAAATATGTCTATGTAGGAACTTCTGTTGCAGCGGGTGTTTTATTAAGTTTAGCACCTGTTTCTGTAGTAACTCCGTTTTTTTCAATCGAGTCAACTAAGACCTATGCAGCGCTTATAGATGGTCAATTGTTTAGCAACTTAACCTCTTCTAATTCAAGTGGAACAAGCATTGCGAACCCTTTTCCAATTGAGAATGCTAGTAGAAATGTAGATTTTACTATCTCGGCAGACAGTGGTATTGATCTAAGTCTTATTCCTGGGAATAGACGTGCTGTATTGGCCGTCCCTGAAGGGTTAAGAGGCCACGTAACACCAAATGGTACGGGAACGTTTTCAACAAATATATTACTTCCAGAAAATGGCTTGGATCCATTATTTTCAATTGTCAATGGTGCGACAACCACTCTGATCAATTCAATTAATGCATTGATCAATTCAAATCCATTGCTTAATATCAACTTGGATGACGTATATGCTCAGCTAAATCAACTACAAAGTTTGAGTAGCCTGACAGCGGCAGATGTCGCTTTGCAATTACAAGCGCAAGGAGATCAGTACATTTATGCTGATTTAGATGGTGTATTAGAAACAATCATTAGACAAAATTTAACTGAGATTTTAACAGATTTGAACAATGCAGTTCAGGCATTAACGATAACTGGAACAGGCGCAACACTTTTGAATCAGACATTAAACCTAACGATCAAACCAGTTTTTAACGCGACATTTGAGACTGCAGAAGCACTGGTAAATGTTGGGTCAACATTACTAGGCGATCTCGTGGATGCTAGCGTTTTAGGACAAACAACAATCATACTTCCTACAACCATTACAGATCCTGTTTATCAAGATTTAATCAATCAAGGAATAGATATGAGTAATCCTTATGAAGCTGGCTTCTTGGCTACTATTGTCAAGTCGAATGTACTTTCTATTAATATCGCATCTGGAAATAATGGCTACACGCCAATCTATTATAGAGCCGCGACTGTAACTGCTCCCTATGATGTCGCAGTTACAGGAAGTTCATCAACTGGTTATGAAGTTACTGGTTACGCAGATCCGAATACTACAGTTAGAATTTACAAAGACGATGTATTAATAGCTGAAGGTCAAACAGATGGCACAGGTAGATTTACGATTCCAGTTTCTGCAGACGATGTTGATGCGTTAGATGAAATCGAATTAATTGCTTACGATCAAAACAATATTCCTAGTCTTCCAACGCCAGCGATCATTCCGGATGATGATGAAACTGATGCCGATGCTGATGCCGACGCCGATGCCGATGCCGACGCTGATGCCGACGCCGATGCCGACACCGATGCTGACGCTGATGCCGACGCCGATGCCGATGCCGATGCTGATGCCGACGCTGACGCCGATGCTGATGCCGACGCTGACGCCGACGCCGATGCCGATGCTGATGCCGACGCCGATGCCGATGCCGATTCTGATGCCGATGCCGATTCTGATGCCGATGCTGACGCCGACGCCGACGCTGATGCCGACGCCGACGCTGATGCCGATTCTGATGCCGATGCCGATGCCGACGCCGATTCTGATGCCGATGCCGATTCTGATGCCGACGCTGACGCCGATGCTGATTCAGACGCCGATTCAGACGCCGATTCTGATGCCGATTCTGATGCCGATGCCGACGCTGACGCCGATTCTGATGCCGATTCAGATGCCGATGCCGACGCTGACGCCGATGCCGACGCGGATCGGGATAGAGCAGTGGCTCTATTAGCAGATAATCTTGGGACACCTCCACGTAGCTCTGGCGGTAGTGGTTATATTTCCAGTGGTGGTGGTACAGGGTCCGGCTATACAAGTAGTGCGAAACAGTACCCTGCAACTGGTGAAGAGCAAAGTGGCGCGTTAACAGCTTTAGGTGCTCTGGCCACCTTTGTTACTGGTTTAGGCATATGGAAATTTAGAAAAAATAAGAAAGAAAACTAATTAATCGACGGTTGATGAAGAAGTATCGCTTCTTCATCAACCAATTATGGGGTGATCGTTTGTCTATTTATACAATTGAGAATCGATTTCAAAGTGTAAGAAATATTCTGGAAAAAAATAAACAAGAAAACGTGGTACCTTTGATTATTGTAAGCTGGGGAGAATTTGATAACCGAGGGCAAGTTAATGAAATATATGGAGAAACTCATGAAAATGTTTGGAGTGATTTTTTAGCTTATTATAATGAAAAGAAGCTCGATCAAAAAAGCTATTTCAGAGTTGATATACTGACTAAGGAAAAGCTTGTAAGTTTTGAAGAGTTGAAAGAAGTGATAGGTCGTATTAAAAGAAATAACTACGGGGATTTCAATTTTCGAGTCGTAGGAAAAAAACAGCGTAGTTTTTTAAAGGAGGAATTAACTGGAAATGCTATTTTAAAACCAAGCAAAAAACACAGAGTGGGACGAAATCTTCCTGAACTATCAATTAATGAACAAAATTATCGCGGCTATGTGAAAAGAAAGTATGGAGAAAGAGACTCTGATTTAAGTTACCTAGAACAAGCGGTTATTTACATATTTGAGACTCAGGCCTTCTATTTTGAGGCCGATCAAGCTTATTCTCTAAAGGATTATGGAAATGGTAATCGTGTTAGAGCAATTACGTATTCAAATTTAGCAGAAATGACTGATTTAGTGATTCATCATGGGACAGATTATTTAAAAAATCAGTTAACCTCCAGCGGCCAATTCATTTATGGTTATTTTCCCTGCTATGATCAGGAAATCAAAGGCTATAATTCGGTCCGTCACTTTTCCTCTTTGTATGCATTATGTGAAGCTGCACAATACTTAAAGGCCGAAAGTGTATATAACGATTTAAGCAAAGGAATTCTTTGGGGAATTCAACAGTTAACGTCAACTATTCATGGCTATACAATGGTAGGGGAGCCCTTAAATACGAGTATCGAATATAAACTAGGCGCTCAAGCAACGGCAATTCTAGCAATTGCAAAATATGCTGAAGTGACAGGAGACACCCAGTTCAATTCATTTTTGAAAAAATTGATTATGTCTGTTGAAGATAAATTTATGACTAAGGACAATCGAACGATTCATGTATTAAATGAAGATCTGTCAATTAAAGAAACTTTCAGAATTGTTTATTATGATGGTGAAATTCTTTTCGCTTTGCTTCGCGCATATGGAATATTTAGAGAAGAGAAGATTTTAAGAACTTGCGAGGTACTAATGAAGCAATTTATTGAAAATGACTATCAAAAATACCACGATCATTGGTTAAGCTACGCCACCAACGAATTTTTAAAATATCAAGAAAAACAGGAGTATTATCGCTTTGGATTAAACAACGCATTAGGAAATATTCGCTTCATTGATAAAAGAGATACTGCTTACCCAACTATGTTGGAGTTGTTGGTGGCTGCTTCAAAGATGGTGGACAAGCTTGCGGTCAGTGAAATGAAACCAATGATTTTTCAAAAGGAGGAAGAGTTTTTAGCGGTAAAGGATCGAATAAACGCTGTGATGAAAAAAAGGGTCCAGCATGAATTATCCACTGGGGTTATGTTTCCAGAGTTTGCTCAGTTTTTCAAAAAACCTAGTAAAATCAGCTATGGTTTTTTTGCAAGGCATGATCGATTTAGGATGAGAATTGATGATGCGGAACATTTTTTGTCGGGATTGATTAATTTTAGGCTTCATGAAATGGAGGAGAAGAAACTATGGTAGGAACAATTCGTTTTATTGCTTTAGCTTTGATCGCTGTTTCCTATCTAATTACACGATTACGAAAAAAAGAGGAACATAAGAAAAAGCCAGCTTCTTTAGACTTTAGTAATTATGAAAAAAATGAAGCAGGACTTTATCCTTGGGAGGTTGATACTGACGACTCTCCTGAACGCATCCCTGAAAACGCGAAGCGATATGTGAATAAAGCGAGGCTTAAGCGTGGAAGGTGGTAAAGAGAAAAGCTTTCGCAGAAAAAGACCTTAGGAACTTACTCCTATGGTCTTTTTGCTGCGGCCTAATTTCCTTTCATATCTAGGAAAGAATAATCGCGAACATCAAAACGATTTCGGCTGCGGGAATATTCGATGGGGTCCCCATTTTGCTGATAGGCGATCTGCCGAATTTCCAGAACAGGATCGTCCACTGCGCAATCCAGATACTTTTGATCGTATTCAGAGCTTTTATCCGCTCGAATTGTTCGGTAAGCACCGGTAATTTTTATACCAAGATCATTTTTGATGTATTGATAAATTGAGGATTCAATAATCTCCTTTTTCAGGTTAGGAACAGCCTGGATCGGCATATAAGTATGTTCCAAAATGAAAGGATTGTCATCTAATACTCTTAGACGAATGATATTATAGACGGGTTCTTCCTCAGATATATGCAATTTCTCTTGAATCGCTGTATCGGGAAACTCAACATTAAACTCGATGATACGGCTTTCCAATTTTCGATTGGCTTTTTCCATTTCCGCACTGAGACCATCATAGTAGGACAAGGCAGAGGTGTCCTTGGTTAAAAAGGGATGGTGTAGAATGGTTGTCCCAACTCCCTTTTTTGATGCAATCAATCCTTCTAGAGTTAAAATCTCTAGGGCTTTTTGAACAGTCATGCGACTGACAGAAAATTCCTTCACCAATTCGATTTGCTTTGGTAATAAGGAGCCAGCAGGATACGTCTCGGTTTTTATTCGGTTTCGTAATGTATTAGCGATTTCTTCGTATTTTGGCATGTAATCACCTCGATATGATTATACCTAAGTTTAAATGTCTATACAATAAATAAAAAAGTTAAGACAAACTTTTTAGGTCTATCTTAACTTACTATTCATTATTCAATATCGAAATTCGGCTGCTTGTCGAGAATGCGTAGGAAAGGATACCAAATAAAGCCGACGATAATGAAATCAAGGACTTGTAATGCCCCTCCTAACCAAGAATTTGTAGCCAAAATACCACTGGCGACGATAGGGACAGTCCACGGAACAGAAACACCGGTTGGTGGAGGTACGATACCGGCAGCCATGACTAGATAATTAATAGTCGTAACAACCAGAGGAGCCAACACCCAAGGAATCAAAATGGTCGCATTTAATACGATCGGCAAGCCAAAGATCGCCGGCTCATTCACATTAAAAATCCCAGGGGCAAGAGCTAGTCTACCCACATCACGGTATTGTTTTTTCTTCAAGACAAAGGCCATCAAAATAACTACAGCCAAGGTCATACCAGAACCTCCCAGTCCTACAGTAAAAGTTTCCATAAATGGTTTTGAGATGATGTGAGGCAACGGATCTCCCGCTTTATAAGCTTCCAGATTGTCTAGCATTAAGGTATTCCAAATTGGATCCATCACTGAATTGACAATAATTTGTCCGTGAAGACCAAAGAACCATAAAAATTGTACTAAGAAAAGAGCCAATAGTGTAGCGGGTAGGCTGCTGCCAAGACCTGTCAAAGGCTTTTGGATTACTTCGTAAATAACATCATGTAAGTTTGCATGGAAAACGCCTGTCATAATTGCATTGACAATTAAGAAAACAGTAAGTGTCATAACGGCAGGAATTAAAGCAGCAAATGATTTTGTTACTGCAGGCGGCACGCCATCAGGCATCTTGATTTGCCACCCTCTTTTAGTAATTCGGCAGTAGATTTCGGCTGCGATAAATGCGGCAATCATCCCAATAAACATCCCTTTTGCACCAAGCCGATCCAACGAAAGAACACCGCCGATTTCTTCACCATTTTCTAGACTCATTACAAAAGGTGTCAAAATTAGAAAGCTGGCGAAAGAAACAGCGCCACCAAAAATTCCTTCTACTTCATATGATTCTGATAAATAATAGCCAATCCCAAATGTAACAAACACAGACATGATGCTCATCGTCGCATTTTGACCGTTACCAAAGAGTTCAGATAACATTCCTTTAGTAGCGTCGTTAAAAAAGGGTAGGTTGTTAATAACAACCACGATTGAACCAAACATGGTCAGTGGAAATGACAACATAAATGCGTCTCTTAATACCGTTAAGTAGCGATTTTGTCCTAGCTTATTTGCTAGAGGCATGATTTTCTCCGCCAGTTTATCCATAAACCCATTCATTCTATTCACCTCTAAAATTTTTTGTAATCGATTACAGATATAATTTAACACGATTGTAAAATTATGTCTAGTCATAGTTTTTAAAATGATTGATTTTTATTTTTAATTTGTTATGATTGGTAAGAGAGATAAAGAGTCATTTTGTTTCGAAGCAGAATAGATGTTGAAATTTAGGAGGAAGAAACGATGAAGTATACATTTCCAGAAAATTTTTGGTGGGGATCGTCAGCAAGTGGACCACAGACAGAGGGAAGATTCGAGGGAGATGGTAAGGGTGAAAATATTTGGGATCATTGGTACAAAATAGAGCCTGAGAAGTTTTTTGATCGAGTAGGTCCAGATAAAGCCTCTCGAGCTTATGAACGATTTCAAGAAGATGTGAACCTGATGAAGCAGACGGGTCATAATTCATTCCGAACCTCTATTCAATGGAGTCGTTTGATTCCAGACGGGGTGGGAGAAGTCAATCAAGAGGCGGTTAGATTTTATAATCGTTATATTGATGAGCTTTTAGCAAACGGAATCGAACCTTTTATAAATCTATTTCACTTTGACATGCCTTTAGCACTTCAAGAAAAAGGTGGATGGACAAATCGAGAGACAGTTGATGCTTATGTAGTTTATGCGAAAACGTGCTTTGAGTTATTTGGGAATCGTGTAAAGAAATGGTTTACGCATAATGAACCAGTTGTTCCGGTGGAAGGCGGATATCTTTATCAATTTCATTATCCGAACCATGTCATTATGGAGGAAGCTGTGATGGTAGGGTATCACGAAAATTTGGCCAGCGCAAAGGCGATACAGGCTTATCATGAAATGGGACTAGCTGGAGAAATTGGTATTATTTTGAATTTAACTCCTAGCTATCCAAGGGATGAGGACAATCCAGCAGATGTAAAAGCGGCTCAAATGGCAGATGCCTTTTTCAATCGTTCTTTTCTAGATCCTGCAGTTAAGGGTGAGTTTCCTAAAGCATTAATCGCAGTGGTGAAGGATTTAGAGATCGTGCCAGAGATACAAGAGGGAGATTTGGAAATCATCAAAAATAATACGGTTGATTTGTTGGGAATTAATTACTATCAACCGAGACGGATCAAAGCAAAGGAAACACTGGTTGATCCTACACATGGCCCCATGCCTGATGATTATTTTGATTATTATGATATGCCAGATAAAAAAATCAACCCTTATCGTGGATGGGAAATTTATGAAAAAGGTATCTATGATATCTTGACGAATGTACGAGAAAATTATGGAAATATTCGTTGTTTCATCTCTGAAAATGGGATGGGTGTCGAAGGCGAAGAGCGTTACATTAACGAGCATGGTCAGATTGAGGATGACTATCGCATTGAGTTTGTTTCAGACCATTTGAAATATGTTCATCAAGCGATCCAAGAAGGAACCAATTGTTTAGGTTATCATATGTGGACTTGCATGGATAATTGGTCATGGACCAATGCCTATAAAAATCGATATGGCTTTATCTCGGTGGATATAAAAAATGATGGCAAGCGAACGATCAAAAAATCCGGTCACTGGTTTAAAACCGTAGCGGATAATCATGGCTTTACAGAATAAAGAACTAGCGAAAACACTATTTTAGTGCTTTCGCTAGTTCTTTATATTAATAGAAGAAAAGTTTATTGCGTTTTACCACAAACGTTCTAAGCAGACAAAATTGAGAAATTTTCTTTCTATATACTGAAAATTTGCGAAACAAATTGATGACCAAAGAAGCAATCTATACTATAATATGAGAAACTATCAATGAGATTCTAATTTAAAGGGCATTATTCTAAGAATTTCTATGGAAATGAGTGAGACGATGATCGATACGGAAGTTAAAGAGCTAGAAGAGTTAGTTACTACCATGCGTCGAGAGCTGCACCAAATCCCTGAGTTAGGTTTGGAAGAAAAGCAAACGGCTGCATATATTCGAAAAAAATTGGCATCCTATGGTGTCAGTGAAACGTATGAAGTCATTGAAACAGGTACGATTGCAGTCCTACGAGGAGAAAAACCAGGGAAAACATTGGCTTTTCGTTCAGATATTGATGCATTGCCGGTCGAAGAACAGACAGGCTATGAGTTTGCTTCAAAAACAGCGGGGAAAATGCATGCTTGCGGGCATGATGGTCATATGGCAACGTTACTGGGGTTTATCGCTTATTTGCATAAGCACCCGGAAAAAGTTCAGGGGACGCTTGTTTTTGTCTTTCAACCCGCTGAAGAAGGACCTGGCGGCGCAGAATTGATTATGAAAACGGGTATTTTACAAAAATTAGGTGTAGAAGAAATCGTTGGTTTGCATGTCTTTCCAGATTTGCCAGCGGGGAAAATTTCTTGTCGGCCAGGACCGATGATGGCTCGTAATGCCGAGGTGACGATCACGATCAAAGGAGTCAGCACTCATGGTGCTCAACCGCAGCTTGGAGAAGATGCGATTGTTGCTGCAGGCGGCGTCATTTCAGGGCTAAATAGTATTTTAGCCAGAAATATTGGTCCCTTAGACAATGTCGTTTTGACTTTCGGCACGATTCACGGCGGAGAAGCGATGAATATCGTAGCGAAGGAAGTCGTTTTGCATGGAACTATGAGAGCCTTTGATGATCAAGTTTATGATGAGGTGGTTCGTCGAACGGAGCTGTTGGCTGGAGAAATAGCGAATGGCTATGGCTGCGAGGCAATAGTTGATTTTAACCATATGTATCGGGTGGTGGATAATGATCCGAAAATGGTTGAGACGCTGGAAAAGGTTTCGGCGGATTATTATGTAGAAACACCGCCATATTTGATTGCAGAAGATTTTTCGATGTATCAGCAAGAAATTCCTGGGATGTTTTTCTTCTTGGGTATTCGAGATGAGGAAAAAGGCTATACGTATCCACTACATAGTGGAAAGATGAAATTCGATGAAGTAAATCTGCTTTTGGGAATTCAGACCTATGTAAATTTGATTGCTGGATTGAATGATAACTAATTGAGGGGGCTTAAAATGGAATTTGAAACAAAAAATGGACATTTGATGTGGGATGGCTGTGACACAGTTGCTTTGGCAGAAAAATTCGGTACACCGCTTTATGTTTTTTCGCAAACGATGATTGAAGAAAAATGCCAAGAATTGCAGCGAGATTTTGTAGATAAGTACGAAAATGTTCGGGTAGCATTTGCTAGTAAGGCATTTTCTACGTTAGCGTTGCTGAAAATTATTCAGCAGCAAGGCTTTTCTCTAGACGTTGTCTCTGATGGAGAGCTCTACACAGCAATCAAAGGGGATTTTCCAGCTGAACATATTGAAATGAATGGTAATAATAAATCTATCGAAGAACTTGAAATGGCGATTGATTATGGTGTTGGCCGAATCATCATTGATAGTCTGCAGGAAGTGGATCTGATTGCGGCGATTGCCAAAGAAAAACAAAAAACAGTGGACATTCTATTTCGAATTACGCCGGAAGTGAATGTACAGACCCATTCCTTTATTTCGACTGGGCAAAAGGATTCAAAATTCGGGATTCCGATTGATGAAGCGATTTTATTCCCACAGATTCAACAGGCGATTGAGACACCGGAAGTGAACTTCCTAGGCTTTCATTTTCATGTCGGCAGTCAATTATTTGATAACCAAGCACATCTTGCTGCAGTAGCTATCGCGTTGGATTTGGTTAAAATGGTGAAAGAACGCTTTGCTTATACAGTAAAAGAGTTGAATTTTGGTGGCGGGTTTGGTGTTCGTTACACAGACGCGGATCAGCCGAAGCCTTTTAGCTATTTTACTGATCCAATGATGGAGAAAGTTCTAGCGTTTTGTGAGGAGGAGAATTTTCCTCAGCCTGCAGTCGTTATTGAGCCGGGACGCAGTATTGTAGCAGAAGCAGGAATCAGTTTGCACAAAATTGGTGCGATCAAAGAGCTTCCTGGTTTGCGGAAATATGTCAGCATCGACGGTGGAATGACAGATAATATCCGCCCAGGGCTTTACGAAGCAGAATACACCGGGATTTTAGCGAATAAGGCTGAGGAAAAAGCTGTCGAAAAAGTGACTGTTTCAGGGAAAGCCTGTGAAAGTACTGATATTTTAGTGAAAGATATCGCGTTGCCAAAGGTTGAGACAGGAGATATTTTCGCTACCTTCTCAACAGGAGCTTATGGGTATTCAATGGCTAGCAATTACAATAAGCTTGCTATTCCAGCAGTTGTATTAACAAAAGCAGGAAAGGCAGAACTGATTGTCAAAAGACAAACATTAGATCAAATTATTCAAAATGAAGAAATTCCAAGTTTCTTAAACTAGAAATACTGAAAGAGAGGCTAGAGCATGAAGGTTCCTTTTTATAAAATGCAAGGCGCTGGAAATGATTTTATTTTAATCGATAATCAAAAACAAAAATTTTCTAGTGAGCAATTAGCGATTTTTTCAGCGCGTGTTTGCACTCGACGTATTTCAGTTGGCGCAGACACACTGATTGCAATTGAAAATGCTCGTGAAGATGGCGACTTTTATGCACGCTTCTTTAATGCAGATGGGTCTGAAGCAGAGATGTGTGGAAACGGAGCTCGTTGTGTTGCTCGTTGGGCTTATGAGACCGGAGTAGCAAAAGATAAAATGGTTATTGAAACGATTGCTGGCAATGTTCCCGCTGAACGATTGGATACTCGAACCTATCGTGTACAATTAAATTCTCCGACTGTTTTCGAAGCAGATAAGCAGCTTTTAGTTGGTGGAAAAGAGGTCAGCATTGATTATGTCGAATTGGGGAATCCAGGAATTCCTCATTTAGTTGTTCATATACCGGATCTTGCAATGACAGAATTAGAAACAATTATTGAGTTTGCTAAAAAGCTGAGAAATCATTCCGCTTTTGAAAAGGGAGCGAATGTAAATTTCTATGATATTTTGTCTGATCAAACGGTCGTGGAGCGCACCTATGAACGAGGGGTAGAGGATTTCACGCTGGCTTGCGGAACAGGTACAGGCTCAACGGCATACGCCTTAACTAAAAAAGGCTTAATTGCAACGGATCCAGTCGTAATCGAGGTTTTAGGCGGACAGCTAAAAGTGAACGTTGTGAACGAAGAACTTTATTTAATAGGGGATACCAATATCGTGGCTGAAGGCACAATATTGGATGAAGACTTAGCGTAAAAAAAGATGACCGAATCTGGTCATCTTTTTTTAGTTAATCGATCAGAACAATTTTTTGCTTATTGTATTCCTTACGCACCTTATCTGGAATTTCCTCAGAAATTAAATAAGTGAGGTCGTCAACCGGTCCCACAATATGGTTGCTGATTGTTCCAAATTTGTCATTCGTAATCATTCCAAGAACTTCAGTAGAGATACGGATCATTTCTCTTTTTATTTCAGATTCCTGCGTAGTCGGGACACTGGTTCCGGCATCTATATCAAGATTATAGATCCCCATAATGTAAAGATCGGCACGAATATTTCTCAGCTGCTTGTAGGCTTGCACACCGATGTTAATCATGGATTGCTTATAAAAAACACCGCCAATGTTTATGATTTCGATATTCGAATGCTGCGCCAATTCGATAGCGATCGGAGGGCTGTTCGTAATAATGGTTGCTCGGAAATCTTGTGGGATTTCTTTGGCTAAAGCTAAGTTTGTTGTACTGCCATCAATAATGATCACGGAGTCTTCTTTTAGAAAGGGCAGTGCTTTCTGTGCTAACTCTTTCTTTCGTTCACTAGCTACAGTTTCTCGATAATTAAAATCCGTAATGGGAGGACCTACACGTAAAGCCCCGCTATGGACTCTTTTTAAAAGACCTTGTCCATCTAATTCCTTCAAATCACGACGAATTGTATCTTCTGAAACGTTGAATCGCTGGCTTAAATCGCTGGCGATAACTTTTTGTTCAATATTTAATAGATCGACAATTTTCTGGTGACGTTCTTCTTTTAACATCTTGCGCACTCCTTCTTGTTTTCTCCTGTTTATCATGCCATGTATGCGTTTTTATGTCAATGTTATCTAGAGTTATACGAGCTAACGTGCACAAACATGCAAATAAAATTAATTTATTTGCATGTTTGTGTTGACTTGCATTTGTTAAGCGGTTACAATGAGCTTGTAAATGAAGGTCACTGTTTTACTAATGACCAACGTTTACAAGACCTTTCAATTACAATCTGCAGAATGTTCAATTGAATAGTAGTGTCATTAAAACGAATGAGGAGAACATTTATGAAAAAGAAAATCATTTTATCGCCTTCAATCATGTGCAGCGATTTGGTGAATCTAGAAAAAAGTATCAGTGAGTTAGAAGCTGTCGGTATGGATACTTTGCATATCGATGTTATCGATGGGTCGTTTAGCCCAAGCATGCCTTTGGGAATAGAGACAATCAAGCGAATGCGGGAAATCACAACGATGGCCTTTGATGTGCATATCATGTCAAATGATAATGAATTTTTTATTGGTGAGATGCTGAAGGTTGGTGTTGAAGGAATCACTTTCCATCAGGAAACGAGCTTACATATTGATCGCTATATTCAATTAATCAAGAATACAGGGACAAAAGTTGGGGTAGCGTTGAATCCGGCAACACCGCTAAATGTTTTGGATTATATTTTACCCGAGATTGATCGTGTGTGTTTAATGTTGATTAATCCCGGCTTTGCGACGAATAAGGCAGAGAAGCAGATTCCTTACGCCTTAAAGAAAATTGCTGATCTTCGTAGGTTGATTGATACGCAAGAATTAGCGGTTGATCTTCAAGTGGATGGGCGCGTTTCACTAGCAACAATTCCAGATTTGTTAGATGCGGGTGCGACAAACTTGGTGTTAGGAAGTACAAGCCTGTTCATTGCAGGAAATACGTTGACAGAAAATCGTCAATTATTGTCTGAAGCAGTGAATAAATCAGTTTTAGTCAGATAGGGAGGAAATGACGTTGGGGTTTAAAAGTGTAGAACAGAAAATCGTCAATGAGATTGCAGCGACTTTAGATAATATTGCCGTAGAAGAAGTAGAAGAGCTTGTTGCGGAAATTGAAAAGGCCGAACGGGTATTTTTCGTTGGTGTCGGTCGTGTATTGCTATCGTTAGAAGGCATTGCGAAGCGTTTGGCGCATTTAGGGGTTCAAACAGTGGTGGTAGGACAAATTACCGAGCCGGCAATCACCGAAAAGGATCTGTTAATTGTTGGATCTGGCAGTGGCGAGAGCTCATTTCCGTTAGCGATTGCAAGAAAAGCGAAAAGCTTTAAAGCAACGGTGGCACATATTGGGTCGAACGGAAATAGCTCAATGAAAGAGTACACGGATTTTTTTATCCGAATACCGGTTCAAACAAAATTGGCTTTGCCAGGTGAGATACCTTCCGTTCAACCAATGACGAGTCTATTTGAACAATGCCTTCTTTTACTAGGGGATAGTATCGCCTTGATGATGGTGGAGGAAAAAGCGATTGATATGCATAGTTTATGGCAGTATCATGCCAATTTAGAGTAGGTGAAGAGGATGAAAGCAGTACATTTTGGCGCAGGGAATATCGGTCGGGGATTTATCGGTCAGCTCTTACATCAAAATGATTTTGAGGTTTGTTTCGTTGATACAAATGAAGAACTGATTCAACAATTGAATCAAGACGACGGCTATTTGGTTGAGATCATTGATGAAAATGCGTCAAGGGATTTTGTGGATCAGGTGACAGCGCTGAATAGTTTGACTGAAACGGATAAAGTGGTTTCAGCGATTGAAGAAGCAGATATTTTAACTACTTCCGTGGGTGCGAATAATCTGGCAAAGATCGCTCCAGTGATCACAAAGGGGCTAAGGAAACGTTTTGAACAGAAGTGCAGCATCAATATTTTGGCTAATGAAAATGTCATCAATGCCAGTGATAGCTTGAAAAATAAAGTCTATGAGTTGCTGTCAGAAGAGGAGAAAATAAGCTTCAACCAGTTTGCTTATTTTGTGAATACGGCTATTGATCGGCAATCCCTTGGAAAAACAGTTAATGGAAAATCAATTGCTGTTGTAGAGCCGTACTTTGAATGGGTAATCAATCGGCAACAACTTGATCCGGCAACCCCCTATGAGCTCAAAAAAGTGGTTTTAGTCGATGAGATGCAGCCGTATATCGAGCGAAAACTGTATATTGTCAACGCCGCCCATGCCGCAATTGCCTATCTGGGAGCCTTGAAAAAGTATCAAACGGTTCAAACAGCCATTCAAGATCAAGCTATTCTACAGGTGGTCAATCAGTTTTTAGCAGAGAATTTGGAATATTTTGTGCAGGAATACCAGTTTGATCGGGAAGAGCTGACGGGTTTTATTGAAAAAACACTGAAGCGACAGGGCAATCAGAAGCTTTCAGATGAGATTTCCCGTGTTGGCGGTTCACCCATCAGAAAATTAGGTCCAACTGATCGCTTAGTTGCTCCAACGGAAAAGCTAGCAGACTTGAAACTCGCTCATGAATCAGGTGTCAAAGTAATCGCAGCAGGTTACCATTATCGAAACGCTGCTGATCCAGAGGCTGACAAGCTGGCTGAGATGATTGAAGAAGAGGGATTAGCAGCTACGATCAAGACGATTTCTAAACTAGATGGAGCGTTGCTTGAAGAAGTGATTGCCGCTTATGAGACGGCAACACTGGTATAGGAGGAACAAATGTTAAAAGAGCAATTAACAGGGAATACAAAATTTGTTGAAACGGTTGGGTCATGGCAAGAAGCCATTCGACTAGGAGCGAAGCCGCTTTTAGCGCAAGGAATTATCGAAGAAGCCTATATAGACGCGATGATCCAAAATGTATTGGACAACGGCAACTACATTATTCTATTGCCTCAAGTGGCGATGCCCCATGCACGACCAGAAGCCGGCAGCAATGGTATTGGAATGACGTTTTTACATTTGGATCAGCCAGTACTATTTCCTGGAGACGAACCTGTAAAAGTTTTATTTACCCTTTCGTCAGATTCACCGGACGGACATTTAGAGTTAATCGCAAACTTAGGCGAGTTATTAAGTGATGAGAAATTATATCAGAAATTATTTGAGGTAGAGACAGAACAAGCGTTGTTGGATTTGGTTAAGGAATAAAGGAGAGAAGGAAATGGATGTAACGAATGAAGGGAAACAAGTATCAATGCGGGCGAGAGTCCAGGCATTTGGCGGATTTTTAACGAATATGGTTTTACCAAACATCGGCGCATTTATTGCATGGGGGATCGCGACCGCGTTGTTCATTCCAACAGGTTGGTTTCCAAATGAATCATTAAATGAATTGGTTAGTCCGACGGTTAGTTACTTATTGCCATTACTACTAGCATATACTGGCGGCCGCATGATTGGAGGTCATCGTGGTGCAGTATTGGGTTCTATTGGAACCATCGGTTTGATTATCGGTTCAGATATCCCGATGTTCATGGGGGCCATGGTGATTGGACCATTGGGCGGTTGGATCATGAAGAAAACGGATGACTTTCTAGATGGAAAAATCCCTGCAGGCTTTGAAATGGTCGTGAACAATTTTTCGATTGGTATTATTGGTTTTATTTTGATGTGTTTGTCTTATTTGGTGATCGGCCCAACGATCCAATCGGCGAATCAATTTGTAACGAGCGCGATTGAAGCGTTAGTTTCGACGGGGTTCCTTCCGTTGCTTTCGTTGATCAATGAGCCGGCAAAAGTGTTGTTTTTGAACAATGTAATCGACCAAGGAGTCTATTATCCATTAGGAATGCAGCAAACCTTAGAAGCTGGAAAATCCATTTATTTCATGGTGGCATCCAACCCTGGACCAGGTTTAGGCTTACTTTTAGCCTATTCTTTCTTTGGAAAGAAAGTAGCGAAACGAACAGCACCTGGAGCGATCATCATCCATTTCTTCGGTGGGATTCATGAAATGTATTTTCCATACGTGTTGATGAAACCGATTACTATTTTGGCAATGATTGCAGGGGGAATGGCTGGGACGCTGACTTTCCAATTGTTGAATGTGGGATTAGTTGCTGGACCAAGTCCCGGCTCCATTTTTTCTTATCTCGCTTTGACGCCTCGCGGCAATTTCTTTGGAGTGATTGCAGGAGTAGCTATCGCAACAGTTGTTTCGTTCTTAGTCACTGCGGTGATTTTGAAGGCAGATAAGACTTCCGACGAGGATGAAAGTTTTGAAGAATCTGTTCAAAAATCAAAAGCAATGAAATCAGAAGGAAAAGAGTTACTAAATAGTGAAAGCAGCAAGTCTGCGAACAGTATAATCGCAAACTTGAGAAAGGTATCCTTTGCTTGTGATGCGGGAATGGGCAGCAGTGCGATGGGAGCGACTACCTTTAAGAAAAAATTGCAAAAAGCGGGCATCACCGATATCGAAGTCAAAAATTATCGAATCGAAGACGTACCGAAAGATAGTGACATGGTGGTCGTTCATCGAGACTTAGAAGAACGGACCCGTAAGGCACATCCACAAATGACCATAGTTACGTTGAAGAATTATTTGCAGGATCCAGCAATCGACCAATTAGTCGATGAAATCGTTGCAGCTAAAACGAAAGAGTAAAAGCATGACACCGGTAAAATTTTATCGGTGTTTTATTATAGGAAGAAAATCGTTATTAAACGAAGCAGAATACCAAGGAAGGCTCTCAAATAAGCAGCTATTCCTTTCGATAATTGATTTTCGTTGACGTGAAAATTCACAGGTCGTATCATGAAGTGAATACGATTATCTAGGAGGCTGACATGATAAAATTTAAGAAGATGGTGGCAATCGAACCAACCAAGTTATTGCCGGAATGGGATGAAAAGTTAAAGGAATTTGCGGAAGAAGCGATTTTTTATGAAGATATTCCAACTGAGTCCGCAGTCATCATTGACCGTATCGGTGATGCAGATTGTGTAATGTTAAGCTTTACAAGTTTTATTGATAAGGAAGTTTTGGATGCTTGTCCCAACATTCGCTATATCGGAATTTGCGCAAGTTTGTATGCACCAGAAAATGCAAATGTTGATATTCGTCACGCGGAGAAGAAAGGAATCGTTGTAACAGGTGTACGGGATTACGGGGATGAAGGCGTAAAAGAATACGCGATCAGCGAATTGGTTCGTTTATTACAAGGACGTGGATCAGCGATGTGGAAAGATGAACCTATGGAACTGACAGATGTGAAAGTCGGGATTGTTGGAATGGGCACCGTCGGCAGTTTACTAGCGCGAACAATGAATTTCTTTGGGATGGATGTCAATTACTATAGTCGAACGCGTAAACCTGAAATGGAAGAAGAAGTCGGAATGGCGTACTTGCCTTTGGATAAGCTGTTAGACGAAGTAGATATTTTAATTACATGTTTGAATAAAAATGTCGTTTTATTAGATGAAGCAGTATTTCAAAAATTTGGCAATGGGAAAATTTTGATGAATGTTTCGATTGCTCCTTCACACGAGGTATCTGCACTAAGAAAATGGTTAGACCAGCCAGGAAACTATGCTTTCAGTGATACTGAAGCTGGTTTGGGTGAGGAAGTGATTGGGTTGCCGAATGTTTTTGCAGGTAAAACAAATGCAGGTCTAACCTCAATGGCAAAAGTACGTTTAGCGCAAAAAGTAATCCAAAATATCGAAGAATTTCAAAAGAATAACTAAATCTTCTGTGAGGAGGTGTGACAAAAGACCTGTCACACCTCTTTTTTTGAATAAACGGTGTTCCATAAGCCAATTCTTCGGGGAAATAAGCCGAAATTTTTTGAAACTGGCCACTTCTCTCACAAGCTCCTTTTTGAGTACAAGTCATAACCATGTAACTAAATGTGACGTTGGTTGTCTTCTTTTTGAAAAAACTTTACTATTATGTTAGGAAATATAACATATGTTATTGAATCTCTAAGAAAAGCTAGGTATGATAAAAATATAAACTAGTTGACGTTTTAAGTAGATGATGGTTGAAAAGAAATGGGGACGAAATATGGAGTATCAATATGTAGTTCAGGTGAAAACGATCGTAGGGGAAATGATCGAGGAAACGTTTGAGACACATCGGGAGGCGCTCTGTTATGCAACGAATTATGGAATAGTCAAAGCAAGTAAAGTATTTAAATCAGGAGAAGTCGTGCATGAGTTTAATTATTAAAACATCTGCTTGAAAACAGAGTAAAAAGAAAGGGATCGCCTATTATAAGCGGATCCCTTTTTTTCGTGAGTCAATAAGATTGCCTAATACAAAAATAAGAATACCTAACCAGATAAAGGCAAAAGCGATGAATTGGGGTAAGGCATACGGTTCATGAAATAAAAAGATGGCCATTGCTAGCATAATGGTAGGATTAACATATTGTAGGAAGCCAAGAGTGATGTAAGATAATTTTTTTACGGCCGTTGCAAAAAGCAGTAAAGGAATCGCCGTAACGATGCCGGCACCTATCAATAATAAATTTGTGTTTAACGAGTAGTTCATAAATCCCGTGGGTGAAAGAAAGAATAAATAAATCAATCCAAAAGGCGCGATAATCAAGGTTTCCAAAGTAATACTAGTAGCCGCACTTAACTTCAGTTGTTTTTTTTGTTAGGCCATATAGGCAGAAGCTAGCGGCCAAGAAGATCGAATTGAAAGGAAAAACACCTGTTTGAATCGTCAGCAGCACTACCCCTGTTAATGCGGAAAGACTAGCAAGCTTTGCCTGTTTAGATAGCGGTTCTTTTAGATAGAGTGCACCTGCCAGTACATTCAACAATGGATTAATATAGTATCCGAGACTAGCCTGCTGCACTTGACCAATCGACACGGTATAGATATAGATTCCCCAGTTTAATGAAATAAAGATAGCGGCGATTATGATCGCTAACGTATTGCGTCGGCTCTTCAGAAGCTCTGTGACCTCTTTGATAAACAAGGGGATTTTTCGTAATATGACTAAGTAGAGAGTCATAAAAATCAACGACCAAATAATTCGGTAAAATAAAATATCGACAGCACCGACGTTTCCTAATAATTTCCAATAAAGCGGCAGGATGCCCCAAATAATATACGCGCCAAACCCATAAGTCAATCCAGATTCTTTTTTCATTGGAACCTCCTAAATAAATAATGTCTTATCATTTTAGCACAAATCATTAAGGAGATTTTCAGAAATAAAAAATTTATGCCGCTTCAAAACAATAAAAAACTAGAGACGATAGCGTCTCCAGTTAAAGTTCTTAAAATGCATAGGCGATCAGTGATATACCAGCCATCATAAAGTAGAAGCCGACTAAGAAAGCGAGTGTTAATGCTGAAGTTACTGGGTTAAATAAAAGCATGAAACCTAGAATAACTCCGATGACATTAAGAATGATGTGGAACCAGTAATACCCCGTACTCTCAAGCCTATAAATTCCTGCGGTCAATAGAGCCACGATAGAATCAACTAAGAACCAAATCGCAAAGACAAAAGGCAAAGCGATTAATCCGGCAGAGATATTAAATAAGAAGAAAATACCAACCAATAAATCAAAGACACCGAGAACGATTAAAAGTGTTGATTTTTGATTTGTAAATTCATGGATTTTCCGTCTAAAGAATAATTCGAAGACACCTTTTAAAATTGCGGAAAGCGCAAAAATATAAACAATTGCAAGTAAGCTGCTTTGGGGATCTCTAAATGAGGCTAAAGCAACGAGAATAAAAAGGATGCCCATTAGAAAATAAGGCCAACTAAAGCTAGATTTTCTTTCCATTTCTTTCACCTCCTTGAGAAAATCTTATCACTTTCTGAAAAAATATGAAAAGAAAATGATCAGATAAAATTCTATTTCAAGGAGAGTCCCCAAATTATTGTCGATTTTGCGCTGCCTTTATTGCTTTAAAGGCATTGATACCGAAAGAAATAAGAAAAAAGAAGCTTGCTAATTTAAGTATTTTTCCATCCTGAAAGGCGAAAAAAAGTGAGACAAAAAAATAGGAAATCGCCAAATAAGTGTACATATTGTTGAAATCTCTCAAATTCATTGTGAACACCTCTTTCTGGGAGTATATTCCTAGATTTCCCTGAGGTCAAAATAGAGGCTCCAAATACTGACTATATCTGTGGGAAGATTGCAAAATGAAAAAATGGACAGCTAATCCAAGATTAGGCCGTCCATTCCATAAATAATTCAATCTCGTTTGTATTTATATCCAACGCTTTTTTTTGAATGATAAACTCATTTTTCAGATAAAATTGAACCGCATGACTATTTTTTTCGTATACATGTAAGCCAAGCTTTGTGTATTCAGACTGTACTTTTTTAAGTAATTGCGTCCCGATTCCAAGCGACTGGAATTCTTCCAGCAGAAATATGCCTGCAATGTAATGATCGATGATCCCAAGAAATCCAACAATTTCATTCTCGTAATAATACAAATAAATATCTGCAGTTAGGAAGGCTTCCTTAACATAGGCGTAATTGTCTTCTAGCCAATAGCTTGCGTCAATAAAATGATGGGCGGACAAATTACTCTTCAGCCAAATGTCAGCAATTTTATCAAGGTCATCCGCAGGTAATTTTTCAAATTCCTTAATCATAAAGAACTCCGTTTTTTGACAAGTATAGCACAATAAAAAAAGCCAATCATTAATCATCGGCTTTTAAGTAGCTATTCATTGAATTTGTAATCGTATCAGAAAAGAAGACAAGCGCAGAACCAATCATCATTAGCAAAAAGCTGCAGTCCCAAAAAACGACATTAAGTATCATAATGAGGATTCCGATGTAAAAAAAGCCATTAGGTTTTACTTGGTTTATCCACTTCATGTAATCGTCTCCTATACTAAAATAGTTAGGATAAAATGCTGGTGGTTTTAGCAATTTTCCTTAATATAAGTATACATGTTAAAAAAATTAGCTGGAATAGGACTTTAGAACGAAATCCAAGAACTAATGTAAAAAAGTCCATCCAGTTTTTTTGGATGACTACGTCTTTGATTTGTCTTTGAATCGTGAAAATAAAATAGCAGAACCAATTACAACTGTGTAATACAAAATAGGTAGGAAAGGTGACTGGAAGCTTTCGAAGTAATAGTAATAAAATACCAATGATCCGCCAGAAAAGAAGCACGCAGCGAGCATTTGAAATAAAGAGGGTCTTTTTTCCGACAAAGCAATTGTATAGGCGCCTAAAATAGCACCTAGTGCACAAAGGGCAAAAGCAACAATATCTTTCGTTAACATAATAACCACCTCCGATTTTATTATACATTATCTCACTTTATAATTTCAGCAAAATCAGTAGGAAAGGTAGAAACAACAATTCCAGAAGCAAAAAAATAAGCACCCACCGTTGTTTACAGTAGATGCTTTCAGTACGAACAGTAATTGTCCATTAGAGAATTACACTCCTTATGCGATTTTTGCTAATTCTTGTACTGCATTTTCAATTGTCGTACCTGTCGCAAATTTGTTTTCGTCTTGTTTGTCGAAAACGATAAATAGATTTAAGTTAGTATCTAAAGTTACGCGGTATTCCAATTTGTTGTTAGTGAATGTCATAGAGCATTCTCCTTTCTCATTTAGTGACGAAAGGCAACTAAAACGTTCATAACGAAATTCCATCATTAAATATACCACAAATTTGAAAAAAATTCTAATAATCAAACTTAATAAAACTATAGTTACTTTAGAGAGTTTATTTTTTTCTGAATCCGTTTTTGATCCATTCGATAGATAACGTTCAAAATACAAAAAACTATCATGCAAAATAGAAATAGAAAGAAGAAACTCGGATGCATTGGATGATACTTTTCAAATAAGTCATAGGAAAAATAAATACTATTGAGTAATCCTGCAAGAGAAACATAAAACCAAGCAGTCGCTTTGTCAAAATAAAGCAGCATTTGACGTAATGTGTCATCACTTAGATGCAAGCTTTTAAAAATACACACAGCTCTATTTTTCTCTTTGTGGATTTTGAGAGGCGGAAAAATCCAGTATAAGGGAGAAATTTTTTTACTTGCTATTTTTGAAGTTACTTGCTTTTTAAAGGCAATAGCTTGAGCAGATAACTCCAGACAGGCTTGATAAAGAGGAAACGTAAACAAAAGCCATACACCTAGAAGACCGCATAAATCAATAAAAAAATCCATAATATCACCTTTTTAAAGAAATGATAGCTTAAGTAAAAAAGAAAATCCAGCGACACACATTTAAAGGCAATCAAGTGAAACTGCTTCGCTGATAAAAAATGACGCTCTTACAAAACTGCAGTCTTGTGAGAGCGTCGTTTTAAAATTTTTGCTTAGTGAATGCGTAAATCGCGGCAAAAATAGATAGTATAAGCAAGAAAAAACCAAAAGGGATGCAAAAGAATGCGGGCTCAATCAGCATACCATTGGAATCAATATAAGAACCAATAAGGGTAGAAAGTGAAAATAATAAAATGCTTAAAAAAAGAAATAAGAAGGATAATCCATACTTCTTCACTAAAAATACCTCCATAATTTTTTAATATCATATAAAAAAATAATTAAGAAAAGGTAAGTGTGACAAAAATGTAAGTGATATCCTCAAAAACGTTGAAACTCCCCTACCTAAAATAGATGGGGGAGTTTCTTTTTGGGGAGTAATTATCCAATTTTTGTTGTTCCGCTGCCAATATGGGCGACATAAAAATCTGGGGCATAGCCGACAATTTTTAGATACACGTCATAGACATTGTTTTTGAAGGTGGCAATATTTTCTTCTTTGACTAAGGCGATTGCACATCCTCCGAATCCTGCACCGGTCATGCGAGCACCAAGTACACCTTCTTGTGCCTGCGCGGTATCAACGAGTGTATCTAGTTCGATTCCAGTAACTTCGTAGTCATAACGCAGAGAATGATGAGAGGCATTGAGCAGTTTTCCAAAAGCTGCTAGATTTCCTTTTTCCAATTCAGCCTTAGCTTCTAAGGTTCGTTGATTTTCAGTTACCGCGTGGCGTGCTCGGCGAGTTAAAGTATCGTCGGCAATTAAAGAGCTATTTGCTTCAAAAGTTGCCACATCTAGTTCACCTAAAGACTGGATGTCTAAGTTTCTTTGTAGACGAGCAAGGGCTTCCTCACATTCGCTGCGGCGCTCATTGTATTTAGAGTCCGCTAGTTCACGGCGTTTGTTGGTGTTCATGATGACAACGGCGTACCCATCGAGTTTCACTGGGACCATTTCGTATTTCAATGTGTTGGTATCTAATAAAATGGCCTGATCCACGTCACCAAATCCAATGGCAAATTGATCCATGATACCAGAGTTTACACCAATAAATTCATTTTCGACTTTTTTTCCTGTTTGAACCAATTCAAGTCGATCCGTTTTCAGATCAAATAAGTCCTCCAGCATCACGCCAACCAATAATTCTAGTGAGGCACTGCTAGAAAGGCCGGCACCATTTGGAATCGTTCCTTCGACTAACAGTTCAAAGCCATGATCAATCGTATGTCCTTCTTTTAGTTTTAAGACCATGCCCTTTACATAATTCGCCCAATTGTCTTTTTTATCGTACTCTAAATGGTCAATATCGAAGGAAATCACACCGATATCATCAAAATTTGTCGAATAAACCAACACTTTTTTATCTTCACGAGGTGCTGCGACGCCATAGGTTCCATAAGTGATTGAAGCGGGGAAGACATGCCCGCCATTGTAATCCGTATGCTCACCGATCAAATTGATTCGACCAGGAGAAAAATATTGTGTCGTCTCTCTTGGACCAAATATTTCAGCAAATTTTGTATTTAATTCGCGTTTAATTTCCATTTCAATCCGCTTCTTTCAAAGTTATTTTGTATTCAGTAATTGTTTTAAAGGGTTCATTGGCAGGTAAGACCATTGAACCAAAGGCAGCATATTGTTCCGCACCAGGGGCGATTTGTGTCTCAAATGTAATTCCCCCATGATTTGCTAATTTCTTCCCACGAATCTCTGGGCCTTCATCACCAAAGTTTGCGGTGAAAATCACAACACTGGATGAGTCAGTGGACACTGATAATTCGATTTTCCCATCGGGACTCGTTAATTTTGCTGCTGGGATATCCAAATTGCTTTCCTTTAAGAAGAAAGGATGATCGAGTCCGTTACACAAATTCTTTTGTTCAAAGTCACTGGCAAATACCTCCGCTAATGCTTTTTCAGTTTGAAAATCAAAGGCTGTGTCCTTTGTATCCATTTTTTCACCAGTTGGAATGGTATCTGGACGAAGGTAAGCAAAGGAGTCGCTATTTAGCCAAAGCTTATGTTCATCAATTGCTTGAGTCACGTCGCCAGTCAAATTAAAGTACACATGGTTGGTTGGATTAAACAGTGTTGTCTGGTCACTAATTCCTGTAGTTGTCACGCGCCAAATATTATCATTTGTCAACGTATGGCGTACCTCAACCTCTAAGTTTCCTGGAAAACCATGTTCACCATCAGGACTGAGCATGGTAAAAATAACCGAGGCTTCACTTTCGTCCTTCTCGATCGTATAGGCCCATTTTTTTTCCTCAAATCCCGGCTTTCCACCATGAAGAGAATGTCCAGTTGCTGGGTCTGTGGATACTTGATAGTCTTTTCCATCAAGTGAAAATTGACCTTTCTCGATTCGACCGGCTGTTCGCCCGATTGTTGCGCCAATAAAAGGATCCTTCTCTAAGTATTCTTGGGCAGAGTCAAAACCTAAAATTAGTTCCTTATCCTTGCCAAGACTGACAATTCGAGCGCCTAGATCAGTCACAGCCATTTGGAAACCGTCTTCATTTCTAAGAGTAATCAAATGATAATCTTGTCCAAAATCTTTTTCTGTAATGTGCATTAAAAAAACCTCTCTTCATAAGAATTATTCAATTTCACGTGTCTTTGTAATTTTACCGATATATGGAGAAAGTGACAAGGACTAGAAGTTTTATTATTAAGTCTAAAGCTATCTTAACAAGTAATCGTTTTCTTTATTACGTATTTCTGTGACGACTATTTAACTTTTTGTTGCATATATTTTTAAGAAATAAAAAGATAGAAGGTTGATAGTAGTGGTCCATCAAAGCAATTTTATAGAATATTTTGAATGGATTTAACTTTTTCATGTATAATTTAAGGGGAAGCTGAAATGGAGGAACTGGCAATGGAACAAACGATTTTTTTGAAAAAGAAGCAGCACTATATACAAACAGATTTACATTTTGATTTTTGCGGTATTTCTAAAACCCTTCCTTTTCATTCTTTTGGTCCAGCAGTTCGGCAGAATTATATTCTGCATGTCGTGATGGAGGGCAAGGGAACTTACCATGTGAAAAATCATCATTATCATCTAAAAAAAGGAGATCTGTTTTTAATTCGTCCGGGGGATTCAACTTTCTATTTAGCAGATGGAGAGGAGCCGTGGATGTATTGCTGGCTTTCTTTCGGTGGTTCTGCAGCAAATGAAATCATCCGTCAATCTCATTTTAAAGAAGACCAATATACGATGATCTCTTCAGATATTCAAAAATATAGTGAGACAATCTTAGACTGCTTGTCTTATGCGGATGAAACACTAGAAAATGAGCTGCAGCTGAATGGATTAACATATCATTTTTTAGCGGACCTATTATCTGATGGCGGAAAAATTCATTTAGGAGATGAAAAAAATTATTCACCGCTAGCTGTAGCTGCCGTGGAATATATTGAAGCACATTACGCAGAGCAATTGACAGTGGAAGAGATTGCGCAGCATTTATCGGTGAATCGCAGCCATTTATCTCGAGTCTTTCGCACGCATATGGCTATTAGCATGAAAGAATATATTTTAGGAGTACGGATTAATCAGGGGGCATTTCTATTGTCTATGACTGACGAATCTGTCGAATCAATTGCAGAACAAGTTGGGTTTAATAGTCTGGTTGTTTTTAGTCGAATGTTTAAAAAATTAACTGGGGAGACAGCCTCGGCTTATCGAAAACGAATGAAGAATGGGGATTTTAAAAATATTTCGTTAAATGAATTAAAGAGCCAATTAGAAAAGCAAACAGTAGTGAATCGTGCTACCTAATAAAGTGAAAAACTTAGCAAAGTGAGCGTTTACAATGAATAGTGGATATTCTATACTTAAAATATAAGATATATGGTTATTTTTCTTGCATAAAATTGATAAGTGCAGAGAAAGCAATCAAATAAAAAAAGCAGGAGGGATTCACCATGAAAAAAGCAAGCGAGATGACAGTGGAAGAACTAGGTGCCTACATTGATCAATCTGTACTGAAGCCGGATTTTACCGAAACAGAGATTCGAAAGTATATTCAAGAAGGGATCGATTATCATTGTGCCACTGTTTGTGTCAATCCATCTTCTTTGGATATCGCGGCAGAAATGACAGAAGGAACAGATACAAAAATTTGTGTGGTGTGTGATTTTCCATTTGGAACTAGTACGACGGCCTCCAAAGTTCTTCAGGCAGAAACGTATTGTCAACGAGAGGATATTTATGAACTCGATATCGTTGCAAATTTTGGGTGGATCCGCAGCGGAAAATATGAAGAGGTGACGAAAGAACTTCTGGTGATTGTTGAAGCCTGTCATGCTCATGGAACAGCGGTTAAAGTAATTTTTGAAACGGACACATTAAATGAAGAGCAAATCCGTCAAGCCTGTGAATGTGCGATTGCCGCAAATGCGGACTTTGTTAAGACAAGTACGGGGTTTATTACCGGTTATGAAAGTAAAGGTGCAACAAATGAAGTGATTCAAATTATGATGGATCAATGCAAAGGCCGCATTAAAATCAAAGGCAGCGGGGGAATTCGAACACGTGAACATTTCTTGGAACTGATCGATATGGGAATCGACCGTATGGGTATCGGCTTTAAATCAACACCGGTTGTTTTAGGGTTAGAAAAGTAATATGGAAGATAACTTACGATTTGAAACGCGGCAGGATTTTCGTGCATGGTTAACAGAAAATGCGACGACTAGCGAGGGTGTTTGGCTAATATTCGGAAAAACGAAACAAGTAAAAACTCTGAAGGCAGGGGAAGCGCTGGAGGAAGCTTTGTGTTTTGGATGGATTGATGGTGTTATGAAAAAAGTGGATGAGCATTCCTACTTGAAATATTTTGCTAGGCGGCGCAAAAACAGTAAGTGGTCAGAAAAGAATAAAAAAATTGTGGCGAAGCTGGAAGAACAAGGGCAAATGACCGAGCTAGGACGTGAAAAAATCGCAGAAGCAAAGGAAAACGGACAGTGGGAGAACGCCACGCGCCCTTCAGCGGTCACGGATGAACAGATTGCGGAAGTCGCCGTACTACTAACAGAAAATGCCGAAGCCGCAAAGAATTTTGCCAACATGTCTTCATCTGTTAGAAAAACCTACACGCGTGCTTACTTTGATGCGAAAACAGAGGCTGGAAGAGCTAGCCGCTTGGCTTGGATGATGGAACGTCTAGAAAAAAACTTAAAGCCGATGTAAAAAAAACGCTGGAACCCTAATAAGGTTTCAGCTTTTTTTCGTGTTGAATATAAGTTGCCAGCTCTTTTTGGTACTCCTGCCACTTTGCAATTCCAGTATTTAAATAGTCAGCCATTAGATAGCCGATATAGGGACCGGTCGTTAAACCAGAGGAACCCAAACCGCTAGCAACAATCAACCGGTCGTTTAACGGACCAAAAAATGGCGCAAAATCAGAAGTATAAGCACGTGTACCAACGCGATAATGAAACGGTGTGCCAAGTAATTTTTCGGGTTCAGCTAAAAATTTACGAGCACCAGCAGTCAGCTGTTCAAAAGCAGTGGTGGTTTCATCTAAGTTCCAGCCGGCTTCATTTTCATGCGTCGCGCCTAATAGAATTTTGCCGTTTAAGAAGGGAATCAAATCCGCTTCGCCATCTAGCATAGCTACTGGAAAGTCTCCACTTTTTTTAAGTGCAGTTTGGAAGACCAAAAGTTGCCCCTTTTGTGGACGTAAATCTACCCGATAGTCTAAGGGAGCGAGCAGCTCTTTCAAATGCGGGCCGGCAGTTAAGGCGATTTGGTCAAAGACATCTTTGTTTTCGCCATAGCTAATGGCCTGATCATCTGTCAGCTGAACATGCTCTTGAATAATAGTAACTTCTTTTTCTTCTGCTCTTTTTTGCAAATGAGTCAAATAGGCCTTTCCATCTAATCGGCCGCCACCGCTGATTTTGATTGAGGGTAAAGGTTTTAACAATGGTAATTCTTTTTGTGTTTGTACCCCCGTAAGCAATTTAATCGTACCAATTTCAGGCGCTTCTTTTTTTCGCCCTTCTGCCAGCTTCAAAAGCTCCGTAAGCTGTTTTTCGGGTCGCAGAAGCAAGGTGCCAGATTGTTGATAGATGGTCTGATCCAATTGGAAATCTTGAATCAGCTTTGGAAAAAAGGCGGCGCCATCTCTTGCTAGATTGTACCATTGCTTGTTTCGCCGCTTTGATAGCCAAGGGGAAATAATCCCTGCACTGGCCTTCGTTGCTTGACCTGTAGGATCATCAAACAACGTTACTTGATATTTTGTTTGATCTAAATAATTTGCCAACGTCATACCTATGATGCCGCCGCCAATAATAGCGAGTTTCTGCATATATGTGACTTCTTTCTTTTTTTAGATAATTGCGAAATACTATTCCATAAGTTAAGTAAACTGGAAGCTTCTGCTGCTGATTTTGCCATAACGAAAATTATTTTTCAACAGATCTGGAAATTTTTACTTTACCTGTCGTAGTAATTGTCGTACAATGATTACAACGACAGATGAAGTAATTTTAGGAGGTGGCAAAATGATTTCGAGCGATGGAATTCGCGGGTACAATGATGTCATCATTTTGTCCGTACTAAAGGATGGCGATTCCTATGGTTACGCTGTTTCTCAAAAGATTCGGGATGTAAGTGAAGAAATCTATGTCATTAAAGAAACGACACTTTATTCCGCCTTCAACCGTTTAGAGAAAAATGGCTACATCCTTTCTTACCCAGGAGAGATTACTCATGGGAAGAAACGAACGTACTACCAAATAACAGACAAAGGCCTGACTTTTTTAGAAGAGAAGCGGGATGAATGGAAGCAGACTAAAAAAGTTGTGAACCGATTTATGAAAGAAGGGTAAAAAATGGATACGATCAAAAATTATGTAGAGACATTGTTTCTCGAATTTCCAAATACGAAGGAAGTCCAGCGAGCAAAACAAGAAATTTTAACAATTATGGAAGATCACTATTTAGCTTTACTGGATGAAGGAAAAAGTGAGCACGAGGCAATCGGTCAGGTGATTAGTGAGTTTGGCTCGGTGGATGAGCTGCGTGAGGAACTGGAATTTTCAACGCGTGAACGAGAGCCTGAAAATGGCATTGAGGAAGAAGAAATGTATCATTATTTAACCGAACGAAAAAAAGATGCAAAAGGCCTGAGTTTAGGGATTAGCGGGTGTTTGCTAGCTGTCGGAACACTGATTGGGTTAAGTATCAGCGGTGCGGAAATGATGGGCTTCTTACTATTCTTCATTCTTATTGCTATTAGTGTTGGGGTGATTATTTATAATGGCATGCAATTTTCAAAGAATAGTGTGGTATTGAATGATCGTTATATTCCGGTTGAATTGAATAAAGAGGCACAAAAATTAAAACAAGGGTACCAAAAAAGCTTTCAGGTCAGTTTGGTATTTGGTATTTGTTTATGTGTGTTGAGCGTTTCTCCCATTTTCTTCTTTCAAATGTTTACTTACGCGGAATATGGTATCCCGGTAATGTTTTTCTTTTTAGCAATTGGAGTATTTTTGATTATATACGGAAGTATTAACTACAGTAGCTTTGATAAATTTATCAAGGAAAAATATTTTATTGCAGATGAGGATGAAATGGGTCCTAATGCGATGCATGAAAAATATGGTGAATCTGCTCGTACTAAGCATTTGCTAGAAAGAGTCTATTGGCCGCTAGTTGTAATGATCTATTTTGGTTGGTCTTTCTTGACACATTCATGGGGATTCAGTTGGATGATTTTTGTGATGGCAGGAATTTTTTACAGTGTATTGGAGGCTATCTTTGTAAAAAAGTAGCGTAGGGTTTATTCACGAAAAGCGGTAAGCATTTATTTCATGCTTACCGCTTTTTTGCATTGCATAATTTAAGTACTTCTTAATTCTTATAAGTGAATATTTGATTGAAAACAAATAAAGGAAACAAAAAAAGAGCATTTTGTTAGTAAATTATCATTCATAACTTATAAACAAATGATTGACAAAAAATCAGAATAAACTTAAACTTAAATCGAACGTATGTTTGGCTTTTAAGGAGGTGGTTTTGATGAACATTTATGAAGGAGAGCCGGTCAGAGATGTTTTTTGTATGGACTCTAAAAGTTTTTATGCCAGTGTTGAATGTATCGAGCATGGCTTGGATCCGCTAAAAGACCTGTTAGTCGTTATGAGTGGGGATCGGGAAAATGCTGGCTTGGTTTTAGCGGCGAGTCCGATGGCAAAACAAGAGTTAGGCATCAGTAATGTTAGCCGTGGTTTTGAAATTCCTAATCATCCAAAGCTGCATATTGTACCACCGCGGATGACCTTGTATATTCAATACCACATGCGTATTCAGGAGATTTTTCGTTCGTATATGGCAGAGGAAGACATTCATACATATAGCATTGATGAACAGTTTGGCGATTTGACTCATAGTTGGAAGTTGTTTGGCAATAGTTCGGCGGAGGTCGGAAAAAGGATTCAAAAAGAAATTATAGAAAAAATCGGCATTTATACGTCATTGGGGATGGGGGATAATCCTTTATTAGCGAAAATTGCGATGGATATCGAAGCAAAAAAGCGGAAGGATCATTTCGCTCAATGGCACTATCAAGATGTACCAGAAAAAATTTGGCCGCTTCGTTTGAGTAAATTCTGCGGAATCGGCAACCGGATGGAGCGGCGTTATCGAATGATGGGCTTAAGCACTATGGGCGATTTAGCTCATACCGATCCGTTTGTTTTAAAAAATCACTATGGTGTGATGGGGATGCAGCACTATATGCATGCGTGGGGGATTGATCGCTCAGTTCTTTCCCAAAAAGATTTGTATCCTACTAAGGAAAAGTCTATCGGCAATTCACAGGTCTTGCCGAAAAATTACGCGCATAAAGGAGATATCCTAACGGTCATTGCTGAAATTTGCGAGCAGGTTGCCCAACGTTTGCGTAAAGCGGATGTCTTAGGCGGCACGCTGCATTTAGGGATCGCCTATGCTTATTTTGGAAGTGGAAAACGCGGTGGCTTTCATCATCAATTAAAAATTCCGCCTACCCATCAGGCGAAGGAACTGACTCGTGTAGCTTTTGCGCTGTTTGAAAAATATTGGGACAATTCCGAAGTACGCAATATCTCTATTACAGTTTCCTCACTGCGACCTGCTGGAAGCTTGCAACTGAATCTTTTTGAAGATCCACTTCAAACGATGAAGGAAGAAAAAATTGATGAAGTCATTGCACAAATCCGCAGTCGCTATAAATTTACGTCGATCGTACGGGCACATTCACTAAATGAAGGGGCAACTGCCATCAAAAGAGCTGGCTTGGTCGGCGGCCATGCTGGCGGAATGGAAGGAATGGATTAGCCATGATCTATGATGATGATAGTGCAGAGAAGCTTTTTATGGAAGCAAAGCAGGTCTATCAGGACCGTGGAATGATGAAATGGATTGGTTTTTACTTATCGGATCATACCGCGGTGCTGAATAAGGAATCGAAAGTTCGAAATCATATCAATATTGAAAAAGAGCAAATGAGCCTAGAGGAAATCGGCGAAACGCTGCAGCAGGCATATTTGAAGAATAAACGAATCGCTATTCAACTAGAATCGTTAGATAACGAAGGAAACTATTTAGATGATTTGGTGGGAAAGATTGTCGGTCAAAGAGAGGAACAGATCTATTTGAATGAGGAAGAGCGGGGAATGCTTCATTTGACAATCGAACAGATTCATCATGTCGAAATACTTGGTCCTAAAAAGATTCTTAACGAGAAAATCACGAAGTAGCCGTTCTCTTTTCGACACATTGAGGAATAAAAAAAGTCATGACAGAGTCGTCATGACTTTTTCGGTGCTTAAAAGAGTTTGAATTCATTCAATGGCCAGAAACGTAAAATCACTTTCCCTTGGATTAGAGATTTGTCAACGAAACCGAAAATACGACTGTCTTTAGAGATCAAGCGATTGTCGCCTAAAACAAAATATTGATTATTAGGCACGGTCACATCAAAATCATTAGTGAAGCTCGTTGCGTTAGCTGCTTGTTCCTGAAAAGCTTTGTTGTAGGAATACTCATCAAAAAGCTTATCTTTTTTGAATTTTTCCTTGAACTCATTCAGGTAAGGTTCGTCATATTCTTTTCCATTAATGGTCAAAACATTATTCTTCATTTCCACTCGATCGCCGGGTAAACCGATGATTCGTTTCACCACATAAATACTTTGATTATCTGGCTCTTTGGTAGTAATAATATCCTGTCTATCCAGCTTCGATATTTTAGATGTGATTAATCGTTGATTATCATGAAGCGAAGGATCCATTGAGTGGCCTTCAACCTTCACGGGAGAAAAAACAAACATTCTAGCAAGAAAAATTAATACGATAATAATGACTACAGGAAGCCATTCTTTTATTTTATTGTTCATAAGGTCACCTCAATGGTAAATTTTATCATTCTTCAAAACAAAAAGCTTCTTTTAACCACTGCTTCAAGGGAAATTTCAGCAAGCACTAGAGAAATTTTACCTTTTATGGGAAACTGAGAACATGAATGAATGGATAGGGGAAAGAAAATGATTAAGAATTACCCAGCACCACCGATTTTACCGAAGAATTTTACTGATGATTTTTATTTAGAAGATGAGGCTGTGATTGATGAAGTCCATGCTATTGAATACGACTATAGTTATTTAACGTGTGAAAATCTTGTCCTGCGCCGAACAATTTTGGAGAAGGTAACGATGCAGCGGACAAAATTGATTCGCTTCGAAGCAGGGAATGTTCTTTTCAAAAATTGTGATTTCTCAAATCTTGAGTGGATCGGCGGCAGTTTTCATCAAGTTGTGTTCGAAAATTGTAAACTAATGGGCTGCAACTTTGCGGAAAGCTATTTGCGAGATTGTCGATTCAAAGATTGTATGATCAATTTTGGTTCATTTAGTGGGACGAACCTGAAAAATGTTGCTTTTGAAAATTGCAAGCTGACGGATAGCGAATTTTTCGAGGTAACTTGGAAGCATTTATTTTTAACAAATAATGAATTAGATAATAGTAATTGGATGCGGACAAAACTAGCTGATTTGGATTTTACGAGTAATCAATTTAGCAAGATTGCTTTTTCGATGGAGCAATTGAAGGGCTTGAAGGTGGATTCCTATCAGGCCATGATTATTGCGGCTGGATTAGGTTTGCAGATTGTGGAGGGGTAAATGAAACAAGTAAAGAAGCGAATTAAGGGAATTCCAGTTGTATGCTGGGGTGAATCCAGTGCTAAGGGAATCTTAGCTTTTCATGGGGATCAATCGCACAAAGAAGATACGATCATTCAGTTATTCGCAGAGGCTGCGGTTAGAGAAGGCTATCAGGTCTGGAGCTTTGATCTTCCAGAACACGGGGAACGCAAAGGGGAAACTTATGCCCTTAACCCGCAAAATGTTCTGGCAGATACAGATAAGCTAATTGCTGAATTGGCTGAGCAAACAGAAGAGATTTCATTGTTTGGCTGCAGCATCGGGGCTTATTTTGGCATGCTGGCGACGCAAGATAGAAGGATCAAGCAGAGCTTTTTCTTGTCTCCAATTGTCGATATGCAAGAATTAATTGAGAATATGCTAACCTGGTTCCACCGAACATTGGAGGAGCTAGAGAAGGAAAAACGAATTGAAACACCCATCAACACTTTGGATTGGGAGTACTATTCATATGTTGTGGAGCACCCAATCAGCTGGAAAGTGCCGACAAAAATATTATATGGTGAAAATGACAACTTGACTTCAAGAGAAACCGTTGAAAATTTTTCTGAAGCTGAGGAGATCTCCTTAACGGTTGTAGAAGCGGGGGAGCATTTCTTTCATACACCAGAACAGCTTGATGTTTTTCAAAAGTGGTTAAAAACAAATTTATAAAAGTAAAAGCATCCTAGCAAAATCTTGCTAGGATACTTTTTTACATTATTTTACTTTTTTACGGCTGAAAAACAGCAATGTAGTGGCAAGGAATAAAATACTGATACCTGTGATAAGGTAGCTTGGTGTATAGCGCTCACCCGTTTTAGGCAATTTTTTTGCTGTCGTTTGGTTAGAAATAGTTCTTCTAGACGGATTGTTGGATGATCCAACAGGTGTCATGTCATTCTTCTTACTTGAATCAGAGATTTCTCCTGTGGTTTGACTGCTAGTCTCAGTGCTTGCGGTTGGAGCAGTTGTCGTGGACTCGCTGTCGTTGGTACTAGTTGTTGGAGTCGTTGTAGACTGATACACATAAGTGACTGTTTGCGCTTTAGCGCTAAAGGTTCCCTTAGCGTTTTTTGGTAATTGTTTTTTATCCAATGCGTACCCCTTGATATCCGGTTGATAGTCTTTACCGGATACATCAAACTGGGTGTCTAGTTTTCCTTTTATAACCGTTTCTTTATGAATTTTCTTTCCATTTTGATCAACATATTGAATGGTTACCATCGGATCAACCACTGTAACTGTCGCTTTTGCAGTGGCAGAATCACCGGACCAGCTTCTATTTGGAACACGAGCGTACGTATAGGTAATTTCGTATTTTCCAGCTGTTTGATTGTTAACGGTCCCTTTGACAGAAACATCGCTAAGGGCGATGTTTTCTCCATTAGGAGCTATCCCGCCATCGAAATTATCTGCGGGGTCCCATGGATCGCCGACAGAGATCATTGAGTCATGCGCCTTCAACGTTACGTCGTTTCGTTTATAAATGTATATGACAGTTTGCATATCCGCAGTAAATTTCCCAACGGCATTTTCAGGTAATTGTGTGTTGTCTAGGGTGTAGCCGTCAATAGCAAGCTGATAAGTTTCGCTGGTTGTATCGTAATCCTCACCAACGTTTCCGTTATAAATTTGTGGTGGATGAATATTGTCACCATCCTCATCAACATATTTAATCGTCACTCCTGGCGAAGGCGTCGTATGCTGCACGTCAAATTGATGCAGGTAGGTTCCTGATGAAATAGCATAGAACGTAAATCTATCCGGTTGATTATAAGAACCTGCTGGGTTATTCAAACGAGCATTGTACTTAAAAGTCTTGAGTTGATCAAATTCATCCTGTGTCACACCAGATACAGTGATCCCTTCATCTGTAATCGCCAAACGGCTGCTGTCTAGCTGTACGCCATTGAAGTCAAAGTAGGTTTGACTATCGCTATTTGACGTTGTGAAAGGCGGTATGTAGCCATCATAGTTGGTCATACGATTTGGCATGATTGAAAAGGGAACATAGATTGTTTGTTTGTCTGCATCGTAATTTAACGCGTTGGCATTGATCGCTGTAGCTGGATCATTTCGACCAGTATTTTGTCCAAAGGCAGCAAGCTGGGTTAATGTCGGCATTTGATTGATCGGGCGAAAATCCGTAATCCCGCAAAACTGAACACGTAATTCAGTTAGCTTTGTTAAAGTTATCGCAGGTTCGATTGTTGTGATATTCATATTGGATTCAAAGGTTAAGGACTCTAGGTTCGTCATTTTGCTGATTTTGTCGTATACCTTGTCAGTAACACTTGATCCAGAAAGGTTCAGTCTAGTGATCGTTGTACCAAAATTCGGGACATTTTCATCGTTAACATTTGTGCCCATCAGATAGACTTGTTTTAGTTTTGGCAAAGCAGCTAAAATTGAAAAATCCGTAATTTGATTATTTGAATTCATATAAAAATAGTCCAAGTTTGTGGCTAACTCTAACCCTTGTAAACTAGCGATAGCATTGTCAGCATTTTGAATATATAAGCCAGTAATCTTTGTCATATCTTCTTTAGTCAAGGTATCCTTGGTTTTGCCAATCGTTTTTGCCACGATTTGTTGTAAGACAGGATCAGGCATCCACGAGTCTACAGAGGCTGTTCGCGGTTCAAGTGTTGTGGATGAAGCGCTTGAAGATTGTGAATCCGCTGTAGAAGGTTCAGTTGTTCCCGGAATGGGTGCTACTGTACTATTTGGTGTTGCGGAGCTTTCTGTAGTTGATGAGAGACTATTTACTGAGCTTGTCGTGTTCAGTGATTCAGACAAAACCGTACTATTTAGGGTACTGCTGTTAGTAGACGTTTCAGCAATGCTTCGGATTGGGAAGGTTGAGAGAGAACTCAACACGATTGAGCAGGTAAATAAACTATATAAATTCTTTTTCACAAATGTAACTCCTTTATAATAAGTATGTAACGGATAAATAATAATTCTTTTTTAATAAACAAACTGATCAAGTTTTAATTTTCGTATTATTTTATTTGACCATTTTTTTAGAAGGAAGTTGTTTTACTTAAATAGATGCTTATTGTACAAGAGCTTGCTAAAAAGGTGGTTTCAAAATTAATCGTTCTTTTATTAAAAGAAGGTTTTTAAATACCATAAAAAGGTTTCTGATCCTAGTAAATTTTTAGTAAAGGATTTTATAAGCAAATGTAAAGAAAGTCGTATTTTCTTTAGAATATTTTGCTATTTACTGACAAAAAAAGTAGTATTCTTTGTGAAAGTAAATATAAGTAAACTTGTTAGGTGAGGCTCCTAAACAAACATAGGCTATTGCGCAGAAACGTCGAAAGACGCCAATGTGTAAAATAGGAATTGTCGGATTAAGGCTTTTCATAAAATAGCTAAGAGTGATTCTTTACGTTGTTTAGTGCTAAAACTCAGACGATGAGATTGATTGTGTGAGACACCAGACTTGTTAGTTTTTTTCGCTAACGTTTGGTGTCTCTTTTTTAGGTTATTTATTGTGGACTCTCTCGTCTCAAACAATTACTTGATGAAGGGAGAGATGAACATGATGAAAAGAAAAAAGATCGATTGGCTGCTGTTATTACCTTATTTGGGGACAAGCCTGATCGGTCTTTTAATTGTTTTTAGTGCTAGTTCTTATCGTTTGATGGCGGAAGGGGAAAATCCATTGTCGCTATTTAGTAAGCAGGCGATTTTTATGGGGCTAAGCTGGCTGCTGATTGCTGTGCTTTATCATGTGAAAAATAATGTACTAATAAATGGTAAGCTAGCGCAAAGTTTATTAGCAGTTGGACTAGTTAGTTTACTGCTAGTGAAAATAAGTGGCGTCAATATTAATGGCGCACAAAGATGGGTCTCCTTATTAGGTATTCAATTCCAGCCTTCTGAAGTCACAAATGTAGCACTGATTCTTTATTTGGCGTATTTTTTCCGCGTGAAGCGCACTAGAAAGGAAATGCTGGTGCCTTGTGGTCTAGTGGCACTTAGCGGATTATTGATTTTGCTCCAGCCTAAAGTGACAGGTGCAATCATTATTTGGGGAGTCGCTTTAGTCATTATTACGACTGCGCAATTGCCTTATCAGTGGTCGGTACTTATTTTTTCAGGGTTGATTTTGGGGATTGTTTTAATCGGAGGCGCGATACTTTTTTTGGGCAGTCACCATCTTTTGCCCGAATTATTTGCTCATACCTATGATCGTATCCGTTTAGTGAGAGACCCATTTCTAGATCCCTACGGCAAAGGATTTCAAATGAGTAATTCGTACTACGCACTTTATAACGGTGGTTTTTTTGGTAGAGGGCTGGGAAATAGTATTACTAAAAAAGGCTATTTACCAGTAGCGGAAACAGATTTTGTGTATTCGATTTTGGTGGAGGAATTAGGAGTTGTTGTCGGCTTACTCGTATTGGCATTGCTTTTTCTGATTGCTCTTCGTCTATTTGTTTTAGCGGCGAAGGAAGTGAATCAGCAGGTCAGCTTAATTTATTTTGGGGTTGGAACGCTTTTGCTTCTCCAAACCAGTATCAATATTGCTAGTATTTTAGGACTGATCCCTATGACAGGAGTGCCGTTGCCATTTATTAGTTATGGGGGGACGAGCTACCTGATTCTTTCTATCGCGCTGGGTATCTGTCTAAAACTTTCTTCGGAGGATCGAATAAATGATCAAACGTTTAAGCAGTGAATTTAACTATTCTTTGTTTTTACCCATTTTCATCTTTTATTTAATTAGTATCGGTGTACAATCGATGGCGGCTGAGCTAGATGGGGCTGACGTTAAAAATGTTGTAACGAAGCAGATTATTTTTTGTCTGATTTCTCTATTGGCCATGGGGATCGTCAGTAAATTCAAAACGGCTACTTTGTTAAAATATGCGCCCTTTTTTTATGTTGTATCGTTAGGGATCATGGCGCTATTGTATTGGTTTTATGATCCGGCGATGTACACTGTAACGAATACGAAACGCTGGCTGCGTATCGGCGGTTTTTCTTTTCAGCCATCAGAATTGATGAAACTGAGTTTTACTCTTTTTATGGTTCGCTTAGCACTAATAGATGAGTTGAATTGCTCTCAGCGAACCTTGAAAAGTGATCTGCGTTATTTAGGGAAGGTTGCTTTGTTCAGCCTGCCGACATTTTTCTTGATGTTTATTCAACGAGATTTTGGAACGAGTTTAGTATTTATTGCTATTTTAGGTGCACTGTTTGTAATATCCGGGGTTCATTGGAAAATACTTACGACGATTACGGGTATCGGAGCAGCTTTAGGTGCCACTTTATTGGTTTTGGTTTTCAGTGAATGGGGGAATAAGCTGCTATATTGGCTGCATTTTAAAACATATCAGCTAGATCGTGTGCGTGCATGGGTTGACCCCTTTCAATACCGTGATTCTATTGCCTATCAGCAAGTACAGAGTCTTTACGCGATTGGATCGGGCGGCTTGTTTGGTCGCGGCAGTGAGCAGGCATCCGTGTATGTGCCTGTTCGTGAGTCAGATATGATCTTTACGGTGATTGGAGAAGGCTTTGGCTTCATTGGCAGTACTTTAGTGGTTTTTCTATACTTCTACTTGTTTTATCAAATCATTTCAGCTGCGATGAAAACAAATAATAAAGGCAATCTCTATTTGGCGGTTACTTTTGTATTTGGCTTGCTGTTCCAAATTTTTGAAAATATCGGAGCTGCGATTGGTATTCTGCCATTAACGGGTATTCCGTTGCCGATTTTAAGTCAAGGAGGAACCTCCTTGATTGTTCTAGGTGTTGGCTTGGGAATCATGATGGGCTTTCGAGAAAAAGAACGATTAATATAAAAAATTGAATGGAGAATTGAACAAAATGATGCGAAAAAAGTTTTTCCTACGAAGTGCAGGCATGCTCCTTTCAGTCATGGTGATAACTAGTGCTGTCGCAATGAATGCACACTGGATGAAAGAGGTAGATGCTGTATTTCTCCAAAATCGCTTACCAAATATTTCCTATTTAACGGCTTTTGTGGGAGGAATGGCGAAAATCGCTACTATCGGTCCGATGGTGATTATTTTTGGACTTCTTGCTTTCTATTTGCTGAGAAAACATGAGCGGGCATTAGCTGTTTGGTGCTTGGGAAATCTGATCTTCGTCAGTGGGGTAGGTTATTTATTAAAGCAGGTGATTCAGCGGTCGCGCCCAGACCAGATTCAATACCTTTCTCGTTCCTCCTATAGTTTTCCAAGTGGACATTCGTTGCTGATTATGACGCTTGTTTGTACGCTGATCGTGCTCTATTTTTTCAGAGAACGTCGCATGCCTCTATTACTTAAAATAGGATTATTTTTCTTAATGTTCATTATTGTAGGTGGCAGAATTTATTTAGGCGTTCATTATATGAGTGATGTTTTGGCGGGGGTGTGTTTAGGTGGAGGGCTCACTTTCGGGACGGCGGGTTTCTGCTATCCATATTTACAAAACCCCCGTCAGTCCCAACGACGGAAAAGTAAAAATGGCTTTTTGACTTGGCAGAAGGTATTGATTGGCGTGCTTGCAGTGTTAGTGGTGTTGGTTTCAGGACTAAGTGCGTTTGCATTGAAGTTTTATCATAGTTCACAGAAAATGGCAGACTCTATGTACTCCCCAGTTGAGCGTGGGGGAAAAGCAAAGACGCCTCAAGCTTCAGAACCTATGAGTATTTTGATTCTCGGAATTGCCAATGATGCGAAAAGAAAAACAGATTTCCGGGCCAATACGATCATGGTCGCGACGCTAAATAATCAAACGAATGAAACAACCTTAGTAAGCATTCCGCGGGATTCGTTTGTGGAGATTGTTGGAGCAGATTATGAAGACAAAATCAATCATGCCCATTCAATTGGCGGCCCTGAGATGATGATGGATACAGTTGAAAAATTTTTAGATATTCCGATCCATCACTATGTTTCGGTTAATATGGATGGCCTTCAAACGCTAGTGGACGCCGTTGGCGGGGTGACTGTGAACAATGATTTTGCTTTTTCGGCAGAAGGAATTGATTACCCAAAAGGTAGGCAACACTTGAATGGATGGGAGGCTCTTCAATATTCTAGAATGCGGTATGAAGACCCAAAAGGTGATTACGGACGTCAGGGTAGACAGCGTGAAGTAATGGAATTATTGATAGAGAAGATCCTTTCAACTAAAAGTATTTTTAGCTACCAGAAAATTTTAGATGGAATTGGCGAAAATGGGAAAACAGACTTAACCTTTGATCAAATGCAGAAAATCTTGACTGGGTATCACTCTTGTTTGACTAAGATCGACAGTCAACAGGTTCAGGGGGAAGGATTTACTGGAGACGGTTTTACAGGACAAGAGGGGATTTCCTATCAAAAAATCTCGCAAGAAGAAGTAGATCGTGTGAAAACGTTGCTGCACAAACAATTAAACTTATGAAATAGGAAAACGTGAAGCAAATGAGAATCGATGAGTGAAACGACTCTGTTTTCTGAAAATTTTCATCGAATGATTTAATATGTTTACTAAATTTCCTGCTTGAAAAGAAAGTTGCGTTATAATAGCAGCAGAAAGGCGGGAAGGTATGTTTAGTCAAATAGGAGTATTACTTATTGTTGGTGTATTGGCCGGAATACTAGGGTCGATCTTAGGAATCGGCGGAGGAATTATTTTAACGCCCTTTTTGACGTTAATAATGGGACTAGACATTCAGTATGCGATTGCGGCCAGTATTGTTTGCGTGATCGCGACAAGTTCAGGCGCTACTATTGCTTATTTAAAGGATGATATGCTGAATTTGCGTGTCGCAATGTTTTTGGAGATTGCGACCACGATTGGAGCGATCGTAGGTGCGTTACTTTCAGGCGTTGTGCCGACGAGCTTTTTATTTATTTTATTCGGCGGCTTCTTGCTCTTTTCAGTCATTAACATGATTCAAAAGCTGCGGGGAAAAACAGACAAAGCGGTTGAAAAAGTTGCAGGAGATTCGTTGGCTGAAAAGCTGAAATTGAATGGCTCTTACTATGATAAAGTGTTGCAAGAACAAATTGATTATCAGGTAGAGAAAGTACCAGGAGGCTTTGCCATGATGTTTGGAGCGGGAATCGCTTCGGGGTTATTAGGAATCGGCAGTGGAGTCTTTAAGGTAACGGCGATGGACACTATTATGAAAATACCTTTGAAGCCCTCTAGCGCTACCAGTAATCTGATGATGGGGGTCACTGCGGCTGCTTCTGCGATGGTTTACTTTTTCAGCGGAGCCATTTTGCCACAAATCGCTGCTCCTCTGGCATTAGGTGTATTAGTAGGTGCAACAATAGGCTCGCGAATCATGACGCGACTTAAACCGATCGTGATTCGAATGATTTTCATTCCGATTTTATTCTTTATGGGACTACAAATGGTTCTTCGTGGATTTGGGGTGATCATCTAATGGAAAACAAGGAAGAAATGCTGAAGATTGAGCGTTCCATCGGATACATTTTACGAATAGGTGTGATAGTTTCAGCCATAATTATTTTGGCGGGAATGCTACTGCTGTTCTTTTTGCCAAGTTCGGGCCAGGTTCCCAGCAGTCTGCAGTTGATTTTCAAAGGGGTACAGCAGTTGAATGGAGAAGCCTTTATCATGTTGGGCTTGTTTTGCCTGATTTTGACACCCGTTCTACGGGTAGTTGTGTCTATCTTTGCATTTGCGAAAGAAAAGGATTATTTGTATGTGGTTATTACGCTGATCGTATTGGTCATTTTGGTGATTGGCATGAGTTTTGGTCTAGTAGAATAGGAAAATCCGAGCTGTCGTTTAGGCTGCAGCTCGGATTTTTTGTTAGCTTTTACGGGTTAAAATTTGACTGGTTAAGCGTTCAAGCTTTTCTTTAGTACCAAAATAATTGTCCGGTAATTTCCGAATATCCTTTAAGGCCTGTTCGGTATACTTTGTTGCTAATTGTTGCGCATAGGCAACGCCGCCTAGTTGATGAACGAGCTGTTGTACGTGCAAAGTGTCATCATCTGTCATTTCCTTTTTCTTTTCCAAGTAGGGCCGCAACTGTTGCGGCGCTTGATTCAGTGCATAGATTAAGGGGAGAGAGTAAACACCTTGGCGAACATCCTCTAGAACAGGTTTTCCTAATGTTTCAGTATTTGCTTCGTAATCCAATAAATCATCCATAATTTGAAAAGCAATCCCAATATTCAGTCCAATAGTACCAGCTTTTTTAGCGAAGCGTTCACTATTGCCGCTCTCAAAAGCACCTACTGAACAACTTAAAGCAAAAAGCTCCGCAGTTTTTCCAGAAATATTCTCCAAGTATTCGTCGACTGTTTGATCAAGCTTGTAGCGGTCATCCATTTGACCTAATTCACCATCAAGAATTTTTTCCATGCTGCGAGAGTTCAATTGTAAGCTCCGTAAAGAAGTAGCGTAATCGGAGAGCAGTTTGAAGCAGCATATGAACAAATAATCACCGGCATAAACGGCCGTATCATTCCCAAAAGTAGAACGAATCGTCGGCAAACCGCGGCGTAATTCGGATTCATCAACAATGTCATCGTGGATCAAGGTTGCTGTGTGAAGCATTTCGATGGATGCCGCCAATGATGTTGCCTTCTTCTCATCCTGGTCTGGTCCAAATTGTGAAAATAAGAGTTGATAGGCAGGGCGCAGCAGCTTTCCGCCAGCGTGGATCATGGCTAGTACAGCAGCCTCGACTTTTTTATTTTTTAATTTGACGACATTTTCCATTAGTTCAAGAGTGGTCGTCAATTGTTCAGCAAGGTCAGGATAGTCTTGCCACATAGGATGAAGTTTCATTTTTGATAGCCTCCTGATCCTTTTTTCGATTTTTTTGATAATTCATAATCTAATTGAAATTTTTGCAATGCTCGGACATGTACCAATAGATAGTTTCCTGCGATTCCGATAACGATTCCAGCAAGAATTCCTAAAAGAGACATAACTGGCAAGTAGAGCATCACCGTCCAAGATTGAGCGATCCAGCTAGCCACCAGCAGCTGGCCTACGTTATGAAGAAAACCACCTGTGGCACTGATGCCGATAATACTTACTCGTTTAGGTCCCAGACTTTTTACCAGCAGCATGCCGAAATAACTCAATAAAGAACCACTCATGCTGTATAAGAAGGTGGAGATTGTTCCGCCTAAAAGGGTGGTCAAAATCAGACGCATCCAGATCAAACGAAAGCTGTCTCTTTTAGGCATAGTAAAAATCGCAACAATTGTTATTAAATTGGCGAGTCCCAGCTTTGCCCCCGGCGCAAAGGCGAAAGGGGATGGAAACATATTCTCGATCAAGCCCAAGATAACCCCTTGAGCGACTAAAAGTGCTATGTAAATCAGTTTTTGCGTTTTATTCATAGTAAGGGCAGTTAATAAATGACACTGCCGGGTTCCCCTCCGTCTGAGGATTTGACTTCGATTAGCAATTTATGGGGCAAGCAAACAATGGTTTCACCAGATTGTTCAATCCACCCGCGGCGCACACAGATTTGATCCCCGCAGTCTGCTTCTTTGATCCGAATGCGGTTTCCTTTAACCTCGATCAGGTTGTAGTCGCCATCTTTATCCTCGTAACGATAGGTGTAGGCCTGCGAGTTATCTGAGAGATCAAAAGTTTTGATTTCTTTTCCGTCAACCGAAAGAACCGCTTCTTGTGTTGGACTCGATGCTCGATTGAGACTGAAGACCAATACAGGCGCAAAAGAGAGCAGAATAAGTATTACGACAATGATGCCATCCCAAGGCCGAAGCAAACTATTTTTTGCAAAATCCTTCAGTTTCAAAGTCCACACCTCTCTTATTTTTCTTGTACTATCCATTTTGACAGATAAGTAACCTGTAGCTCCTACAAAGCATCAATAAATCTTTTCTTATCATAACATAAAGAAAGTTCTAAAGAGAAAAACAAGCCCTTTAGAACTTTCCATTATTAAACAGTCAAATTAGTTGGAATTTTCTTTTCCGTAAATGGATCTCGGTGTTCCGTACCACCATTTGCCGGCAGTGCGCTGAATCCAAGGAATTACCCAGCGATCCAAACCAAGTGCTCGACCAGAACCATTCATTAAAGCAAAGGCAACTGGAATGAACCAGATATTTACCCAATAGAACATGCCTGATAAGCAGAAAGCAATTACTAAACCGATCGTTGCAGCATTGGCCAACCAAGTGAAAAGACCAAAGATTAGGGCTAATGCGATACCAATTTCGACAAAGGTCATAAATTTCTGCATAAACAAAGCGACATCTTTATTTGGCATCATGAATTCCATGATTTTTGCGAACCAATGAGGCATCTTTTCGAAAACCGGCATTGGATTTTCGCCAAACGTATAGTTGAAGCCGAAATGAGTTGCCGCAGTCGCTGCCGCGTCAGTTGCTCCGCCCGCAGCGCCAGTCGCCGCAGTCGTAGCTTCAGCTGCATGTGATCCGGCTGCTGAGGCACCAGTAGTTACTTGTTCTTGCAGCCATGGGAAAGGGAATACCACTTTATCAGTAAACCATGAACCACTGCCGAACCAAGAGCTTGGGTTCAGATAGCTGCCGTCGCCGACGACTTTTTTCGATGCTTCGATCAGCCACATAGAGCCGTAGAAGACACGCAACGGTACGCTCCAAAGGACATTTCCATAACGAGATGAATGCCCGCGGGTAACATTGCGATCGTTTTTGATGTGGAAAAATTCATGCATCATGTATTGGAACATATAGTAACCAGAACGCATATCAAAGAAGTATTTCAAGTTCACGATATGTTTCATGACGATTGCCATAAAGCCGGCTAAATGAACTTTATCCATCAAGTTGGCAACACCCCATTTAGAACCGATGGAAACCATGAAGCCTTGATAGTTACTCTTGAACTCATGTTTTGGTGTGTTTTTAATTTTTGCTACAATGTTCGCTGCGGCAGTATGCGCTGTTTGTTCAGCAGCTTGAACAATTTGCGGTGTAGGTTTGCCATCGTTGTTTTCTTCATAATAAACCAAGTCACCGACAATGTAGATATCTTTGTCTTCATAGCCTTTGGCTTGCATGAATTCATTGGCGTATAGACGTTGACCGCGTGCTGCTTCTAATCCAAAATCAGCCGCATCTGTCGTTCCTTTAACACCAGCAGTCCAAATCAACGTATTGGTCGGAATTTGCGAACCATCTTTTAAGACAATATGATCTGCTGTGACTTCAGTGATTGGTGCGCCTTTTTTCAATTGAATGCCTTTTTTCATCATGAAGCGTTCGGCCTTTTCCGCATCTTTGCGGTCAAGCATATTCAAAATAGTCGGTAGGGCTTCCACAACCATCAAAGTGAATTCTTCAGGACGTAGCTTGTGCTCTTTTGCTAAAACATTCTTCCATTCCATTAATTCACCGATCATTTCAATTCCGGTGAAGCCAGAACCGCAGACAACGAAGGTCAGCATTGCGCGACGAGTTGCTTCATCTGGCTCCAGTGCTGCTTTTGCGACTGTGTCTTCGATATGCTTTCTGATTTTGATTGCGTCCTCCATTGACCAGAGGGTAAATCCGTGTTCTTTAACACCAGGCGTCCCAAAATCATTCGGTTCACCGCCCATACCAATAATCAGTTGATCAAAAGGATACTTGCCTAATTTCGTTTGAACAATTTTCTTCTCCTTGTCGATGCCAATCACCGTATCTGTTACAAGAGAAACATTTTTCTTACGGGCAAATAACCGTTGCAGATCATATTGAACTGCTTCTGGTTCTACTCGTCCGCCAGCTACTTCGTGTAATTCGGTCATCATTGTATGGTAAGAGTGACGATCAATCAACGTGATCTCAACGTCATCTTTTTTTTACTTCTTGGCCATGAATTTCGTTGCTGCGACACCTGCATACCCTGCACCTACAACGACAATCTTATGTTTTGCCATTGAAAATCCGCTCCTTATAGTAAATGATAATGACTGCACAATAATAATGAATTGATAACTCCTGAACAATCGAATATATTATACATATAGTTGGTTTCTTTGTCTATTAGAATTAATATAAACTAATATAGGGTCTTTTTTAATAAATTAATTAGAAAAAGTAGGTTATATATAAAAAGTGATGTACAAAATTAGGATAGTGATTTAGAATGATTCTTGTTTAATGAATCACATAAAATAGTAAAGGTGGAGTTTAATCATGAAAATGAAAAAAATAGTATCAGGATTTGCTGTGGTGGCGTTTTCTACACTTGCGTTAGCTGCTTGTGGCGGAAACAATGATAAAGACACGGCTGCAAGCTCTTCAACAAATTCTTCAGAAGCTGCGAAGCCAGCGGAAAAAGTAGCAGGCGCTGATCTTAAGGATGGCACCTACAAACTTGAAGAAAAGAACTACGAAAATGGGTACCGTGTGGTTTTCGACATGACTGTTAAAGATGGCAAAATTACGAAATCAAACTATGATTACTTAAATGAAGACGGTAAATCAAAACAAAAAGATGCTGATTACGAAAAAAACATGAAAGAAAAAACAAAAACAGGTCCTAAAGAATACATTCCTGCGTTAAATAAATCTTTAGAACAAACTCAAAATCCAGATTCAGTTGAAGTAGTTACTGGTGCGACACATTCAAGCGAAAGCTTTAAAAATTACTCTCAACAATTGGTTCAAGCTGCTCAAGCTGGCGATACCAATACAATTGAGATCGACAATGGCGCAGATTTGAAAGATGGTACGTATACTTTAGAAGAAAAGAACTACTCTAACGGTTACCGTACAGTCTTCAACATGACTGTTGCAGGTGGGAAAATCACTGAATCAAACTTTGATATGGTAGATAAAGACGGCAAATCTAAAAAAGATGACGCTGACTATGAAAAGAACATGAAAGCAAAAAGCGGTGTAGGACCAAAAGAATACATCGAAGAATTAAACAAAGGGTTAGTTGAAAAAGGAACACCTTCAGAAGTTGAAGTAGTAACTGGTGCAACTCATTCTTCACATGCTTTCCAAACATATGCTGCACAATTAGTGAACGCTGCTGAAAAAGGTAATACAACAGCGATTCAAGTAGACAACATCGTAACTAAAAATTAATTCCTGATATTTAGGGAATCTTGGAAGAGCTGGGGTTTCCCAGCTCTTTTTTTGAAGAGAAAGAAGGCATAACCGGTTGAAAGTGCTTATCCCGAACAGAACAATATTTTGATTGTCCAGCTTCTCAAACGATTTTAAGAGCTGCTGTGGAACAAGTAGTAATTTGGCATCGTAAATCAAAACGAGTTTGCGATTTTATTATGAAAAATACTTTGAAAACCTTGCTAAAAACGCTATGATAAGGTGACAAAATTTTAAATAGATAAAGGAAGTATGAACGTGAAGAAACGTGCACTGTTGATGATACTTGGGCTGCTTGCAATTTTGTTGACCGCTTGTGGCAACGACAAGCCAAAAATAAATGAGAAGCCTTATGATGATAAACAATTTTTAATGGGTACATATGTCCAGATTCGTATCTATGATGATGGCAAAGAAGCGGCATTAAAACCTGCCTTCAAACGAGTTAAAGAGCTGGCTGATAAGATTACTGTGAATCAAGAGGGATCGGAAATCGATGCGATCAATCAAGAGGCGGGTGTAAAGCCAGTTAAGGTAAGTGATGACATGTATTACTTACTTAAAGAAGCCTACAAATATAGTCAAGACTCTAAGGGTGGCTTTGATATGGCGATCGGCTCAATCACTTCACTATGGCGTATTGGTTTTCCCGATGCTCGTAAGCCTGATCAGAGTGAAATTGATCAAGCCTTGAAATTAGTCAATTATCACGAGGTTGAATTCAATGATTCAGAGAAATCTGTTTACTTGAAGGAAAAAGGAATGAAGTTAGATTTAGGCGCGATCGCTAAAGGATATATTACCGATGAAGTCGTGAAGGTGCTAAAAGAAAAGGGCGTAACGACGGCAATTATTGACCTTGGCGGAAATGTCTATGTGATGGGGCATAGCCCTAGAGGGGATCAAAAAGAGGACTGGACGGTAGGAATCCAAGACCCTAATCAGGCTCGTAATGTCGTTTTAGGTAGTGTTCCAGAAAGTAATATGTCACTGGTAACGTCAGGTATCTATGAACGTTATTTAGAAGTCGATGGCAAAACGTATCATCATTTGTTTAATCCTAAGACAGGATATCCTTTTGACAATGATATTGCTGGTGTCACGATCATCTCGAAAAAATCAATCGATGGCGATGGATTGTCTACGGCAGTCTTTTCGATGGGGGTAAAAGAGGGCACTCAGTACGTAGAAAGTCTGAAGGATACGGAAGCAATTTTTGTTACTCGCGACGATAAAGTATACGTAACTTCTGGTTTGAAGGATGTTTTTGAATTGAACAAGGAAGCCGGATACACCATGGGCAACGATAAGGATTTGAAATAATATGACAAGAAAAAGCTTTTTTGATCTAGTGGAGATTCGTACCAAATTAGCAAGTTTATTTCCTTTTTTGATTGCGGTGTTGTTTACCAACAGCTATTTTCATTCCTTTCATTGGGGAAAGACACTGTTTTTCTTTTTTGGTATGCTTGCCTTTGATATGGCGACGACAGCGATCAATAATTATATGGACTTTCGCAAGGCCCATTCTGAAGAATACAAATATCAAGAAAACGTCATCGGAAAAGATCAGCTGTCTGAACGAACCGTTGTTTTAATTATTTTTGCTTTGATCGGTTTTGCGGCGATCGTCGGACTAACCTTGGCTGTGCAAACAGGCTGGCTGCTTTTGGTGATGGGCTGTGCCTGCTGCTTCATCGGGGTATTTTATACATTTGGTCCGATCCCATTATCGCGAATGCCTTTAGGAGAAGTGTTTAGTGGTGTTACCATGGGACTGGGGATTTTTGCGATTACGATTTATTTGAATACCTATGACAAAAGACTCTTTTTCATGGAGCTGGACTTGCGGCATTTCGCAATTACTGGAAGTACCACGGCAGCTTTAGCAGTTGTGTGGGCCTCACTTCCGCTGATCGCCACGATCGCGAATATTATGCTGGCAAATAATCTTTGTGATTTAGAACAGGATATCGCCAATCATCGTTATACGCTGCCCTTTTATTTAGGAAAGAAAAATGCGGTCGTTCTATTTAACCTTTTGATGTATAGCTGTTATGGAGCGATCATAGTAGGCTGGCTTGCTGGGATTTACCAATGGCCAATCCTACTCACATTCCTTAGTTTGGTGAAAGTCTATCCACAAACAAGAGCCTTTACGAAAGAACAGGTGAAAAGCAGAACCTTCGTGATGTCCATCAAGAATCTTGTTTCGTTTAATAGTTGTTATGCTCTTGGCCTGTTTGTAACGCTGCTTTTGCAGGGTATCATTTAGCCGGACACTCACCTTATCGATTTAGGTAAGGTGAGTGTCACTTACTTATAATAGAAGAAATAGGAAAATTTATGATTTAGGGAGTTCGTATGGACAATACTAAAAAACTAAAAGCTGGTCAGAATAAATTGACGAAAGAACATTTCTTTGAGCTTGTGCAAATACGTACAAAATTCGCGGGCATCTTTCCTTTTGTGATTGCCGTTCTATTTACCAATACGTATTTTCACTCCTTCCATCCAGGAAAGACGCTCTTTTTCTTTTTCGGCATGTTTGCCTTTGATTTAGCGATTACGGCTATCAATAATTATATGGATTATTTAAAAGCACATTCGGAGAAATACAAATATGAAGAGAACCTTATTGGTCGAGAAAATTTATCGGAGAAGCAGATTCAACGACTTATTTTTGGTTTGGTAGGCTTTTCGGCGATCGTGGGTTTGATACTAGTGGTTCAAACGGGCTGGATGCTCTTGCCAATGGGCGCGGCCTGCTTCTTTGTCGGTGTGTTTTATACCTATGGGCCTATTCCACTTTCAAGAATGCCGTTAGGAGAAATATTTAGTGGTGTTACTGAGGGTTTGGGGATCTTCGCCATTACGATTTATTTGAATACCTATGATTTACGTTTATTTTATATGGAATTAAGTGTGCAGCGTTTTGCGATCACAGGCAATACGATGGCTGTGCTTGCGGTTATTTGGGCAGCTCTGCCATTGATGCTGACTATTGCCAATATCATGTTGGCGAACAATTTAAGCGATTTGGAGCAGGATATTGAAAATCACCGCTATACATTGCCCTTTTATATTGGACGCGAGTGGGGTGTGCGATTGTTCAACTTTCTCATGTATAGCTGCTATGGTGTGATCTTAATGGGCTTAATCGCCGGGATCTATCAGTGGCCGATCCTAATTACCTTTATCAGTCTTGTAAAGGTAATCCCGCAAACCAAAGTTTTCACGCGAGAACAAATCAAAAGCAAAACCTTTCCTATGTCTGTTGAAAATTTAATTGTCTTTAACAGCTGCTACGCATTGGGGCTTTTGGTAACCATGATGTTGCAGTATATCTAAAAAATGAGCCAGTGATTTAAATAATCACTGGCTCATTTTTTAGGTAGAGGAAGGGGGATGTCCAGCTTCCTAACGTAATTGCAGCAAAAGAACGATCAGACTGACGATTCCTAAGATAGTAACAATCGCAAATAACAGCTTGTCTCGCTTGGTGGCGAAGACCGGTCGCTTATAAGTATGACTGTTCCATAACCAGAAAACAAAGCCTAATGCATAGATTCCAATGCAGTAAAGTAAATTTAAGATGCCAGAGGAATAGAGCATATAAAAGCCATAAATGATTCCTCCAAGAGCTAAAAATTGTTGATTTTTATGTTGTTTACCTTTAGCAACCTGCCATAAAAAAGCGGCGGACAAAACATAAGGCACTAACACCATTGTGGTCGCTGTATCTGTTACTGCTTGAAAGGCATCCATCGCCCAGCGAGAAATTAAAAAGACGATTTGCATGATTACGCCATTCAGCACCAGTGCGTTCAGGGGAGCATTTTGCTTGTTGGCTTTACCTAAGAAAGCAGGGAACATCTTATCCTGAGCCGCATCAAAAGAAATTTCAGCAGCTAAAATCGTCCAAGAAATCCAAGCGCCTAAGACGGAAATAATGACACCAATATCGATCATACTGCCAGCCCAAGGGCCGGTCGATGCCCGCAGAACACCACTGAGTGAAGGACTCGGTAGGTTTGCCAGCTGCTCCTGCGGCAATGAGCCGAAGCTTAGCATAACGATTAAAACATAAATCGCCAGTGTTGTAGAATACCCAATCAATGTTGCACGCCCTACATCCCGGGCACGTTTGGCACGTCCTGATAAAACCACCGCACCTTCGATCCCAACGAAAACCCACATTGTTTGCAGCATCGCATGACGAATTTGTGTCGGAATGCTGCCTAACTGTTTTCCGTTAAGCATCATATTTTTGGCGAAGACATCCATCGAAAAGGTCTGGTATTTAAAATGGATAAATAAAAGAAAAATTGCTAATAAGATCGGAATGACCTTTGCGCTTGTGGCGATCGTGTTCAAAATACTAGCGGTGCGAATACCACGAGCCACTAAAAAGATAACTCCCCAAATCATGAAGGTGCCTAAAAACAATCCGATTTGTCCCCCTGAACCGCCAATAGAGGGAATAAATTTGCTCAAAGCATCTAAAAAGAGGATGACAAAGGAAACATTCCCGATAATGTTACTCAGCCAGTATCCCCAAGCAGAGTTGAAGCCGATATAGTCCCCAAAGCCATCTTTAGCATAATAATAAATGCCGCCAATAATCTCAGGCTCTTCCTTCGAGAGGGTTTGAAAGACCTTCGCAATAAAGAAAACCCCAACACCAGTAATCAGCCATGCCAATAAGGAAGCCACCACACCAGCTGACTGGGAAATGCTGCTGGGCAGATTAAAGACGCCGCCTCCAAGCATTGACCCGATGACGATCATACTTAGACCTAACAAGCTCAGCTCTTTCGTATGATTGTCAGGTACTTGATTCTGTTCCATAACTATTCTCCTAATTCGTAATACGTTCATTTTTATCTAACTGCCTGCAAACTTTCAGTATTCCATTATTTGAAACAGCAAGCTAAATGTTTTAAGAAACACTCTTTCTATATAAGCATATTTATAGAAAAATAACCATAAAGAAGGGGTGAAACTAAACGACCTGATCATTAGAGAACCATCATTTTATTATCATTTATTCTAAATAATAGAATATCGCTTCTTTTTGTTGTTATTATTACTATGTTTGATACAGCCGATTAAGGGATTAAGTAGAGCGTTATTTTCATTAAGAAATGGGATAATTATTAAGAATTTCTACGTTTCTTTTTTAGAGAGGGTGTTTTTTTAATTGACAGAGTGATAGAATTGAACCAGCGAGGGGGGCTAAGATGATTGACATTCGAGTAGCAACACCAGAGGACGCGTCTGCATTGGTCGCAATCTACGCGCCTTATGTTGAAGAGACGACGATTACCTTTGATTATGACGTACCAGGTACAGAGGAGTTTGTCCAACGAATCCAAGAAACCTTGGAAAGATATCCTTATGTTGTCGCTGAAGAAAAGGGGCACATTTTAGGCTATGCCTATGCGCATGCCTATAAAGACAGGGCAGCTTATGATTGGGCCGTTGAAGTCAGTGTTTATGTGGATCGCAAGAAACGTGGCAATGGCGCTGGAAAGCTTTTATATCAGACTTTGGAAGAAATATTGAAAAAGCAGAATGTTGCTATTTTAACCGCTTGTATTACTGGCGGCAATGCGGGCAGCTTGAAATTTCATGAGAAACTTGGTTACCAAGAGGTGGCTCGTTTTCCAGCCATTGGCTATAAGTTTGATCAATGGCATGATGTTGTCTGGCTTCAAAAATTTATGACGGAGACAGAAGGGGAATTACCTGCGTTTATCCCTTTTGCTAAGCTATGATGAAAGAAAAATTAACTAAACTCGATTCTTTAATGATGAAAAGAATCATGATCGGCGTTTTTGTCTTTGCGGTTATTTTTCGACTAGGATTGGCGGTGTTGATGCCAGTCAAAATTTATATGCAGGCAGGATATGATGACGCGCTGTCGATCAATCAAGCATTGACCATTTTAGATGGAAAATGGTTGGGGGATTACGGCACAGGAACATTAACGAAAGGTTTATCCTTTACATTCTTTTTGCTTGTGAATCATTTTTCACACTTGTCTTATCCGTTGTTCTTGTGTTTAGTGAATATTGGTGCAGCTTTTGCTATGATCAAGGCATTGGCACCGTTAATTAAAAATAAGTATCTCAGCGGCTTAGGCTTCTTATTCCTAATCTACTCGCCGGCAACGTTGACTTCAGATTTTTCGCTGCGGGTGTATCGAAATAGTCTGGTCTTTGCGGCGGTACTCGCAGTTTTAGCCGGGATTCTGGGGCTGTATTTGCGGAGAAAAGAAACCATTAAAAAAAGAATCCCCTGGTCGATTTTATTGATGCTTGCTTTTCCGTTTTTCTGGTATCTGCGAGAAGACTCCATCTGGTTATTGCCGCTTTATATTGTAGCAACGATCTGTACATTCTTTGGAATGATTGTACAGAACCAGCCACTGGGCACGTCCATGAAAGAAGGCCTACACACTTTTTGGCATTTACTGAGGAAAACGAATAAGCAAAAGCTCGTTGGAAACCTCTTATTACTGATTGCTCCGATACTTTTAACCTTAGGAGAATCCTTGGCGATTTCAAAAATGAATCAGAATTACTACGGGATTTTTACGACGAACGATCGGACGAAAACATCCTTTGCCAAGCTGACAGAAAATTTGATTCAGATTGACAACAGCAAGTACGATTCTAAGGACACTGCTGAAAACAGCGGCATTTGGGTCTCGAAAAAAACTTTTGCAGAAGCACAAAAGGTGTCTCCAACCTTTGCGAAATATCGAAAAGGGATCGATTGGATGCTGAACGAGTCGATTTGGCCGGATTCTTGGCCGGTGAAAAATGGTGAGCTGCCGGGGGATATGTTTGTCTGGGGCTTACGAGAGATGTTTCAGCATGAAGGATTATATAAAAATGGTCGTGACAATGAAAAGGTCTTTAAAAAGATCAATCAAGAGCTTTCAGAAGGTTTTAAGTCTGGGGCGTTGAAGAAGAAAAAAATGTTCTTCGTTTCGAAACAGAGCAATGGGAAAAAGCCGGAAGATATGGGAAAGGTTTTTGCTTACATGCGTTCTGGAATTTTGGAAACGACTCTTTACAAGAGCTATCAGACTAGCTATGGCGGATCGATTTTTATGCCAGATCAACCTGCTCAAGTCGTTTTAGACCTATTGAATGTTCGTTCTGTTTCGACAGTAAAAAAAGGCATGAAGGCAGATGAAAAGCGTACAAAGCCAGTAGTGATCATCATCAATGGAATCATCTGGTTATACCGAATCATAGCGCCTGTTTTGCTGCTTGTCAGTTTAGCGGCCGGAGTGATTTTTGCGACAGGCTTTTTCAAACGGCAAAAGACCCGCAAGGTTTTAGCGGATTATTTGATTATTCTTCTAGGCTTACTGCTGACCTATCTACTTTACTTATTTGGTGTATCGTGGTTTTCGACTTGGGCGCCAGGTGGAAAAGGCCTATTTATGTTTTTCTATACAGGGGCAGGTGTACCGCTGATTCAATTGATTGAGCTTCTGGGTGTGGCGTTGATCGTTAGGAATGTTCAGAACCAATTGTTCGAAAGTAAAGAGCAATTAAATTAGATTCAGCTAATAGTATTCTAATGAAATTCATTAGGAATTGTTACGAGCCTATACCAATGGTTTGCTATCCTTGCATTGTACACGTAAGGAGGGCCCTAATAGCACAATGAAACGAGAGAGGAACACTTCGAAAAACGAAGTAAAAGCCACCGACTTTCTATTGGAAATGTTGGCGTTGTTCATTCTAATTTCCTTAACTATTTATGCCATTAGAACTGGGAAAATTTTTTAAAAGATACTTTGCTTTATAAGTATCTTTTTTTACTATTTTAACGAAGCTAGACCAAAAAAGATGATTTCAATTTCCTTATAGGAAAACTGAAATCATCTTTTTCTCATCCCTTCATCCGATCTTCTAAAGCCTTCATTTTTTGAATGACTAATTCAGGAGTGATGGTTTCCTTCATTAAATGAATCATTTCGCCTGGCGTGCAGGCCCTTTCCGCAACAGCTTGGTAGTCCTCTTCTGTTAGATATAGATTCATCGCCTCGAGGCTAGTCGGCAGGTTCAGTTGATGGTAAAAGGGTAGCAACTGCTGAATCTCAGTCTGATTGTCTTCAATCATTAACTGCACAAGAATGCCATAAGCAACTTTGTTTCCATGAAGCTGCTGGTGACTTTCAGGCAAGACAGTTAAGGCATCATGAATCGAATGAGCGCCGGCAGTGCGCCCGTATTCATCGCCAAAGCCGCCCACCATACCTGCTAATAGAATATTCGCCTCAACGACGTCAATGAATGCTTGATTGATTTGACCTTGTTCCATCGCGTGTAGAGCGGCTTCGCTTTTGTCAAGGAGAATCTGTCGACATTGCTTTGCCGCGAACTCTGCGACTTGTACCTCGACCGGCTTCACACTTAACTGAGAGATGATTGCCCGGGATTCGTACCATTTGGCTAGAGTATCCCCGATGCCTGCGATCATCAGCGGGCGAGGCGATTCTAAAATAATTGCCGGATCGATCAGTACTAGATCACTAGCTTTCGGGAAGATATCGTAACGCAACATCACGCCGGTTTCGTTATAGACTACGCTCAATGGCGTATAGGCAGCACAGGTAGCGGCCAATGTCGGTAAAATAATAATCGGCAGCTGTGCTTTGTAGGCCGTGAATTTTCCTAGATCGGCGACTTTTCCCCCTCCTACAGCGATGATTCCATCAAATGCCTTTTCTTTGCATAAAGACGCAAATTCTTCTGCAGCTGCATCTGTACATTGTCCACCATAGTAATGAAAGGTTTTTGTTATTGATAGTTCAGGAAAGTAAGTTTTTACTGCTTTCCATGAGGCTTCTCCATGGAGAATGAGAACATTCTCAATATTTCTTCTATTTAAATGCATTTGTAATGAATCCCAAGCCTTTGTTTTTAGCTCGTATTCCTGCGGCGCACCGCGTACAATCAGTTGTTTTGTCATCAGAAAACTTCTTTCATTATTTTTTTAGATAATTCTTTTTTTATTATAACTATTATGGTAGTATGAATTCAAGTCGTTTTTTGCATATTTATTCTATTAATTTTATATTATTATACATTATGATTCAAAGGAGCGGGATGGATGAAAAAGAGAATTGGTGTATTGCTGGCGGTTGTACTAATGCTGTTCAGTTTTTTACCGGTAAAGGCACAAGGAGCAGAAAAGGATGAAATTTACGAACGAATTCAACAGAGCGGAGAATTAGTCGTTGGATTGTCGGCAGATTATGCCCCTTATGAGTTTCACGCAGAGGTAGATGGGAAGGATAAAATCGTCGGCTTCGATGTGTCAATCGCAGAAAAAATAGCGAAGGATATGGGTGTAAAGCTTAAAATTGAAGAGCTCGGCTTTGATGCTCTGTTAGGAGCACTGAAGACAGGTAAGATTGATTTGGTCATATCCGGGATGTCGATCACGGAGGAACGATTGAAGGAAGTAGATTTTTCTGATCCTTACTTTGTGGTTCAACAGAAGGTTTTGGTTCGTAAGGGCGATAAGAATAAGTTCAAGACGACGGCAGATTTCAATGGTTTAGCAGTCGGCGCGCAAAAACAAACGACTCAAGAGGATTTAGTTAAAAATGAAATGACTGGAGCGGAACCGACCTCGCTGCAAAAGGTTCCTGATTTAATAAACAATTTGCTGAATAAAAAGGTTGAGGCGGTCGTGCTGGAGCAGCCCGTAGCCGAAGCGTATGTGCAACAAAGCGACAATGTGGAGTTAGCCCCAGTGAAATTTGAGCAGGGAGAAAAAGTCACGGCGATCGCCATGTCGAAGAACACACCGGAATTGAAAAAGCATGTCAACGCGTCAATCAAGACCATCAACGACGATGATTTGCTGAAGGGCTATCAAAAAGAGGCCAACGAATTGATGTTCCAAGGAGAGAAGTCCTTCTTGCAAAAATATGGGCCATACTATCTAAGTGGGGCTAAATACACGATTTTACTAGCATTTGTTGGGGTCTTATTTGGATTGATTTTTGGTAGTTTATTGGCATTGATGAAGTTGAGCAAGAGCAAGATCTTAAAGGCGCTTGCGGTCATCTATATTGAATATGTTCGGGGAACACCATTACTGGTACAAATCTTCATCGTGTATTTCGGGACAGGGGTCCTAGGTCTAGACTTGTCGAAATTGCTCGCAGGTTGTATTGCAGTATCGTTAAACAGCGCAGCCTACGTCGCGGAAATCGTTCGTGCGGGGATCAACGCTGTGAACAAAGGGCAGATGGAAGCCGCACGTTCATTAGGAATGAATCAAAAGGAAGCGATGCGCTATATTGTCTTCCCGCAAGCCATCAAAAATATATTGCCGGCACTGGGGAATGAATTCGTAACGATCATAAAAGAATCTTCAGTAGTCTCTGTTATCGGCGTATCAGAATTGATCTTCCAGACAGGCGTGGTACAGGGCGCCAGCTTCAAGCCGTTCTTACCGTACGTCTTAGTATCGCTGATCTACTTTGTAATGACCTTCTGTATTTCCCGTCTATTAGGGTTAGTTGAAAGGAGAATGGGTCTGAATGATTAATGTAAAACAATTATCAAAACAATTTGGTGAGAATGAAGTGCTAAAAGCCATTGATCTTACGGTCAAAGAAGGCGAAGTAGTCGTAATCATCGGCCCTTCTGGAAGTGGAAAAAGTACGATTCTACGTTGCTTGAATCTATTAGAGGAGCCGACCTCTGGCGAAATCTTTTTCGAAGGGCAAAACATTACGGCACCTGACAGCAACATCGATCAGATTCGCCAGAAAATGGGGATGGTGTTCCAAAGCTTCAATTTGTTTCCTCATATGAGTGTCTTAGAGAATTTGACAATCACACCAGTGAAGATCAAAAAAGAAGATCCCACCAAGGCGAAAGATCAGGCGTTAGCTTTATTGGATCAAGTGGGTTTGAAGGAAAAAGCCGACAGCTATCCTAGTAACTTATCAGGCGGTCAACAGCAGCGGGTAGCGATTGCCCGTGCCTTAGCTATGAACCCTGATGTGATGCTGTTCGATGAGCCAACTTCTGCCCTTGACCCGGAAATGGTGGGTGAAGTACTGGCTGTTATGCAGGATTTAGCGAAAAAAGGAATGACCATGGTAGTGGTGACACACGAAATGGGTTTTGCTAAGGAAGTGGCGGATCGTGTGATTTTCATGGCGGACGGCATTATTCAAGAAGAGGGCACACCAGAGGAAATCTTTGATCGTCCGCAAAACAGTCGGACACAGGATTTCTTGAATAAAGTATTGTAGGTTTACGAGGTGAAGAGGGATGAATAAAGAAAAAATTGCGCAACGTTTTCAGCAGCCGGCAGAGAATTTGCTGATGAAGATCGCGGTTTTAGCCAAGGAAAAGGAAGATATTATTGATTTGTCGATTGGTGATCCTGATTTGATCACTAACCCGGCGATCATTGAAGCGGCATATGCCGATGTTAAAAAGGGAGCGACGAAGTATACAGCCCCTGACGGCAGCAAGGAATTTTTAACTACTGTCGTGGATTTTTATCGAAAGAAATATGGCCTCGATTTTCAGGTGAATCAGGTCCGTGCCACAGTGGGTGCTTTACATGGGATGTATCTGGTGATGCAAGTACTGCTAGATCCCGGTGATGAAGTGATTATCCATGAACCGTATTTTTCGCCTTATCGCGAACAGGTGACCTTATCTGGCGGAACGCCGGTTTTTGTTCCAACCTATGAGAAAAATGGCTTTCAATTGGATGTGGCTGACTTAAAAGCGGCGATCACTGACCGAACAAAGGCGATCATCATCAATTCGCCAAACAATCCCACTGGTGCGGTTTTCTCAGAAAAGACGCTGAAGCAGATTGCGGAAGTAGCGATCGAAAAGGAGCTCTTCATTATTTCAGATGAAATCTACGAAGACTTTGCATTTAAAGAAACATTTGTGCCGATGGCCAGTCTTGCGCCTGATAACACGATCACTATCAGCGGGGTGTCAAAGGGCTTTGCCATGACTGGCTGGCGCTTAGGCTACATGATAGCGCCAACGTATATCAATCAAGTGGCTGGGATGATCAACGAGAGTATCACTTACTCCGCGCCGACAGCTTCCCAACGCGGCGGGATATATGCGTTAAAGCACTATGAAGAGCTCGTTCCTCCAACAGTGGCGATTTTCAAAGAACGACTGGCCTATATTGAAAAAAGAGTGGCAGAAATTCCTTATTTGTCCTTGCCATCTGTGGCTGGCAGCATGTATGCTTTTATTAATATCAGTAAAAGCGGCTTAGATTCTGTAACCTTTGTCGAAAAAGTATTGGAACAGAGCGGTGTTTTGTTCGTTCCAGGAAAAGCCTTTGGTGAAAATGTCGGAGATGACTATATTCGTCTGGCGGCGACGCAACCAATGGAAGTTTTAGCGAAGGCGTTTGATCGATTGGCTGAGTTGACGTTTTAGCTCGCAGAAGACGGCACATTTTGAGAGGTAACTCTTTACTGATCCTATTATAGTAGAGGTAGGAGGAAAATGAATGGAATGGTTAGATCATTTTAATAACAGTATTGCTTATGTTGAGGAGAATTTGGCGCGAAGCATTGACTTGGACAGGGCAGCACAATTGGCGCAATGTTCCAGTTATCATTACCAGCGAATGTTTTCTTATATTGCTGGGGTAACGCTAGGGGAGTACATCCGACGGCGCAGAATGAGTTTAGCGGGTGTGGATCTGCAGCGGGGCGAAAAAGTCATCGATGTCGCGACTAAATATGGCTATGATTCTCCAACGTCCTTTAATCGAGTGTTCAAAGGTGTTCACGGAATTACGCCGAAGGAAGCTAAGCAATCTGGAGCGAAATTGACCAGCTATCCCATGTTGACCTTCAAAATAACCGTAAAGGGAGTACAGGCGATGGAGTATCAACTGATAGACAAAGAAGCGTTTCACGTAACAGGGATCGGCTTGGAGTTAGGTAAGGATATGGAGATGGCGCAAAAGCGCATTCCAGAATTTTGGAATGAAGTAGGTGCCAGCGGAGACTTGGAAAAATTGATCCCGCTTATGGATCAAAACAATCCGGGCGTTTTAGGAGTCAGCTTGATGTCTTCGGAGGTTCAAGAGGCATGGAAATATGTGATTGGCGTTGTTAGTGAAGAAGCCACAGCGGAATTTGGAAGCTATGAAATCCCTGCTGCGAAATGGGCGATTTTCACAGGAACAGGTCCGATGCCTGGCGCGATCCAAGAATTACAGCAGCAGGTCTTTCAGGAATGGCTGCCGACCTCCGGCTTTGAATACGATGAGTTGCCGGATATCGAGCTTTACTTGGATGCGAATCCAGAAAATGCCCAGTTCCAGGTTTGGCTGCCCGTTCGCGCGAAAGCTGAATAAATCAAAAAACAAGCCTCCGATACTGGATGGCTTGTTTTTTGTTTCATAGATTATAAAAAGGTAAGCTTCAATTTATTGACTTGTTTAGCCAGCGGCTGCCAGAGCAGCACATTGCACAGCATCATAATCGTGAATCCGACAAGAATTGGAAGAGTCATGGCGCCTACTGATAAAAGCTCGTGGAATAATCCGACCGCAACAAAGCTGCCTAGAGTCGTTGTAATAACTAAGAAAAGGCGTAGACGATTAAATGGCTGACAAGATTTCATCACTGCAAAGCAGCTGATTCCGATCAACAAATAATACATCAATGTGCGAGTATCTAAGGCGGATAGGAAATGCTGTCCCAAGAACCAAACAAGTACAACATTCACTAATACTAGGATGCCACTAGGCAGAGCACGCTTGATGGCCGTCGGTAAAAAGCGTCCCTGGATTTTCCGATTGTCCGCTTCAAAGGAAAGGAAGAAAGCTGGATACCCTTCAATTGCCAAATCAATTAAGGTGATTTGAAGTGGAATAAATGGGAACGTTGATACGGTTAAAATACAGAACAAAGACACCAACAATGAATAGATCGTCTTGATAAAGAAGACGCCAGAGGATCGGGTAATATTGTTAATGACTCTGCGGCCTTCAAAAATAATGGACGGTAAGCTGCCGAAGTTCGAATCCAACAGCACCACGTCAGCAATCTGCCTAGTTGCGTCATCTCCCTCTGCCATCGCGATAGAAATATCCGCCTCCCGCAAAGCCAAGATATCATTTACACCATCGCCGGTCATCCCAACGGTTTTTTCTAGTGATTTCAATTCGTGAATCAGCAGTTTCTTTTGTTGCGGCGTTACACGGCCGAAGATAGAATGACTGTGTGCCAAGGCGCGGATCTCCTTTTCATCGGAATAGCTGGAAAGATCAACCGCTTTTTGATAATCGGCGAATCCAGCTTTTTCAGCGATTGCTGAGACTGTTTTAGGATTGTCGCCTGAAATGATTTTTAATTCGACCCCTTGCTCAGTTAAAAAGTTCAAGGTGTCTTTGGCGTTAGCACGGATTGGATCGCTTAAGGTCAAAAAAGCAATCGGCATCAGGTCTTTTGGTTGTTCTAAAATCCCGTCTGAAGTCAAGGCAATCAAAAGAATACGTAATCCAGATTCTTGGTAATGATGAATGATTGATGGAATCTGACTCGGTTGTAATAGATTTTCAGGAGAACCTAAGTAGAGTGTTTTGCCATTTTCAAAGGCAACCGCACCGTATTTTCGTTCAGAAGAAAAGGGCAGTACCTGCTTGGCAGGTTCCTTTGCGCCCTCACCGAAATAACGATTTAAAGCTTGAGCGGTGGGATTGCTGTCTTCTGTCGCTGCTAAATAGCTGGTCATCAGAGTCGGCAGAAGGTCGCGATAGTTTTCGTCTAAAAGGTACAGATTCTCAACCTGCATTTTCCCTTCAGTTAAGGTTCCAGTCTTATCCAAGCAGAGAACATTCATATGCGCCAAATTCTCAATGGCGTACATATTTTGAACAAGGACATTTTTTTTCGCTAATTTCAGGACACCGGTAGTCAAAGCGATGCTGATCAGCAGTACCAGCCCCTTCGGCAGCATGCCTAACAGAGCCGCAACCGAAGCGACAACAGCAGTATAAGTAGAGCTGTTACGTAGGAAAAAGGCTTCAAGAAAAAGCAGGATTCCAATCGGCAAAATAATAAAGCTGGTAAATTTTGAGATTTTTTGGATTGATTGAATCAGTTCGGATTTGATTGGCTTTGCGGCTTTCGTTTCATTGATAATTTTTGCGGCGTAATTATCTGCGCCAACGTGCCGTACCTCTGCAACTAAGTGTCCGCTCGTTAAGAAGCTGCCAGAGAGTATTTCCGCGCCGTTTTTCTTAACAATGGTATCGGATTCACCGGTAAGCAGGGATTCGTTGACTTCCGCCAGTCCGTCTAGTACCAGCATGTCGCTGGGAATCTGTTCCCCCGATTTTAGCAGAACATGATCACCTAAGACCAATTGCTCTGGAGCGATAGCTTGCTTTTTACCGTCTCGAATCACGGTAATATCATTTTGAGCGAGCAGCGTTAAACGGTCTACCATTTTTTTCGCGCGAATTTCCTGAACGATGCCGATTACGATATTCATGATGATAATCAGAATAAAAAACATGTTGCTGTAGGCTTTGACCGCAAATAGACAAGCGGCCAAAAGGAAGTTCAATAAATTGAACAATGTCAGGGTATTTTCTCGAATGATCGTGCCGGTCGATTTTGCTGGGTTCATCCGATAATCATTGGTTTGTCCAGCGGCGATCCGTTCCTGGACTTGTTTTTCTGTTAATCCTTTAAATGGTTGCATAAGTAGTTTTCCTCCAAGTGACAAATCAATAGGTTCGCTTTAGGATACAAAACAAAAGGAAATAAAAAGTGCGGAAAGGATAAACAATTTATAAACTATTTATTAATACTTGCTTCATTTTTACGAAAAGAGGAAAGGTTCGTGTTAAATAGGAAGATAGAAGAAATCAAATGAGGTGACAAAGGATGACGATTCGTCAGCGACTGTACTTTTCCAATATTTTAATGATCGTCATGCCGATTGTTTTGACAGGAATCGTTTTAGGCGGGCTCTTTTTCATTTTTTCTGAAACCTTCGGCAGTGATTTTATCAATCAATGGCAGGAAAATGAGCTGTATACCAAAGAGTATGACCGCATTGAAGCCCTTCAAAAGAAGTTTCAAGTAGAAGACCCGACCCAGGCCCAATTAATTCAAGCACCTGATGATCTGAATAAGGAGCAGCCAGCTAGCGAGGTCGTCAGCGTTTTACTTTATGATAGTGATCGAGCATTGCTTCAGCGCAGGGGGACTTATCAGGAGGATAGTATCGTGAAAAGTATGCTGGACAATCCAGATCAGCATACATTGGTAGTGAATAAGGTTTTGATGAATCGTATAACGATTGGTCAGTTTCAGGTGCTATTGGTTAATCAGAATTACCATATGAACTTAGAGGAGCAATTATTAGACAACAAGAGGATGATCTTCTTGGTTGTTCTGTTAATCGTTGTCTGTGTGATTCTTTTTGTGGTCTTGACGAATTACATTTTGTCCCGCTTTATTTTTCGACCGATCAATGACGGGTTGACCGTTCTGCTGCAGGGAGTTCAGCAGATTCGGGACGGCAATCTCAGCTGGCGAACAGACTATCAAGAAGAGGATGAATTTCGTCCAGTAGTCAATAGTCTCAATGAAATGGCTGAGCGGCTTGAAATCCTAGTAACAGAACAGGAAAAAAACAGTGAAAATCGCAAAGAGCTGATCGCGGGGATTTCCCACGACTTGCGCACGCCGCTGACTGCGATCAAGGCGTATGTTGAAGGTCTGGAAAAAGGGATAGCGACAACACCGGCGATGAAAGAAAAATATTTAAAAACAATTACAAAAAAGACGGATGAACTGACGCATTTAGTTGATCAGCTTTTCCTCTTTTCTAAAGTCGATTTAGGAGATTTTGCGTTGCGGATTCAGAATGTGACTATTGGAAAATATTTAGCTGACTTGATTGAAGGCGTGACCGAAGAATATCGGCAGCGGGGCTTAAAAATAACCCTTGGTGTGCACTCGTATCAAACACAGGCCGCTGTTGATCCAGAGCAGCTGCGTACCGTATTTATCAATATTATTGAAAATACGGTAAAATATGGACATCCCTCCGACAATCAGCTGCTAATCGAACAATACGAAGAGTCAGAGAAAATCGTGATAACCTTTAGTGACAATGGTCCGGGTGTTCCTTGGCCGCAACAGAAAAACTTGTTTGATGTGTTTTATCGGGGGGATAAAGCGCGGACGCAGTCAGGAGAAGGCAGCGGTCTAGGGCTGGCCATTGCACGTCGTGTCATTGAAAGTCAAGGCGGGGAGATTGAAGCGCGCGATTCTTCAAAAGGTGGATTGCAAATACGCATTCAACTGCCAATTAGCAAAGACGCGCCGACAAAATGAAACGAATACGTTAGCTTGAAGGAGACAAACAATGAAGAAGATTTTGATTATCGAAGACGATGAGGCGATTGCGGACATTCTCCAGGATTTTTTAACGATCAACGGATTTGAAAGTAGAATTGTTCATGATGGCGCGGAAGGGTTAAAGGCTGCTTTAACCAAAGACTATGATTTGATTTTATTGGATGTCATGCTGCCGACGATCGATGGCATCGAGATATTGCGACAAATACGCAGCGAAGTGCTGGTTCCTATTTTATTAGTAACCGCGAAAAATGAAGAAATCGATAAGCTGCGGGGATTAGGTCTAGGTGCAGATGATTACATCAGCAAGCCTTTTTCACCAACGGAGCTGGTGGCCCGCGTGCGGGCTAACCTCGCTCAATTTGAGCGGTTGAACCAGCAGAGGCAGGATACTCCTAAAACCCACACGATTGGTACTGGCGAGATTGTGATCCAGCCAAAGGCTATGAAGGTGTATGTTAGAGAGAAGGAAGTGGCTATGAAGTATAAGGAGTTCGAGCTGCTGCTCTTTTTGATGGAGAACATCCAACAGGTCTTTAGTAAAGAAGAGCTCTATGAGAAAATATGGGGAATGAATTCAAATGGAGATATTCGAACAGTAGCGGTTCATATCAATCGTCTGCGAGAAAAAATCGAAGCTGATCCTTCTAAACCTGCGCATATCCAAACGGTTTGGGGGGCCGGCTATCGGTTTGTTCCCTAAAGAAATCGCGCAGAAAGATTTGGGTCAGTGAGCCAAGTCTTTTTTTTCGTGGTAGAACAGATTTGCTATAATCAACTTGTGATGACAGGATTTAGAGAAGATTAGAAAAAGAGGTCTTTAGATGAAGAGAATTATTGATGCGATTACCGCCTATAAACCATATACAGAACAGGAGGCGGCAGATAAAAAGCTGTTTTTAGACAAGCTTCAATTTCAAGACAATTTATTGACAAGAGAGAATCAGGAGTATCACTTTTCTTCTTCGGCGTGGGTTGTCAATCCTACTTATGACAAAGTGCTGATGGTTTACCATAATATCTATCAGTCTTATTCTTGGACCGGCGGACACGCGGATGGGTGTGAGGAGCTTTTAACCGTTGCCCAGAAAGAGCTAGAGGAAGAAACTGGCATTAAGGAGTACCAACTGATTTATGATGGTCTTTTTGCTTTTGATATTTTGCCGGTGAATGCTCACTATAAAAAGGGACAATTTATCAAAGCCCATCATCACATCAACACAACCTATTTGTTCATGGCTTCAGAAAATCAGGACCTGCAGGTGAAGGCGGATGAGAACAGTGCGGTGAAGTGGATCGAGGTTGCCGATCTTGATCAAGCGGTGACCGAGAAAGAAATGCGCCCTTATTATCACAAGCTGATGGAAAAGGCTTTGATTAAACGAAATAATGGATAGAGAATAAAGCCGCGGTGCTTTATAATATTCCTAAGTGGAATAGGAGTGAAAAAATGGATCAGCAGAAGCTAAGGCTGTTCCTTGATTTGACGGAAACGTTGAATTATACGGAAACGGCGGAACGAAACTACATGACACAGGGGAATGTCTCGAAAAAAATCAACGCGTTGGAAAGGGAGCTGCAGGTGCCTTTATTCGACCGCAAAAATCGCCAGATTCAATTAACGGAAGAGGGCCAGCTATTGCTGCCGGCGATCAGAAGAATCGTTGAGGATTATCAGGCGTTAGCAGATACGCTGAGCGATTATCGGGAGAAAAAAGAGCGGGTATTGACGGTTCATACGATCCCTACGATGCCTAATTATCTAGGGTTTGATCGCTTAGCCACTTTTTTGAAGCAGCATCCTGAGGTGCACTTGAATTTAAAGGAATCAGAAGAGATGGCACTGGGAGCGTTTGAGATCGAGAAGAATACAGTTTATTTTTTCCGTTCGATGAGTCAAATCGTTGAGAAAAATGCTATTCCTACTGAAAAAGACCATTTCGTAGCGGTCCTGTCGAAAGATCATCCGTTAGTTGACCAAGCCCCCATCAATCTGGCTGCGTTGGCAAAGGAAAATTTTCTACTATTGGGTCAGGCGCAGAATTCGTATTATTCGGTGGAGCAGCTTTGTCGTGAAGCGGGCTTCGATCCACGGATTACTTACCAAGGAACGCGCATCGATTTGATTTTGCGAATGATTGAGGAGGGATTGGGAATTTCACTAATGATGGAAAAATCTTTAGGTGATTCCTTATCAGAGGAATTAGTGGTCCGCGAAATCCTTCCCACTAAAGAGAGTTATTTGTATTTTTGTTTATCTGAAGAGACAGACGCGCAAGCCTCCAAAGCGTTTTTTAATTTTTTACACTCTTATCATTCCAAATTGGAATAGAATGGACGAAAAGCTGAATTGTATTGGGTTAACGATAAGCCTAAAATTTACTTATCAGAAGACCAACAATACAAGGAGGCTTTTTTATGTCGACACCTTATGATTTACGAAAAGTTTTAGCGGAGCTGCAGGAAATGCCGGGGGAATACCACGAAACGAACGTGGAGGTTGATCCCCATGCGGAATTATCTGGCGTTTATCGGTACATCGGTGCAGGAGGGACAGTCAAGCGGCCAACAAAAGAAGGACCAGCGATGATGTTTAATTGTGTCAAAGGATTTCCTGATACGCGGGTATTGATCGGAATCATTGCTAGTCGTGACCGTGTAGGGAAAATTTTACACCATGATCCAAAGCACTTAGGACGCTTGTTAAAGGACTCTGTTCAAAATCCCGTGAAACCAGTGAAGGTTGCTAAAACAGACGCGCCGGCGCAGGAAGTGATCCATTTAGCGACAGATGAAGGCTTTGATATTCGCAAAATTTTAGCGGCACCGACTAATACGGAGTATGATGCGGGACCTTATATTACAATGGGCGTGGTTTTTGGTTCAGACCCAGAAAAAACCATGAGCGATGTCACTATTCACCGGATGGTTCTGGAAGACGAAGACACCATCGGCATGTACATTATGCCTGGCGGACGCCATATCGGGCACTTTCAGAAACAATATGAAGCGTTAAACAAACCAATGCCGATTACCATCAATATCGGGTTGGATCCGGCGATTTCTATCGGCACCACCTTTGAGCCGCCAACCACTCCCTTAGGCTACAATGAGCTGTGGGTAGCGGGGGCTCTACGTCAAGAGCCAGTACAATTAGTCGATGGCGTTGCGGTGGATGAAGTCGGAATCGCGCGCTCTGAGTTTATTATTGAAGCAGAAATTTTGCCCCATGAAACGATTCAAGAAGATATCAACACCAACACAGGCAAAGCAATGCCTGAATTTCCCGGCTACAACGGCGACGCCAATCCAGCGGTCAATGTAGTCAAAGTCAAAGCCATCACCCATCGGAAAGATCGACCAATCATGCAGACAACGATCGGCCCTTCAGAAGAACATGTCTCGATGGCGGGCATTCCGACAGAAGCCAGCATCTTGGATCTAGTGGACAAAGCGATTCCCGGAAAAGTAACCAATGTCTATAATCCACCAGCTGGCGGCGGGAAACTAATGTCGATCCTGCAGATTCACAAGGAAAGCGAAGCGGATGAGGGGATTCAACGCCAAGCGGCGATTTTGGCGTTATCTGCTTTTAAAGAATTAAAAACCGTTATTCTAGTGGATGACGATGTTGATATTTTTGATATGAATGATGTGATGTGGACCCTGAATACTCGCTTCCAGGGAGATCAGGATATTCTCGTGCTGCCTGGAATGCGCAATCACCCGTTAGACCCTTCCGAGCGTCCAGAATACGATCCAAAATCGATTCGTTTCCGCGGCATGAGCAGTAAAACAATTTTAGATGGAACAGTTCCTTTTGATTTAAAGGATGATTTCATTCGAGCAGAATTTAAAGAAGTACCAGATTGGGAAAAATATTTGAAGTAGGTGAGACGAATGAAAAAACGAATCGTGATTGGCGTCAGCGGAGCCTCTGGAATCATTTACGCGATTGACTTGATCAAAAGATTAAAGGCCGATTCGACGATCGAGACCCATGGAATTATCAGTGACTGGGCGAAGCAGAATTTGAAGCTAGAATCCGAGGTGAGTCTGAAGGAGCTGGAGGGAATGCTGGATTATCATTACAGCAATCGCGATTTAGGCGCGGCAGTCGCCAGCGGTTCATTTTTAACGGATGGCATGGTAATCGTCCCGGCGAGTATGAAAACCGTCGCAGGCATATCCATGGGCTTTGGCGACAGCTTAATCTCGCGAGCGGCCGATGTCTCCTTGAAGGAGCAGCGAAAGCTGATTTTGGTTCCCCGAGAAACGCCGCTGAATGCGATTCATTTAGAAAATTTAACCAAATTGGCGCGACTAGGGGTTCAAATCATCCCGCCGATCCCAGCCTTTTACAGTCAGCCGAAAACAATAGAAGACATCGTGGCGCATCAGTCCATGAAGCTGATGGATGCTTTAGGAATCGAGAACCATGTCTCCGGGCGGTGGAAAGACAATGACTAAAACATTTTCCATTAAAAAAGTCGGCTATGAACTCTCGTTAAAGGCCGAATGGATCGGAAACGACCTGCTGCTGTGTCTTTATGGCGGAGACACACCGCATATTGGGACAGTGACTACTTTTTCAGCAGGTGATCTACAGGTTCAACGCTTTCCCAGCCATGATGGTCGGTTTCATAAAGATGACGTGTTAGCAGATATCTTGATAAAGAAAATTCAGGCAAAGCTTCTAGGAAATTGCGTCATTACGGCGGGCGTTCATGTGGATCATATCTCAAAAGAACAGATCGACGCCTCATTTTCAATGACGGAAGAGCTTGCGGCGGAGCTTCTGCTGTGGCTTGAAGAGCATCCCTTAGCAAAAGCCCCATTATACGAATAAGAAAAAGCTGCCTAGCGTGATAGTTAGGCAGCTTTTTAACGTAGCATCAAGATAATTTTTTGCAGGAAGAAATTTTCTTTTCCAAATGTGACATATGTCCTAATTGGTTTTCTGAAAAGGGACTAGAATAAGGGCATAGGAGGTGCTAAATATGATGATTCTTATTCTATTGATCCTGATTGTTGGGGTGCTTACTGGTGTTAGAAATCAACAGAAAGCAAAAGCAAATGCGACTTATTGGGCACGCATCAACGAACTTGAAGCACAACGCAAAGAACAAATCCTAGCGACCGCTATTAAAATGCAGCTGGACGATGTAGATGCAAAATCTGATCATGATTTGAAACAAGCGAGCTAATGGCCTCTAATTTGCTATGTTTTATTCGAAAGTTTGATTGCAATCCCTTCTCTGATATCATTAGTTTGATTGCAATCCCTTCTCTGATATCATTTCTAAGTTCTTTCAGGTAGACTAAAGGAAAATACTTAGTGGATAATTGGAGAGTGGAATGAAGTATACAATCAAAGAACTGCCAACTTTTTCAGTCATTGGTTTAGAACAAACGCTGACGGAAAAAAAGAGTCAAAATCTGGAACGCTGCCTATCGTTTTGGCCGTATTTTAATCAACAGCTGAAAAGAAATCGGCTTGGTCAAAAAGGGATATGGACGAAGTATGCTTTTATGACACGGCGAGAGGGTCAGTTCTATTATTTTTGTGGCATTCCTCAGCCAGAGACTGTACCGGTAAATTTTCTGTCGAAGGAGATTCCGACCTGTACCTATTTGGTGGTGGAGCATCAGGGTGCGATGAAGCATATTTACGCGACTTACGAGACCCTTTATCGGGAGCTTATCCCGAAGCTGGGTCTATCTTTGGAGCAAGTGGATTTTCTGCACTTTGAAAAATATGATGAAAAATTTCAGTGGAATCAAAAAAATTCGGTGATCGAAATTTGGGTTCCCCTGAAGGCCTAGGACACTCGAATGAGTGTTTTTTTCTTGGAGTTTATTGTCATGGAGAAGCTTTTTCCGTATAGTGATTGGTAAGGAGGGCGATAAAAGATGATTGAATTGACAGGTGTAACGAAAGTCTATGGTCAAAAAAAGGCCTTGGATAATTTAAGTTTAACAATAAAGGCTGGAGAAATCTTTGGCTTTTTAGGACATAATGGTGCGGGGAAATCTACCACGATCAAAAGCTTAGTTAGCATTATTGAACCTACGAGTGGAGAAATTTTGTTTGATGGGAAGAATTTAAAGGAAGATCGGTTGGCGATCAAGAAAAAAATTGCCTATGTTCCCGATTCACCGGATATGTTTTTACAATTGACTGCCAATGAATACTGGGACCTGATCTCAGCGGCCTATGAATTGAAGGGGCAGGAGCATCGTCGTCAAGAGCTGATTGAATTATTTGATTTAGTCGGTCATGAGGATGAAACACTGGAAAGCTTTTCTCATGGGATGCGTCAAAAGACGATCATTATTGGTGCCCTATTACCGGACCCGGATATTTGGATTTTAGACGAGCCCTTGCAGGGATTAGATCCGCAGGCAGCATTTGACTTGAAGGAAATGATCAAGCGTCATGCAGAAAAGGGCAATACTGTAATTTTTTCTACCCATGTTTTAGATACTGCGCAACAGCTGTGTGACGAATTAGCGATTTTGAAAAAGGGCGAGCTGATTTATAACGGCTCTGTGGAGGCTCTGCTGGAAGATTATCCAAATGAATCACTGGAAAGTGTCTACCTTAAGATGGCTGGGAGACAAGCAAATGGCGAGTTGATTTCTGAAATTGAGGAGGATGCTCATGAATAGTGGGATCATCAAGCGACTAATCGCGGTGAACATGCTCTATGTTAATCCTTCATCCACCAATCAAATTCGGAAAAAAGGATATAAGGGCAAAAAGGTCATTCGCAGTATCGCTCAGCAATACTTAATGTCGGGGGTCATTTTTCTAGCGATCTACGGGATTACGATGGTGATGATCGATTTCGCCAAATTACCCGGCTTTTTTACGTACTATATGATACTCTTCGCGCTGATCGGTTTTTCTCAGTCCCTCTCTGCTATTTTCAATGTCTTTTTCGAAAGTAAAGACCTGCAGGATTATTTGTCACTGCCGATTAAGCAGGGGGAAGTATTTATCGCAAAATTCTTAGCGGTGGGGATGACGATTGTTCCCTTTCTATTACCGTTATTGATTTTATTTTTTCTTACAGCCTTTAAAAGCGGCTATCCGATAATCCTTGCGGTAATTGGCGCGATAGTACTGTTTTTAATCTTTTTCATTTTACTATTCAGTTTGTGTAGTTTGATCGTCTTTGGGATGACGAAGACGAAGCTATTTCGTCAGCATAAAAAATTGTTTACCAGTTTGATGCTGGGTTTCTCAATGGTGGTTTCTGTCGGAGGTATCCTTGCCGTGAATTTTTCGCAAAATATGGTGGATCACTCGGCGGGTGTTCCTGACCGCCACCCCTTTGCGCTCTTTATGCCGTTTTATCATGTTATGCATGGAATGCTAACGGCGAAAGGTCTGCTGACTTTGGCAGGCTTGCTAATTCTGACTGGCCTATTGCTGTTGGCCTTGAGATTTTTCGTGGTTCCTAGTTTGTATGAGCAATTCAGCGATGAAGGCTCGCGTACCGTGGCAACAAAACGTAAACGAAAAGTCAATCAATCGTTGAAGAGGCAGTTAGCCAGCTACAACCATCAGCTGCTAAAAAATCCTAACCTGATTATGCAGGTGCTGACGTCCTCTTTGATTATGCCGATCGTAATGATCGGAACGATGGTGACGACCAATCCCATCAGCTTGCAGGAGTTGGGAATAAAGTTCATGGGTGTATTCTTCGTATGCGGGATCGTTTTCGCGGGGATCACTATCAACCAGACCTCTTTTGTCAGCAATCTGATTTCGCTGGATCGTGAAAACTTTGCCTTTATCCAGTCATTGCCGTTATCGTTGGAAAAATACCTGCGACAAAAATTTTGGGTAGGCTGTAAGATTCAGATGTGTATTTCTGGCGGTGTTGGCTTGATTATGGCACTTGTGCTGCGATTTCCTCTTTTCTTACTGCTTTCTTTTGTAGCAGGGATCTTGTGGGGGACTTATCTATTGTCTTTACATTTTTTCAGCCGGGATTATCGATTGATGAATCTTACCTGGACTAATGTCAGTCAGCTTTTCACTAGAGGCGTAGGAAATTATGGCTTGATGCTATGGATGTTTGGCACAATAATCATCGGTGTCTTACTGGTTACGCTATACGCTGTTGCGGTGGTCATGAATCTGAATCCTGTTTTTCTGAATGGCGGAGTCATGCTATGGTTAGGAATCTTGTCCGGAGCCTGGCTGTGGATCAATCGCAACAATTTTTGGAAAAAACTGGCTGATTAACGAAAAAAGTAGGAAAGAATCTTAACAGAGGTTCTTTCTTTTTTTGTCTTCAATGAAAGAATAAAAGTTAAGTTCGCTGTATAAATGTGTAAAAATGTAATCAATCGGATTAAAATATTTGCTTTTTTTGATTGATTATTGATGGATAAATGATGGCAAAACGATAAAATTATTTCAATCATTTTTTCATATTATTTAGTGCTTAGAAAATAAGAGGGGATTCTTCCTCTTTTTTATTAGTAAATGGCCTGTACTTTTTTAATTTTAAATAAAGCAGTGAAAGGAAAGGCAAGCGCTTTCTGTTTTTTAATAATTATAAATAAGCTTTGATATAACAAGCTTTTTTTAAGACGCTCACAGGAGATAAAAAAACAAAATTGATTTTTTCTTAGTGACACTTCAAATTATAGTTATTTTATCATTTAGAATGTGGCATTTTTCTAATCGAAGAAAGCGGTCTAAGTAAAGAATTATCTGAAAATTTCGACAATGCTGTTTCTTGCGCTTCGTGTTTTTTCATTGTAGAGTTACATTTAGGGTTTGCTTGTTTCTAAAGGATTCATGCTCAATTAATAACTAATTGAACATGAAAATCAGAGGACAAAAAATCCCGAGACAAAATTGAATAGGAGTGGTTTCAATGTCCAAAGCAGAAAAAGGCATGACGCTTGGCGCCTTGGTCATGATGATCTTTACCTCAGTATTTGGGTTTGCTAACGGTCCAGTGGCATTCTACCTGATGGGGTATGGCTCAATCGTCTTTTATGTCGTTGCTGCGATTCTGTTTTTCATTCCATTCGCATTGATGATGGCCGAATTCGGTTCTACTATCAAAGGTGAAAACAGTGGGATGTATAAATGGTTGGAGGTCAGCGTAGGTCCACGTTTCGCATTTATCGGAACATTCATGTGGTTTGCTTCTTACGTTGTCTGGATGGTTTCTACATCATCTAAAGTTTGGATTCCGTTTACTACGGCCTTTGCCGGAAGTGACCAAACGCAAAAGCTGCATCTACTTGGGATGAACTCAACACAAGTAGTTGGTTTGTTAGCATGTGTGTGGATGATCATCGTAACTTTGGTTTCAATTAAAGGGGTCAAAGGAATCGTCAAAATCACTAGCTTAGGTGGTCTTGCGGTAACTAGTTTGAACGTTGTTTTGATTGTGATTTCTGGAATTATTCTGGTTGCAAATGGGGGACACTTGGCTCAACCATTCAATCATATTTTACATTCTCCAAATCCTAGTTATCAAAGTCCAATCGGCTTGTTAGGCTTCGCGGTATTCGCGATCTTCGCCTACGGTGGTTTGGAAGCTGTTGGGGGCATGGTTGATAAAACCAAAAACCCTGAAAAAACGTTCCCTAAAGGAGTCGTCCTTTCAGCATTGATCATCTCTGTTGGTTATGCGTTGGGTATCTTCTTGTGGGGTGTAAGTACGAACTGGCAAGATGTTTTATCTGGTGATACAACAAACTTAGGAAATATTTCTTACGTTATGATGAACAACTTGGGTTATGTTTTCGGTGACGCGATTGGCTTAAGTCAAAGTGCCGCGATCAGTATGGGTAACTGGTTTGCTCGTTACACTGGTTTAGGAATGTTCTTGGCTTATAGTGGTGCCTTCTTTACCTTGACGTATTCACCATTGAAGACGTTGATCATGGGTACACCAAAGAAATTATGGCCGAAGAAATTCACTGAATTGAACGCGAACGGCATGCCAAGCTATGCAATGTGGGCACAATGTGGGATCGTTGTTGCAATCATCTTGATTGCTTCATTTGCGACACCAGATCCATCTGCCTTCTACAATATCTTGACATTGATGGCGAACGTTTCAATGACCTTGCCTTACTTGTTCTTGATCTATGCTTTCCCTAAATTCAAGAAAAAAGATGGTTTGGATCGTCCATTTGAAGTGTACAAATCTCATGGTATGACCATGGCGATCAGTGTGGTTGTCTTCTTATTAGTATTGGGTGCGAATATCTTTACGATCTTCCAGCCAATCATCGAAGGCGCTGGCGCTCGCGATACGCTTTGGATGATCGCAGGTCCAGTAGGATTTACAGTAGTAGGTATCATTCTTTACCAAAACTACGTACGTCGTTCAAAAGCAGAATAGGTTTAATAAAAAAAATTCTCTCAGCGAATGTCGCTGAGAGATTTTTTTATTCTGAAGGCTTCAATGCGGTAGCAAAGTCAATTCGCTTGATGCGGATCGTTAAGTAAGTCTGAACCAGCAGCATACAGACAAGCAGAACAAGACTAGCGATCATCAAGCTTTGAAAAGTAATATGAGGCAAATACTGCTGCTGATCAGTGGAAACCATCGCAACATATGCTTTAAGAAACAGCCAACCAGAAGGAAGCCCAAGCAGCCAGCCGACTAAGGTTAATAGAGAAGTCTCTAAAAAAGATAGGGATAGTACTTCTCGCTGTTTAAAGCCTAAAACCTTTAGCGTGGAGAATTCAATAAAGCGTTCGGAAAAGATCAATAAATGACAGTTCAGCATAATGGTTATCCCTAAAGCCAGAGCCGCTAAAATCAATAAAGACACAATCATTAAGATTCCTTCAATCAGTTTTTGGGAATCCTTAAATTGCTGCCGCTTCTCGCTTGTGCTGGCGATCATCGGTATGTCAGTCAATTGATCCTTTTCTCGCAATAATAGACTTTGCGGTCGAAAGGGCTGTTGGAGATTTTTCCAAGTGGTTTGTGAGAAAAACAATCCTTGCGGAGAAGAGACAGAGACTATTTTCTTGATAAATACGGGAAGCATCTGCTGCTGCAGCTTGATGTAAAGGGTATCACCAATCTGTACCTGCAGTTTTTTTGCCAAGGCTTCAGACAGGCCAATTTGATTCTCTGTGAAGTGTTGCAGGTCTGTTTCTGGCAGCTTTAGTTCATTTCCAGCTGATAGAACAAGTGCTGTGGTCGATTGCTCCTCTGAATCCTTTAGTACGGTGATGGTTTGCTGCTCCAGCCATTGATAATCAGAATCGAGTTTCTGAACAACCGCGTTTCTTTCATCCGAAGGCAAAGCGGTCTTAAAGGTGACTTTCTCCTCGTAATTATAGGTATCACGAAAGACAGAATCCAAAGAAAAATGAATCGAATCCTTTATCCCGAACGCTGCAATCAGCAGCAGCATACAGCCCATAGCCCCAAAAATCCCTAACACCGCACGCCGGCGATTTCTTTGAATATCCCGCAAGGTCCATTGTAAAGAAAATGGAAGATAGGCCCATAGCTTTGTCTTTTCCAGCCAGCTTCGTTTGTAGCGCTGCGTTGTTTGCGATTGTAGGATCGTTGCCGATAACTTGCCACTAAGCGCTCCTATTGGAAGTAGGGTAATTAGCATACTAAGCAGGACAACAAGTGCGACTGCCCAATAGCCGACAGAAGACTCTACCGATAACCAGGCTGGTACAGAAAACTGGTTGCCGATAGCGGCGATCAAGGCCGGCGAGAGCAGCTTCGGCCCTAGCATACAGCCGAAACTCGCCCCTAAAAAAGTCACGATCATGCTAAAGGAAAGGTAGTGGATTAGAAGCGTGCGGCGACGAAAACCTAGTGCCTTCAAGCCTGCGATTTGTACCTGTTGCTGCTTAACGAAGCGCCTCATCGTCGCTTCCATGGTAATCAAGGTCAGCAGTAGGAACAAGCTTGAAAAAAGAAAGGCCAAGCGGCGAACCTGCGTCACACGATCAAAGAAAATCGAGAGCCCGGCATGTTTTTGAGTCTCCGTCAATTGCCCGTAGTCATCTTGCCAAATGGAGGCAAGCTCCTTTTCCAGCCAAGGCGTGTTGCTGCTATCTGTTTTCAATAAGAGCTGATGGACTGGATAAAGAGGCAACTGCTCAAAAGTTTCCTGTGATACATAAGCATATCCGCTTTTTTTGTGATTCGGCAACGGCTGATCGTCGCTTCCCGTATGATAGATGAATTCTGGTTGACGAACGGTTCCTAAAATTTTATAGGATTGTTGTTCAATCACAAAGGCATCGCCAAGCTGATAATCACGTGCCCGAAAGAAGTCTTCATCTAGCCAGATCCCTGATCGATTCGAAAGTTTTGCCCCTTGAACTACCTGAGGTCTGCTAATAGAAGAATGATCGAAGGACAAAAGAGTCAATGAAAACTTGTCCGTCTGATACTGTCCGATGGAACGCTTGGCGACCTGTGTAATGTTTTCCAGTTTATTCGTTTGTTGTTCTTTGTCAGCGTCGAAACGAGAAACAGATAAAACAGTATCTGCTAATTGACTCTCCTTAACAAATTCCTTTCCAGTAACGTCCATTTGCTGACTGAGATGGAAGATGCCGGTAAAAATAAACAAACAAATAAAACTCATCAGAAAGACAGAGAGAAAGCTGATCCAGTTTTTGCGTAGATCCCGGAAGGTTTTTCTTACCATTACCAGTTCACCTCGTCAATCTCCAAAGGCTGTGGTTGACGAGTGTTTTTGACAATCGATCCGTCTTTTAAATACAAAACACGATCCGCGATTTTGGCAATCGATGCATTATGGGTCACGACGATGATCGTATGTCCATGGATGACCGACATTTCTTTCAGCAGGCGCAAGACTTGTTTTCCCGTTTCGCTGTCTAAGGCTCCCGTAGGCTCATCACATAGGATCAGCTGCGGATTTTTGCAGACGGCACGAGCGATAGAGACGCGTTGCTGCTCACCGCCAGAGAGCTCCTGTGGAAAGTTCGTCAGTCGATGAGAGAGCTGAACCTTTTCCAGAATATCCTTGGCTTGAAAAGGATTTTGAGCTATTTTTTGCGCGATAGACACATTTTCTAGGGCGGTTAGGGTGGGGATCAAATTGTAAAATTGAAAAATGAATCCCACCTTTTCCCGACGATAATCCGTTAACTCCTTTTCTTTATACTGATGAATCGGTTCCTGCTGGACGAACAATTCACCGCTGGTAGGCTTGTCCATACCGCCTAAAAGGTTCAACAGGGTGGTTTTACCAGAGCCGCTAGGTCCTAGAATCACGGTGAAATCTCCCTTATTTAGTGAAAAGGACACTTCTTTTAATGCAAGTATCTCGGTCGTAGCTGTTTGATAGCTCTTTTTTAGTTGTTTTGCCTGAATGTATTCCATCTAACCCCTCCAAATTGAACACTGTGTTGTTTTTTTATGATTTATAGTTTAAGCTTGATTTATGGATGGAACAACGAACAATTCCGTCGTGAATGTTCAAAAGTTAAACAATTCACGAATAAGTGTTCAAAAATTCAACAGATCCGATTAAATAGTTGGAGGAAACGATGTCGAATAAAACAGATCGTACAAGGGCCCATATCATCCAAACTTTTTTTAAGATGATGAATGAAATAGGTTTTGAAAAAATTACAGTTGCCAGTCTATCGAAACGAGCAAAAATCAATCGCGGCACATTTTACCATCACTTTGCTGATAAATATGCGATCTTAGAAGAGGTAGAGGAGGAGATTTTCTCCAATTTTCAGCAAGTTCTAGCGGACCATGTCGGCTGGACAGTAACGGAAAAGATTGATAAATACGGCCGTAATCAAGTGGGAAAGTTTTTCGAGGAAGCCTGTTTAGTGGTTATGAATTTTTTGTATGAACGAAAAGAAACGGCGCAAATACTGCTAGGGGATTTCGGGCGCCCGCAGTTCATTGAAAAATTGGAGCGAGCCTATATTTCTGAGGTCCAAAAGAAGATCCGTCTGAGTTCAGCGGCGTTTACCGAACTGGAAGAGCTGCAACAGGATTTCATTTATTATGGTGCAATCGCCATTGTTAAGCGATGGATTCGAAACGGGGCGAAGGAGTCACCGGAAGAGATCGCACAAGTCATCTCTAAGTGTATGACCTTTCCACCTATCGAGCTTTTTGAAGCGATTGAACAAGGATAAAAAGGTTCATTTTAAATTTTTTATGAGATAACTATTTTAGTCTTGTTGTTATTTTAAAAGTGCGAGACTTTCAGATTGAAAGGAACAAGTGGATTAGATTGAGCATCGGGTTTTCCACGGTGCAATGGCTAGTAACCGGAATTCAATAAAGGAAGATTGGTTCTTTGCCTGAGAATTGATTCGATAGCGGTGCATCGAATCGAGCGGATAATTTATCTGAAGCTACAATTTTCGGACGAATAAAAGTGTAGGTATGTAAAGTGAGAGAAACATTTTTGGAGAAGATTTGTTGTCCGGAAACGTTGTTGTATCAAGCTTAATCAACTTGATAAAGTCTTTTGACAGGGGACATAGGGCCGATGACAAAGAGTTTTGCTGGTGCCGATCAGCAGAAAGTCATAAGGTGAGGATGAAGGAGCGGATGAAATGAATTTAAGCAAGCAGATTAAGAAATTACGAGAAGAGGCTGGGTACTCCCAAGAGGAGCTATCTGAAAAAATCTATGTTTCGCGTCAAACAATTTCAAATTGGGAGAACGAACGTAGCTATCCGGATATCCATAATCTGTTATTACTGAGTGTTCTTTTTAACGTGACTTTAGACGAACTTGTCAAAGGAGACGTGGAAACGATGAAAAAAGTGATCAATAAAGATGAGATGAATAAGTACAGTTATATTATGGGAGGGACGATTCTGGCGGCCGCTATTTCTTTTGGACCGGTATGGAAAATCTTCGGGGATAAAGGTCTCTGGATTCCCTTTATTCTTTGGTTGATTGGTATGTGGGCAGCGATAAAAATCGAGAAGATCAAAAAGGAAAAGAATGTCAAAACGTATAAAGAAATCGTTGCCTATATGGAGAGTGGAGATGTAGAGGAAAAAAGACAGGAAAGAAGCTTTGGGAAAGATTTAGCAACTAAGATACTTATAGTGGTGACATTTACGGCAATAGTATCCGCAATCGTTTTATTGAGTCTCTGGATCAGCGGAATGTTTTAAAAATCTTTTTCATAGGGCTTAGAAAGGTTGCGAAATCAGCCTTTTTAGGCTTTTTTTATTTTCTAAATAGCCACAAAAAAGTTGCTTATTTTTTTATTTTTTCTTTTTTTAAAGAATTCGTCTTTTTTTAGTCTCAGCGGTATGATAGTTGTAAGAAGTTTTTTAAAGGAAAGAAAAAGTGAGAGGAAGCGAAATGCCATGAAAAAAATCCAACAAGTCAAACCCTTGAGTCAAGTTCAACTGTTTGTGACCAAACGCCCTACGCTGGAGGCAAAAGTGACAAGCTATTTTGAGCACTCAAGAGATGTATCCGCTATCATTCAGTACGCTGTTGCGATCATGATAAAGAATGCCTTGGTTCTAAGCGATTATTCTTATTTTTTGAAAGACTTGATTCGAGAAATATTCCTGACGGCCGAACCGAGCGACATTTTGCGCAAGAATCTCAGCTATTTCAAACCTTATTTCAAAAGCGGCGAGTTTGATGTGATCATCAAACGGCTATTTAAAAATAAAAAGGATTATCTGCAATGTTCCGAGGAGGCTCGTCTGATTAGCAAGTATTTACACACTGAAACGGCAGCACCTAATGAGGGATCTGAGTATCATTATCACCTTATTACCGTATTTAAAGCATCCAACGGTAAGAAACATACGTGGACCTTGAGAGATATTCATCCAGCGGTTGCTCATGAGGAAAATTGTGAACAAACCCATCTTCTATTAAAGTTATTAACCACACTAACACTATTCCAACAAGAAGATGTCCGAAAATTCGCGGAGTTTGTCAAATTTGATTATTTTAAAGCTGCCAATGTCTCCCATTATGAGGAACCACAAGAGGAGGTTCCAGTTCCAAGTGAAGAACCGAAAGAAAAGGTTACGATTAGGGTGCCTCACGGCTTTGATCCAAGAACCTTAAGTGATACAGAGGCTATGGTCTTAATTCAGGCGCACATGCCGGAAGGGAAAACCTTCGATGATATCGAGGTTCTGTTTGTCGAGCGTCCAGCCGATCCTGTAGCAGAAAAAGAACCGGGAAGTGTTGTACCACCGACGATTACTGATTTTGTCCAAGAACAATCCACACAGGCAGCTGCCCAGAGACCGCTAGAAGAGGAAAGCCCCGTTGCCATTGCCGAACCGCCAAAATACGATAGAGCTGCCAAACGATCGTCCAATAATCGCCCGCTTAGTGGTAGGCAGCTATCGGCCCTTAGTTTGATCGAGGCTTGGAAAGGGAATGGGCGGAAAAAATCGAATCAGGGTAGAAAAAAGAAAAACGAGTAATTTTTGCCATCGTCAGTTGGCTTATTTTTGCTAGCGTAAACCGCTAATAACAATTTTTTTGCATTCAGTGAATCTTTTTCTTTAAAAAAGACGGAGTTGATTCTTATGAATCCAGTGGCGCTTTTACTTAAATTTAAACGTCATTTCAAGATACTTGAAAACATTTAAAACCCCAAAAAATTTTTCTTAAAAAAGAGCACTACTAAACAAGTGACTGGTTAAACGTCATGTTATAATTTTTTTATAGGCAAAAAAAGGTCGAGAAGGTAGTCTAAAAAAGGGGCGAAATTATGGGGAATAAATGGGATAAGATGAACAAAGCAAGCGTACCAGAACTCTCTACGATTACAGAGTGGGTGAACGATGAATTATGGAATGATCTTTTGGCATATATGGATACCACCTATAAAGCGCGGATCAGTATAGATTATAGCGGCTGCGGTATGGCACCAGGCTGGAATGTTAAATTTAAAAAAGCTGGGAAAAGCTTGTGCACCCTCTATCCACAAGAAGGGTGGTTCGTGGCTTTGGTGGTCATCGGTCAAAAAGAGAAAAGCGAGATGGAAGAAACATTGTGGACCTTTACTGAGTATACCCAAAATCTGTATCGCCAAACCAAAGAAGGCATGGGGCAACGCTGGCTGATGTTTGAGGTGAGGAACGCTGAAATCCTTGAGGACGTGAAGCGGGGAATGCTGCTGCGGCGCAAGGTGAGCTGAGATACAGCAAATGAGAAGAATGATGAAGGGAATCTGTGGCGTATTTTCAGGATTCAGATCGCTTAGGAAATGGTAAATACATTTTATATAATCAAGTTGATCTAAGTAATCTTAGTCAAAGTAAAGAAATGACTATATCTTCTAAGTATCAAATAGTTAAAAAAGTATCCTAAAGTTGATAGCAATTTTAGGATACTTTTTTATTGTCTATTTGAAAAGATGAGAAAGTACTATTGCCCTTACAGAGTGAAGAACCAGAAATCTTCAATTAATTCTATAGTTGGACAAAATGGTTTTAATAAAGAGAGTCTTTATATGTAAGAAATACTGAAAATTTCAGATAAAAATTCAAATTACAGTGAAATTAATTTAGAATTAGGCTTTTATCATTTAAGGACATCTGTTATAATTGTCATCACATCTTGATGGTGGGTAGCGGCTTGTTTACAATGCGATTTACTGCTAAAGAGCTAGCCATCCTTAAGCTGGATTAAATTTTATAAAATGAAAAAGGAGAGAATAAGTATGACGATTTACAATTTTTCTGCAGGTCCCGCAGTACTACCAAAAGCTGTGTTGGAGATCGCACAGTCCGAGATGCTTAATTACAAAAATAGCGGCATGTCGGTGATGGAGCTGAGTCATCGTTCCTCCTTATTTGAAGAAATCATTCAATCAGCCGAAAGCTTGCTAAGAAAGCTGATGGCGATTCCAGATAATTACAAGGTCTTATTCTTACAAGGCGGTGCGAGCTTACAGTTTACGATGGTACCGTTGAACTTGGCGCAAGGGAAAAAAGCCTTATATGTCAGTACTGGTTCATGGTCTAAGAAAGCTATTAGTGCAGCTAAGGCCCTTGACAATGTGGAGGTTGAAGTCATCGCCTCTAGTGAGGATAAGAATTTCACCTATATTCCAGAACTGCCGGAAGCTGTCGATCAAGACGCAGCGTACGTGCATATTACAACGAATAATACAATCGAAGGAACGGCATATGCTAAGATTCCATCATTCGGCAACGTCCCAGTCGTGGCTGACATGTCTTCAAACATTTTAGCGAATGACTATAAAGTAGAAGATTTTGGTGTGATCTATGCTGGTGCACAAAAAAATATCGGACCGGCTGGATTGACTGTTGTCATCATTCGTGAAGACTTGCTCAATCAAGAGGCGATTTTCTCACCAATGCTGGATTATGCGTTACAAGCGAAAAACAATTCTCTTTATAATACACCACCGACTTATGCTATTTATATCGCGAAGTTGGTTTTCGAATGGGTGAAGGCACAAGGCGGTGTGGCAGGGATCACTGAAAAGGATCAGCAAAAATCTCAGCTTCTGTATGACGCGATTGAAAAATCCGCTCTGTTCAAGAGTCCAGTCGAAAAAGCGAGTCGTTCAATCACGAACATTCCATTTGTTACAGGCGATGAAGCCTTAGACAAGGCCTTCAACCAAGCCGCTTTAGCTGAAGGGTTTGAAAACTTGAAGGGGCACCGCTCTGTTGGAGGAATGCGGGCGAGTCTATACAATGCCTTCCCGATCGAGGGCGTTGAAGCATTAGTCGCGTTCATGGCGAAGTTTGAAAAGGAAAATGGAGGGAAGTAAATGTTTCAGATTAAAACATTCAACGCGATCGCTCCTGAAGGAATGGCGCGTTTTGATAAAGAAAATTACCGTATTAACGAAAGTGAAGAGCCGGACGGCATTATTTTGCGCAGCCAAAAGCTCCATGATTATGATTTTCCAGAATCAGTCTTAGCCGTTGCCCGTGCAGGTGCTGGGACGAACAACATTCCAGTCAAAGAATGTACAGAAAAGGGAATCGTTGTCTTCAATACCCCGGGGGCCAACGCCAATGCGGTAAAAGAATTAGTCGTAGCGAGCCTGCTGCTGTCGGTTCGTCCGATGGTTCAAGGAATCGAGTGGGTGCAAACCTTAGAAGGCGCAAACGTGGACGAACAAGCAGAAGCACAAAAATCGCAGTTTGCCGGAACCGAATTAGAAGGCAAAAAACTGGGCGTGATTGGCTTAGGTTCTATTGGCGCGATGGTTGCCAATGATGCGTATCGATTGGGCATGGAAGTAACGGGATATGATCCATATGTTTCAGTGGATACCGCTTGGAGTATTTCACGTCGGGTGAAACGGGCGAAGGACTTGAAGGAAGTCTTGACCAATTGTGACTTTGTGACGATTCACGTACCGTTAACAGAACATACTCGGCATCTGATTAGCACTGAAGAGCTGATGCAAATGAAGAAAACGGCTCATCTATTGAATTTTGCTCGCGGTGAGATCGTGGATACAGATGCGGTAGTGAAGGCGGTCAATGAAGAGCGAATCGCTGGTTTTACGACGGATTTTGCGGAAGAAAAATTACTGCATAACGATAAAATTACTGTGTTGCCTCACTTAGGCGCGTCAACCGAAGAAGCAGAAGTAAATTGTGCGAAAATGGCCGCGCGGGGCTTGAAGCGTTTCTTGGAAACAGGTGTTATTAAGCGTTCTGTCAATTTCCCGAATGTCGAAATGGCTTTTGATTCGCCTTACCGAATCACGATCATCAATAAAAATGTGCCTAACATGTTGGGGTTGATTGCGTCTGATATCGCTTCTTTAGAGGTGAATATTGACAACATGGTGAACCGCGGGAAAGATGACTTCGCCTATACCTTAGTGGATGTTTCAGAGACGAACCCAGACAAAATTGCTGCGATCGTTGAGAAATTAAGTCAAAATGAAGGCATTATCCGTGTTCGAGCAATCCAGCGGGATGAGGAGAGTGAATTTTAATGGTACAAGTTCATCCTTTTAAAGGAATTCGTCCAGCGAAAGATTTGGCTGATAAGGTAGCGGCATTGCCCTACGATGTGGTGAATTCCCAGGAAGCCAAAGATTTAGCAGCAGATAATCCTTACAGCTATTTTCATATCGATAAAGCGGAGATTGATTTGCCGGCGGAGCTTTCGCCTTATGACCAGCAGGTTTATCAAAAAGCGGCAGATAACTTAGCCATGTTTTTAGAAAAAGGCTGGTTGTTCAAGGAAGACGCAGACTATTTCTACTTATATGAATTGGTGATGGATGGCCGCAGCCAAACCGGGATCGTAGCCTGTACAGCCATCAGCGACTATATCGATGAAAAAATCAAGAAACACGAGTTTACGCGCCATGAAAAAGAAATCGACCGTATGAACCACATTCGCACCTGTGATGCCAATACGAGTCCGATTTTCTTGAGTTATCGTCCGCAGGAAGAAATTCAAGCCATCGTCAAAAACTGGCAAAAAGAACATGCACCTGTCTACGACTTCACCAGCTACCACGAGGTGACGCATCGTGTTTGGGTGGTGGATCAAAAAGCGACCATTGAAAAATTGACGACGCTATTTACAGCTGTGGATGCTTTGTATATCGCAGACGGACACCATCGTACTGAATCCGCCGTGAAGATTGGCTTGGAAAAACGAGAATCTGGCGAGCAAAATCCTGAGACAGAACAGTTCTTGTCGATTATTTTCCCAGAGGATGAATTAGCGATCTGGGAGTACAACCGCGTGTTGAAAACTGCGCCACCCGCTGACTTCATGGATCGTTTGAGTGAAAATTATCAGGTCGAAAAAACAGGTGTCAAAAAGCCTGTAAAAGCCGGCGATTGCCAGCTGTATGACGGAACTGCTTGGTATACTTTAAGCATCAAACCTGAAAAGGTGCCCAATGATCCAGTAGAAAAACTGGATGTAGCCTTGCTGCAAAAATATGTCTTAGAAGATATTTTTGAGATCATGGATATTCGCACTGATAAACGCATCGACTTTGTCGGCGGTATTCGGGGAACGGAAGAGCTGGAAAAACTAGTTGACTCCGGCGATTGGAAGCTAGCCTTTTCAATGTATCCAACGCAAATGACCGATCTTTTAGATGTGGCCGATGCGAAGAAAATCATGCCGCCGAAATCGACATGGTTTGAACCAAAGCTTTTAAGCGGCTTGTTCCTGCATGATTTAGAAACAAAATAAACATTGAACTCTCGAATTTTTCGGGAGTTTTTTTCTTTTTAACAATATTATGCTGTTGACTATGATGTGTATCACACAGTATAATGAGTGTGAAGAGGTGATCATATGTCAGACAAAGATATTGTTCAGAACTATGTGACAGAATTAAAGAGAGGGAGTTTGGTTTTGGCTGTTTTAGGCAGCTTAACGACACCTCATTACGGCTATGCGCTTTTACAGACAATGCAGGAAAAAGGGATCGAGATCGAAGCAAACACACTTTACCCTTTACTGCGACGTCTTGAGAAGCAGGAGCTGCTGGTAAGTGACTGGGATACGACCGAGAGTAGACCGCGTAAGTATTATTCTATCAGTCCAATAGGGCTAGAAGTGAGGTCTGAGTTGTTGGAGGAATGGAAGAAAATGCAAAAGAATATTGCAGAAATCTATCGGGGGAGATAAAAATGGAGAATTGGATTGATCGCTACGTCTTCGCGGTGGTAGAACACCTGCCGGAGAAGGAACGGGCTGAAGTAGAACGAGAGTTAAGAAGTAATATCTATGATATGCTGTCGGATAATCCAAGTGAAGCAGAAATAGAGCAAGTGCTGCAAAAGATGGGTTCGCCCGCAGCTTTGGCTGAAGAATACCGACAAAATCCGCGCTACTTGATTTCTCCACAAGTTTACAATGAATATATTCGGCTCTTGAAACTATTGGTTCCGATTGTTGGGATCTTGACAGCAATCATTGGAGCTGTGACGGGAGCCTTTGAGGTTCTCCAAGGAGACAATCAATCTGTGAATAAAATTGTCCAAACTATTTTCCAGAGTGGAATTAATAGCGGTGTTTCAGGAGTGCTGCAAACGTTGGTCTGGACAACGATCGGTTTTGTAATCGCAGAACGAACGGGTATCTTTGAAAAACGCAAAGATGCAGAGTGGAAATTGTCAGATCTGGCACCTGTTACTGTCGAAAAACTTATTCCGATCTCTGATGCGGTTGCCGAATTGGCTGTGACCATTTTATTTGGTGGTTTATTGATCTTATGGGCGCTGGATATTTTGCCAAGCGGTTCTTTCATTTCAGGTACTGGAATCATTGATGAACCGTTATTCAGCGATAGTTTTGTTTTCTTTCTAATTCCTGTCTTGATCGTCGGAATCGCATTGACTGTAATTGCTAATATCTATAAGCTGCTCGACCGCCGTTGGACCAATCGAGTATGCGCCTGGGTCATTGCGGATAATGCGATCACCGCTGTCATGTGGGCGTTTCTGCTGATGCATAGAAATATTTTTAGCTCTGAATTGGTTGCTTCTCTTAGCGAACGGACGTGGTCAGAAGGAGACATCATTCATTATATATCGATCGGGGAAACTGGGAAGATCAGACTGATCCTAGCGGGGATCATCGTTGTCATATCGCTGATTCAAATCATTGCTGTCTTTTTTCATCGGGCAAAAGTGGTCTCTTTTCAAGATAATTACTATCGAAAAAGTGCATAAAAGAAAAGACCTCTTGAATCGTGAATTGCAAGCCATAAGTTAGATTTTTGGTCTGACTTTTGTGGATCAGTTCAATTCGAGAGTCTTTTTTTGTTTAAATTTTAGTCTCTGAGGTATTCTAATAAGGGAGGTGAGACTAATAAAGAAGTTAGAAAATTATTTTCGTAAGAATATGTTACTCACTATCTCGCTGCTGTTAGCCATCATCAGTTGCTTGATTGGGCGCTTTTCAGCAGCTTTCATTGACTATAAGGTAATCTTCAGCCTGTTTGGTTTAATGCTGTTGATTCAAGGCTTCGAGCAAGTGGGACTGCTGCGATTCGTCGCGCAAAAATTACTTCACTATTCAAAAAACAGCCGGCAGTTGGTTCAGTTAATGATCCTTCTATCATTGGTTGGTTCGATGTTTTTAACGAATGATGTGGCGATTTTGACCTTGCTGCCGATTTATTTTAAGCTGCTTTCGGTATTGCCGAAATTTAAGGGGCGTTTGCTAGGTAGTGTGTTGATCATCGTTGCGGCAAATTTGGGCAGCAGTTTCTTCCCTTTTGGTAATCCGCAAAATCTATATTTATATGATTACTATCAGGTGCCATTGGGTCAGTTTTTGAGCTGGATGTCTTTGGTTTTACTATTTAGTTTCTTCTCATTATTCCTTTTGACTCTACTGGTAGCAAAGGAATCCTTGAAGGAAATCGAGCTGAAAGAGAATCAGTTTGACCGTAGAGAAACGTCTTTATTAATCGGGCTGATGCTAGTGATGATTTTGGTGGTTCTGAATGTCTTGCCTTATCAGTGGGTCATTCCAGTTATCGCTTTGATTGTCTGGTTTTATCGACGGGAATTATTTCGTAAAGTGGATTATGGCTTGCTGCTGACCTTTGTCTGTTTTTTTATCATCGTGGGAAATATCGGCGATGCTGAGTTTATCAAACGCTTTTTACAAGCGTTAAGCGGCAAACAAATTTATTTGGCAGGGTTAGGCTTGAGTCAGGTCATTTCCAATGTCCCCGCAGCCTTTTTAATCGCGCCTTTTACTTCGAATCAGCAAGCGGTTATTCTAGGTGTAAATATCGGCGGGTTAGGGACACTATTAGCCTCCTTAGCCAACCTGATCGGCTACAATTTGTTTCGCACGTATTATCCGAATGAGACGAAGAAGTTCCTTGGTTTGTTTAGTGTGGTCAATTTTGGTCTGCTTCTGTTCTTGGGAACGATCTTTTATTTCTTTATCCATTAAAAAGCGCCAAGAATTCCTAAAAATAAGCTAAGTTTCTTATGGGAATTCATCCAAAAATGATGAAAACGCTTTAAATAGTGTTAAGCTAATCCTGTGAGTAATGACTAAGGGGGATTTGTGATGAAAGATAAGACAAAGCTGATTCATGGCTATCATGCGTTTGATGAAGAGACTGGCGCTTCATCCATTCCGATTTACCAATGTTCAACCTTTAAGCAAGCATCTATTAAAGAGGGACAAGCGTATACGTATTCCCGTTTCGGCAATCCAACGAGAACGGCTTTAGAAGAGGCTGTCGCGGCTTTAGAAGAAGGAAAATATGCAACAGCCTTCGCCTCGGGAATGGGCGCGATCTCGGCGGTGCTGTTGAGTTTTAATCAAGGCGATCATCTAGTGATGTGTAAAAGTATTTATGGAGGGACCTTCCAGTTAGTCAATGAAGTGATGAATCGCTTCGGTATTGAAGTGACCTTCGTTGATGAGACTGATCTTACGGATTGGAAGCATGCGATTCGACCAAACACCCGCGGTCTTTATTTGGAGACTCCTTCGAACCCGTTGCTTTCGGTGACTGATATCGCGGGGGTGGTGGCGCTGGCTAAAGACCATCATTTAGTAACCATCATCGACAATACCTTTATGACACCGCAATTTCAGAAACCATTGGCTTTAGGGGTAGATGTTGTGATCCACAGTGCCACGAAATTCATCAATGGTCACAGCGATGTGGTAGCAGGATTGGTCGTAACAAATGATGAGGAATGGCATACTCAAATCAAGCTGCAGCAAAAAGTTCTAGGCGGCATCTTAGGCGTAGAGGACTGCTGGCTGACCATGCGGGGCTTGAAAACCATGAGTTTGCGGATGGAGCAGAGTGCCCGCAGCGCTGAGAAGATCAGTGAAATGCTAGAAAAGCATCCGGTGGTACAAAAGGTTCATTATCCAGGACTGCCAAGCCATCCAGGTCATGAAGTTCATAAACGTCAAGCCACTAGCGGTGGAGCGGTACTGTCTTTTGAGCTGGCGAATCAGGAAGCTGTTTATACGTTTGCGGATGCGTTGCAGCTGCCGATCGCGGCGGTGAGTCTAGGGGGTGTCGAATCTATTCTATCCTATCCGATCACTATGAGTCACGCCTGTGTGCCAAAAGAAGAGCGCGACAAACAAGGTGTAACCGAAGGACTGCTGCGGCTGTCTGTAGGGATCGAGGATACTGAGGATTTGATCGAGGATTTAGAGCAGGCTCTTACAAAAGTTCGCTTAACTGTAAAATAAGAGGATAGGAGAGGACAAAAAGCTTTTGTCCTCTCCCTTTTTACGAACAAATGGCAACTTCTTCGGAAGAAGGGGGATTTCTTGAAGCCAACCACTTCTCTCATAAATATCGTCTAGATCTTTTTAGAAAAATCGTTCCCTTAACTTGAAGGATTTCGGTATAATGGTATCATCTCTTAGAGGAAGTGAACGTCATGATTGAGAATCTTTTGCGCCCAGAAGTCTTGCTTTCGAACGTGGTTGTTTGTTTAGCGACTTTTTTAATTACGCGGTGGGCCATAAAACGAAAAGAAAAACCGCAGCAGCGAAAGGAAGTTGTCCAAGCACCAGAACGGACGGCGGATGGCTGGGCCGTTTTGGAAGCTTCACTGGCTACGCTGCAATCTTATAAAAAAAATCTGAATACATACGGCTACGCCTATTTTCAAGAAACGACCCCGATCGTGGTTAAGCAGTTGAAGGCCGAAGCAGGCAGCTTGATTCCTTCAGAGTCAAATAAAGCCATCCCAGCGTTGCTGGAAGAAAATTATGAGACATTGGAGGGCTTCCAGCAGCGCGACGTGTCAGATACGAAAAAGCTGGAATTAGAAGTATTGAATCACGTCAATAAAACCATCATTACGTGGCGCAATCTTTTAAAAGAAAGCAGGTGAGAGAAATGACCAAAGCGACGGATACGGAAGTATATCAACTGCTGGAGAAATGGCAGATTCCTTATGAGCGTGTGGATCACAAGGCGGTGTATACGGTGGCAGAGATTGATTTTTCAATTGATGGGACCGACGTGAAAAATTTATTGATGAAGAGCAAGAAAAGTCATCACTATTATTTTGTGATCTGTCCTGGAGAAAAGCGTTTGGATATCAAAGCACTTGCCAAGGAGTTGGGAGAAAAGCAATTGTCCTTTGCCTCAGAAGCAGAACTTTTTGAGCTGCTGGGCTTAGAGCGAGGCTCTGTAACACCATTGGCTTTGCCTCATGATCGAGAGCAGCGAATTACGCTGGTAATTGATGAGGTCATTGATCAATCAGAAAAAATCGGGTTTCATCCCAATATAAATACAGCGACACTGGTGATCGCCTTTCGTGATTTCCAACGATTTTTATCGAACCTGTCTATCGAACCACACTATTTAACCATTCCGGAAAAACAGCCCGAAGCGTAAGCTTTGAGCTGTTTTTTGCGTAGACAAAAAACTCCCCACAGAATTATCTGCGGGGAGTGAAGCTGTTTAGCGCATGTGTAAACGACGACGGATGCCGTCCACTCGTGGACCTAATAATTTGTCGGCCATGCGTGTCTTTAGTGCTAAGATCATGTAGGTGAAGCCGCCAAATGCAGCGACGATTAAAATAATGATCATTGATTGAACCTTTGAATCCGCACTTAAGAATTGTTCACAACCAAATTTCACGACGAAAGCGACTGCCCCCATGATGAGCGACATCACGGTGACCTTAATGATCGATGTCACGGTTTCTCTAAATGGAAACTGTGAGATAACATGGATGCGGTCTAATAGGAACATGTTTGCGACCAAGAAACCAACAAAGGTTGCGATTAGTGGCCCATAGGCTTCAAACAAAAAGGTCAGTGGGAACTGCGCGACGATTTTGACAAAGATCCCGATCGCTAAAAACCAGACGGCCTGCATATTGCCATCCAACCCTTGGAGCATAGTAGAGCAAACCATGAATAATCCCATCATGATCCCCACCACACAGGAAGCGGCTAATAAGTCCGATCCTAATTGATTTGGCCAGTAGAACAGCGTGTTCAATGGATACGCCAGAACGAACATTCCGACAGTTGCCGGCATCATGACGAAGAACAGCAATTGGATATTGTTCGTGACTAATTTTGCTAACCCTTGGTGATCTTTTTTCGTAAAGCGTTCTGTGATCAATGGCAGACCAGCGGTTGCCATTGCGGTACCTAGCGCGATGACCACCATTGTTAATTTGTCCGGGTTTGCAGAGATCAAGGCGAATAAATCAGCGTTTGTGGCAGCGGAATTATCCGTCACGATCGACATGATTTTTTCAAAGGAGTATTGATCGATCAATTTAAAAATACTGATGGCACTTCCCACGATAATGAACGGAATCGCTTGTTGAATCATCTGTAAAACCAATTGTCGGCCAGAGAAGGTGATCTGATTGTTACTTTCTCTAATAAGCTCGCGAAAGGCGCTTCGTTCCTTCAGCAGTGAGAATAGCAGAACCCCCATTGCAAAGGCTACCCCAATAAAGGCGGCGAAGGTCGAGTGAACCACAGCAGTCTTGTAGCTGCCGTTGTTGATCTGCATGATGATAAAAGCCGAAGCCAACATATAGCAGACCCGAGCGATTTGTTCGACAATTTGTGAGATCGCGTAGGGCTTCATGTTGTTGTTTCCTTGGAAGAAGCCGCGAATCACACTCATAGCAGGGAAGATCAGTAGTACGACGCTTAAAGATCGCATCACCGGCACCAAATCAGCATTTCCTTGAGAAAGATAAGGGGCGCCCAAAAACATGATGGCGGCACAAATAATCCCGCCGATGGTCATCAACCGCATCGTATAAAACAGCAGCTTTTTACTTAATCCATATTCATTCATAGAATTATAACGAGCGGTCTGCTTCGCTACCGCCGCTGGAATCCCAGCGGTCGAGATCATCAGAAAGAGGGCATAAACGTTATACCCTTTTGTGTATAAATAATTGGCCTCCAACCCATGAGGCTGCATCCAAGCGATCCATGGAATAACGTAAACCGCTCCTAATAGTCGGGAAAAGATGTTGCCGACGGTCAGCCATGCGGTGCTTTGCACCATTTTTTCTTGTGCCGTTGCTTGTTTTTTAGGTTGCGGCGCGACGGGTTCGGTCGGCTCAACCTCTGTTACTTGAACGGCTTTCCTTTTTCTTTCCTTTTTCGGCGGTGCGGCCGCTTCGGTATGATAACGAGCCATCCGCGAGGGTGTTTCTCGGAACTCGTTTTCGTGTGTATTATTATCAGTCATATTAACCAGCTTTCTGCAACAGTATCCATCATATTTTACCTGTTCTTTCTTCTAGTTACAATCCTGTCTTGCAATCTTTAAGAATTAGGGATGAAGGTATTGATATGGCTGGCGAAACTTTCGAGATTACGGGTTTGAATATATACGGTTCCGCGGCCGTGGAACTCATTTACGACGCCTTCGCCAGTTTTGAAACCAAAGGTGCCTGACGCGACACGAATATTGTAGTCCAACGAACTCGTCCATGCGATGACGTGTTGATTGTCAATGATCACAGGTGATTGGCCATCCAGTTCGATCTTTTCAACGTCGCCAAAGGCCGAAACCAAAATTTGTCCGCTGCCCGTTGTCTCCATGACAAAGAGTCCGCCAGTGCCGCCTAAAAGAGCGCCCGAAAGCTTTTGCCGCTTCATTTGATAATTGACGTTTTCTTCGCTGGCAAGAAAAGCACCGGTGTTTAAGCGCCAATGCTCTGCACCAACATCTAATGCAAAGATTTTTCCCGGAACAGCAGGGGCGATGGCGATCACCGATTCATTTGAATGGGCAGTCGCTGTGCTGATAAAGAAACTTTCACCGCTAGTTACTGAGCGACCTAGAGCGCTTAAGGCCCCGCCAATTCCTTTCTTGCCATTTGTGTTCATTTGTCCTTCCAATTCAATCTCACCAAGCTCATAGACCATCGCACCCGGTTCGATGCGCAGCTTTTCTCCTTGTTGCAGGTGGACCTTCGCGATTGGCGCAAAAGTACTTTCGGATAATTCATAATTCATAGGTAAAGCTCCCTTCCAAAGACATTTGCTAAAATTATATCATTTCCCGTATCTTTTCTGTGTTGTTTTGATAAAATTGTTAAAAGGAAGAATATGGAGGCGTAGGTATGGAAATTTTAGCGTTTGAACAGGTTCAATTTATTCGTCAGCAGAAAGCCCTGCTGCAGGAAATCGATTGGCGGATCGAAGCGGGTGAGGATTGGGCAGTTCTAGGATTAAACGGGGCGGGAAAGAGTCTGATGCTGAACATGATCTCAGGTAATTTGTGGCCATCCAGCGGCAAGCTGACGGTTTTAGGGGAAGTTTTCGGTCGAACCTCGATCCCCGATCTGACGAAACGAATCGGCTGGGTGAGTCAATCGCTGCAGGAGCGTATCCATCGGGAAGAGCAGGCAGAATATATCGTCTTGTCAGGGAAATTTGCCAGTATTGGTATTTATCAAAAATACACAATAGCTGAATTGGATGAAGCGAAACAGCTGATGGCGTCTTTGGGGGCCAAAAAGCTGATTGGAAAAGTGTATCAGGTGCTATCGCAAGGAGAAAAACAGCTTATTTTGATCGCACGGGCGCTGATGGCAAAACCAGAGCTGTTGATTTTAGATGAACCTTGTAATGGATTGGATTTATTTGCGCGAGAGGATCTGTTATCGCGTATCAAAGAAATGAAACGAACGGCGGACGCGCCAAGCCTGCTCTATGTGACTCATCATACGGAAGAGATTCTACCGCTGTTGAATCATGTGTTGATGATTCGTGACGGGAAAATTTTCAAGCAAGGCAAACGAGAAGAACTGCTGCAAGAAAAAGTATTGAACGACTTCTATCAACGACCGATCACTATCCATGAAATGTCCGATGATCGATTGATGGTCATTCCTAAATAGGTAGAGGCTTCTCCTAAGAGGAGGAGCCATTTTTTTCGTCAAAAATAACGATATAAAAATCGTAAATAATATTCGTTTTTTAATTTCAGTCATTGGTGGTACTGGTAAAATTGGTTTGTTTGTTCAAGCAAGCATTTCACCACCTATTCATCCGAATCAAACGCCATCGGTCTATATCAAACAGGCGGAGCTTCCTAAAACCAATGAACAAACCAGTTCAATTTTGACGATTATCGGGGGCGCCTGCATCTTCCTGTTTACAGCACTCTTTCTAAATAAGAAAAAAATCTAAGCAAAAAAAAGAAGTGGACACAAACGTATTGTGCCACTTCTTTTTTCATAGAAACGATCTTCCGTTTTAATCAACGTCAGGAAAAGCCGCTAAAAACGTTTCAGCTGAAACTAGTAAATCCGACATTTTCTCTCGATCAAAAGGAGAAGCGAGCTGTCCTAATTGAACAGTTTCTAAAAAGGTTTGGCTGCCGCCAACCCGACAAATCGCTAAGTAATCCTTCCAAGTCGTCGGATCTTCTTTAACGATACTACGCTCCCAAAACTGCAGTGCACACACTTGCGCTAAGGTGTAATCAATGTAGTAGAAGGGCACTTCAAAAATATGTCCTTGTCGATACCAATAAATTCCTCGAGTCAAAGCTTCAGATTCTTCGTAATTTCGTTCTGGACAATAAAGCTGTTCCAGTTCACGCCAGCAGCTCTTACGCTCCGCAGCAGACCAGTCAGGGTGTAAATAGACCGCTTCTTGGAAATGATCCACTAACGCACCGTAAGGGAGAAATTGTAAAGCGCTGCTTAAATGGGCGTAGGTATATTTTTCCTTTTCTGAACCAAAGAATTTATCCATCCACGGCCAGGTTAAAAATTCCATACTCATAGAATGAATCTCAGCGGTATCAGAGGTCGGGAAGACCAACTCGGGTTCCTCGATCCAGCGAGATAGATAACTTTGAAAGGCGTGGCCAGTCTCATGGGTTAAAACATCGACGTCATCTGATGTGCCATTGAAGTTGGCAAAAATGAAGGGCATTTGCACACCGTCAATAAACTCACAGTAGCCGCCGCTTTGCTTGCCAGGTCGACTAATCAGGTCCAATAACTCATCCTGAACCATGAGATCAAAGAAATCCCCTGTTTCCTTCGACAACTCGTGATACATTTGTTGCGCTTTTTCCACTAATTCGTCGCTGGTGCCTTGTGGTTGAGGATTCCCCTCAGGAAAAACCAACGGCAGGTCGTAATGAGCCAGAACCTCAACACCCAGCCGCTCTCGTTGCCGCTCGTAAAGCTTTTGATTGATCGGCACGACTTTTTCAACGATAAAGCGTCGGAATGCATGCAGCTGAGAACGATCATAACCCCAGCGGTTCATCAAGCGATCGCCGTATTCCACATAATTGGCGAAACCAAGGTTCTTTGCTTGCTGGTGTCGATTGTGTACGAGCTGATCGTAAATTGCATCGATTTCTTCCTCATGATCTGTAAAAAAGCTTTCGTAAACCTCATGAGCCGCCCGACGTGTTTCTCGGCTCGGATCAGTGAAGTAAGCAGATAACTCGGAAAGCGTCAGTGTCTTCCCATTAAACTCGAGTTCAGCAGAAGCAATTAAAAGGGTATATTGGCTGACTACTTCATTTTCTTGCTGCTTCAACTCAATTACGGAATCATCTAATAGACGTAATTGATCTTCTGCAAATAGAAAAAGTGTTTCAGGGTATTCTTTTTCTAACTGACTGCGGAAAGGAGAACGAAGCAGACTTTGATAAAAGCGATTATGAATTTGGCCGACCAAAGGCTCATGATGATCCCAAAACTCATTTTCCTCACGATAGAATGAATCATAGTTATCAATAGAGAAGCGAATATAGGCCAACTTTAAATTTTTAGCCATTTCGCTGCGTAAGTGATTCAGCTCCTGTAAAGCTTGTTTGGCTTCTGAATAATTGTCCGCATGAACGAATCGTTCGTTTGCCTTGTTGAATACCTCTTCGTATTGCGCAAGGTCAGGACGTTTGTAGGGAAACTCTGAGAATCGCATTGAAAAAACCTCCTATAGTAAAAGAATTCAGTTCATTATAACAAAAAAACCTGTCAGCAGATGCTGACAGGTTCCTCCTGTTTTGTTTATGAGTTCATCATTAACTCTTCGTTTAGTACTTCATCGATTGGTGTGTATTCCATGGATAGATCATGGGCTACTGCTTCAATCGTCAGTTTGCCGTTGTAAGTATTAACTCCGCGGCGAAGGGCCAAATTGTCCTTTAATAGCTCTTCTAAAGGATTATTCGCTAACAAGTTGGCGTAGCTCATTGTGCTATTGCTTAACGCGTAGGTAGCCGTTTGTGGAACTGCACCAGGCATGTTTGCAACCGCATAGTGTACAACGCCTTCTTTCACATAGGTTGGGTCATCATGAGTAGTTACACGATCTTCGGTTTCAAAGATTCCGCCTTGATCAATCGCTACGTCCACGATGACTGAATGATCAGGAATATTAGCGACCATTTCTTTTGTCACTAAAGTCGGTGCTTTGTGACCTGGGATCAATACTGCACCAATCACTAAATCGGCAGTTTTGATGCATTCTTGGATGTTGTAGCTGTTTGACATCATTGTTTGTACACTGTTGCCAAAAATAATGTCTAATTCTTTCAAGCGAGGAACGCTGACGTCAAGTATTGTCACGTTAGCGCCTAAGCCTACAGCTAATTTCGCTGCATTTAGACCTACGACACCGCCGCCGATAACAACGACATTGCCGCGTCGAACACCGGGAACACCGGATAATAAGATACCTTTGCCGCCATTGACGCGTTCTAAATAATTGGCGCCGATTTGCGCGGCCATTCGTCCAGCGATTTCACTCATTGGAGCAAGTAAAGGCAGTGTATTGTCTGCGGGCTGAACATTTTCATAGGCGATGGCATTCACACCGCTGTTCACTAATGCTTCAGTTAAAGGTTTGTTTGCTGCTAAATGCAAATAGGTAAATAGTAGTAACCCTTTGCGGAAATATTGATATTCTTCAGGAAGCGGTTCTTTCACTTTCATGACCATATCAGCTGCCCAGACGTCTGCGGCATTTTCGATGATCGTCGCACCTGCTGCTACATACTCATCGTCAGCGATGGCAGAGCCTTTGCCAGCATCTTTTTCCACTAATACTTGATGGCCGCGGTTGGTCAGATCAAATACACCAGATGGGGGAAGGGCAACCCGGTTTTCGTTGTTCTTGATTTCTTTAGGAATTCCAATAATCATTTAATACACTCCTTTTTGAAGTAGTCGTACACGAAGTGAATTCGCTTACAAAATAATTGTACAGGATTTTGAGACAATTTCAACTAAGAATTTGCAAAGGATTTCGTCTGTTTGAATAATTACGGTCAAATGAAACCCTTTACATTTTCTAATAGAGGGATTTCTCTTCCCAGAAAAAGCGTACAAATACAAGAGACTGAAAAACTTATTATTTTTATAATAAGAAATAAAATATTTGCGAAAACGCGTATTACTCGCCATAATAAAACCAAGGATATTAAGGAGCGAAGTCACTATGCCAGATAACCAACGAATTGATTTATTAAAAGAGCAGGTAAGCTTTCTTGAAGCACGCCTGACCAGATATGAAGAGCTGCTAGAGGGTCCGTTGTTAAAGCGGATCATTTTTGGAGGCGGCCGCAGAGCCAAGCTGAGTCTTATAGAAATCTTGATCAGCTTGATCGTTCTGATGTACGCGTCTGTAAGAATGGAGCGAGGGTTCGTATTTTTCGTGATCATCATTTTAGCCTTTGCGGTTATTTTGTTCTCAGCGATTCAATTAAACGTGATTCGCAAAAAGAATGGTCAGGAGAAATACCAACGGATGATTGACAGTCTAACAGCGGAAAAAGCATCGATGGATAAAGAAATTGCCCGTTTACAAGATGAAAACGGGCTTAAGAATGGACTCAAGTAGGTTGCTTGAGTCTATTTTTTTTAGGTGTTCGTTTAGTAGTCGCTTTTTTTGTAATGATTTGATCGACTAATTGCTGAATTTTATTTAACGATTGGATACTTGGACAAAGTTCAACAGCAATAATCGGCGTCTGACAATGAGGAACGTCAAAGGTAGAGGTACTGACAACAATATCATGCTCTTCGAAAACCTCTAAGTAGCTTTTATTATGTAATTGATTCATATTGATTTGATGAATCACGTAGTTTCCTCTAATTGAGAAACGAAGTAGCTCTATTAATAAGCTTTCCTGCATTTTAGAATCTGTTGAAACGATCAGAATATCTACAGGCTTTTCTGTTTGTTTCATCCCGTTTAAACAGCTAGGAACGGTAGCGACAATTTGATAGATATAATTGTCTATGAATTCTTGTGAGCGAAAGTTCCGATACTCTTTTGTAAAATCTATCATTAAGTTACGTAGTTGATGAACACAATGTGCATGGAAAGTTTCCAATAATGAGAGACAGTCTTTTTTACGGTCTCGAAGGACGCTGATAAATTTCTTAGTTTTCATATGAAATAAATGTTGATTAACCAAAATTGTTGCCAGCTGCTCTTTTTGTTTTTTAGTTAGCGGATCAACTAGCATTTGACTGAGTCTCTCGGCTAATGCAAGATGTGTTTCATAATGGTAGGCCAGCTTATGATTTGTTTCTAAAGCCCGTCTTCGTTGTTCATCGCCGAGTAGAAACATGTCAGAATAGAGTAGCCAGAAACTATCCTTCATCACGTCTTCAGAGTAAATAAAGAGTAATTCCTTGCGAAGATACGGGTTAAATTTAAAGACAGCACTCTGACTTGGTGGCAACAGAGCTGAGGATTTCAAACTGCTGACGGGCATTCGGTGTCCGTTTGAGATACGAACGAGACTAATGAAAAATGTCATACTTAACCGATTATATTGAGCGAGTGAAACATTTAACTTATTATTGTCGATCATTGATCGGACGACGTTATCCGCAGAGTTAAAAAAGTTTGCACTAAATGGTGTATCCTTCCGATCGATTTTCTTTTCTGAGAAGTATAAGAAAAATAAATGACGAATGGCTGTTTCGTTTCCAACGACTCGATATGGCCGGCGCAAAATCTCTATATTCCAGTGAGCTAACGCCTCCTCTAAATCTTTCATTGACGCTTGGACAGCGGTTAGGCTACAGAAGACACTTTTAGAAAGCTGAATGAGAGAATAACAATTTTCAAAGAAAATCGCTTCTAACATTCTGAAGGCTATGGATTTTTGGAGCAATGTTGAAAAGAGGACATCGATAGTGGCGTTCTCCTTCAACTCTAATCGATAAAGACTGTTTTCGCGAATGACTTTGTAATAGTCGCTTTGAGTGTTGATTGAGCGAATATCACTCAACAGTGCCGGAGTAGTGCATTGGATCGTTTTGGTTAACTCATCGCTAGACAGTGGATGCTGGGAATAGTAAAGTGTTTCAATTAACTGCAATTGACGTTGACTATCTCGTTTAAGAAGACGTCTTAAGTTCATCGTATAATTCCTTTCGTGTTGAGAGTGATTCGAATTGATTTACAAATTGTTGAATTCGTTCAAGATCCTTAGCGGTTGGATACGCATTGATCGCGATTAATGGACAGGCTGATTCTAATCCAGTCATGGTTACATTAGTTATGATTAAATCGTATTTTTTCGTTAAGCTAGTCAATTGCTCCTGCAGGATAAAAGGCGTTTCAAAGTATTCATAGTTGACAGAGCCCTTAATATAAACAGGAAAAATAGACTGCCAGAAACGCTCATGAGTTGTAGAAGTATCTGATAGTAAAAGCACTTTAAGCGGCTTATCTGCAGCAACCAAGCGCTGGAAAATATTCTCAATCATGGTAATGAGGCAACTTAGATATAGCGGCGCCATCATCTCACGGCCGATTGGAGCTAAAAACTCATTCACAATTCGTCTGAGCTTGCTTAATTCACGGCTGTATTTCTTATCAATCAAGGTCAAAAGCATTCGTTCCGTTTCTTGAAGGATCTCGATAGGACAATCATTTGGATAGTAGCAGAATAATTCATTGCCTAGTAATCGTGTTGTTTCCGCCATTTCAGCGTGTGAGAGTGGGGTGTCTAACAAAGCATTCAACTTTTGCAATAAGAACATATGCAAATCATAAAAATCTGCAAGCTTGTTATCTATTTTGTGCGCCGTTGCTTGTTGCTGACGAGTCAAAATCAAATGATGACTGAACAGCGGCCATAGGCATTCTCTTAAGATCGCGTCGGTCAGTTCTATTTCAACCTCTTGTCTGATAAAGCGTCCTAGTCGGGAAAGTCTCTCCACTTTTGGAATTTTAAGACCACTGTTGGAAGACAACCCTCGAATAAAATGATCATTTTTCAAACGATGTAAGGCAATCAAAAAGCTGTGCACTAATTGAAAATGACTATTCATCGTATTGGTGATCTTGTTTTCAGACATAATTTGCCGTATCAGCTGATCCACAGCGTTTACCAATCTATTAGAAAAACGATAGTTAGAGAAGGGGACTCTAGATTCCTTAAAGAAAAGATAACAAAAGCGTCGAGTAGTGAGCTCATCGCCATCAATTCGTATTGGACGGTAAAGAAGTGCTATATCACCATCGGATAGCGTTGCATTGATCGCTTTGAGATATCTCTGCATGTTAGAAAAGCTGCAGTTCAGACGTTTAGCTGCTATGTCAATGCGCTGGTTTTCCTCAAAAAAAGCACTCTCGATCGTTTGGAATTCCAGATTGCTCCGAAGAATGTGGGCATAAATGCTATCGATTGTTGCGCTATCGTCAAAATCAATGGAATAAAGTCCCTTATTCTTAGAAATTTGAAATGGTAGATCTTCACCATTTAAGAAACGAACATCGCTAATTAACACAGGGAGTGTACAAGTCACTTTATCTAATAACTGTTCAGATGTTAAATAATCATGTGCAAAATATAATTCTTCTACAATACGTAATCTTCTAATAGTTTCTTTTTTCATTAATCCTCTTAACTTCATAATAGAGCTCCTTGAATATTTTTTAATTTAATATAATGTTCAAAGAGGAGTGAAACAAGCGTGGAAACTTCAATTTTCCAATATATTTGTTATTTAAAAAATGATCAATAAGAATTATCCTTTTATAGAATACCAATATAATAAGGAATATTGCAAATTATTTTGAAAACATTTGGATAATTTTCTTATTTTTTAATTTCAAATAAACAAAAAAGAAAAAAGTGAAAAAAAGAGAAAAAGGGCGTTAACTGTTGCCTTTCTCTGCAATAACGAATAGAATTATCTTTGGAATACATTAAAAAGATAGTGGAGGCTATACATTATGATCAATAAACAAAGTTTAGTTGAACAAGTAGCAGAGAAGACAGGATTGACAAAAAAAGACGCAACAGCAGCTGTAGACGCTTTGTTTGATGGGATTCAAACATCATTAAAAGATGGCGAAAAAGTTCAAGTCATTGGATTTGGTAACTTTGAAGTACGCGAACGTGCAGCTCGTAAAGGTCGTAACCCTCAAACAGGCGAAGAAATCACGATCGCAGCAAGCAAATCACCTGCATTTAAAGCGGGTAAACAATTAAAAGATGCTGTAAAATAGTATCGTCATCAAACCTGTTGGGGCTGTAAGGCTCTAGCAGGTTTTTGTTTTGTGCTAAGGTCAAAAGGGGCAAAAAAGGGGCAAAAAGAAAAAGAATGATTATAAACCATTCTCTTCTAGTTGGCTGATTAAATCAGTCTTCATTTTGTCGGTGATGTGCGTATAGATTTTATTTGTGACGTCGGCATCTTCGTGACCTACTCGATCCATAATAGCCTTCAGAGGTGTATTTTGTTCGGCGAGTAGCGATACATGGGTATGTCTAAGAATATGAGATGTTAACCGTTTGTGGATCCCACTTTTTTTACCTGCAGCAGCAAAAGAACGATTGAATGAACTATTTTGCATCGGCGTACCTGATCGGGTCACAAAAACGAACCCATCATTACTAAAATCAGATTCGGATACCAAATCTAGTTTATTTTCTTCAAAAGTACGTTTTACGAGATCAACCGTTCGCCGAGTCAATTGGACATCTCTATTCGATTTCTGGGTCTTAGTTGGTCCTATCGCTTTTTGTTTGTAACCTTTGCTGTAGTCGATTGTACCTCTAATGTGAACGATATTATTATCCAAGTCAAAATTTCCTTCTCTTAATGCGACTGCTTCGCCAAAGCGAACTCCTGTTAAATACATAAATTCAGCTAATCGACCGACACGAAAGGTTGACCGACTTTTATAAAGTTGATCTAGGATCAATTTTACTTCATTTTTTTCAAGGTACTTATCCTCAATACGTTCTATATCTTCTAGGGTTTTCGCTTTAGGGATAATCTCTACGTTTTCAACAGGGTTTTTATCAACGTAGCCGAGTTTAATCGCATATTTGAATACTAAGTTAAGATTCGACTTGATATGGGCGATATAAGTCTGAGAATAGTCGAGAGAGGCAAAGAAGTTTTGCAACAATCTTGTATCAATATTTGAAATCAGAATGTCTTCGTTTATATTCTTGAAAATAATTTTTCGAATGGCTACATACGTGTTCTTTGAGTTAGGTCTCAAAGATTTAAAATAATTATTTTCCCATTCAGTATAAACTTGCTGGAAGGGGACTTTCTCGATTTTCTTTTTAGCCAGTTCATTTTCTATTTTATCATTCAGGATACTTAGCGCTTTATTCCATGCTTGTTTTGATTGGCTATTTAGTACCACTGATTTTTTCCGAGTCTTTTCAGTATACGGGTCTTTGTAGCGTTCAATAAACTTGAAACGCCCATCTTTCAATGGTTCTACCCACATTGTCATTTTCTCCTATCATTTGGTATAATAGGCACAACTAAAGAAGCCTATGCCTATAGGCGCTTTATTTTTGCACGATCATACTCTTGCCGGGGTGGGATGTGTTTTTTGTCTAAGCATTTTAGAAAAAAAGTATTGAAATTTATGCTAAAATGAATTTAAATAAAAGTATTCAATATTTATAAAAAAAAGAAAGATAGTAGGTGGTCGTTATGAGAAAAAGAATTACAAATTTTAGTGTTGCAATTACAATTTTTCTTGTTGCTTTGTTCCCTACTTTGCTTCTTTTTGAAAAAGTTGGAGTTAATGATTACATAGGTATTTTAGTAGCTATTCTGATAGCAGCTATTTTCAAGCATAATGTCAAATTTGAGGCATACTAGTTTTTATTCCTCGATAGAGTTATCTTCAATTTCCGAATTCTCAGATTGATTGCTAAACTCTTCTTCGAGTTGCTCATCCAGTATCTTGATGAGATCCTTGGGTAACTTTACTCCTAATTGAGAAATGGGTACTTTTAGTTCTCTAGCCAAGTTCATCGCTTGCCTAATGATTTCAAGCTGTTTTTCGTCTGCCTTAAGTTTCTTTTCTTTAGATTTACGATGCCCTGATATGATACCAGGAATATCTAAGGATTGACCAAAAAACTTTAGCTTTCCTCCATAAGGTAAGGCAAGTACTACTGATAGTACGGCAAATATTGTTAATCCGTGTTTTACTAAAGGTGTGATTATTTCAAAAATACCTTCGGACTGAATATTTACTTTAGCATCGACTCTGTCTTCTGGGTAAATGGTTGTAGACATTTGAGAATATTGATAAATCAACTGTCCTAAATAAATACTATCAATATCTTGTGGTTGAGTAACTTGAAGGGTCAGGTGAAATTTATTATCCTCAATGTAATATGGAAACATAGCACGATTAATATATGGTTTATAGTCATTGATATTAGTTAATGTGGCATGTGAATAAATCATTTTATATAATGCGCTGTCTGCATCATTCCTTCTGAAATATCCCCACCAATCAACTGGCCAACGTTTCTTGAAATCTGATTTTTTATAGTTTTTTGACAATTCCTGTTTGTTTAGATCGTCATCTGTTAATTCATAAATATCTCCCGTAATTCTTCCCACTAAAAAAAACTCTGATTTCTCAGATGGAACAACTACAACGTCATTTTTCTTTAAATTATTAACAAACCGGAGCAATTGACCGGCCCAAGTTCCAATCTGGCTTTCAGTTTTGTCATTTTGTGGAGTTTCCTTTGTTTCTGCGTCTACTGGTGCCTCATCTGTATTCTGAGAATCAGTTAAAGTTTGTGGGTTCAATTTCATTTTAAGTATTGGCTTTAACATTTCTGATGAGTTGTTTGTTGATTCTATATCAGCTAATGATATTTCATTCCAACCAATCCCTACATAGTTATTGATGTTGAAGTCCGTATAGAATTTCCCTGATTGAGCTCTAACTAACCAGTAATCAATTGATGAATCAAGTGTCGGGATATCCTTAATAGAGTTATCAATTGCATTAGAAAATTCTTCTGTCAAAAATAATTGTTCCATTTGCTCCATAATTTCACTCCTATGATGTAATAATCAAATTATTTTGCTGTCCTTTATTTGATCACGATCATACTCTTGCCGGAGTGGGATCGTGTTTTTTTTATTTATTTTAGGACTGTTAATCTTTATCTTGGTATCTTTTAGGAAAGTTACTGTAGTCATAAATTGGATCTTTTAAATAATTCATTTCTTTAAGGATGCTATCCCAGAAGGGCTTACCTTGAAGTTTATCAACATAAGCTCTTTGCATCTGTAAAAGTTTTATTGTTTTCTCTTGATTTTTTCTTTCGTGTTGTGAAAGCTTAACTTTATGTGCAATAAGATTTCGAGTATATGAATCATCTTTTCTAAATTTCCAGACATAATTTAACGCTAGGTAGTAAGGTAGTTTTAATATATGATCAAAATAATTTAGTAGTCGGTTATGCATAGCAGGCTCACTCATACCGGTATTTCGGCACATGTCTTTAAAAGTATATTTTTTGGCCAGCATGTATTCAAGACGTTCTTCAGGGCAGAAAAGAATTGATCCAATAATATTTGCTTCGTTTTCAAAAGGAATTAGTTCATCTGAGTATTGACCTTCAATTTGATCATTAGTTAGAGAAATGAAGGCTCGTTTCTTATCTTTATCTCTTATGTGAAAATAAAAATGACATAGTTCATGCAAAATTGTAAAAATGATTCTGGGATAAACACGATCCTGATTAATTAAGATAAGAGTACGGTTACCTTCAGGAATAGTGACACCTGAAATTCGATCTACAATTTCTGAATCTAAAAAGCAGAAGTCAGCACTTTGAATCGTATCTTTATATTTAATCCAAGAAGAATCAGGCTGAGTTTTCGGCCATCCTTCGTCACCATATAATTCTGTTGGATCTGCTTCAAAAAAAGCGAAGTGTACATTAAAATTGATTCGAAAATAATTGATTATATCATCGTAACGAAGCTTATCAACAGATTTGTTAAATTGCATTGATATGTCAAAAAGTAGTTGGTTTGCTTTTTCTAGGTACTCATTATATTCATCTGAAAAGACATGCTGGTATTCGAATTTGGTCATAAGCTGTCACCACGATTATTCCTTCCATTTAGAATCATCATCCAGTAATCCGCGAGCTACCTTCATCATGCCTTTTAGAGAATTGTTGAATTTCTTTTTCTGTTCTTCTGACATATCTTCACTCTCAAGACGGAAGGCTGCTAGTAAATCACTTTCATCACTATCTAAGAATGACTCCTTCATACTAGGGTTATCAGTTTTACCGAGCAGATAATCTGTGGTAGTGTTCAATTTTTCAGCGACTTTATCAAGATACTCCATTTTTGGAGATTGAGTTTTCCATTTGTAAATAGTACTTTCTCCAAATCCAATTTCTCTTGATAGCTGCTTTACGCTTTTTCCTTGTTTTTTTGCCAAAGTTTGTATTCTCTCAAACACTGTCATAAAGGCATTCTCCTTGTTATTACAAAAGAAAGTTTACTAAAAGATACTTTTTTACTTGAAAAAAGTTTCCGATAGGGTTATACTCCTCTTGTAAGTTAATTTGATATACAACAAACCAAAAACACACCTTCTTTGCATAAGTTTATCGACCGAAAGCAAAATTAAAAGGCATTGTTGTGGCTTATTTTCTGTACCTTCATAGTATACGAACGGGTCAATTAAGTCAATGGTTATTTATACTTTTCTGTTCTATTAACTTACAAATCATTTTAGAAAGGGGGAGACTAGTATGCCGGATACAGCAGTAAGTAGACAAAAAATTCGTGATTATTTTGAATCGAAGGGTATATCGTTGATCAGTGTAGCAACTTATTTTAACTTGCCAAGACAAGATTTAAACGATTACTTATCTGGGAAGAATCAAAGTAAAAAAGCTCACGAAACCCTTTTGGCTATTATCGACTTCTACAAAATCAGATAGGAGGTAATCAAATGAAAACAGAAATTTGGAACGGACATACAATCAGATTTGTCAACATTAATGGCGAATGGTGGGCGGTGGCGAAAGATGTGACTAATGCGTTAGCTATTAGAAATAATCGTGACGCAATTAAAAAGTTAGATTCTGACGAAAAGGGGGTAGCTACTATCGACACCCTTGGAGGGAAACAAGAATTTACCATTATTGCAGAAACTGGAATTTATGAATTGATTTTTAAGTCTCGCAAACAAGAGGCAAAAGCATTCAAAAAATGGATCAAATCAGTCATCAAAGAACTACGCCAATCAACAGGTTTTGAAGGCTTCCAAGTATTTCGCATGTTGGATAAGGAACATCAGAAAGTAGCTATGCAAAATCTAAAAAAGTCATTACGGAAACCTGTACGAATTGATTTCATCAAAGCGAATGTGATTGCTAACAAGGCAGTATCTAATTTACATGGCTTTCCGAAAATGGTTAAGAAAGCAGAAATGACGCCAGAAATGCTTATCGATCGGCAAGAAATACTTGATGAAACAACTGAACTGATGGGAATAAAAGATAAATTTAATCTTGATTTTTCTGTCAGCGAAAAAATCTATAACCGAAACAATCGTCAACAAGCTGTATAGGAGGTGTTGATATTGAAGAAGCCAACACTAGCAGAACTAATCGAATCCGCAGAAAAAAATGTAAAACCAGATGACTGGTATCGACAAGGTTTGATCTTAGAAATGTTTCATGGAATGTCGAAGACGACACTGGTTGAATATTGTAAAGAGATGGAAGGCATCGACGAATTCAAAGATGGAATCCTTAGACCGGGGCATTCGACAACTTTCATTCATGTCCATACATTCATTTGGTTTCTACGATGGAAAGATGAGAACAAATACAGGACTAAGAAAGTATCTCCTAATGACATTTTGAAAGAGGCCAGTTGATGAAAATGAATGAAATTGAATTATCAAATGACATTAATATAATTACGGCACAAATTAAATCCTTTGAAGAAGCTGGAAATTATCTTATTTGGGAGATTGGCAGAAGATTAGTACATGTAAAAAACAATAAATTAAATCACGGAGATTTTGGTGACTGGTTAAATGAACTGAATATGAATCATGATTTAGCGAACAGATATATGAAAATCGTAAAAGAGCTTGATGGAAAATACGACTCGAATCGGAATTTGGGACTTCAAAATTTATATGCTATTGCCACACTTCCCGAAGAAGAACGAACCAAAGAACATGTCACTACTAAAGGTGAAACCAAAACCCCAGATGAAATGACAGTTCGCGAATTGCAAGAATTAAAAAAGCAACTCAAGAAAAAGGACGCTCTGCTAAGTAAGAAGGACAAGCAGCTTAAGGAGCATGAAGAACGAATCGAGGAGTTGGAACTTATCGGTCCCGAAGTCATCGAGAAAAAAATTGAAGTGGAGAAGGTACCTGAAGATTATCAAGCCGCTAAAACTGAAAATGAAAGCCTGAAAAAACAATTATCTTCTATTCAAAGTGATTTAAGGCTATTGAAAATTGAACACGATCTACTTGAAAAAAATACTGCAGAGGCCAAGCGATTGGAAGCGAATATTCAAACTTTACGAAAACAAGAACGGTCCATTGACAAGAAAGTAAAAGCTTTATTCGATTTTAATGACCGAATAATAAACATTAATCGATTCTTTGATACCGAAATGGCAAGTTTACGATTTAAACCTCTAATTAATGAGTTGCAAGATACGTATGCAACAAATCAGCTAATCAGTGTAGTAGATATGGTTCAAGCGTGGGTAGAAGAGATGCAGGCAATCCTGCCTGACAAAAATAGAAAAATTATAGAAGGAGAGATTATTGATGATTGAGAATTTACAGCTTAGCAGTAATGGAGCTATCGACAAAGGATTAGAAGCTATTAGTTTTACAATGCAACGCCAAGATGAACAAAGTAAAGCAATCCAGCAAATGATTGGTGAAATTTACAATACACGAAATGAAGTAAAAGAAATCGAAACCAATTTGAAAAAGGACATTCAGAAAATGAACGATCGAATTTTCTTAGATGAATCTGAAGTACTTGAGGTTAAAAGTGAAGTGTATAAGAAAGCTACAATCCTCACTAAGGGTTACTTTAAAAGAGCCAACAATGGTGTTGAACTGCGAGTCAGTTCAAATCTGTTGTTAAGCAAGATGGGCCAAATACGAGGGAGAGTGTGGGATAAGCTAAAAAAGGAGTTTCATGTTCGCAAATACGTAAATATTCGACACAAGGATTTTGAGAATGCTCTTGAGTTTGTGAAAGAATTGGATCTATCAGACTTTAAATATTATGAAATGAGAATGACACCAAAACAGTTAGAAATTATCGAATTAGAGAAAGGAAATAAAAATCATGAATAAACAAGATGAGCTATGGGAGCAACAGGACAAACTTATTGGAGACATCGATTTTATTTTGAGAGCATTTCAAGAAGAAACACCTATCTATAACGTTGTGACAGACAATTATCCGGCCATTGAAAGCTTTATCGGGAACTCTGCATTGGAAACCTCAAATGGAAATGCCGGTTATATCATGCACGGAGAAAATGATGAGATCATTTTCGCACAGTTCTTTTCTGATAATAAAAAGATTCATACGTATATGAAGGACGGAAAAATCATTAGTCAACAATTTCTAGTGCTTGATCCTGAAATGAAAGGCTCTTTAAATAAGTTAGATTGCCTGGTTAAGAAAGCCGAAGAGCTTCGAGTGATCCAAAACGAATTAGATGAACTAGAAGAGGAACAGATCGATGAATAAGAAAGTAAATTTAGTCTTAGCATCCATCTTGTTTGGAGGCGTGGCCACAGTGCTGCCAACACTACTTAAAATTTGTTTGTTTGTGGCGATCGCGTTGATTCTTTTTATTCAGTATGACGAGTGGGAATATGAACAGAGAGTAAAAGGAGGTATGAAAAATGAGTAACACGGAAACACCTTATTTAACTTACGGTCTAGGTTATGCAGAAGATGAACGATTAGCAGATAAAGATCCATATCATGAAGATGTGCTTGATCTAGCGGATTATTTAATTAAGAAATATCCGAAAGAACGGTGGAGCATTATGCATAAAATGTTTTCTATTGGCTTTTACTGTGGTGAACGATCAACCATCGGTTGTGCTCTTAGCGATGCTGAATTACTCCAACATGCTGCAGAGCTAACTTCGGTCTCTAATCAGATTCGAATTATCAATCGATTATTAGAAAATGTAGAGTATTCAAGAGCTTCAGGAGACGAATTTGCAGTACATCACCAAGTCCAATCGGGATTGCTTGATGATATTGGTGATAGTCTTTCTGAGTTAATAGATGTAATCCAAAACATTTTAAATGTAATTTGTCCAGATTAGAGAGGTTAATTTATATGAAAAAGAAAATAAAACAAGAGCCTACTTCGTCCGCCAACGAAGTAAGCGAAGAAAAATAAAGCTAGTATTTCGTAAATATTACCATGACAACAGCAAGTAATGCAACAAATGAAATAGAAAGTAAGCAGGTAAAGGCATGGATAAAAATAATTTTAAACAAGAGGACTTACTCTCATTAGGATACGGGATGATTCCAAAGCTAGTGATGAAAGATCGTGGCTTAACGGTTGAGGCTAAGGCTATATACGCATATTTATGTTCTTATTGCGGAGCCGGAGATACGGCTTTTCCATCCATAAAACTAATGTGTCACGACTTAGGAATAAGTGAAAGACGGTTCCACAGACACATGAAGCAACTAAGAGATTCCAATTATGTTCTGGCAACACGTGAACGGACAGATAATGGCTTCAGCAATAATATCTATACTTTGCCAAAATTCGTTCAGGAACAAATTGTAACCGATGAGAATGTACACGTACAAAACGTACGGTTACGTGGTGTACCCACTAATATTAACAGTTCTAATATTAACAGTATTAAAAGTAACAGTAATAATAAAAACCATATGTCGAGCAAGCCCGACTCGATCCCTTATTCGGACATTATCAAGTATCTAAACAAAAAAGCTAACAGGTCCTTCAAGGTCACAAATAAGTGGAAAGATTTGATAAAAGCACGATGGAACGAGGGTCAAAGATATGATGATTTCATCAAGGTTATTGATATCAAAACATCCCAATGGCTAGATAACCCTAAAATGAGTAATTATCTTAGACCAGAAACGTTGTTCAGCAATAAGTTTGATAGTTATTTGAACGAACAATTGAAACCTAAGAGGGAATCAAATTCCAATAGCCCGGTGGTGTTTTAGATGGATTTTCCGTTGTTGGATGAATTAAAAGAGACTGATGAAACCTGTTCAATACATGGCTGCCTATTGGTTCAGTTGAGAGATATGGAACCATTTTGCATTGAGTGCCGAAAAGAACAGCTGGCTGAATCAGAACAAAAGGAAATAGACAGTGCTCTATCTGAACACCAGAAACGTCGAACAATCGAAGTGTTGAAAAAAGACTCGATCGTAGGTGATCCGAGTTTATGGAATGCATCTTTCAGTAACTATGACCCAGAAGGTGAAGAATCGAAACAAGCTTTGCTGATGGCCAGGAAATCTGCTGGAACCTATATGACAAATCTTGAAGCAGAAAAGAGATGCTTGAAAATTATTGCTGATGAAGACAAAACGGACGAAGAACGTGAGAAGGCGAGAAAAGATCTGAAAATGATACCTAGCTTCAATACTCTTTTTACAGGAGTTCCTGGGGTCGGTAAATCACATCTAGCTATGGCGATGTTACAGGCAGTCAATCAGCATTCGAAAGAAATGGTAAGTTGCCTGTTTATCTCAATGAATGACATGTTCCGATTGATTAAGGCAAGCTTTGGCAATCGCGAGAGCAAATACACCGAATTGAATATGACTGACTTGCTTTCGAAAGTCGATTTATTGGTGTTGGATGATTTGGGCTCTGAATCGTCGTTTAAGCGCGAGAACCGAGAAGCGGGAGAATATATCCAAAATGTAATTTTCGGCGTGTTAAACGCACGCCAACATACGATAATCACCACTAATTTGAATAACGAACAATTGGAAGAAATCTACAATCCCAAAATCACTAGTCGAATTTATAAAGGTGTTGATGGACACATTATTAAATTTACTAAAAAAACTCAAGATAAACGTAGTAAACCAAGGTTTTAAGAATGGAGGTATCACATGATTTCAATGGTTGATAATAAAAAGAATTTGGTTTCGAACCTAGAAACATTAGTCGGGGATATCAAAAATCAAATTGATGAGGGTGTAAAAGATCCGGAATTATTACAACAAGATTTGATTATGGTTGTTGGAAATGCCGCTCAGTTATCTGATGAATTAGCAAAAGAGTTTTGTCCAATGTGCCACGGTGAGAAAGTAGTCGTTGATGAACAATCATCCATAGCTAAGTGGATGCCGTGTCCGAAGTGCAACAAGTGTGAATAGAAATAGTGGTTATTACTGTATGGCCACTTTATAAATCAATAAAACATATATTTGGGGGAATAGAAATGATTGATATCGAAAATATTAAAAAAAGAATCGCTCTATCGATGGTAACAAGTCACTTTAAAACTTATCGCGAGACAGATAGTTTCAAGAGTCTTAAATCAAGCGATCTCCCTGCCCAGGAGAAAAAAGAGTGTATGGTCCTTGATATCTACAAGCAAATTAAACTCTCGCTATTAGAGATTGAGATAGAGACTATGACGAATATGAACAACATTAGCTTAGTAACAAAAAAAGTTATTGATTTGACACAAGATAACATCGGATTTCAGACAGAATTTTACAGCTTGCTTCAAAAAGAAATGCATCATGAAAAGAGCGATGATTCAATCATGAGTATTTATTACAGCATTATGCGTGAAAAAAACATTGTTCTTTTCGAAGTGATTGAAGAAGTAGTTGATGTTGCAATAGCACAATAAAATAACAGGGTGAAAAGAGTCCGGTTGTGAAAAAAGCCCATTTCTCGTATCAAAGTTGTAAAAAATAGAAAAAGGCTCTATATCAACATTTATGTGTCGTTGCAACCAAATTACAAGATTAGAGTGGTTTTTGCAACCGGAGGGGGCATAAAGTTTATGAATGATTACAAAAGGCAAGCATTCTTTGAATTAAAACAAGGAAACTATGAACGGTATCACTATTTCATAAAAATGAATCGAATAGCTCGAAAGAAAAAGAATGATACAACAAAATATCCTATCTGAAAAAAAGTGACAAAAAAATGTAATGTTTCGGAAAAAGTTGTAAGAGTAATTGGGTATCGCCTCGTAAGGTCAAGAAGAAACCTTCAAAAAGAAAAAAACGTGATTGATGGCTAGAACTTACCAGCTGTTGTCAGAGACGATAAAGACGCCCTCAGAGATGCGATAGGCGATTCGGTCATAACATTACTCAATCTAGCTTTGCAGAACGATATGAGCCTGTATGAGTGCGTGATGCACGCATATGGTGAGATACAAGGTCGAGACGGGAAAATGATCAACGGCATGTTTGTTAAGTCTGAGGACTTGAAGATTGGATAGTTCCGCTTAGAAGGGATTTAATACTTTTTAAATATTATATGGGGGTTACTACCCATTAGTTTTCTGTTGTTCGGCGGGAAGTGGAGTATTGGTAATTTTATTGAGCTAAACATGTCATCGTTTCTATGGAATAGTAAGAGAGCATACAAGGAGGACGGCGAATGAAAGATCAAGTCTCAATTCCAGAGGTGAGAGAGGCTATTAAAAGAGTCAAAGATATTACACCAGTGATGAATAGAACTGAATTTCTTCAATTGATTGCATTATACAAACGTGTTTTAGAACGATATGAAAAAGAGGAATATCTAAACGGGTTGCCAGAAGAATAATAGTTCCGGTAACCACGCCTATCATATAAAAATAGAGGCAGAAGCCTCTATTTTAAAACGCATATGCGATAAGAGAAATTCCAATCATCATTAAATAAAAACCAACTAAGAATGCTAATGTAAATGCTGAAACAATTGGATTAAATAAGAGCATAATTCCTACAATTATCCCAATAATATTTACTATCAGAATAAACCAATAGTAACTTGATCCATTGACCTTGTAAATATCTGCTCCTACAAGCCCCATAATTGAATCTACAATAAACCAAATAGCAAAAATATAAGGTAGGGCTAGTAAACCTGCATTAGTATTGAAGAGTAAAAATACACCAATTAGCAGGTCAAATATACCGAGAATCATTAGTAGGGTTGATTTTTGATTAGTGAATTCATGAAGTTTACGTCTAAAAAACAGTTCAAAAATTCCCTTTAAAACTGCAGCAATGGCAAAAACGTAGACAACTGCTTTTAAACTACTATCTGGATTATTAAATGATACTAAAGAAGCTATAACAAAAAGTAATCCAATTAAAAAATATTCCCAACTAAATCCAATTTTTCTTACCATGCTTATCACCTCCTTATGATAAATAATAGTATAACCTTATGAATAAAATAATGAAAATAAAACGTAAATAATACGCTAATTCAGCCTATCAAGTAAGAAAAGAGGTATGAAATGGAAATACGAGAAGTTATAGAGAAAATAAAGCAAGAAAAATATGATTTTTCAAAACCGTGGACGTCACTGGACAGATCGGATTATAAGGAAGGATACAATGATGCCTCCGATGACATTATCGGAATTGTTAATCAACTAGACGAACCGACGAAAGTGATTGCTCATTTGGCCGAAAAATGGCACGAAGACATTGGTCCTGTTCTCTGGTGGGATTTCCCAGTCGAAGAACCACCATATTGCGGCACGCCACTAGATGACGATTTTCCAAAGTATAAGACACATTTTACTGAACTTCATATTCCAGACGAGGTCGAGGAAGAGCCGAAGTGGATAGTTTGTTATAGCACTATGTATCTAAAGAGTCCATTAGAAACAGGACAAATTGAGACAGTAGAAATTACGCCCAAAAAAGAACTAGCATGTCATTTCAAAAGCTATAAAGAAGCAAAACAACAGACGTCATTAATAGGTGGCGCAGTCGAGAAAGTGGAGGAGTGAGAATGAGTGAAGTAGTGATTGATCCACAGGAGTATTACGTGTGGCTTGCATGTGAAAACGGATGGAATCGAGCAGTTGGCTTCAAAGCAAAAATAGCTGGTATAGATTGTTCCGTCGTCATGGTGCCGATTGATCCTATCGAGATAGTTTTTAGTGATCTCAACTCGGGATCAAGGATATTATCATTACCAATTTCGATACTTGATATGATCATGTGTGATACAAAAGAAAAAATGCTCGTATTGATGAAGGAGAATGCAGGTTTAGCAGCGAAAAAGATTGAGTATAGCGGAATAGACTTAGTACGTGAAGAATCAAGAAAAGCCAAAGGTTCGTTTGAAAAGAAGTTTGGTCCAATGCCGGACTTTGAGAAAACTTCTGTTTGCTAAGATTCGGTAACTGAAGCCATAGTAAAAAAGACTGCCGCGGTATGAAACGGCAGTCAATGAACTATGGGTAGCTGATTAGAATAGTTCAAAGGTATTTTACACCTAAAACAAAAATAAAAAAAGACAGCCGACCACTGGCTGCCTTGGAAAAGAACTCTCGTCTAGTTTCCGCTAGACAAAATAATTTGTAACAAAAAAAGACCGCTGGGGATTGGTCAGCGGCCATGAGCTGATTGAAATATGCTTTTAACCCGATTAAAAAGGAGGGGCCAGCTCATCACTATTGTACACCTAGTAGCGCAATAAAAAAAGACCGCTAGGCAGTCAGTTAGCGGTCAATGAGCCGATTGCGAAAGTTGTTTGTAGTCAACAAAAGAAAATATCAGCTCTTCATAATTGTATCATAAAAAGGACCGCTTTTTCATATGGCAGTCCCTAAGCTAGTGTAGTATTCTTGGATTATTTATGGATTTTTCTAGCTCAAATATATTGTACACCTATGTGAATCAAAGTGAAATAACAAAAAAATAAATTAAGAAGCCTAGGTTTTATGAATTTGAAAGGTATAATGCCTGGTTTTCGTTAGACAAAATAGTTTTATCACAAAAATAGACCACTAAAAAAGCGGTCTACGAGCTAGATGAAATAGGTTTTGACGTTAACGAAAATTAGAAAGGAAAGAACTAGCTCATTTAGATGATACCATAGAAAAAGACCACTGAACAGTTATATCAGCGGTCCCTGAGTTAGGTCGTTGTGCTTATAATAAGTGGGTTATATTTTTATTTAACCTAACTCATTGGGCTAGTGCAGTGTCAAAATTGTCGGTCTCAAACTTCAAGAAAATTACTAGCCCTAGTCTTATTTTACACGGAGATAAGTAAGAAAAAAAGACCGCTGAGTAAAAAAACAGCGGCTTGTGAACTAGAAAAATTCGGGTAATATGGAAAAATTAGAAACCAGCTCACACTAAAAGTTTATCAAATTCATTTTTCCGTTTCAAGATCGTACAAAAAAACGCTGGGAAAGTTCCCAACGCCTCTTTATGAATAAAAACTGACAAGATAATTATACCATAAGGAGTGGCGATTGTGAGATTTCAATGGTTAAAGGATTATCAAGATTTGGAAGAACAGTTACTCTACTTAAAGTGGAATCTGAATAAAAGTAAACTTGAATTGATTCGGTGGACAACTGGTGATTTATCGAAAGTACGTATAGAAAAAAACTCTCGATCGTCATTGCTCGAGGAGAATATTACTCAAATTGAAAATGAGATTGAATTGTTAGAAGAACAACAAAAGGAAATGTTGGTCATTATTCAATCTTTCAAAGGAGTCGAAAATGAAATTGTTCGTATGAAGTACATTGAGGGATTAACTTTGGAAGAAATAGTGGAAGAAACCGGATATAGCGATTCTTACATAAGAAAAAAGCATGCGGAAATCAGAAGTAAGCTTCAATTTATTGATGATTACGAGGCTCGCCATTTAGATAGAAAAGCAAAAAAAGAAGAGCTTGAATACTACGATGAAAAAAGGAGAAAAACTCAGCAACTTTCCCTTTTTTGAAAATTTCAACATTCACTAAATGTGCACTCATTTTGTGTATGGAAGTATTGAAATAGGCATGATATTTTATTAGCATAGAAAATTTTGAAAGGAGGAAGCTCCTCTTCGTTTCAATTTTTTCGATCGTTTGCAAGACGATAAATACTAGACGGCACAAAAAATAAATAATGAATGGAGTTGAAAAGTTTCATTTCCGTTGAAAGTTCGCTGTGCTGTCTATTGTTATCAAATAATTTTTATTAAAATTTATAGATTTCGAATATGTTCTTTTGTATAATATTTAACGTAGAGAAGTTAAGATGAGTAGCTCCATTTTTATGACTCTGCGCAAGTTAAAAAAAAAATGATATACCTTGAGAATGATTTTTTAAACGATTTAAAAAAAGATCTTACTCATCTTAACAACTCTACAGGGCGTGCATACAGCACGTTCTTTTTTGCTGTTAAATTAAAACATACTAGCATGATTATTAGTCTTTTTGTATAATATTTGCGTAGAAAAGTGAAAAGATGGTGGCTAATCTCTTGAATAAAGGGGTGATGCCTATGGTTCATAGCTTTATCCCTAGAAGGGAGTAGGCATGTCTGTTTATCAAGCATTGTCACTGATGATCGCATTTGCGACGTTAGTGTTGCTGATTACAGATCACAAGAACAAAAAATAACCATCTAACACTTTGGCGAGGATAGATGGTTTAACAAAAAAACTATTCATTTAAGCCACCGTCTTTTTAACGGTTCTACATGGGGCGTGTTACCAGCACGTCCTTTTTCTATGTCTATTATAGCATGGGAAAATAGAAAATCAATTGAGATCGCTTCGGCGGTCTTTTTATTTTGAGGAGGAATGAGAATGCTACAAGAAGCTATTATCAAGGGTGAAACAGCATATTTGAAAAACTTGACTCGAAGAAAAGATGTCTCAGTTGAAGAAATCGTTGAGGCTAAAGAATCATTGAACAATAAAGTTAGGGGAATGAAATTAGATCGTGCAGTTGAAATGATTGCCGACCCAGAAGGAACGTACAGAATCTAGCAGTCTCCTCGTGAGGCTGTTTTATTTTGCTCACAAAAATAGACCACTACCGGGTAATAGTGGTCAGGAATTAAATGAAAAAGATGTTAAAGGGTTGTTAGACAAGTATAACATCATAGCGTTTACATAGCAATACAAAAAAGAGCCACTGTTTCCGCAGCAGCCCTTTAGTGTAACAAGTAACTATAAATATATCATCCTTGGCCATGTATTTCAACACACAAAAATAGACCGCTGTTTCCGCAGCGATCTATCTGTGAAACGTAAACAATTTATACATAAAGCATACAATAATAACGCTTACATTGCAACGCAGAAAGGGATAGAGCAATGAAAACTTACTGGTACGTGTCATTAAACAATAAATATCCGAAGCCAATGAAAGGACAACATAAACGTGTTGTGATGTCTGTTCAAATGAAGGCGAAGTATTCAATTGTCGAAATGACCAGAGAGGCAACGCCAGTAGAGATTGATCATTGCAAGCTAGTTTATTGTGGGTATGGGCGTTGGAAAGATGCTCATATACAAGAAAACATCAGAAAATACGTTTAGTTTGTTTTAGTTTGGAGGTGATTTTATGAAACTTACTAATAGGCATAATAAGGCTATAGAATTGCTGTTCGAAGGCTCTTTAAAGCGGATTGAAATCGCTGAAGAACTAAAGATAAGCGAACAGACACTTTACAATTGGTTAAAAGACGAAGATTTCACTCATGCTTATGATGAATATGTAAAAACTATTATGGGTAAGTCATCAGGTAAAGCGTTGAATACAATGTTGAAGCTTTTAGCAGCCAGATCAGAAATGGTTCGTTTTAACGCAGCTAAAGATATTCTTGATCGTGGAGGATTCGCTCCTGTTGATAAGAAGGAGATTACTTCAATTGAGCCTCCTGTATTTAAGGATGACATCAGTGGTGAGCCAGATGGTTAAACTATCTGAGTATTTGCCAAAAGCTTTTCATAGTACGTGGAAAGCAGCGATTAATCCAGAAATTCTACACATTGTAGAAAAAGGGGGACGTGGTTCCGGCAAATCTTCTGATATAGCTCATATCATCATTCAATTGGTCATGCGTTATCCCGTGAATGCAGTGGCGATTCGTTTTATCGACAATACGATTGAATTATCTGTTTTTGAACAATTGAGGTGGGCAATCGAAGAGCAAGGCGTAACGAGCTATTTTAAGGTCAATAAAAGTCCCATGAAAATTACATATCTGCCTAGAGGTAACTACATTACTTTTCGAGGTGCTCAGAATCCAGAACGGATCAAATCTTTAAAAGATAGCAAGTTTCCTTTCACAATAGCTTGGATAGAAGAATTAGCAGAGTTTAAAACAGAAGAAGATGTAACGACCATTACAAACTCCCTTTTACGTGGAGAGCTTGCAGATGGTCTTTTTTATAAGTTTTTTTACACTTACAACCCGCCGAAGAGAAAACAAAGTTGGGTGAATAAAAAATATGAGACTAGCTTCCAGCCCAAAAATACATATGTTCACCATACAACATATAAAGACAATCCCTTTATAGCTAAAGCCTTTATAGAAGAGGCAGAAGCAACAAAAGAACGTAATTCGAGGCGTTATGATTGGGAGTATTTAGGCAAAGCCATCGGTTCAGGTGTTGTTCCGTTCGATAATCTTCAAGTAGAACCAGGAAGTATTACGGATGAGATGGTAGCGAACTTTGACAACATCAGGAATGGTCTCGATTTTGGTTATGCAACAGATCCGCTAGCATTCGTTCGTTGGCATTATGACAAAAAGAAAAATGGGATTTACGCTATAGATGAAATCTATGGTGTAAAAATGAGCAATCGAGAGTTCTCAAATCAAGCAAAAGCAAGAGGGTATCAATCGGATGAAATATTTGCTGATTCCGCTGAGCCTAAATCAATTGCTGAACTTCAAAGTGAGCATGAGATTCGGAGAATTAGAGGAGTAAAAAAAGGACCTGATTCAGTCGAATACGGGGAAGAATGGTTAGACGACTTAGATTTTATCTGTATTGACCCGCTGAGAACACCAAATATTGCAAGAGAATTTGAAAATATAGATTACCAAGTGGATAAGGATGGGAATCCAAAGCCAAGACTTGAAGATAAAGACAACCATACGATTGATGCAACTCGATATGCTTTTAGTGAAGATATGAGAAATAATACAGCAGTAATCGGCAATAGAGCGAAAATCGGACTATAAAGGAGGGATAAAGTTAAATGGCGATTGTAGTAAATAGAGAAATAGCAGGAGATTTGAAAAATCCTTCTGCAGAACTATTAAATTACTGCTTGCAAGAACATCAGAAACAATTAGAGCGGTTAGAAAGACTTTCAAATTATTATGATGGAAAGCACGATATCTTGCTTAGAAAAAAAGAGAACGAATCGGCTCCGAATAATAAAGTTCTTATCAATCATGCGAAGTATGTAGTTGATATGAATGTTGGTTTTATGGTTGGCAATCCTGTTGCTTATTCAGGAACTGGAGAAGTTGATTTGTCGCCTATTCTTGACGAGTATGATCGTATTGATATTGTTTCACATGACACGGAATTAGAAAAAGATTTATCGACCTTTGGAATAGGTTATGAATTAATTTATTTGAAAGATGAGGCAGAATTATCTATAAAATGTATTGATCCACGAGGGATTTTTTTAGTTACTGATGACACTATCGACAAAAATCCGCTATTTGCGATTCACTATCAACCAGTATTCACTTTGCAAGGTGGCATTAGCCATTATATTGTTAAGTATTACAGTGATGATCGGATACTTACGTATAGAACTGAATCGAGAGGATTTGGCTCCTATCAGTTAGTTAAAGCTTTACCACACTATTTTGGAAGAGTTCCTGTAATTGAGTACAGAAACAATGAAGAAAAGCAGGGGGACTTTGAGCAAGCAATCTCATTAATTGACGCATATAACTTATTACAATCGGATCGACTGAACGACAAAGAAGCGTTCGTTGATGCGATTCTTTTTATTCAGGGGTTTGTTCTCCAAGACGGTGATGGTGAAAAGCTTCAGAAAGAAAAAATGCTCCAAGCTCCAGGTTCAAAATCTGATACAGCTGCAAGCTATCTAACAAAAGCATTAGATGAATCAAGTGTGACTTTGTTGCGTGATGCAATCCTAGATGACATTCATAAAGTAACGTATGTTCCAAATATGAATGATGAGAAGTTCGCGGGAAACGTTTCGGGTGAGGCAATGAAATATAAATTGTTTGGTTTGTTGCAATTAATGTCTGTGAAGTCTCGATACATGATTAAGGGATTAAGGCAACGCTTAGAAATATTTTCAACAGTGTTGAGGTACACAGAGCCAGAGATAGATATTTCAGGAGTGAAAATTAAGTTAAAACCTAATCTCCCAATTAACACGAGCGACATAATCAATCAGATTGTGACTGCTTATAACGCAGGGATTTTGCCACTAAAAATTTTATTGTCGTGGTTGCCCGATATTGATGATGTCGATGAAGTAATTGAACAATTGAATCTAGAAAAGGAAGAAAAAATTGAGCTACAGAAGAAAGTGATGGGCGTTCAAGCAGAAGACAGTCATTCGGATTTAGATGAACCACCTGAGGAGGAAGACGATGATCAAAGCAACGTTCATAAAGAGTAACGGCTCGTATATTAGTTATGAGATTACTGGTCATGCTCACTACGCTGAACCGGGCAAAGATATCGTTTGCGCTGGTGTGTCTACTCTTTTTATCACGATTACTAATCAATTACTTTGTAAATCGTACGTGAAGTTGCAAGACAAGAAAGTTTCCATTCTTAATCCGGATGAGATTGATAATGCGTTAGTCGAAGCGTTATTATGCGGTTTGTATGATATTCAACAAAACTATCCTAATTATGTTTCTGTTGAAGTATCTAAAAAATGGACAGCAAACATGAAGTATGCTGTCCATGGGTATTCAAAAACTTTTCATTCTAGAGATGAAGCAATCAAGTTTGCAGAGTCTGTTTCAGTTTCTCGTAGTCGGGTTTTGATGATTTGTCCACCGGGACTGCTACAGAAAAACTTTGATAGGGGGAAGTTAGTTGCCGAAAAAACAAGATGATTCCTACTGGCTCGATCGAGGGATTAAGCAAGAGAAAAAAATTAATGACGCTGCGAAACAAGTCGAACAAAAGATAATTGTAGCTTATCGACAGGCTCAAAGTTATTTGACGAGGCAAGTTAGAAAACTATTTAGTCGAGCGAAACAACGTTCTGGAATGGATGAGGGAGAAACAAGAGCGTTACTTAATCAAACTGTTCAACCTGATGAGTTAGTAGAATTGAGAAAGCTTGCTGATGATGTTTCTCATCCTGAACTTCAAGAGTCCGCAAGAAAACGATTGAATGGATTGGCATTTAAAGAGCGAATAACACGAGCTGAAGACTTGAAAGCCAAGTCTTTTTTAGTTTCCAAACAGATTGCTTCTGTGCAACTAGATAAATCGACTGAATTTTATATTGATGTTATTCACGATTCGTATAATGAGACAACTGCCGAAACAATCATAAGGCAAGTTGAGCAAACAAAATCTGATCAGATCATCAGTGTTCGGAATGGAAAAAAGCATGGTTCAAAAATAGAAGCATCTAAACAGACGCAAAAACGTGACGTACCGATTGAGGTGTGGAATGATCCTGATATTCGATCGACTGATTACGAATTCAAGGAGCTTTCAACTAAGTACACCAAGAATATTCTTGATTCTCATTGGCATGGTTCAAATTATTCAAAACGTATCTGGAAAGATACTGAAGCATTGGCCAAACGTCTTGAAGAGTTATTTACTGTTGAGTCTATGACAGGGATGTCCGAGTTTGAAATGGCTAAAGCGATAGCGACTGAATTTGACCGCTCAATTGGTGTTGCTCAGCGTTTAATACGAACCGAGGCCAATTATATGGCAAATCAAGCAAAGCTCAAAGCATGGCGAGACAGAGGTGTAAAAGAGTATCGTTTGATTGCTGTATTAGATTTAAGAACATCTGAAATTTGCCAGAAGAAAGACGGAAAGATTTATCTTGTTTCCGAAGCTGTTGTTAATGGGGAAGCCGGAACGTATCCACCGTTTCATCCTTGGTGTCGAACTGTTGCTGTTGCTATTATTGGCAAACGATCACTAACAGGCAAACGAATAGCCCATGATCCGATCAGCGGAAAAACAATTACCATGGAACAAAGAGAAACATATGATGATTGGATGAATAAGTTAAAACAACGATATTCTAAAAAAGAAATTGAGCTTCAGAAAAAGAAGCTTCGGAATTACAGAAAAAAATAATTAACTGCCCTGAATATGGCGTTAAACTGTTCGAAAATATCAAACATACTGATTGGGTCTATCAATCAAAAATCAAGTGGACTGGTTAAACTGGGCTGCTTTTTTTGCGTGCGCTAGGACTGATTGGGATAGGAGAGATTGAATTGAAAAATTTACTAATGAAATTAGACCTGCAACTTTTTGCTGAAGAACAACCCTCAGATCAGAATTCCGAACAAATCAGGAATCCATATGAAGCTGGAAATCCTGAGTTTGATGCTGCAGTTTCTAAAGCAGTCAATACGGCTTTGGAAAATAATGACAAAAAATGGCAATCGAAACTTGATGAGAAATTGGAAAAGGTTCGGCAAGATGCGAAAACAGAAGCTGAAAAAATGGCGCAAATGAATGCTGAACAAAAAGCGGATTATGATCGCCAACAGCGTGAAGCGGCATTAGATCAGCGAGAATTGGAACTAAATATGCGTGAATTACGAGCGCAGTCAATTACGCAGTTAACAGAGGATAATTTACCTGTTGAATTAGTTGATCTTTTAGATTTGTCAGATGCAGATAAATGTCAAACTGCATATAACAAATTGAAAACAACGTGGGAAAAAGCTGTGGGAACTTGGGAAAAATCCTTACAAAAGAAAGTGAAAGAAGAACTAAAAAATAGTGTTGATAATCCTTTGGGGGATGCAACAAATCCAGAAGTTAACCCTTGGAAAAAGGAAACACTCAACCTTACAAAACAAGGTCAGATTTTGAAAGAAGATCCAGAGCGGGCAAAAGTGCTAATGGCTCAAGCCAATAAATAAGAAAGAAGGATAAAATCGTGGATAAATTAAAAATGAATTTACAGTTTTTCGCTAAAAAAACAAAAATTGAAGATGTTATTGTTCCAGAAGTTTTTAATAAGTATGTAATCGAGCGTACAGCTGAATTATCAGCTTTATACCAATCGGGTATTGTAAGCCATAATCCGGAGCTAGATGCTCTAGCTAGTGCCGGTGGTAAACTAATCAACATGCCTTTTTGGGCTGATTTAACTGGTGAAGACGAAGTCTTATCTGATACGAATCCATTAGAAACGGATAAAATCACCGCGAATCAAGATCAGGCGGTTCTATTGATGCGTGGTAAAGCTTGGAAAGCGAACGATTTAGCAAAAGCACTTTCTGGTGATGATCCTATGCGAGCAATTGGTGATTTAGTTGCCGCTTATTGGGCGCGTCGTCAACAAGTAACTTTGCTTTCTATATTGAAAGGTGTGTTCGGAGGAACATCAACTAAAATGGCTGGAAATAGTCTAGATATTTCCGCTGAAACTGGAAATGATGCAGCATTTACAGGGGAAACATTTATCAATGCTTCTTACAAACTGGGAGATGCAGAAGAAAAATTAACAGCATTAGCTGTTCATTCTTCAGTATACGCTAATTTACGAAAACAAAACTTAATTGAATTCTTGTTAGCTTCTGACAATACTAAAATTCCAACTTATATGGGGAAACGTGTCATTGTTGATGATGGTATGCCGTTAGATGGAGATGTGTTCACTTCTTATATTTTCGGAGAAGGAGCAATCGGTTTAGGAAACGGCGCGGCTCCTGTGCCAACGGAAACTGATCGTGATGCTTTAGCAGGAGATGATATTTTGATTAATCGCCAACACTTCTTGTTACATCCAAGAGGGGTGAAATTTACTAATAAATCTGTCGCAGGTTCTTCTCCTACGAATGCCGAATTGGCAACGGCAAGTAATTGGGAACGTGTATATGAGCCAAAAAATATTCGTATTGTTCAATTCAAACATAAGCTTTATGTTCCTAATGTCACGGCTTCTGGTAGAACTGGAACAGGTAAGTAAAGAAGGTAAAGGAAAATGAATGATGAGTTACTGGAAAAACACACGGATGTGTTGATGGAACGTCTCGACGATGTTGAGGAAAAGGAAAGACCTAAAATTAAAGGCATGTTAGAGGACGCGATTACTCTCATTCTTGATTATACCGCTCGAACAACCGAACAGATGAACGATAGCCTTTATTACTATGCGCGACAATTAGTTGTGATTGCTTGGAATCAGGAAGGAAATGAGGGAGATGCTGCTCGTTCTGAAGGCGGCGTCTCCCATACCTTTATTACAGATATTCCGCCTAAATTAAAATCGGGCTTAAATAATCACAGGCTGGGAAAGGTCGTGAGTTTTCATGCGCCTAAGGAAACGTGACCTTTCAACCGTTTATTTAAAAGAGCGGTTAACTGGGCAAGATGATGAAGGAAACTTTCAAGAAGGTTTTTCAGATGAATCAACAGAGATTCAAATGAATATTCAATCCGCAGGAGGACAAGTAATGGCTTCTGTCTATGGTCAAAGTCTTCCATACATCAAATCTTGCAAGTATCAAGGTGACAAAATCAAAGAAGGAAAGAATGAGAAAGATGGTATTTGTCTTTATGTGAGCAAAGATAAAGAACCAGACTATGAAATTGTTGCCATTCAAACATTTTCTGCTCATTGTAATGTGACCTTGAAGAAACTAGGTGATGAAGATGGGCGTTGAGTTCAGAGGTGCTGACCGACTGATGTCAAAAATACGAGCGATTCCTAAAGTGATGGAAGACGCTGTTTTTGAAGCGACATTCGATATTGTAGATGAAACTGTGGCAAGAGCAACAAGTCACCTGCAATCGTCAATAAAGTACGGATCAGGCGAATTAAGCGGCTCTCCAAAACAAGAAGTCGTGATAGATGGCAGAGGAAAAATAGTCGGTCGTGTTTGGTCGGATAAGATACAAGCGTTGTTTCGTGAATTTGGTACAGGTCCAGTCGGAGCAGAGTCACCAAAAGATTTGCCACCAGGAGTGAATCCTGTTTATTCTACTGAACGATGGTTTATTCCTGTACACAAAACACCTGTTGACCTTGAGATGGTATACGGTATTCCAAGAGTGACTATCAAGGGACAAGATTTCTTTATGACTCGTGGGCAGCCGGCAAGACCTTGGCTATATCCGTCAATGAAAGAAGTGGTTGAAATGGCCGAAGACATTTATAAAGATCGTGTGAAGGAAGGACTGAGGAAACTATGACAGAGCGTTATAACATAAAGTCTGATATTGTTACTCAGTTGAAAAAAGTCGCTGAGCTGAAGCTCGTATCTGCGGAGTATCCTAACACATGGTCGAATATGCCCGCTGCAATTTATTCGACAAAGGCAAAGCCGCACAAGAAAGATATATCCGACAAAGAAGCACTAACTGAATGGACAGTAAAAATCGATTTATACGGAAACAAATCTCTATCTACAATACAGAGTGAAATAATTAAAGTATTGAAAGAGATTGGATTTAAGAATACAGCCAGTGATGATGGCAATCAAGATGCATTGAAGCGTTCGATTCTAACATTCCGAGGAGTGGTAGATAATCGAACGCTTTTTGTATACCAATAACAAGGAGGAAATACCATGAAGAAAACAAAAATTTTACCGATGAACTTACAATTATTTGCCGGTTTACTAACTAAGGGCACGGCGTTATCAATGAAATCAGGCTCCGAGTCTGGCTTTACTGAAATTGAAGGATTACAAGCTGTTCCTGAAATCGGTGGAGATCCAGAACAAGTTGATGTTACGACGCTAAAAGACGCAAATAAAAAATATATTTCGGGTATTCAAGATATGGATTCATTAGAGTTCACTTTCTTATATGACAAAGCTGTATTTACAAAGTTAAAGGCAGTGCAAACGTCAGGAAAAGAAGCAAAATTTGAATTGTCTTATCCTGACGGTGCGAAATGCACATTTACTGGCGGCGTGACTGTGAAAATGGGTTCTGGTGAAGTAAACGGAGCCTATCAATTTACGCTGTCTGTAACTGTTTCAGATGGACCGGATTGGGCATAAACGTTTAACGAAAACTATATGGGCTAGAGATAACCCTCTGGCCCTATTTAAATCTTAGGAGGAAAAACAATATGAAACCAATGAAAGTAGAATTTGGCAAGAAAACATTATCTTTAGTGTTAGACGGAAAAGCGACAGTGGATATTGAAAAACGATTAGGTAAATCACTGTTCGGTATTATGATGAGTGGTAATGGCGGGTTTAAAATGCCGCGTTTAGGTGAGATGCTAACGATTCTTCATGCAACGAATCAAACAGCCAATATCAAAATGGCAGATATGCCTGAGATGTACGATGAGTATGTAAATAATGGCGGCTCAATGATGAAATTATTGGAAGTTATCCAAAAATTGATGGAAGAAGCAGGTTTTTTCGGCTCAGAGGAAGAGACGGACAGAACCGATTTAATCGGCGAAGAGAAGAACGAGGAGGAGAGCCTAGTATAAGGTTCTCCTCTTTTTCTGAATTACTAGAAGAGATGTATCCCAAAGCAGTAGAAGCAGGAATTCCAGCAGAAAAATACTGGTCAATGACCTATGAAGAAATAGTTATTCAAGCAGAAGCAAATGTTGCGATTAGAAAGCAACAGTTGGAAGAAAAAGCCATGATGGATTACAAAGCTGCACAATTAAATGCTTATGGTTTTAATGATCCGAAGAAAATGCCTAAACCAGATCAACACTATCCATTCTTGAAAACGGAAGATAAGCAGGAACAATCAAATCGGCCGCAAGATTGGGAAATTATGAAGGCTCGGATGATTGAACGAACGGAATTGATTAAAGCTACACGAGAGCGGAAAAATAAACAGGAAAAGGAGGGATAGATCATGGAGCTGGATAGACTTGAAGTCGTTTTTGATGGTGACTTGAACCCCATTGAGGAAAAGGTCGCACGATTTGAACAAAAGATGGATTCTATGATGAGCCGAGTCAAGAGTTCATCTGGTCAAGGGATGGACGCTGTAGAAAAAAACTTATCTGATTCAAAAGGGTTCGATAAATTTACCAAACAATTCGAGAAAATGAATTCAAATTTTGATTCTATGCTGAAGAGAATGAATCAATCGGCGGCAAAAAATGGCGAAGAAGTTGGGAAGTCACTTTCTGCTGGAGTATCCAAAGGCGCTGTTAAAATGACAAAAGATGTTCAAACCGCAGTTGATAAAGTGAACACGCAAATGCAGCAAGCCAAAGCAGCGCAACAACGAATAGCTAACTTACAGGCTAATAAAAACGGGGCGCGGTTGTCTGGGGATTCTAAAAGTGAATCAAGAATAGGCGAACAAATTTCAAAAGCACAAATTCAGATGAACAAGTCACAACAACAAGCACAAGCGATTGTGCGCGGGTTAAAATCCGAATATGATACTATCCCTAATTCTCTGTCTAACATTTCAGCTAAGATGGAAGGCAATGAGCGGCAGATTGAAGCTATGAGAGCTAAAGTTAAGGCTCTGAAAAATGAAATGAAGATGCAGCAAACAGAAACAGGAAGTTTCGCATCTGGAAAGTGGAAATCTACAGGGATACAAGATACACCACAATCAACCAAAACCGCTGAAGCTATTTCTAAACAATCAGCAAAAATGGAGAAATTGATTGCAGACAATGATGCTTTGCAACGTTCATATGCTCAGTTGGAAGATCGTTCTGATGTTCTAAAGACAGCGTTGTCTAGTGTAAATACGGAACTTGGCGAGCAACCTGTAAAAGCTCGTATGGCAGCAAATGGAATGAGGAATCTGTCGGGTTCCACGAAACAATCAGAAGGACTCTTTTCACGTTTCAAAAATATGATGAGTAATTCTATTGGTAGATTTGGAAGTTTATTTGACAGACAATCGAAACAAGTCACTAGCGGAACATCTAGAATGGCTCAAGGCATGGGTGGTTTTGGACGCTCCATGAAGATGCTATGGTCGCAGTTATTCTTGTTCACGTTCTTATACCAAGGAATCATGACTCTAGCTGGCGGGCTTTTTAAAGCGTTACAGACTAACGCACAGTTTTCAGCTAGTTTAAATCAAATTAAGGTCAATTTACTAACTGCATTTTATCCAATTTACCAAGCAGCTTTGCCAGCGATAAATGCTTTGATGTCGGCCTTAGCTAAAGTTACTGGCTATATTGCTGGATTTATATCCACACTTTTCGGAATGAACATCGGTGATGCATTCAACGGTGCTCAGGGACTAATGAACAATGTCCAAGCTTTAGATGATACTGGAAGTGCTGCATCTGATGCATCAGATGGATACGATGAGATGGCTCAATCCATTAAGGATTCAAATAAGCAACTTAAAGATCAGCATGATAGAACAGAAGCAGCTCGAAAAAAAGCAAAAGAATATAAACGTCTTTTAGCTGGGTTTGATGAATTAAACATTTTGGATTTCAGTGATGACTCTGACGACGAATCAAATGAGTTCATTCCTCAGGAAATTCCAACAAGACCGAAGAATCCGAATGGATCTGGTTCTGATCCATGGGCTGACTTTGGATCAGCAGCAGTTCCAGAAACTCCGAAATGGTTAACGGATTTTGCCAAGAAATTTAAAGACATCATGTCAAAACTCTTTGATCCAATAAAGAAAGCTTGGGACGCTCAAGGAAAACGTGTTATGGATGCGTTCAAGTATTCATTATCTGAAATTGGAAAATTGATTAAGGCAATTGGTAAATCATTCTTGGAGGTATGGACTAATGGAACCGGACAAAAGTTTGTAGAAAATCTTTTAGTATTATTGGGCGATGTTCTTTATATCATTGGTGATATTGCAAGGGCTTTTAGAATTGCTTGGGAAGAAAACGGCCGAGGCACTAAATTGATTCAGCAAATATTTAATGCTTTAAATCAGTGGTTAGAAGTCTTGCATGATATCGCGGAGTCATTCCGAGAAGTTTGGAATAATGGCACTGGGGTAGAGCTTGCAAGACAATTGATAGAATTCTATACTAAGCTATTTCATTTAATAGAAACTATAGGTAAAGCATTTCAAAATGCTTGGAACGACAACGGTCGAGGGACGGCGATCATTCAAGCTATCTTTAACGCGTTATCAGAAGTTCTTAAGCTAATCAATTCAATCATGACAGCATTTGACAAGGCTTTTGCTTCGGGAATTGGCGAAAGTATTCTAGCTAATATCATGGAGATCATTACGAATATTTTCAATACTGTTGGAAATCTGGCAAAAAGCTTTCGAGAGGCATGGGATGAAAATAACCGAGGTCAAACAATCTTCGAAGGGATTATGAAGATAATTGACACAGTCCTTGGGACAATCAAACGAATGACAGGAGCGACTGCAGAGTGGGCTAAGACTCTTGACTTCCGTCCACTCCTTAATTCTATTAATGGGTTACTTAAATCAATACAATCATTGACAAAAAACATTGGAGATGGCTTGGAATGGTTTTATAAGAACGTCTTACTTCCTTTAGCTAAATACACAATTCAAGATTTAATTCCAGCATTCCTTAAAGCATTAAGTGGTGCTCTAGATGGACTAAATGGAATTATTAATGGATGTAAACCAGCATTTGATTTCTTTTGGAACTCCATTCTAAAACCTATTGCTGAATGGACCGGTGGATTAATCGTTGATGTATTGAAAAAACTAGGTGACGCTCTTTCGGGTATTGGGAATTGGATATCTGAACATCAAGAAGGATTTTCTACATTTGTAACTGTTTTCGGAACTTTTGCAGGGGTTCTTTTAGCTATTAGTAAATTAGCTGGTTTGGCAGAAGTTCTTGTAGGAGTTTTTAACTTTATTACTTCAATAAAAAGTCTAGCCGGAGCATTGTCTTTAGTTAAATTTGGACTTGAAGCGTTCATGACTGCTCTTGGAGGACCTTGGGCCATTGCGATAGGTGCAGCCATTGCCGTTGGTGTTTTGTTATGGCAAAATTGGGATACCATCAAAGAGAAAGCTAGCCAGTTGAAAGACTGGATCGGTGAAAAATGGGAAGGTATCAAAAATGCTACTTCAACTGCTTGGGATAATGTAAAAAATTGGACCTCGGAAAAATGGAATGCTGCGAAAGACGCTGTGACCAGTAAAGCAAGTGAAATCTATAATGCTGCAAAAGATAAATTTACGAATGTCGCTAACACAGTTAAAGAAAAAGCTGGGAATGCGAAGGATTGGGCATCAGAAAAATGGAATGACTTAAAAAGTGCAACGTCTAGCAAATTTGAAGAAGTTCGGAATGCAGCAAGTTCAAAAATGTCGAGTGCAGCCGAAGCCGTCCGTTCAGGAGCCGAGTCTGCAAAAAGTAAAGCAGTCTCAGCGTTTGGTAGCTTGAAAGAGGGCGTTTCTTCTAAACTGAATGACGTGAAGAGCGTAGCCTCGGATGTTTTTAGCAATATAGGAAACTGGGCCAAAGATTTACCAGGAAAGATTGCGAACGGTCTATCAAATGGTGTTCAGGCGATTGGCAATGCCATTGGAAACATTGCGAATACGATTGCTAGACCAATTGGTGATGCGGTCAATTCCGCTATTGGCGCGATCAACTGGGTTCTAGGTGCCGTGAACGCGGGATGGTCATTGAACAAATGGTCAATCCCTACATACAAAACAGGTACGGATTACCATCCTGGAGGACCGGCGCTAGTCAATGATGCACCAGGATCTAGCTACCAAGAAATGTTCAAATTACCGGGTGGCCGCATGGGTATGTTCCCAAGACAACGGAATATGTTGGTTGATCTTCCAAGAGGTGCGCAAGTCTTGCCAGGAAGTCTGGTTCCTCACTACGCTGGGGGAATATTCGGAAGCTTTAAAGATTTCTTTACAAATGGATTTGATAAAGCGAAAGGGGTCGCAGAGGATGTATGGAATGTTATATCTAACCCTTCTGCGTTGGTCTCTGAAGCAATCAGCAAATTTGTTGATATCTCAGGTATTCAAGATCCGATGTTGTCAGTTGCTTCAGGCTTTCTGAAATATGCAAAAGACGCCGTGACAAATATGATTGTCGAAATGATCAATAATTTCACAGGTTTCGCAGATGGTGGATTGGTGGATCGTTTTGGTTGGTATCAATTGGCTGAGGGGAATAATCCGGAGATGATCGTCCCATTGAGTAATTCGGAACTAGCTTTCCAACGAATCAATGAAGCGTTAGATTTTATGGGCTATGATAGTCTCCCAGATTTGACCATGCCTGATGTGTTTAGTGATTCTTCTGAAGGCTACTCCGGTAGCGGTAAAAAGGGAACATCGACAATGGCTATTTCTGGAAATGGAATGGAAGGATTGTCCACTAATTTACTGGCAAGTCTTGGGGAATCCATCGCAACTGCGATTGTACAAGCACTGTCTAGTCTAAAACTAAAAGGCGGAGACCAACCGATAGAAGTTATTCTTGAAGTAGATTCCACGAGATTAGGTCAAGTGACTGTAAAAGGAATCAATCAGTACCATGAACAGATAGGAGCCCTAGAGCTTAACTTGTAAGGAGGATAAAACATGGATTTTTTAATAGCAGGATCAAAAGTGGCAACACCAAAAGAACTCACAGTGAGTATCCAAACCTTAGATAGCGGCTCTAGTGGACGGAATGCGAACGGAGACATGGTAAGGGATATCTTAGGTAGAAAAACAAAGTTGGATGCAAAATGGGGGCCTCTGAATACATCAGAGGTCTCTTTAATTTTACGTTTAATTGATGCGGCATTTTTCACCGTTAGATACCTCGATCCACAAGAAGGCGGGCTAATCACTAAATCGTTTTATTGTGGCGATCGCTCAACTCCCGTTTATTCGTGGAACGCTAAATTTTCAAAGATGATGTGGCAAGGGTTATCTGTGCCATTCATTGAAATGTAGGTGATGACATGTTGAGCGTGACAGAAGAATTTCATAAAGCCTTCAAAGAATCGGAACGTGAAGTTTTCGCAAAAGTAACAATCAATGGAACAACCTATCTGAAAGATAAAATCAAAACGATCAATTATTCAGCAGGGGTATTTGGTGGGGAGAACTATCAAATAGGCTCCACTCAATCGGCGACAGTAAAAATTATCTTTACTGAAATCATTGAAGGATTAAAAGAATTAGATGAAGTGAAAATTGAATTAGGAATAAAAATTCGTGGTTCTGGTCTACCTTCGGATATCAATAATGTTTCGAGAATCGGTCGAGCAAAAATAGGAAAGGCAAGAATAGTGAGCTATATTCCGGATCGGTATGAGTTTGTCCCATTGGGGACATTTTATATCAGCGATCGTGTGGATCCGAACCGAAACGAGAACACCACGACCATTGAAGCCAGAGATGGCTTTATTTTTATGGAGTCTGATTATCAATCGAAGCTGTCTTATCCAATCGAACTTCCATATGTCGCCTTAGAAATCGCAAACTTGAGCGGCTCTGAAATTGATCCCGTTTCATTTAACCATTTAAATGAATATGTCATCAATGAGCCAGTAGGATATACCTATCGACAAGCGATTGGATTGATTGGCCAATTTCAATCTGGTTTCGTGTTCTTCGATCGGTATGGACGATTAGCGATTCGAAATTTAGAAGACCCGCGCTTCCGCATTGATCCGAATGAATATTTCTTAAAAGGACTTACCAAAAGCGAACTCATGTACCAACCTAAAGGGATTTCGTGTAAAGTAGTTACGCCTAAAGGAGAGTCAAGTAACGAAACGAACGTATTACAAGCAGGATCGACTGCAGGCGCTCAAATCAGTATAGAGAATAATGTAATGACACAGCCGCTGCTGAATTTGATTTTCCAACAAGTGAAGGGAATAAATTATTATCCCATAAACTTAAAATGGCGCGGAAATCCAGCTTTAGAGGTTGGCGATTGGGTCACGATGATCGATCGTAAAGGGAAACAGTTCAAGTCTCCTGTGTTAAACTATACGATTGTTTTCGACGGTGGGCTAAACTCAACGATTAGCGCAGATACAAAAGCCTATTCATCAAATGTTTCGACCTTCAAAGGACCACTTCAACAAAAATTGGACGAACTTGATCATCGAGTGGATGCCGCAGGGAAGAATAATGTCTACGATGGCACCGAAGAACCGAAACATCCGAAAGAAGGCGATATTTGGTTCAAGAAGAATGGTCCTGATGATGAAATTTGGGTATACAAACAGATTTCTCCTGGAGTTTTTGAGTGGGTGATGACTACTTCAACGACAATGGATCAGGATATTAAGGATCAGATTGAAAATTCTACACCTAAAGATGACATCATCAAAACGATCAATTTAAGCTCCGAAATGGATGGCAAAGAATGGTTGAAAATCGAGGGAGCAAAAATCTGGCTGACAAAAGAAACTAAGATTGACAGAGCTATAATCACATCCGCAATGATTGGATCAGTCGACGCAGGTACAATAAACGCAGGAACCTTAGATGCAAGTAAAATCACGGTAACGAATTTGAATGCAAAAGCAATCTCTACTGGAATCGCTACTGGAAAGAATTTAAGTATCAATTTCGATACCGGACAAGTCAATTTTCAATCGGGGAATATTACCAACGCTTTAGGAAAAATTAATATTAATCTGGATAAAAGTCTGATGTATTTTAAAAAAAATACAACGAATTCAAGTGTGATCGGGGATAACGGATTTGTTGTATACAACGGAACGCCGACATCGTCAAATATTGATATTTATGACAATAAGATTATTGTAGCCGTTGGGAAGTTCAGCGGAACTCCTGGACTTATTGGCAACCGTGGGCTAGAAGTAGCTAGTTACAAGTATAAAAAACTTTCAAATGGTTCAGTCGAGTATCAAAGGGTTGCTGGATTCGAGGTGCTGTCAAATGGGGATGCTTATCTTTTTTCTGAAGAGAACAAAACCCTTCAAATCGGTTATGCCAACACTAAGACGTTACTTATGTCATACACCAATGATATAAGAGGAAATCTTACTGTCGGAAATCTAAACGCGACAGGGGCAAAAAACGCTATTCATGTGACTAGAGACGGCGTGAGAGCGACACCCGCTTACGAAACGACAGAGAGCTATTTGGGAGATATCGGTAGAAACGTGACAAATGAAGAATGCGAGGTATGGGTGCCGATTGATGCGATCTTTAGTGATACGGTCAATTTGGATATACCTTACGAAGTGTTTTTACAAGTTTACGATGATGCAAGAGTCTGGGTATCTGATTTTCGATCAGATGCTTTTTTAGTTTGTTCAGATAGACCGATGATTCGGTTTGCTTGGGAAATCAAAGCCAAACGTACAGGATATGAAAAAGATCGTTTGGTTCTGCAAGAATTTACCAACCAAGAAATAGAAGAAAGATGGAGGGAAGACCTGTGAATGTAGATGCTGAAAAAGTGATTGAACAATTGTTGCAACGTATTGCAAATTTAGAGCTAGAAAACGCAAAATTGACCGTTGCATTAAATTCAACTACCGCAGAAGAAAACGATAAAGTCTAGTGGTAATAAGTCAAGATA
>NZ_JXLA01000029.1 GCF_001886185.1 Enterococcus raffinosus | reverse complement strand
GAAAGTTTCTTCAAAATATATATTACGAGTAGGTGACTATATGGAACGACGAATTGACCGCATTTATCGCTTTGTTTCAGAAAATGCAAATGTAACGACGAAGGATGTTGCAGATTCATTGGATATTCAACGAACAAATGCCAGTAAGGATTTGAATCTTCTTGTGAAGGAAGGCCAATTAAGTAAAAGTGAAGGAAGGCCCGTCCGCTATTTTGTTTCGACCCAATCAATGGAAACGTCGTTTGACACCGAAGCGCCTAAAGTAAAAAACACTGTGGTAGAACCACCGGAAAAAAAGATTTTGAATCAGAATAAGGGAAATGTATTCACTCAGATCATTGGTTCAACGGGAAGTATGCGCAATGCCGTTGAGCAGGCCAAAGCCGCGATCTTGTACCCACCTCGCGGATTGAACTGTTTAATTACCGGCCCAACTGGCTCTGGTAAGACGTTTTTCGCTCACGCGATGTTTCAATTTGCGCAAACTGAAGGTGTGGTTGAAGAGGATCGCGAACTTATTGTGTTTAACTGTGCGGACTATGCCAATAACCCGGAATTATTAATGAGTCATCTGTTTGGTTATGAAAAAGGTGCCTTTACTGGTGCGGATACTGAAAAAGAAGGATTGATCCAGCAGGCTGATGGCGGAATGCTGTTTTTAGATGAGATTCACCGCTTGCCACCGGAAGGGCAAGAAATGATCTTCTATTTTATGGATCATGGAACCTACAGCCGTCTAGGTGAAACTGGAAAAAATCGTTTTGCCAATGTCCGAATCGTGGGTGCAACTACGGAAGATCCCCATTCGGCTTTATTAGATACATTTGTGCGCCGAATCCCGATCAATATTCAAATGCCGGCCTTTAGCAGTCGTCCTGCTGCGGAGCAATTGGATTTGGTCCGTGTAATGGTGGCAATGGAAGCCAATCGGATCCAACGAAAAATCACTTTGACGGAAGATGTTGTTAAAGCTTTACTTGGAAGCGTTTCTTATGGGAACGTCGGACAATTGAAATCTAACGTGCAACTGATCTGTGCTCGTGGTTTTATGAATCACATGATGCAAGAAGAGATTCACATCACACTGAATGATCTGACCGAAGGAATAAAAGCTGGGTTAGTTCAGCTTTCTGCGGATCGAATGAAGACAACAGATGTATCGCCTTATCTTGAACCAGAGATGATAGTCACTCCGAATGAGATTGATGAATTGATCAAAACCGATACCTACGAACTGCCTTATAATTTATACGATATTATTGGGGATAAAGCGGCATTACTAAAGACAGAGGGACTAGATCAGGAAACCATCAATCATTTTATTTCAACCGACATTAATGTTCATTTGAAATCATTTTATAAAGATCATGGCTTTACCTTTGATACAGAAACTCGTTTAACCGAATTTGTCGATAAGCATGTTATAGATGTAAGTAATAAAATCGCGGTTCTAGTAAGCGAACGCCTAGAAACGCATTTTCAACAAAACTTTATCTATGCGATGAGTCTTCACATTTCTTCTTTCTTGAAAAAAATTCATGTAGGAGAAACTCGGGAGACCAACGCTAACATACGGGAAATGGCGAAGGACTATCCAACAGAATTTGCTGTCGCTCAGGAGATTCGTCAATTGGTCGAACAAGAATTTCAAGTAGTCATTCCAGACAGTGAAGACTATTATTTAACAGTGCTACTGGTTTCCTTAAGGGAAGATCAGTCCGCTGGTAAAATCGGTGTAGTCGTAGCTGCTCATGGAAATAGTACGGCGACTTCTATGGCTCAAGTTGTTCGCGAGCTACTAGATGTCTCCAACATTATCTCTGTGGATATGCCGCTAGATATGCATCCGCGAGTTGCCTATGAAAAAATGCGGGAAGCAGTTACGCAGATTGATGAAGGCAGTGGCGTATTGATCATGGTTGACATGGGCTCTCTCGCTACTTTTAATGAAGAAATTCGAAAAGATACAGGAATTGAAGTATGTACCTTAGATATGGTGACGACGCCGTTATTAATTGAAGCTGCACGGAAATCCAGTGTATTAGGTTCAGGAGTAGATGAATTGTATGAGTCACTACAAGGGTTCCGCGGGTATGGACACGTTACACAGGAAAAAGAGGAATCACATGAGAAACAAGCGATCTTAGCTATTTGTGCTTCTGGAGAGGGAACGGCTCAACGATTAAAAGAAATCATCGAACGTCCGTTGAAGCAACGCAACTTAAAACACATTGAAGTGCTAACTTTGTCCGTTGCAGATATTAAATCGAAGGTTCCTGCTTTTAAGGAAGAATTCAAAATACTAGCAACGACGGGAATTATGGACCCTAAAGTTGGAGCACCATATATTCCAATGGAAAAATTCATCAATCAAAAGGCGGATCAAATTCTTGATGAATTGTTACTAGAGAATGATTTGTCGGAACAGGAAGAAGTCATTTTAGATGAAACCAAGGCAAGAGAATTGTGTACCAAATTTATGGAAGAAAGCTACACGTTTATCAATCCTTATAAATTGATTGACCCATTGTGGCGATTAGCCCAAACAGTCATTGATAGTAGCGGAGATTCATCGGATTACGCCTTAATGGTGAACTTTGTGATGCATATGGCGGGAACAATCGAACGAGGAATCTTGCAGCAGCCGTTGAAAGTAGATGACGAGTCTAAGCGAATGTATCAAAATGTAACGGATAACGTCGTGATGAATCGCGGGTTAAATGAATTGGAGAGTCAGCTCCGTATTACAATCCCGACTTCTGAACGCTATTATATTTATCAATTGCTTAAGAACAATGAAGAAATTAGAGTATAAATAATACACAAAAAGGGATACAGTATACTGTATCCCTTTTTGTGTATCGTTATAAAAAGCGATAACTAAAGAATTTCTTGCTAGTGTATTTTGGCACGGTACTTGCTTTATTATAAGTGAGTGCCTGTGTGTTAGTGTACTCAAGAAAATGTAGCACAAGTCTTTTAGCATCTGAGCCTTGTAGTAGCAGGAGGTGGTGGGATGGTAATGGATATTCGACTCACTCGTATCGATGATCGTTTGATTCACGGTCAGGTAGCGACAGTTTGGTCTAAAGCGACAGGGATCGAACGCATCTTAGTAGTTAGCGATGAAGTTGCGAACGATGAGTTGCGTAAGTTCCTCCTGAAGCAAGCCGCACCGCCGGGAATCAAGTCCAATGTCGTCACAAAAAGGAAACTGATTGAAGTGTATCAAGATCAATTGTTTGATGGAATGAAAATCATGCTATTGTTTGCTTCCCCGCAAGATGTGGTAGAGGTCGTTGAGGCAGGTGTTGATTTGAAAACGGTCAATATTGGTGGTATGCGATTTTGCGAAGGCAAAAAAATGATCACGAATTTTATTTCTGTGGATGGTAACGACGTAAATTCATTTATTCAGTTGACAGAAGCAGGTATTGAATTAGAAATTCGACAAGTACCGACAGACCGGAAGACAGATCTGATGCAATTGATCAAAAAAGAGAAGATGCTGCAGTAAATTAATTTTGGTTACAGGTTTTTTAAGAACTTATTTATATTTTTGAGCTGTAACAATAATAGTAGGAGGTATGAAGATGGTAGGAATTATCATTGCCAGTCATGGTGAATTCGCTAATGGTATCTTGCAATCCGGAGCGATGATCTTTGGAGAACAAGAAAATGTCAAAGCAGTAACTTTGATGCCAAGTGAAGGACCCGATGATGTTAAGGCAAAAATGAAAGAAGCAATTGCCTCTTTCGAAAACCAAGACCAAGTTTTATTCTTAGTCGATCTTTGGGGTGGAACTCCTTTCAACCAAGCCAACAGCTTGTTTGAAGAACACAAAGACACATGGGCAATTGTTGCCGGTATGAACTTACCAATGGTTATTGAAGCTTATGCTTCACGTTTCTCAATGGAAACTGCGCATGAAATCGCTGCTCACATTTCTGGGACAGCTAAAGAAGGCGTTAGAATTCGCCCAGAGGAATTAGAACCAGCAGAAGCTGCACCAGTTGCGGAAGCAAGCAATCAACCAACAGGTGCGATTCCAGAAGGAACTGTACTTGGAGATGGACATATCAAGTTCGTATTAGCTCGTGTAGATTCTCGTCTACTACACGGACAGGTTGCTACAGCATGGACTAAAACAACAGGTCCTAGTCGGATCATCGTTGTTTCAGATGCCGTTGCAAAAGATGATCTACGTAAGAGATTGATCGAGCAAGCAGCGCCTCCAGGTGTTAAGGCAAATGTTATTCCTGTTGATAAAATGATCGAAATTTCAAAAGATCCTCGTTTCGGAAATACGAAAGCGTTGTTACTTTTTGAAAACCCTCAAGATGTTCTACGTGCAGTTGAAGGTGGCGTTGATATTAAAGAAGTTAACGTTGGTTCAATGGCTCACTCAGTTGGGAAAGTCGTAGTAAGTAAAGTATTGTCAATGGGTCAAGATGATGTTGATACTTTCGAGAAATTGAAAGCGAAAGGAATCAAATTTGATGTACGTAAAGTACCAAATGATTCTAAAGACAACATGGATGAAATCCTTAACAAAGCAAAAAATGAATTGAAAAACGCTTAAGCAACAAAATTAACTTAAATAGGAGGGCTTATAATGTCTGGTATTTCAATGGTATTAGTAGTAATCGTTGCCTTTCTAGCTGGTATGGAAGGGATCTTGGATGAATTCCAATTCCACCAACCGCTAGTAGCATGTACATTAATTGGTTTAGTAACCGGTAATTTAGAAGCAGGAATCGTTTTAGGTGGTTCGCTTCAAATGATCGCCTTAGGTTGGGCAAACATCGGGGCTGCCGTAGCACCGGATGCTGCATTAGCATCTGTTGCATCTGCAATTATTTTAGTTTTAGGTGGTCAAGGAGTTAAAGGTGTTTCTTCAGCTATCGCGATTGCTGTTCCTCTAGCTGTTGCTGGATTGTTCTTAACAATGATCGTTCGTACTTTGGCTGTGCCAATCGTTCACTTTATGGATGCTGCGGCTGAAAAAGGCGAAATGCGTAAAGTTGAAATGTGGCATATCATTGCGGTATGTATGCAAGGTGTTCGTATTGCGATCCCTTCTGCAGCATTACTAGTAATTCCTGCTGACACTGTACGTGGATTCTTAGAATCTATGCCTGCATGGTTAACTGATGGTATGGCTATCGGTGGTGGTATGGTTGTTGCCGTTGGTTACGCAATGGTTATCAACATGATGGCTACAAAAGAAGTATGGCCTTTCTTCGCAATTGGTTTTGCCATTGCAGCTCTATCAGAATTGACATTGATCGCACTTGGTGTTATCGCTGTTGCATTCGCTTTGATTTACTTGAACCTACAAGAAAGCTCAGGTGGTTCATCTAATGGTGGCGGAGGCAATACTGGAGACCCACTAGGCGACATTTTGAATGATTATTAAACTTGAAGGAGGAGAAATAAAATGGCAGAAAAAATCGAATTAAGTAAAAAAGATCGTTTAGCCGTTGCATGGCGTTCTACCTTCATTCAAGGATCATGGAACTACGAACGTATGCAAAATGGTGGTTGGTGTTTCGCAATGTTACCAGCTATCAAAAAATTATACAAAACTAAAGAAGACCGTACAGCAGCAATGCAACGTCACTTGGAATTCTTTAATACTCACCCATATATCGCATCACCAATCATCGGGGTTACATTAGCACTTGAAGAAGAACGAGCAAATGGTGCGCCAGTTGATGACGTAGCGATTCAAGGGGTTAAGGTTGGTATGATGGGACCTTTAGCCGGTGTTGGTGACCCAGTATTCTGGTTTACTGTACGTCCGATGTTAGGTGCCTTAGGAGCTTCTCTAGCTCTAGCTGGAAATATCTTAGGACCAATCATCTTCTTCCTTGCTTGGAATATTATTCGTTGGGCATTTATGTGGTATACACAAGAATTCGGCTACCGTGCTGGTTCTAAAATCACTGACGACCTTTCAGGTGGATTATTACAAAAAGTTACTAAAGGTGCATCTATTTTAGGGATGTTCGTTTTAGGAGCACTGGTACAGCGTTGGGTAAATGTGAAGTTCACTCCGGTTGTATCTACTGTTAAGTTAGATAAAGGTGCTTACATTGAGTGGGACAAATTGCCTGCTGGTGCTCAAGGAATTAAAGAAGCTTTATCTCAACAAGCTTCAGGTCTTGCACTAGATAGTTCAAAAGTAACTACTTTACAAGATAACTTAGATTCATTGATTCCTGGTCTTGCTGCATTACTATTGACATTACTTTGCATGTGGTTATTGAAGAAAAAAGTTTCTCCAATCGTTATCATTCTTGGTTTGTTCGTAGTAGGTGTTGGCTTACACGTATTAGGTATTATGTAAGAAAGTCAATCATTGAAATGCTCGGGCTTGCCCGAGCATTTTTTGCTTAATAAGAGTAAAATACGTATAATGATTTAATAGATACATATATGGAAATGGAGTAGGTCTAATGGTTCAATCAATCAATACGAAGATCGATTTGACAATCGATGCTACCTCGTACTTAGGTGTGGCTGATTATGGAAAAATTATGATTGGTGACAAAGGATTTGAATTTTTCAACAATCGTGATGCCAGAAAATTTGTTCAAATCCCTTGGGAAGAGGTAGACTACGTTATTGCTTCTGTCGTTTTTAAAGGGAAATGGATTCCTCGTTACGCAATCCAAACGAAAAAGAATGGGACATATTCTTTTGCTTCAAAAGAACCAAAAAAGGTTTTACGAGCAATTCGTGAATATGTGGATCCTGACCACATGGTTCGATCACTTGGCTTTTTTGATGTCATTAAACGTGGTGTTCGAAATAAACTTCATAAATAAGTAAAAGTCGTTTATCTCTGTGATAGACGGCTTTTTAATTTTGTCACAAACTTCTGTGCCAAAGCTCTATCTAGATTTGATTGAAAGCGGATACCTCAGAGGATATGATAAATATGTAAACGAAATCATTTTATCTTATTTCTTAAGGAGGAAAAGAAAATGGAAATGCAAGCTACTGGACAAAAGGGTGGACTTAAAGCAAAAGTCCAGCGTCTCGGAAGTCACTTGTCGGGAATGGTCATGCCCAATATTGGCGGCTTTATTGCCTGGGGTGTTATCACTGCCTTATTTATTCCAGATGGATATATTCCAAATGAGCAGCTAGCGTCACTAGTTGATCCAATGCTGAAATTCTTATTGCCATTATTAATCGCTTATACAGGCGGCAGCATGGTACATGGACAACGTGGTGCGGTAGTAGGGGCGATCGCAGCGATGGGGGTTATCGTAGGATCAGATGTGCCAATGTTTATCGGTGCAATGATGATGGGCCCTCTAGGCGGCTGGTGCATCAAGAAATTTGATGACGCTTTCCAAGAAAAGATCAAAGCTGGATTTGAAATGTTAGTGAATAACTTTTCTTCTGGTTTGATTGGATTTGCTTTAGCAATTATTGGGTATTATGCGATTGGGCCAGTCGTTGGCTCGTTAACCAATTTGATGGCAGCCGGTGTTGAATCAATTATTAATATGCATTTGTTACCACTAGCAAACATCTTTATTGAACCAGCGAAGATTTTATTCCTGAACAATGCAATCAACCATGGTATTTTAACGCCACTTGGGATCGAGCAGGCAGCAGAAGCTGGAAAATCTGTTCTATTCTTATTAGAAGCTAACCCTGGACCAGGTTTAGGGATCTTATTAGCCTTTACATTATTTGGTAAAGGTGCAGCGAAATCTTCTGCTCCAGGAGCAATCATTATTCAGTTCTTAGGTGGGATTCACGAAATCTACTTCCCATATGTCATGATGAAACCCCTTTTATTCCTAGCTGTTATGGCTGGTGGGGTTGCCGGAACCTTTACTTTCCAATTGTTAGGTGCAGGGCTGCGTGCTGCTGCTTCTCCAGGATCAATCATTGCTGTAATGGCTATGACACCGCCAGATGCGATTTTTGCTAACCTAGCTGGGATCGTTGTAGGGTGTGCTGTTTCATTCTTAGTCGCTATGATTATTATCAAGTCGGATCACAACGAAGAAGATGATTTGGCAGCAACTCAAGCAGCAGTTGCAGATGCAAAAGCACAATCAAAAGGTCAAACCGCAGTGAAAGCTGACAACCAAGAAATGTTTGGTAACATCAACAAGATCATCTTTGCTTGTGATGCGGGGATGGGCTCAAGCGCGATGGGGGCTTCGGTATTGCGCGATAAAGTGAAGAAAGCGGGTTTGGGATTGCCAGTTTCAAACTCAGCAATTAATAACTTAACAGACGATCCAAATGCTTTGATTGTCACTCAAGAAGAATTGCATGAACGGGCTTCACAAAAGGCACCAAGTGCAACCTTTGTTCAAGTGGAAAACTTCATGAACTCTCCGCGTTACGATGAAATCGTTGAACGCCTGTCTACTGAACCAACTGCAGGTGACAATGAAAAAAAGCCGCTGACAGATGATGTGGTAGAAGGATTAGCAGACTACTCGAAAGTCGATCACATTATCTTTGGTTATGATCAAGTGAAGGGCTCAGCAAATATGGGAGCGACGATCCTGAAAAAATTATTGAAGGACAATCAATTAGCGTATCCGGTAACAGTTGAACCGATAAGCTCACTAAAAGATGAAACAAACGCTTTCATCATTACTAATAATGATGAAACAATCAAAGCTGAGCAACAAGCGCCAAGCGCTACTCATGTACCGTTGTCAGATTTGGTCGCTTCGGAAAAATACGATAAAGTCATTCAAAACTTAAGGAAATAAGTAGTCTTTTATCTAGAATCGTATTACTCTTAAAGCAGTGGGGATTCTCACTGCTTTTACCCTTTTGAAATTATTGGAGGAGATATTGTGTATTTTTCGATTCGCGAAAAAAAGATACTTTCCCTTTTATTAGATTATCCTAACGGCATTACACCGGAGGAATTGCAAGACATTTTACAGGTCAGCAAGCGAACGGTTTACCGTGAGATCTCAAGCATTGAGAAAACCATCAAATCACAGGACATTCAGATCATCAAGCCACGAGGCGAAGGCTATCGTATCGTTGGGGAGACAGTAAATCTGGAGCGCTTGCAACAGCAATTGGAAGAGAAACAGGCGGAACTGTTTACCGATAATGTGCAACGTCAGAGTGCGATTGTTTGTTCGTTGCTATTGATGGAGGAAGAAACCACGATTGAAGGGCTGGCGATTGATTTTAAAGTAAGTCCGGCCACGATTACTTCTGATTTAGCAGCAATCGAAACGAGTTTGACCGATTATCGGTTAGAGCTGCAACGGTTAAAGGGGCGAGGAATTCGGATCGTTGGGCGGGAAAAACAGCGTCGCCAGTTATTGAGCAATTTGATTTATAACGGTGTTAGCGAGTTTGATTTTTTCCACTTCATTGATTCTTTAGATGAAGAAAAAAAGACGACGGACAATTTTTTCTTGAATTTACTAAGTCAGTCGAGCTTGCTACTATCACGAACCATCTTCGAGCAGGTCTCTCAACAAGCTTTTGAACAGGTGACGGACAATCAATTGCAGCGGGTCTTGATTTTGTTAGCACTCTCTATTGATCGAATGGGTCAAGATCGATTTGTCGAAGTCGAGCAGGAGAATAAAGCCAAACCAGAAAGCATGCAGATTGCGAGTCAGATCATGATTAAAGTCGCCACAACGATCAAAAAATCGATTCCGCCCCAGGAGGTTCGCTTCTTTGCTTTCCAACTGGAGGGTGTGAATTATAAGAAGCCGCAAAATATTTTTATCGATAGTTTTGACGTCGAGCTTTCCTACAAGATTAAAGAATTGATTCGTTTAGTTTCTGAAGCAACTGAGATTGATTTTCGCAAGGATGAGCAGCTTTTTAATGATCTATCTGCTCATATGTCTGCGGCTTTGAAGCGGAATCTAACGGTTATTCAAGGAGCGAATAACCCGTTACTACAGAAAATTCGCGACAAGTACCAAGCGTTGACGACAGCGATCATCAAAGAATTGGCGGTTGTTTTTCCGGATCATCAATTTACTGCGGATGAGCTGGGGTATGTGGTGATTCATTTTGCGACATCTTTGGAACGGCATCCAAACGGGCGGGCTTTATCCGCATTAGTCCTATGTTCTAGCGGTATTGGTACGGCACGTATTTTAGAGAGTCGCATCCATAAGTATCTGAATGAAATTGAGAAAGTACAGGTTGCAAAGATTTCTGAAATGAATCAATTAGACTATAAAAGTTATGATTTGATTCTGGCAACGGTATTTTTACCGGGCTTTAATTTGCCCTACAAGGTGATTTCACCTCTTTTATTAGATGATGAGATTAAAGAAATCAAGGAATATATTCAAACACTGCATCCTGACAAGGTCAGTGAAATAATTGATGAACCGGAACAAGAGCCAAGTGAAGCCTTTGATGAGATTTATGAAACGATGCGAATCGCCAATAATCTGTTGCAGAATTTTGATGTGAAGCCAATCCATGCACAGGAAACGATTGAACTTACGTTGGAGGAAATCATCCAGCAGCTGCAAGGCACGATCGTTTCAGATGCTCAGATAGTTACGGATAAAGTAATTAAGCGCTATTTAGTGGCACCAATTGGTGTTCCAAATACGAACTTTGCGTTGTTCCATTGTGCGGATGCTCATGTCAAGGAACCGTTGTTTACAATCTATGACTTGGATCAGAAATTCTTGATTCAAGGAATGGACAAAAAGAGTATTGAACTAACACGGGTCTTGCTGTTATTAGCACCTGATCCAATGCCGGAAAGCCACCAAAGCTTATTAGGAAAAATCAGCAGCTCAGTGATCGAAAGTGATCTGAATACTGAAATCTACAAATTTGGCAACAAAGAGATTATTTATCAATTGTTAAGCTCTTTGTTTGTTAAAGAGATTCGGGAAAACTAACGATACTAAAAATCGGAGGGAATTGAAAATGGAATTACAGCCAGAAATGATTTTATTAGATCAAGAATATGCAAACAGGGAAGAGGCAATTCGCGCCAGCGGGCAGCTTCTGGTCGATGCAGGTTGTGTAGAAGAAGGCTATGTGGATGCGATGATTGAAAGAAATGAATTGGTTTCTGTCTATATGGGAAACTTTATCGCGATTCCTCATGGAACCGATGAAGCGAAGCGCTTCGTTAAAAAGAGCGGTATTTCAGTCATTCAGGTTCCCACAGGTGTACATTTTGGAAAAGATGATACGGAAGATGTAGCGATGGTCCTGTTTGGCATCGCTGGGATTGAAAATGAACATTTGGATATCTTACAGAAGATCGCGATTTTCTGTTCAGATGTAGAAAATGTCGTGAAATTAGCAGATGCAAAAACAAAAGAAGAAGTTATCAGCTATCTTCAGGAGGTAGAATAGGATGCAAGCAACACATTTTGGCGCAGGAAATATTGGTCGTGGATTTATTGGAGAAATATTGGCAAAAAATGGGTTTTCCATTGATTTTGTTGATATTAATGAAACAATCATCAATGCTTTGAATGAAAGAAATGAATATACGATCCAATTAGCGGATGAAAGTCAAAAAGAAATCCACGTTTCAAATGTGGATGGGCTAAACAATCAAACGAACCCAGAAGCCGTGATTGATTCAGTAAGTAAAGCGGACATTGTGACAACGGCGATTGGCCCTAATATCTTACCTTTTATTGCGGAATTAATCGCAAAAGGAATTCAAAAACGACGCAGCGAAGGAAATAAGGCTCCATTAGATGTGGTGGCATGCGAAAATATGATTGGCGGCAGTCAATTCTTATTGGAAAAAGTCCAAGCTTTTTTATCTGATGAAGACAAGGAATATGTAGAAACATACATCGGTTTTCCTAATGCAGCAGTTGATCGCATTGTGCCGATCCAACATCATGAAGATCCTTTGTTTGTATCTGTTGAACCATTTAGCGAATGGGTGATTGATGCTACACAAAGTAAAAACAAAGAGTTGCGTCTTGAAGGTGTGGAATATGTAGAAGATTTAGAACCGTATATTGAACGGAAATTGTTTTCTGTTAATACAGGCCACGCGACAGTTGCTTATACAGGTGCCTATGAGGGCTACAAAACGATTGATGAAGCGATTGCGGATCAACGGGTACTAGACAAGCTCCGTGCGGTTCTTGGAGAAACGGGGAGTCTATTGATTGATAAGTGGCAATTCGATCAAGAAAAGCACTCAGCTTATATAGATAAAATCGTTAGTCGTTTTGAAAACAAGTATATTTCTGATAGCATTAGTCGTGTCGCACGGACACCTATTCGCAAGTTAGGCTTTGATGAACGCTTTATTCGTCCAATTCGCGAATTAAAGGAACGGGGGTTGGCTTACACCAATTTGGTGGATGTTGTAGTGATGATCCTAAATTATGATGATCCCAACGATGAACAAAGTGTTGAACTGCAAGGCTATCTAAAAGAGAAATCTGTTGCGGAAGTGATCCAGCAAGTGACAGATTTGCAGGATGATGAGTTGATTGCGGAAATCGCCGCAAAATATCAAAAATAAAAATCTATTTCCCAGCACAAAATAAAAATTTGTGTTGGGATTTTTTTGTGAAAAAATAATAGAGTTAGAAAATAGTCTTTACTTAGTGACGAAATTTTATTTCAAAAATTATAATAAACGTTTCGGCTTTTATTAATTATGAACAAACATAGAGAAAAAAGTGAAAGACTATTCTTTGTCATGTATCCTTAAATTAAAAAGAGAAAACATTATTTAGAAACATTTTTTGTGTTATGTGCGAAAATAGTTCGTGTTTTAAACAAAAACCGCTTGATTCTTTCTTGTTAAAACGATATTATAGAAAAAGTCGGGAAATTCAATTTCACATATAAAATGAGGAATACAGAATTTTGCACGATTTTTTTCGGGTAAATTAAGAAAAATAGAGGATTTGAATGCTTTTAAATATGAAATTTCTTTTCATCTATCGATTCTTTTTTTCAAAATAAGGGGGAGTTAAATGACGACGTTTGCTGATTATTATCAAGAGTTGAAGGGGTTCACTGACGATTTATTTTTACATCCAGAATTAGGCTACAAGGAATATCGCACCTCGGAGAAGGTCATTAATGAATTGAAACGGATCAATCCACAGATTGAATTTTCTAAATTTTCTGAAACTGGAATCAAAACTTTTTTATCTACAGATAAGAAGAAGACGATGGCCTTCATCGCAGAGCTGGATGCTGTTTATGCGCCGACACATTTTCAAGCGGATCCAGAAACGGGAGCTGCTCATAACTGTGGGCACTTTACCCAAGTCGCGATTGCTTTATCCTTGTATGATCATTATGTAAAGACCCAGAACTATAAAGAACTTGATTTTAATTTGTGCTTTATTTTTGTTCCTGCGGAGGAATATTTAGATCTTGATTATCGAAAAGAACTACGCGCGGCTGGAAAAATTCAATTTTTAGGTGGGAAACCAGAAGCGATGTCCTTAGGGATCTTTGATGATGTGGACTTTGGTGTTTGTGTTCATGCGATTGGGGAAGTATTCGAACGTCCTACTATTGAAGTCAATTGTGATCTGGCGGGCTTCTTGTATAAGAGATATCATTTTTCGGGCAAGGCAGTTCATGCGGGTTTTGATCCGTTTTCAGGAATCAATGCGTATAGCATGTCGACCTTGTTCAATACCGCAATTGGATTGAGTCGTCAGCAATTTAAAGATACAGAATCCATCCGTGTTAATCCAATCGTAATGGGCAGTGACATGTCCACAAATGTGATTCCAAATCATATTACGGTTGGAACGGATTTACGCTGCAAAACATTGGAATATCTGCCAGAGGTTGCTCGCAAATTAGATCGCGCGGCTCAAGGAAGTGCTTATGCGCTAGAAGGAGAAGTAACCATCGAAACAGAGATGGGCTATCTGCCGTTTGTCCAGGATCGATATCTGAATAGTTTTGTGGAGCGAGCATTTGCGAAGTTTGATAAGATTCCAGATATCATTGATGACCGTGGAGGAATCGCAGCAGCGGGTGATATTGGTGATTTGGCATTTATGATGCCTTGTATCCAAATCAGCTACGGAGGATTTGAAGGAACGATTCATGGAGATGATTTCAAAATGATTGATCCAGCATTTGTGCTAGAAACGTTTCCTGAATTTTTAGCAGAAGTTTTATCAGAAATGTCCGGTCATTTGGACGAGTCGAAATTATATCGCCGTTCATTTAAGGAATATAAAGAATTGATTGATTCAATTGGAGGGAATGTATGAAAAAGCAGTTGGTTTGGTTAATTGGTTTTGTGGTTGTTGTTGTAACGGTTGCGGAAATGATTGGGATGCAATTCATCTCGTTAGGAAGTACTACGATCACCGTGTTGCCATTAGTATTTTCTGTTTTACTAGCGATGTTGTTTGGCTTACCAATGATACGTAAAGGTCTTATCGCAAAGATTTATTCAAAGAGCAATATTCAATTTTCTGCAAAGTATTTATTATACATCATGCTGCCGCTAATGGCTCGCTATGGCGCCGATGTGGCACCAAGGTTGAAAGAAATTTTAACAGTGGGCTGGGTTTTTCTATTTCAGGAGTTGGGGAATGTCGGAACGGTACTTATTGGGTTACCCGTCGCATTGATGCTAGGATTACGCCGTGAAGCAATCGGAGCGACTTTAGGTTTAGGACGTGAAGGTGAATTGGCGTATATTTCAGAAAAATATACATTGGATTCGGCAGAAGGTCGCGGGGTACTGTCCCTCTATCTAATCGGGACTTTATTCGGATCGATCTTCTTCAGTATCTTTGCGCCGATTATGGCTGGATTAGGCTTTGATTACCGCGCGTTGGCGATGAGCTCAGGAGTAGGTTCTGCAAGTATGATGACCGCAGCCTCTTCTTCACTGATCGCATTAATGCCTGAAAATGAAACGACCATTGCTGCTTATGCAGCGGCAAGTCAATTGCTGACCAGCTTCCTGGGCACATACACGATGGTCTTCATTGCGGTGCCATTGCAACGTTTCATGTATAACCTAATGACAGGAGGAGCACGCCGTGGAAAAGAAACAGTCTAACGAGTATATCAAAATTTCACTGGTCTTATTATTGAGTATTTCACTGATCTTATTTACCCAAGGGATCAAATTAATAAAAAATCCAGAGTCTACACCGATAACCTTCAATACCATTCAAGGGTTAGTAGTCTTATGGGCATTTTCAATGATTGGCGTCTTCATCTCAACGTTAGTAAAGAAAACCAATATTAAGGTTTTAGCTGATTTTCCAATCTTGGGCTGGGTATCTCTAACGTCATTGTTTTTCTGCTTGTTGTCTGATTTCTTTGTCCAAGCAATTGCTGGGGTTGATTTCTTGTCCATTACGACACCGATTTTAGCTTTCGCTGGATTATCAGTGGCAGATAGTTTGATGGATCTGCGAAAGACCTCTTGGAAAGTTGCGATTGTCGCTGTCTTTGTTTTTATCGGGACTTACTTAGGAAGTGCTGTGATCGCCCAAATTGGGTTGTTCTTATCAGGAAAATAGCTGAGTTAGCTGAAGGAGTGCGTGAAGCTTCTTCAGCTTTTTTTGATGGGACATCGTAAGAAAAACTTCATATTTTGGTCTAGACTTTGTTGTTGCAAATTCGATAAAAGGGTGTTAAAATTGGTGTATACCAAATTGATAAAGGAGCGTTTACCCATGAAAGTAATTCGCGTGAAAGATGCCAACGAAGGCGGAAAAAAAGCATTTGAAATCATCAAAGATGGAATGGAAAACGGCGTAAAAGTATTAGGTCTAGCAACTGGTAGTACCCCTGAAACTTTATATAAAGAAATGACTTCTAGTGATTTAGACTTTTCAGAAATGACTTCTGTAAACTTAGATGAATATGTTGGATTAGCAGGCGACGATGTACAAAGCTATCGTTACTTCATGAATGATCAACTATTCAACAAAAAACCATTTAAAGAAACATTCGTACCAAATGGGAAGGCAGAAGATTTAGAAGCTGAATGCAAACGTTATGACGGTGTAATCGCTGATCATCCAATCGATTTGCAAGTACTAGGTATTGGACGCAATGCTCACATCGGATTCAACGAACCTGGTACACCATTTGACGTAACGACTCATGTTGTTGAATTAACTGAATCAACGATCGAAGCGAACAAACGAAACTTTGATAAAGTTGAAGACGTACCAACGCATGCTTTATCAATGGGGATCGGTTCAATTATGCAAAGCAAAAAGATCTTATTGATGGCTTTCGGTGCAGACAAAGCGGATGCAATCAAAAACATGATTGATGGCGAAGTAACAACGGATGTACCTGCAAGTGTATTACAAAACCATGCGGATGTAACGGTCATCATTGACGAAGACGCAGCAAGCAAATTATAAGAAGCAGTCGTTTAGTGCCAGGGAAAATTTCCTTGGTACTTTTTTTATTTAAGAATAGAAGGGTGCTATACTGGTTTTAAGAGAAAGAATGATTAGGAGAGTGATTTGATGAGAAGGTGCATTGTTTAAACTGGAATAGTTGTCTAATAGAAAAATGATTACCATTAAGGAGTGAAAAAACTATTCCAGTTAAAAAGCTTTACCCTAGAAGCAACGATAATGAGACGATTTATTTGAATGCAGCGATTACGCGACCGACTATTTCTGTCGGAGATTATACAATCTATAACGATTTTCGCAATGATCCCCGTCAGTTTGAGGAGAACAATGTGTTGTATCACTATCCCATCAATTATGATCAGTTGGTCATTGGAAAGTTTTGTTCGATAGCCTGTGGCGCCACCTTTATTTTCAACAGTGCGAATCATCGCCAATCGGCGTTATCAACTTATACATTTCCTCTATTTTATGAGGAATGGCAGTTGGATAAACAGGAAGTCACTTCGGCTTGGGACAATAAAGGGGATATCATCATTGGAAATGATGTGTGGATTGGTTATGAGGCAACCATTCTGTCAGGCGTTCGGATTGGTGACGGAGCAATTATTGGCGCGCGTGCCTTAGTCACAAAGGATGTGCCGGCGTACACGGTGGTTGGCGGAGTACCGGCGAAGGAACTGAAGCAGCGATTTGATCCATCTACGATTCAAAAATTACAGCAGCTTCAATGGTGGGATTGGCCGTATGAAAAAATTCAATGGGGGATTCCGTATTTGAAAAATGGTGACATCGATCAATTAACAAAGTAATCAAAAGCTCAGTCGCAAATGTGGCTGGGCTTGCTTCTTTTCTTTCCTTTGGCTATAGTGAAAAATAGAAAAGTTAACCGGAGGAAAAAAGCAGGATGCGTTTAGATAAATTTTTGGCTGAGGTGGGTTTAGGTAGCCGCAAGGAAGTAAAACAGCTGATTAAAAAAGGACAAATTTCAGTAAATCAGCAAAAAGAGAAATCAGATAAAAGGCAAGTAGATCCTGAAAAGGATCGGATAGAGTTTGATGGTGAGGAGCTGCATTATCAAGAGTATTACTACTATTTATTACATAAACCAGCGGGAGTAGTGAGTGCGACGGAGGATGCGCGTGACCGAACAGTCATGGATGTATTTTCGCCAAAGGATTATCGCAAGGACTTGTTCCCAGTGGGGCGATTGGACAAAGATACAGAGGGACTTTTGCTGATCACAAATGATGGAAAGCTGGCCCATGAATTGTTGTCACCAAAAAAACATGTAGAAAAAGAGTATTTCGCTGAAGTTAGCGGAAGGATGACAGTGGAAGATCAACAGCAATTCGCTACGGGGATTCCATTGGATGGAGAATTAACGCTGCCAGCAGAATTGTTCATTGATGAAGTTGCAGAGCATTCATCCAAGGTTCGGATCATTCTTCACGAAGGTAAATTTCATCAGGTAAAACGTATGGTGAAATATTGCGGAAAAGAAGTGACGTACTTAAAAAGAATTCGAATGGGTGAAGTGACTTTACCGGATGATCTAGCGAAAGGCAGCTATCGTCCATTGACAGCGGAGGAGTTACGCTTATTAAAAGGCTGAGAGACTCTCTTTTTTATTGACCGTGCTATACTGGAAGTGAAGAGATATAGAAATTGAGGTGGTGCACAAATGGATTTAAAATTATCAGTTTATGAAATTATGCTGCGGCTGTTTTTAGCTATGATTATGGGTGGCGCCATCGGTATTGAACGAGAATACAAGAATCGACCTGCAGGAATTCGTACACACATCTTGGTTTGTATGGGGGCGACGATCATCGCTCTGATCCAAGTAGAGATCGCGGATCAAGCCTTGCGCTATGCTGCGGCAAAACCGGAGTTTGTCGGTGTCGTTCGAGCGGATGAAGCGCGATTGATTGCCCAGGTTGTCAGCGGGATCGGTTTTTTAGGAGCGGGTACGATCATGGTCAGCAATCGGTCAGTTAAGGGACTAACGACTGCGGCCTCGATCTGGGCAGGTGCTGGATTAGGGATCGCGATTGGAATGGGGTATTATACTATCGCTATCTGCAGCTTTGTTGGGATCATGCTAGCATTAACAGTCGTTAAACGGATCATTAAAATCAATGCCATCAAGAAATTGGAGATTCGTTACATCCACCGTGAGGCGACCAAAGAATTTATCATGAATTATTTTGAAAGTAAGAAAATCGAAGTGGAGGATGTCGACTTCGATGTCGATTTTATGGATGACTACCGTATTTATACGAATGTTTATACGATTGATCTGCCGCGAGGGATGAATTACACAGATGTGATTGAGGATCTTTCAATGTATAAGAACATCACCAAACTTCGAATGATCAATGTTTAAAAAAGAGGATGAAATCATTGAAAAATGATTTTGTCCTCTTTTTCATTAAAGTAGTGTTGTCAGAGCCTTCGTTCATTGATAGAGTGAAAGTATGTAAAGTTTCTAGGAGGAAAAAATGGGAAAAATTCTTTTGTTAGAGGATGATCTAAACTTAAATAATGGGATTCAGCTATGCCTAACCAGAGAAGGGTATGAGGTTTTGGCATGTTTAGATATTGCTTCAGCAGAACAGACCTTTCAGCAAAATGATGTTGATCTAATCATCAGCGACCTTTCTTTGCCAGATGGCAGCGGCTTAGATTTTTGTCAAAAGATTCGAGAACAGTCGAACGTGTTGATCTTGATGCTGACTTCTTACAATCAAGAGCATGATATTGTGACGGGCTATGTTCATGGAGCGGATGATTATATGACAAAGCCTTTTAGTTTAATGGTCTTAGTTTCTAAGGTACAAGCGATGATGAAGCGTGTCGCTAGTAATCAAGGACAAGAATTGCTTTCGGGAGAGTTATCTGTCTCTTTAACAGAAATGAAGGTCAAATTACATGGCGAGCTACTCCCTTTAAGCAAGACAGAAATTCAATTGTTAATCTTCTTTATGGAGAATCCGAAACAGATTTTGTCTTCGGATCAGCTGTTGAACCAAATATGGGATACTAAAGGAGAATATGTTGATACTAATACAGTTTCGGTCAACATCAGTCGGCTGCGGCAAAAGGTAGGTAAAGAGCGGATCAAAACAGTTCGGGGAGTGGGCTATCTATGGATCAACGACGTTCAAAAAAAATAATTCTTCTCTATATTTTACTGACTGTGAGCTGTTTGATTGTCTTTATCCTGCATAATATGAAACTCTATTCCGACCTGCAGGAGAATCAGCAGGCCACTCTAGCTAGACTAAATAAGGAAGCATCTTTTTCTGAAGCGAAGCTGATTGAAAATTTTGATGCGTCGAAAACGGCTGAGTTGGTAATTGAAGGAAAAGAATTGGAAGAAAAATATGGGTTATTAGGAAAAATGAATCTATCACATATTTTACAGACCTATTTTATCCGAAATCTAGCATTATTTCTTGTTTTTTGGTCTGTATTATCGGTCCTTTTCTTTTGGCTGATTCGTCAAAAACGAAAAATTTATGATCAGCTAGAGGTAAAAACAGAAGAATATCAAGAAGCAACTGCCTATAATGAATTGATGCTGCAACGAAGCCAACGTGAAGAAGGGAACTTGAAATCCAGCATTACAGATATCACTCATCAACTAAAAACCCCCGTAGCATCATTGAAATTAAGCCTAGATATCGCACTTTCAGATCAGTATGAAGCAGCTGAACGGCAAAATTTTGCGGAACAAGCCGAAGTCCAAATCAACAAGCTTAATCTGATGCTAGATGGTTTATCCAAAATTTCGCAGCTAGAAACAGATCTGATTCAATTGAAGCCAGAGAAATTATCCTTGCAGCAGTTGATCAATCAAGCGGTGAATGGTGTCATCATGAAGGCGATCGAAAAAGAAATCGAAGTGGAAGTAGAGCTGCTGGAAGACTTTTGGGTGTGGGTTGATAAAAAATGGACACTAGAAGCTTTGGGAAATGTTTTAGAAAATGCGGTTAAGTATTCGCCTGAAAAAACGACAGTCAAAATACAAGCATCGTCATTAGTGACGTATGTTTTAGTAGAGATTAAAGATGAAGGACCGGGAATTTCAAAAGAAGAGCAAAATAAGATTTATCAGCGCTTTTACCGTGGTTGCAATAGTTCTGCTGTCGAAGGGTCTGGTGTCGGACTGTATCTCACACGCAAGATCATTGAAGGTCAAGGGGGGACAGTCATGGTGAAGCCACGTCATCCGAATGGTTCGAATTTTCAATTGACGTTGCCACTAGATTAACTCCTCATTTGGATTTATGAATGATCAAAGACCTCTTTTGATGTTTCTTACAAATTTGTTATGTTCGCTGAAAGAATCCTGCAAGGGTTCTTTTTTATACTAAGAGTATAGAAATGAGAAAAAGGAAAGAGGGCGTAAAAAATGATCTTAAAAATTAGAGACTTAGTAAAACATTATGATGATGGAAATGCAATCGTAAAGGCGGTTGATCATATTGATTTGGAGATAGGAAAGGGCGATTTTGTAGCAATTGTTGGTAAATCAGGTTCTGGGAAAAGCACGCTCCTAAACCTGATCGGCGGATTGGATCATCCAGCTTCAGGACAAGTTATTGTTGATGGAAAAAATGTTTTCCGAATGAAAGATGAACAATTGGCCGTCTTTCGTCGACAAAAAATTGGCTTCATCTTCCAAAATTATAATTTGATCCCCTCCTTGAACGTATGGGAAAATGTCGTTTTACCCATTGGATTAGACAATCGAAAGGTCAATACAGCGTTCATCGAAGAATTATTAACGACCATCGGGCTCAATGATCGAAAAAAAGCTTTGCCTAGCATGCTTTCTGGAGGACAACAGCAGCGTGTGGTAATTGCTCGGGCGATTGCATCGGAACCAGCAATTATTCTAGCGGATGAACCGACAGGAAATCTCGATACGAAGACAGAATTAGAAGTGATGTCACTACTAAAGAAATCTGTTGAAAAATTTGGTCAAACCTTGATTATGATTACGCATGATGAAGGGATCGCGCAAACGGCTGATTATATCGTCCACCTTGAAGATGGGCGGGTGATTTAAATGAAGATGACCAATACGGTAGCTGTTGCCAATACCAAATACCATAAAGGAAAGAATTTGCTATCAGGGATCGCGATTATTTTGACCAGTGTGTTGGTTTTTCTGATCACGTCAATCGGATTAGGTGTTGTGAATGTTCAAAATGCGGCCGTCAATAAGGTCTATCCGACTTGGCATGCAATGTATCGTAGTGTTTCTGAAGAAAATATGGAGAAAATTGCTCAACACGAAGCGATTGGCGAATATGGGTTGCGTCAAGATGTGGGAGAATCAATTTTATCAGAAGATAACTATATCTTGATCAGTTATTTAGATGCCGAGGCACAAAAATTAACAAAGCAAACATTTGTCAGTGGGCATGCGCCTAGAAAAGCAAATGATGCAGTTCTCTCTAAAAACGCATTGAAGGAACTTGGCTATCCCAATGCTAAGATTGGTGACGATATTTCTATCCCTGTACAATTTCTTGAAGAAGAAGGATTAGGTCTGGAACAAACAAGAACGTTTCGTCTGACAGGGTTTTCTCCTGATGGTAAAAATCAAGCTGGCAGAAAAATTTTTTCGATGCTTGTCTCAAAGGAGTTAATGCAAGAAACGATCCCAAAAAATCAACGAAGTTATCGAATGATGATTCGTTTATCAGAGGAGGCTGCGACTTCCACAGATGCCATTAAAGAACGGGTAAAGGAAATCGGAAAAAACTTTGACGTGATCGAGGATAATATTGTTGAGAATAGCGACTATCTATTTGCGAATTATGTTGATCCGGCTTTTTATACGGGAATGGCGATTATTGTAGGGATTATCTTGATTGCTGGAGCCTTAACGATTTACAGTATCTACTATGTATCCTTAATCAATAAAGTTCAGGAGTTTGGCAAACTGGCCGCTCTAGGAGCAACCAAAAAGCAAATCCGTCAAATCATTTTAAAAGAAAACTTGATCGTCGCTGGCATCGCGATTCCCATTGGCCTGCTGATCGGAACTGCTACTGTAAAGTTTGTTTTTGTTCAAATGATGTCCACAATAGAAAATGAGGTTGCGATAATGGAAGTGATGCGTGAAGTGCTAGATAACGGAGAAGTTTCGTTAATACTTCCATGGATCATTGGAATGACCATCGCGATCACAGTAATAACTGTATTACTCGCTTCTTTAAAACCAATGCGTCAAGCGAGTAAGATTATGCCAATTGAAGCGATGCGTTATACTGGGCAAACACAAGGGAAGAAAAAACAGCGAAAAGGGTTCATCAATCTCAATTTAAACCGTTTAGCCCATGCAAATCTATCTAGGAACAAAAAGCGCACGCTAATTACCATCTTTTCCTTAGGAATGATCGGAATTTTGTTTGTTGTCGTCTCAACTGTTTTTAGCTGTATGAATCCTCAACAGATTGCACGCGACACGATCGCCGCAGATTATCGTTTGAGTATTGCTTCTGTCAGTGGAGACAAGATGCGTCCAGAACGAGAATGGACAGCAATTCAACAAAATAATCCTTTGAATAATGAGATGATCCATAGAATAAAAGCCATCGATGGAGTAGAAAAAGTCGAAGCGTTCCAATCAATTACAGGTGAAATCCCCAGCATTAAGGAAATAGGAACAGATAAGCCTATGGGGCTATCCATCGGAGGCATTACGGAAGAACAAATGGGTCAGCTCAAAAAGGATATTTCAGTTGGCAGCGCGACCTATGAGGAATTGAATTCTGGAGATAAAGTAATTGTAACAGGCTATTTATTGGCTAATTATCCAGAAATCAAAATTGGAGATACGTTGACCTTTAAGATATTTGATGGCAATCGTACCTATGAAAAAGAAATGACAGTCATCGCAGGTGGAGACTTTACACAAGCGATCAGCAATTATGACAATTTCTTGATGAGTAATGAAGCCTTGAAGAAAATGTCAAAAAATAATTTGACCTATTATGTGAATATCAAAGCAGCAAAGGGCAAAGCAGCAGCGATGCAACCCGCAATTGAAGAGTTGGCGAAAGAGAATGACATGTTCCGTTTGCAAAGCTACAAAGAGATTTTGGAACAGTGGAAAGGTTCTATGCAGATGATGACTGGCGCAGGGTATGCGATTATGCTGGTCTTAGCGATTGTTGGGATCATGAATTTGATTAATACCACGATCGACAGCATCTTAAGTCGGAAAAAAGAATTGGGTGTGATGCAAGCCATTGGTATGTCCGATCGCCAAATGAAGCGAATGCTTCAAATGGAAGGCTTCGTGTATGCAGGAGGAATTCTCTTGTCAGGAGTGGGGATCGGCAGTATCTTAGGGTACTTAGTCTTTCTATATGCCAAAGATAATGGGTTGATGCAAATAAAGGTATATCAGTACCCATTAATTCAAGTCTTACTGATGGTGCTATTAGTTGTCATTGTCCAATTGATTTTGACCTATGCGACTACGACACTTGTTAATAAAGAAGCGGTCATCAAACGTATTCAAGCCTCAGAATAAACAAAAAATCTGTCAGCGCGTTTGGATAGGCTATCCCTAACTAAGACAAAGAAATAATTAAGTCCTAGTTAAGGGGGAGCCTACCATTTTCGCTGACAGATTTTTTTTATTCTAAACCAATCAAATAGTCATCATCATTCATTGCTTCAACTTGACCAAGCAAGTAGCCATTCCCAACTTGTGAGAAGAAATCATGGTTGCTAGTTCCTGTTGAAATACCATTCATGACAATTGGATTCACATCATCTGCTGTATCTGGGAAAAGCGGGTCCATTCCAAGATTCATCAAAGCTTTATTGGCATTGTAACGTAAGAAAGTTTTTACTTCTTCACTCCATCCGATCTCATCATAGAGCTCTTCAGTGTAACGCTCTTCATTTTCGTACAATTCATACAGTAAATCATACATCCATTCTTTCAAACGTTCTTGTTCTTCTTCGGTTTGCTCATTGAATCCTCTTTGGAATTTATAACCAATGTAGGTTCCATGTACGGATTCATCACGAATGATTAATTTAATAATCTCAGCTACGTTAGCCAATTTATTATTCCCTAAATAGTAAAGAGGGGTATAAAAACCAGAATAAAATAAGAAGGTCTCTAGAAACACACTAGCGATTTTCTTTTCCAAGGGTGTTCCAGTTTTATAGATTTCATTGATTCTTTCGGCTTTTTTTTGCAGGTATTGATTTGTATTTGTCCATTCAAAAATTTCTTCGATCTCGACTTTGGTGTTCAATGTACTGAAGATAGAAGAATAACTTTTCGCGTGAACAGACTCCATGAATTGGATATTATTCAGAACAGCTTCTTCATGAGGAGTGCGTACATCCTCGCGAAGTTGATCCATTCCGCTTTCTGATTGCACGGTATCAAGCAATGTTAACCCGCCAAAAACATGTCCGACGACGGTTCTTTCTAATGGAGATAGTTTGCGCCAATCATCTAGGTCGTTAGACAAAGGAATTCGAGTGTCTAACCAAAATTGTTCTGTTAATTTTTCCCAAGTCGATTTGTCGATGACGTCTTCGATCTCATTCCAGTTAATGGCTTCATAATAAGTTTCTGCCATGAAATTTCCCCCTAGTTCGTATTAATGTATTTCTCACAGTATTACCTCTCGTGCGAGCAGCGCGAGAGGTAACAATAATGATTAGATTACGCAGCTTTCACATTGGTTGGAGCCGATTTCTTCTGCATCATCTGTAAAGGTCCGAACGTAATAAATTGATTTACAGCCTTTATAAAACGCGTAGTTACGCAAAATATTCAAATCACGGGTGGTTTGTTTGCTTTCTGTTTTCCATTCATACAAGCCTTCAGGAATTTCAGAACGCATGAATAAGGTCAGACTCATTCCTTGATCAATATGTTGTTGAGCCGTCGCATATACATCAATGACTTTTCGCATATCCATGTCATAAGCAGAAGTATAGTAAGGCAAAGTATCATTATTCAAGTAAGGAGCTGGATAATAGATCTTGCCGATTTTCTTCTCTTGACGTTCTTCAATCAAACGAGTGATTGGGTGCAAGCTGGCACTTGTGTCATTGATATAAGAAATGGAGCCATTTGGAGCAACCGCTAAACGGTTTTGGTGATAAAGTCCGTCTTTTTGGACAGCTTCTTTTAGCGCTTGCCAATCTTCAGCGGTAGGAATGAAAATATCTTTGAAGATTTCTTTGACTTTATCTGTTTTTGGTAAAAATTCACCTGTTGTATACTTATCAAAGTAAGAACCGTCTGCATAGGCTGATTTTTCGAAGTTATGGAAGACTGTCTTACGTTCTTTCGCAAGCTCGTTGCTTTCCATCAATGTCCAATAATTTAACAAAGTGAAGTAGATATTAGTAAAGTCGATGGATTCTTCTGAACCATATTCCATCAAGTGTTTTGCGAAGAAGCTGTGTAAGCCCATCGCCCCTAAACCAATCGTATGATTCAATTTATTTCCATTTTGAATAGAAGGGACGACATCAATGTCAGATTCATCGGTAACAAAGGTTAATGCTCGTACCATTGTACGAACGGATTGACCAAAGTCAGGACTTTCCATCAAATTAACAATATTCGTCGAACCAAGATTACATGAAATGTCTGTACCAAGTACATCGTATTCTTGACGCCCGTTAATAGTAGAAGGTGTTTGAACCTGTAAAATTTCGGAACATAGATTACTCATAACAATTTTTCCATCAATCGGATTGGCACGGTTTGCCGTATCAATATTGATGATATAAGGGTAGCCGGATTCTTGCTGCAATTTAGAAAGTTCATTTTCCAAATCACGGGCACGAATTTTTTTCTTGCGAATGTTTGGGTTTGCGACTAAGTTGTCGTATTCCTTGGTGATATCCACATAGGAATAAGGCACGCCGTATTCGCGTTCGATACCATAAGGACTGAATAAATACATATCTTCATTTTTACGAGCCAATTCGTAAAACTTATCCGGTACAGTCACACCAAGTGAAAGAGTCTTCACACGGATTTTTTCATCGGCGTTTTCTTTTTTGGCTGATAAGAACATTTCAATATCTGGGTGGAAGACGTCTAAGTAAACCACACCTGCACCTTGACGCTGCCCTAGCTGGTTAGAGTAAGAGAAACTATCTTCGAACAGCTTCATCACTGGAACCACACCACTTGCCGCGCCGTCATAGCCTTTAATCGGGGAGCCGGCTTCACGTAAGTTCGATAGGTTAATTCCTACACCGCCACCGATACGTGATAATTGCAGAGCTGAGTTAATCGAACGGCCGATACTGTTCATGTCATCTGTTACTTGAATCAAGAAACAAGAAACAAGTTCTCCGCGACGCTTACGACCTGCATTTAAAAAAGAAGGGGTAGCTGGTTGATACCGTTGATGAATCATTTCATCTGCTAAAGACAAAGCCAATTGTTCATCGCCATCAGCAAAATACAAGGCGTTGAAGGCAACACGGTCTTCGTAGCTTTCTAAATACTCAGTGCCTGCATTGTTTTTCAAGGCATATTGTGAGTAAAATTTATAAGCTGCCATAAATGATTTGAATGTAAAGTTTTGGTCAGCTAAGTAATTGAAGAGCTTCTCAATAAAAGCAGGGGTATATTTCGCGATAAATTCTGCTTCTAAAAAGTCTTCTTCTATTAAATAGTCTATTTTTTCTTGTACAGAAGAAAATGTATGGGTATTTGGTTCTACATTTTCTTTGAAAAAAGCAGCCAAGGCTTCTTTGTCTTTATTTAGTGGAATCTGTCCATTTACTGGACGATTGATCTCATTGTTTAATTTGAAGTAAGATACTTCACCTAGGTCCTTTAAACTCATCTCGTCACATCTTTCCTTTTCTATCTATAATAAAGAAGAAAACTTTGCAATCATGGATCGCAAAGTTTCGAAAAACGGTGCTCTAGAAGCAGTTTCTTAAGAAATAAGCCGAACTATCCCTAAAGTATGAAAAGCTACTTTTGGATAATCCCTCTTCTTTCTTGAAGCTAGCCGCTTCAGGTGCGACCTCTTAAATTACGCTAATGCTTTCAATTGATCTGGACGGAAACCGATAATGGCTTGTTGTCCACCGAAAATAACTGGGACACTTTGGAAACCTTGATCTTTTAGAAAACCTAGAGCTTCGGGTTCATTGTCGATGTTGACCTCTTCGAATGAAATTTGATTCTCAGTTAAATAACGTTTTGTCATTTTGCATTGCATACAATTGTTTTTTGAATATACTTTTACCATAAGACGACCTCCCTTGATTTCTACAATTACTAGTATAAAAGATGTAGGGAAAAAGTCAATCGTTTGATACCATATATTGTGGTGGTGAAACATTGGTATACTACTCTTTGTGTTTTTTGCAAAAACATTGAAAACGGACGGTTTCAAAGAAAAATCCCTTTACAGAATTCAAAAAACTGTTCTGGGATGTTTTTTTACGGCAAAAAAGTTTTTTTAATAACGAAAAAAAGAAAAATAAAACAAATAAAACAGAGATTGTCAAACAAATTGCTCAAAAAATAGAGAAATTCTTCGACCATTTATTGACTTTGCCATGAAATGAAGCTATTCTTAGTGAGAAAGATTCTCATTATTAATTAGATTTAGAAGTCGAACAGTAAGGTGGAGAAGTGTATGACAACTTTGGCAGATGTTTCATTGAATCAGGTTGTTCAAATTGACGAAATGACTTTAGAAAATGATACAAAGCATCGATTGCAGGATTTGGGGATGATCGTCGGTTCAAAAGTTGCCGTCGTGAATCACTCTGGCGAGAATGGAATCGTTTTATTACATAATACGCGACTGGCTTTGTCTCAGTCTTTATTAAAGCAGATACATGTGAAGAACCTAACGGAAGACCAAGAAACTTGGGTCTCATTGGATCAACTAAATGCGGGTGAACAAGGAATTGTGGTCAATGTCCATGGTACAGGAGCAGTCAAACGACGCTTGATGGATATGGGCTTGACTAAGGGAACTCAGGTGAAAGTTGTGAAGCTGGCGCCTCTAGGTGATCCGATTGAGCTGCGGGTCCGAGGATATGAATTAAGTTTACGGAAAAGCGAATCAGAGATGGTGGTCGTATCTAAGGAGGCGGAATAGATGGCAAAGACACATATTGCTTTAGCGGGAAATCCTAACAGTGGGAAAACAAGTACCTTCAACGTTCTGACAGGAACCAATCAGTTTGTAGGAAACTGGCCAGGAGTTACGGTCGAGCGAAAAGAAGGAATCTACAAGAAGGATTCCGAAGTGATCATTGATGATCTGCCTGGGATCTACTCCCTTTCTCCCTATTCTCCAGAAGAAGTTGTTGCCCGTGATTACTTACTTTCGGGTACTCCTGATGCTATCGTCAACATTATCGATGGGACGAATCTAGAACGGAATCTTTATTTAACGACGCAATTGATCGAAACGGGAATTCCTGTGGTCGTTGCAGTAAACATGATGGACATTATCAAAAAAAGTGGAAAACAGATCAATCTAGAGAAATTGGCTTATGCTCTAGGTGTGCCCGTAGTGGGGGTCAGTGCGTTGAAGAATTGGGGCTTAGATAAGGCAGTTAATGAAGCAGTGCATCTTATTAAAAAAGGTGTGGAAGAAATCAATTTTCCCCATTACGACAATCGTTTGGAAGCAGCGATTAATGAGATTGAAGCAGTGCTTGGAAGTACGGCGCAGGCGCAATATAGCCGTTGGTACAGTTTAAAACTATTTGAACGAGATGAACGTGCGCAAAAAGCCTTGGATCTTAGTTCAATCCAACAAAAAGAAATTGATGAAATCATTAAGATCACTGAAAAGATTTTTGGTGAAGATGCGGAAAGCCTAGTCATAAATGAACGCTATAATTTTATTACACATTTGAAAACACTCTGTGTGGTGGATGAAGACCAATTCAAGCTTTCCATTTCAGATAAGATTGATCGCGTCGTAACCAATCGTTTCTTAGCCTTGCCGATTTTTGCTTTAGTGATGTGGCTGATTTACTATATCGCGATCCAGACAGTCGGTGCTATGGGAACGGATTGGGTAAATGATCATTTATTTGGCGATATTGTTCCTAATTTTGTGAGCTCAACGCTGCAATCTTGGAATGTTGCCGAATGGATGCAGAGCCTGATTTTAGATGGAATTATCGCAGGTGTAGGTGCCGTCTTAGGGTTCCTTCCACAATTAATGGTCCTTTTCCTGTGCTTAGCACTGTTGGAGGATTGCGGGTATATGTCTCGTATCGCCTTTGTGATGGACCGGATTTTTCGTAAATTTGGATTGTCAGGGAAGTCTTTCATTCCGATGCTGATCGCTACAGGCTGTGGGGTACCTGGAGTAATGGCGAGTCGTACGATCGAAAGCGAAAAGGATCGTCGGATGACCGCGATGTTAACGACCTTTATGCCATGTTCGGCGAAATTGCCGATTATCGCTTTAGTTGCGGGTGCCTTCTTTCCTAACAGCAGTTGGGTAGCGCCCTCCGCGTACTTTGTCGGGATGGGAGCGATCGTATTATCTGGCATTGCCTTAAAGAAAACCAAGCTTTTTTCTGGAGATCCGGTTCCTTTTATCATGGAGCTTCCTTTATATCATATGCCTAGAATTGGGAATACGGTTCGTTATACGTATGACCACAGTAAAGCCTTTGTAAAACGTGCGGGAACAATCATTTTTGTTTCAAGTATTATTATTTGGTTTATCTCAAGTTATAACTTCTCATTGCAAGCGGTCAATGAAAACGATAGTATCTTAGCTGCATTGGGCGGCTTGATTGCACCATTGTTCGCTCCATTAGGTTGGGGAGACTGGCGCGGGGCAGTTGCGGCGATCACTGGTTTGGTCGCGAAGGAAAATGTTATTGGGACCTTTGGGATTTTATATCGTCACGCAGAAGTCGCTGAGGATGGCGTAGAAATTTGGAAATCTCTGCAAGCGGCATATACACCAATCGCCGGCTATTCCTTCTTAGTATTCAACTTGTTATGTGCACCTTGTTTTGCTGCGATCGGCGCGATCCATCGTGAAATGGGGGACATCAAATGGACATGGCGTGCGATTGGCTATCAATGCGGCTTAGCCTATGCTGTAAGCTTTATCATTTATCAATTTGGACATGTGATTTTTGAAAATGGCGAAATCGGAGTTGGTTTGATTTTAGCAGCGATTGTACTTGTAGGGATGATTTATTTCATCGTTAGAAAACCAGTTAAGCGAACACCAACAATTACCATTGAGGAAATCAAAGAGGTGAAAGAATGGCAACTATAGTATTAAGTATATTGATCTTTGGCGGTGCCGGTGCCATTGTCTATCGGCGAATCAAAAATGGCAGCTCTTGTGAAGACTGTGACGGCAGCTGTCCCGTGAAAGAAGAACAACATAAGCACTAAAGCTTTGGACTCGATGATGATCATCGGGTCTTTTTTTAACAGTAAAGGGTGATTAAAAGTTGATGAAATCAACCTTTTGGTCACTTTTCTTTTTTTTGAAAGAAAAAAATAGCAAAGTTGTTGACAATAGTTCGGTACCGAACTATAATAGCAATCGAAATAAAGTTCGGTACCGAACTTTATTGAAGAGAAGACAGTAGCTACTATAAATAAGGTAGGGGGATTTTTGTCATGAGTGAGTTTACGAAGGATTTGATGCGTCAATTACGCTTTATCAGTTCTGCCAGTAATGCCTTTATGAGTAAAAGGCAGAAACTAACTGGTCAGCAACGTGTTTTGGCGATTTTGGCTAAGGAAGATGGATTGATACAAAGTCAATTGGCTGAGATTCTAGATATTCGTCCCAGCTCACTGGCAGAATTAATGAAGAAAATGGAAAAAAACGGTGATGTCATACGTGAAGAAGCCGAGCATGACAAACGGATCAAACGCGTCTTTTTAACGGAAAAAGGAAAGCAAAAGGCTCAGAAGGTGAGTCATGCCGATGAAGATAGGAGCGAAGCGTTCTTTGTAGGCTTATCAGAGAAAGAACAGGAACACTTCAGTGAGTATCTGCAAAAAATTTCTGCTGGCTGGCAAGAAGAGTTTCAGAAACAGGCTGGACGGTTTGTTGACCCAATGGATCGTCTGCGTCAGATGCAAGCGATGCGGGATCAATTTGCTGAAAATTGGCAAGAGGATTGGCAGCAGCTTTCGCGAGAAGAACAGCATCGGATGCGGAATCAAATGCAACGAGAGATGCGCAATGCTTCAAGAGAGTTTTCTCGCGACTTCAAGCATGATTTTCGTCGGGATTTTTGGGGAAATCGAGACTGCTTTAATGAAGGAGCTAAAGAAAAAGACGAGAAAGATACTGAATGGGAAGATTTCTAAAAAAAGTAGGCGGAAAGCTGCTATGAAGCAGGAGGAACAAACGATGGATCGGGATATGAGTATGGCACCTGATGAAACTATTGAAGGTGGAAAAAAGAGTAATTACAAATTGAAGGATTTTTTACGATTGATCTTGAGTGTCAATCCTAAAAAAGCACTGTTTGCTATTGGTTTATTTCTAAGTTTGTTAACAAGCGGGGCTAGCTTAATCGTACCGCAGTTAACAAAGGGCTTGATTGATACAAGCAAGCTTGCAAAGATTGATAAAACAATGCTGATCGTATTAGTTTTGGCTTTTGTCGCACAGCTGGCCTTTGGCGCGATCGGGAGTTTTCTGTTGCGTTATGTCGGGGAAAGTGCTGTTAAAACGCTGCGGGAGAAATTATGGAGTCATCTGCTGCAAATGCCTGTCGGTTATTATGATGATCATAAATCTGGAGAAAGCAGTTCCCGACTAGTAAATGATACAACAGTAATAAAGGATTTAGTCGCGACGCAATTTCCGAACTTCATTACTGGAGCGATCCAGCTAGTTGGATCAATGATCATCTTGTTTGTAATGGATTGGAAAATGGCGGCGATGATGTTTTTAGCGGTTCCGATCATGGCGTTGATCATGATGCCGATTGGACGAATTATGTCGCGCTTAGGACGTCAACTTCAAGCCGCGACGGCTGATTTTAATGCCGAAGCTAGCGAAAAGCTTTCTGAGATTCGTTTAATCAAAGCGAGTAACGGAGAAAAGTTTGAGAAGACTAGTGGCGGCTCCTTTATCAATAAGATCTTTAGCTTAGGAATCAAGGATGCAAAGGTCGAGGCGATGCTGCAGCCAATCATCACGACCGTTATGTTGGGCTTATTCGTTGGTATCCTAGGGTATGGAGCGGTTCGTGTTCAGGCTGGAACGTTAACAAGCGGACAATTGGTTGCTTTCTTGTTGTATCTGTTTAACATTATGATGCCGGCTGCCAGCTTCGCGATGTTCTTTTCTCAAGTGCAAAAAGCAATGGGAGCGACTGAACGGATTGAACAAATACTAAAAACGGATCTAGAGCCTATTGAAACAGGCAAAACGGTGGATGTTTCAGGTAAAACGATCAAGGCAGAAAATCTTTCCTTCCATTATGTAACGGATCGTCCCATTTTGAAAAAGGTTTCCTTTGAAGCGAAACCAAATACAGTGATTGCTTTTGCTGGACCGAGCGGGGGAGGGAAATCTACGATCTTTGCCTTGTTGGAACGTTTCTATCAACCAACAGAAGGAACAGTAAAAATTGGCGATGAAGCGATCGAACAGCTTAACTTAACCAATTGGCGTTCACAGATTGGCTATGTTTCTCAAGACAGCGCGGTGTTTGCAGGAAGCATTCGTGAGAATTTGCAGTATGGACTCGATCGAACACTTACCGAAGAAGAGTTATGGCATGGTCTGGAATTGGCTTATGCCGATCAATTTGTTCGTGAGTTCCCAGAGCAGTTGGAGACAGAATTAGGCGAACGTGGAGTGAAATTATCCGGTGGACAAAAACAACGGATCGCTATTGCTCGAGCCTTCTTACGGGACCCTAAAATCCTGATGCTGGATGAAGCGACAGCCAGCTTGGACTCACAATCGGAAGAAAAGGTTCAACGAGCCTTGGATCAGTTGATGGAAGGTCGGACAACCTTGGTGATCGCTCACCGGCTATCAACGATTGTGGATGCTGATCATATCTACTTTATCGAAAAAGGCCAGGTGACTGGTCACGGGACTCACGCTGAGTTGATTGCCTCTCATCCGCTTTATGCGCAATATGTACAAGAACAGGTTGTGAATTAAATAAAAGAAAATCGCGTAAAACTTTCCAAAGTGAAAGTTTTACGCGATTTTTTTTAAGCGAATGCCAGTATAAACATTTCAGACGAGAATAGGCTAAAGACTGGATTATTTATTCGTACGTTGGCATCTGCTTCTCGTATTTCTCAATCTCATCTTCATGTTGAAGGGTGATGCTGATATCATCCAGTCCTTTAATCAATTTATCTTTCCATGTTGGATCGATCTGGAAGGCATAATTAGCCTCTGGCGTTTGGACTTCTTGTTTTGGCAAATCGATAGTGATCGACTGATCGGCAGGCAGTTGGCTCAAAATCTCTCTTACCTCTTGATCCAGTCGGATCGGCAATAGCCCATTCTTCAAGGCATTCATATAAAAGATGTCGCTGTAGCTTCCGGCAATGACTGCTTTGAAGCCGTAATCCTGAATTGCCCAAGCCGCATGCTCCCGCGAAGAACCTGAGCCGAAGTTTTCTCCTGAAATCAAGATCGTCGCTTCTTTTCGTTCAGGTGTATTCAAAATGAATTCGGGATTGGGTGAGCCGTCTTCTAAAAAGCGCCACTCATCAAAGAGATGTTTCCCGAAGCCGGACTTATCAACTTGCTTCAAAAAGCCCTTTGGAATGATTTGATCGGTATCAATATTATCGTTCATCAAGGGAACCGTTTTTCCAGTATAGATCGTAAATTTTTCCATTAGATGACCTCCTTACGGCTATCAACAAAGTTTCCATGAATGGCGGCTAGTGCAGCCATGACAGGACTGCAAAGATGTGTGCGGGCATCTTTTCCTTGCCGGCCTTGGAAATTTCGATTGGATGTTGAAGCACAGTGTACCCCGGCTGGTACGCGGTCTGGATTCATACCGAGACACATCGAACAGCCAGGTTCGCGCCACTCAAAGCCTGCCTCTTTGAAAATTTTGTCCAGTCCGATTTCTTCGGCGGCTTTACGAACAGGGCGTGAGCCAGGGACCACGATAGCAGTAACACTATCATGCACTTTTTTGCCCTGTACTATTTTTGCGGCTTCCTTAAGATCTGAGAGCCGACCATTTGTGCATGACCCAATAAAGACATATCCGACTGGGATATCTGCAGGGGTTTGCCCTGGCTTCAAATCCATATAGTCATAAGCTTTTTGTAGATCCGGTGAGGTAATCTCAGGGAAGGTGCCATCAAAAGGCACCCCCATTTCAGGATTCGTTCCCCACGTTACGAAAGGGACTAATTCGCTGACATCTAGTGTCAATTCTTTATCGTAGGCGGCATCGTCATCTGTGTACAATTCTTTCCAGTCTTGGACAGCAGCAGCCATATCCTTCGGTGCATATTCACGACCAGCTACATAATCAAAGGTTTTGTCATCAGGAGCAATCAAGCCAATTTTTGCCCCGCCTTCGATAGCCATGTTACAGATGGTCATACGTTCTTCCATTGATAGACTTTGGATGGCTTCCCCATAGAATTCCGCTCCGTAGCCGACACCAAAGTCTGTCCCGTACTTAGCAATGAGGGCCAAAATGATATCCTTCGCATAAACGCCCTTCGGCAACTGCCCAGTAATCTTTATGCCCATATTTTTCGGTTTATTTTGCCACAAGGTCTGAGTGGCGAAGACGTGTTCGACTTCACTCGTACCGATACCGAAAGACAGCGCTCCAAAAGCTCCATGTGTCGCTGTGTGTGAATCACCGCAGACAATGGTCTTGCCAGGCTGAGTCAATCCGGTTTCTGGACCGACCATGTGGACGATCCCTTGGCGATCACTTCCGTTATCACAAAGCTGAACGCCAAATTCTTCGCAGTTCTGTCTAAGTGTATCAATCTGTTTTTTTGCGACTAGGTCAGTAAAGTTATAGATATCGACCGTCGGTGTATTATGATCCATCGTAGCAAAGGTCCGCTCAGGATGGCGCAGTGTTCGCCCCGCTTCACGAATTCCCGCAAAGGCCTGTGGAGATGTCACCTCATGGATCAAATGCAAATCAATATAAAGCAATTGCGGGGCGCCTTCTTCGCCGTGGACGACGTGGCGATCCCATAGTTTGTCAAATAGTGTTTTTCCCATATTTTCCGCTCCTTATTCGTTAATAATTAGTTAGTCAGAGAACTCTTAGCTTTTTTCTTCTATATAAAGGGCTATACTGTTAGTTCCTGAAGGACGGCATCGGTAAATTCATCCGTAGAAGCTTGACCACCTAGGTCGTGTGTGAAAAGTCCCTTTGATAAGACTGTGTCACACGCCGCTTCAATTGCCTGAGCGGCCTGCTCTTCTTGGAAGGACTGGCGTAACATCATTGCTACGGATAAGATCATTGAGATCGGGTTTGCGATTCCTTTTCCTGCAATGTCTGGAGCCGAGCCGTGAATAGGTTCATAAAGAGATGGCCCACCATCACTATGGCTCGCACTTGGAAGCACTCCTAGCGAACCTGGTAGAACAGAAGCCTCGTCGCTCAAAATATCACCGAAGAGATTCTCAGTGACGATCACATCAAAAGCCTTGGGATTTTGAATCAGCTTCATTGCCGCAGAATCCACATATTGATGTTCTAACTGACAGTCTGGATAATCTTTCGCTACTTCTTCAGCGGTTGCTCGCCATAGTTTACTAGAAGCTAAAACATTCGCCTTATCAACGGAGGTCACTTTTTTACTGCGACCTTGAGCAATTTTGAATGCAGCGTGGAGAATCCGTTCAATCTCATTTTTGTGATATCGAGCAGTGTCGAAGGCCATTGTTTCATTTAACTCCCGCGGTTCGCCAAAGTAGATGCCGCTGCTTAGCTCTCTTACGATAATCAGATCGGTTCCTTCAATAATCTCCGGTTTTAAAGGAGAAAGGTGTCGTAGGGCGGAAGAGACGGAAACAGGGCGAATATTCGCAAATAGATTCAATGATTTTCTAAGTGCAAGCAAGCCTTTTTCTGGCGTGTCCGTCATTTTCTCCCATTTTGGCCCACCGATGGCACCTAATAGGATCGCATCGGCTCCCTGACAAGCAGCTAATGTCTCTTCAGGGAGTGAAGCACCGGCTTCATCAATTCCAGCCCCTCCAAAAGGAAATTTTTCTAGTTGGAATGTGCTGCTGCATGTTTTCTCTACAGCGTTTAAAACCTTTAAGCCGCTTTCCATAATCTCTGGCCCGATGCCGTCACCGGCTAATACAACAATTTTTTTATTCATGTGTCTGCTCCTATCCATATCTCATTTCTAATTGACTAGTGAATCAATAATTGGGTTAGTTTCTTTGTTTTAAGTGATTGCTCGCTTGTACGTAAGCTTTTGCTGATGCGTGCAGCACATCGAAATCGACACCAATGCCGCGAAACTCCTCTTTCGTTTCTCTATCCAAAAGGGTCACGCGAACTTCAGCCTGAGCATCCTCACCGCCGGTCAACGCCTGAATCTCATAGTCCGTCAACTCAGGATCTTGCTGAAACAGTTCATCGATGGTGTTATAAATCGCCTGAATGCTGCCTGAGCCAATTTGAGAGGCAACTTTTACTTCATCCTCTTCATCGATGATTGAGACGATAGCGCCTTGATAACCATTTGAGCTGTATTGAACCTGAACGTCTGTCAGCTTGTATTTCTCCGTTTCTTCTCTATATTGATCCGCAAGCAGTGCGATCAAATCTTTGTCAGTAATTTGCTTTTTCTTATCGGCTAAGGCTTTGAATCGTTTGAAGGCCTCTTTGCTGTCGGCATCATTTAATTCATAACCCAGCTCCTCCAGCTTCGCATTGAATGCATGGCGCCCTGATAATTTTCCAAGCGGCAGAGAATTTTGATTCACGCCGACAAGAGTCGGGGTAATAATTTCGTAGGTTTCGGGATTCTTCAATACGCCGTCTTGATGGATGCCTGATTCATGAGCGTAGGCATTGTCACCAATAATCGCTTTATTTTTTGGAACTGGAATGCCTGAAAGGCGTGAAACCAATTCGCTGGTTCGTTTTGTTTCATTTAATACAATAGAGGACTCGCATTGATAGAAGTCTTTACGAATGGCTAACGCCAAAGCGACCTCTTCTAATGCGGTATTGCCTGCTCGCTCACCGATGCCATTGATGGCACCCTCCACACGATTTGCCCCATTTTCGATCGCTGCCAGCGCATTTGCCGTCGCCATACCCAGATCATCGTGACAATGAGAGGAGAAGGTGATTTCTTGATCGCTGTGGATATTTTCAATCAATGATTTAAAGATCGCGCCATATTCCGTGGGATTTGAATAGCCAACGGTATCCGGTACATTGATGATCGTAGCGCCAGCATCAATAGCGGTTTGTACCGCTTCTAATAGGAAGCCTTTTTCTGTTCTCGAAGCATCTTCCGGAGAAAACTGTACTTTCTTAAACAAGCTTCGTGCATAGCTGACGTGCTCTTTAATAGAAGAAAGAACTTCTTCTCTCGACATTTTCAGCTTGTATTGCATGTGAACGTCACTTGTAGCTAAGAAAACGTGAATTTGAGGATCGACCGCGTCTTTTAATGCTTCATAGGCTCTATCGATATCTTTTTTCTGACAACGTGCCAATCCGGTCACAGTCATCGTCTTTACTTGACGGGCGATATTTTGTACTGCTTCAAAGTCGCCGGGGGAGGCGATGGGAAATCCCGCCTCGATGACATCAACCCCCCATTTTTCTAATTGAAGCGCGATTTGAATTTTTTCTTTCGTATTAAAATTTACTCCTGGTGTTTGTTCACCATCTCTTAATGTGGTGTCAAAAAATTGAATCTTTCTCATTTTTACTCCTCCTTCATTCAAAAACGGGTATAAAAAAAGCACTCCATCGGAAAAGAACCATTTTCTTCTCCGATGCAATGCGAATAGGGACTTTATGAAATATTTTTCAGAAAGTCCCAGCTATAATAATAAAGTTGCGTTGAAAGACCTATTTGATTTCATCATGGCAACCACCCGTTTATTGTCAGAATTTTTTAAAAATTGTTGTATACATCGTATAAAAAAAGAAAAGAAAAGTCAATACGATTATGAAAAAAAGATGAGAAATATTTTTAATAAATAGATAAGGGATTAAAAATTCATTTGATGAAATTCTAAAAGGGAAAACTTTGAGCAGTTTTTAACTAGCACGAACAACTGCTAGTTTCTACCATGAATATGTGAGAAAAACGGGCTTTGAACAAATATTTAAGGTGTTTTTATTAGAATAAAAAAATTTTAATAGGGAAATTGTTGGATTCACAAGTTTTCTTAGGTTTTTTTCAAAAAAGTAAAAAGATTATTAGAGCATATGTGTTGATTTATTAAAAACAAATGATTAAACTACTCGACATATTCAGAACTTCATAATTATTCTGAAAATTGAATCAAAAGGGGAAAAAGATATGAGGAACAAATTAGCTTACGGTATTATCGCGGTTTGCGGGCTCGCTTTGGCGGGGTGTTATGGCGGCAGCAGTGCTTCAACTGATGAGAGCAGGTCAAGCGCAAAAGCAAAAGACAACGGCACATTCAATTTAGTGGTTCAACAGGAAATGCCGACAGCCGACTTATCTGTAGCGACAGATACAATTAGTTTTACTGCACTTAATAATGTTTATGAAGGTATCTATCGTTTGGATAAGGACAATAAACCGCAGCCAGCAGGTGCTAGTGAAAAAGTTAAGGTTAGCGACGATGGTAAGACCTATACAGTGAAGTTAAGAGAAGATGCAAAATGGTCAAACGGTGATCCTGTAACAGCTAAAGATTATGTCTTTGGATGGCAACGTACAGTCAAACCAGAGACAGCCTCAGAATACGCGTATCTTTTCGAACCAGTGGAAAATGCGGCGGATATTTCTGCCGGTAAAAAAGCTCCTGAAGAACTAGGAATCAAAGCAGTGAATGATCATGAGTTAGAAATCAAGTTGGCCAAGCCTACACCGTATTTTGATTACCTATTGGCATTTCCATCCTTCTTTCCACAAAATCAAAAAGTGGTAGAAGCAAATGGAAAAGAGTATGCCACTAAGAGTGATAAATCTGTATACAATGGACCTTTCACATTAGAAGGCTTTGATGGTCCCGGAACAGATACTGAGTGGGAATATAAGAAAAATGATACTTACTGGGATAAAGACGAAGTGAAATTATCTAAAGTAAAAGTCAATGTAGTAAAAGAATCTTCTACATCCTTGAATTTATTCAAAGATGGCGAAGCAGACGATGTGATCCTATCTGGTGAGTTGGCACAACAAAATGCGAATGATCCAGCATACAAATCCTTCAAAGAAGCTCGTACCAGCTATCTTGAATACAATCAACGAAAAGAAGATTCACCATTTAGAAACGAGAACTTACGTAAAGCAATCTCTTACGCGATCAACCGGAAATCCTTAGTCAACCAAGTTTTAGGAGATGGATCAGTCGTTTCGACGGGGTTAGTCCCATCAGGTATGTCAAAAAATCCGAAAACAGATGAGGATTTTGCCAAAGAAGCAGGCAATTTAGCTCCTTACGATAAGGAAAAGGCGAAAGAGTATTGGGACAAAGCGAAGAAGGAATTGAAGATTGACAAGCTATCGTTTGAATTAATGGCTTCAGATACTGATTCCTCTAAGAAAGTCATTGAATATATGCAAAGTGCCTTGGAAGAAACACTACCAGGAATCACAGTGAAACCAACCCCTGTACCATTTTCAGTTCGTTTGGATCGTTCAAATGCTGGGGACTTTGATGTTTTACTAGGCGGCTGGGGTGCAGACTATGCGGACCCATCAAGCTTTACTGACTTGTTCGTAACAGGAAACTCATATAACCGCGGTCGCTGGAGCAATGAGGAATACGACAAGGCAGTTGAAGATTCAGGGAATAAAGATGCTAGCGATGAGGAAGCTCGTTGGGATGATTTACAAAAAGCCAATGAGATCATCTCTAAAGAATCTGGTGTCGCACCGCTTTATCAATTATCCGAAGCACATTTAGTTAACGAGAAGGTCAAAGGAATTGTTCACCATCCAGCTGGCGCTTCTTGGGACTACAAATGGACTTATGTAGAGGAATAATTAGACAAAAAAAGAAGTTGGAACGAACCTCGTTCCAACTTCCTTTTAAATCATTGTCAGCAATGCACAAATGATTGAAGAACCGATCAAAATGGCTGCAATGATCAACCAAAAAGAATATCGTCCCTGTCCAACATGGGAGAGAGGCTGAAATTCTGATTTTTTCTTTTGTTTTCTGCCAAACGCTTGATGCATCGAATGCTGAAAATGATCGAAGAAGCCTGAAGAAAAAATCCAAAGCAGGATGCCAACGATCAAAAAAGGCAATCCAGTTAAAAAAAATCGGTTAGATAGAATCAATAAAGAAAGCGACCCTTGAATAAGCGAGTAGATCACAATAAGCACAATCAAGCCGCTGCCGATTCCAATGGGAAATAATTTATTTTTCATACATACACTCCAATAATTGATGAGTAACACTCTTTTAATAAATATGATTCATACGTTCTTCCTACTCTAAACCAAAACAAAAGTAGAAGTCAAAATTTAAGAACGAATCATTAAAAGCTTTTTCTGAAATAGAACAGAATGATATACGAGCTAAAAACAACGCTCGTTTTTGCTAAAAAATGAATTAGGATGTCAGTTCCCCTTCCTGCTTTAGCAGATTAGTGGAATGATATACGTGATGAAAATAAAACTCATTTTTTGTAAAAAATGAATACATTAAAATGAATTAGGAGGCACCTCATGGGCAGTTATTTGAAATATTTTTTAAAGCGTGTCTTTTTCATGTTGATTACTTTATGGTTGATTGCCACCATCACATTTTTCTTGATGCAATTATTACCAGGGACACCTTATACCAATCAAGAACGATTGAGTCCTGAAACGATTGCGATGCTGAATAAGCAGGTGGGGCTAGACAAACCCGTTATCGTGCAGTACGGAATTTATCTATCCAACCTAGTACAAGGAAACTTTGGTATTTCTTTCCAATTCAAAAATCAAGCCGTTGCTGCTTTATTAGCAGGGCGCATCGGACCTTCCTTGCAATTAGGGTTGCAGGCAATCGTATTTGGTACTTTTGTCGGGATCATCTTAGGAACGATTTCCGCGATGAAACAAAACTCATGGGCAGATACGGCATCTACTTTAGTCGCGATTTTAGGTCGCTCGATTCCCAACTTTGTTTTTGCCGTTTTGCTACAATACATTTTTGCTATGAAATTACGTATCTTGCCGATCGCAAAATGGGAAGGGTTTGCTTACACCATATTACCGACATTGGCATTAGCGATGTCGCCTTTAGCTGATTCCGCTCGCTTTATTCGAACAGAAATGGTAGAGGTTCTTCATAGTGATTATGTGGAGCTTGCACGAGCTAAAGGATTGAGTAGATGGGAAATTGCCTTCAGACACGGATTGAGAAATAGTTTGATCCCCTTGATGACATTATTAGGACCATTAGCTGTTGCGTTAATGACAGGATCGTTAGTGGTCGAGAATATTTTCGCTATACCTGGTATCGGAGAGCAATTTGTAAAATCAATTATGACCAATGATTATCCAACGATCATGGCTGTAACGATTCTTTACTCGTTTATGCTAGTCTTTGTTATTCTGGTCGTCGATCTTCTTTATGGTTTAGTTGATCCGCGTATTCGTCTATCAGAAGGGAGTAAGAGCTAATGGAAATGAAATATCCTTCAATCGTTGATATTCCCGCTGATGAATTTCAACCCTTACAAAAAAATACCGAAAAGGAACGCGAAGAAATTGCGACACCTTCGTTGAATTTTCTACAAGACTCTTGGCGTCGCTTAAAGAAAAATAAGGCGGCAGTCATTTCAATGATCCTACTGGCTATAATTATTGTCGTCTCCATTGTGACGATCTTTGTTTCGCCACAAGACCCAAGCAAACAAAATGTTGATTATATTAATTTACCGCCTCGAGTTCCTGGTTTGAACATTGACGGCCTAAATGGAAAAACAATGGTGGCTGGTGAATTGGTTGATAAATATGCACAAGCAGATGTTCCTAATAACGTGAATTATCTGTTGGGAACGGATGGTTTGGGACGCGATGTGTTGAGTCGTTTATTTATGGGAACAAGAATTTCATTATTGATCGCTTTTATCGCAGCTTTATTCGATATCACGATCGGTGTTGCCTATGGTTTGATTTCTGGAATGCTAGGTGGAAAAGTCGATAATGCGATGCAGCGTTTCTTGGAGATTCTTTCTGGAATCCCCAATCTAGTAGTCATGATTTTAATGCTGGTTGTTTTTGAACCGGGGATTTTTTCAATTGTAGCAGCGATGGCTATTACGAACTGGATACCCATGGCCCGAATCGTTCGTGCCCAGACCCTCAAGCTGAAGGATCAAGAATACGTTCTAGCGGGGATGACCCTGGGCGAGTCGAAATGGAAGATTGCTTTCAAGCACATCATTCCGAATATCTCCAGCGTGATTATTATTCAAATGATGTTCAGCATTCCAACAGCTATTTTCTTTGAAGCCTTCCTAAGCTTTATTGGTCTAGGGTTAACACCGCCAGCCGCTTCACTAGGAACGTTGTTAAATGATGGCTATAAAACATTCCTGTATTTGCCATACTTGTTATGGATTCCAGCGGTTACTATTTCGCTGATCATGATCTGTTTCAATCTGTTAGCCGATGGTCTACGTGACGCATTCGATCCGAAAATGAAAGAGTGACAATCTATGGAAAAAATTTTAGAAGTGAAGAATTTGAATATTTCATTCGATACGTACGCCGGAAAGGTCCGTGCGATTCGTGGAGTGGATTTTGAGTTGAATAAAGGGGAGACCTTAGCGATCGTAGGAGAATCCGGCAGCGGAAAATCCGTTACTACCCGTACGATCATGCGCTTGCTTTCAAGTAACGCCAACATTGATGAGGGGCATATTTTATTTAAAGGGCAAGACATTGTTGATAAATCTGAAAAAGAAATGCAGAAAATTCGCGGACGTGAGATCGCAATGATCTTTCAGGATCCTATGACATCCCTAGATCCTACCATGACAATTGGTAAGCAAGTGGCAGAGTCTTTACGCAAGCACAAGAATGTTTCTAAAAATGAAAGCTTGAAAGCTGCTTTGGATTTATTGAACTTAGTTGGAATTCCAGACGCAGAAAAACGGTTGAAAAACTATCCCCATCAGTTTTCTGGGGGACAACGTCAACGGATTGTGATTGCCATTGCCTTAATCTGTAATCCTGAAATCCTGATTGCCGACGAACCGACAACAGCCCTTGATGTAACGATTCAGGCACAGATTTTAGAGCTGCTAAAAGAAATTCAAGAAAAAATCGAAACCTCAATTATTTTTATTACCCATGATCTGGGTGTAGTTGCCAACGTTGCCGACCGAGTAGCTGTCATGTATGCAGGGAAGATTGTGGAGGTTGGTACAGCGGAAGAGATTTTCTATAATCCGCAACATCCTTACACATGGGGATTGCTTGGGTCCATGCCAACACTAGAAAGCGAAAGTGACCGTTTGTATGCTATTCCGGGTTCTCCTCCAGATTTATTGGACCCGCCAACGGGCGATGCCTTTTACCCGCGTAATGAGTTCGCGTTGAAGATTGATGCAGAAATGGAGCCGCCGTTCTTTGAGCTTTCAGAGACGCATAAGGCTGCAACTTGGTTATTGGCTCCGCAAGCACCAGCAGTGACTCCTCCAGTCGAGATTCAACGGCGTTGGGATATTTTTCGCAAAAAGCAAAACCAATATTCCGCTTAATTTTTAGCGAGAAAATGGAGGATTAGGATGGAAAAGCGATTATTAGAAGTAAATAATTTAAAACAGTATTTTAATACCGGCAGCAAAAATGAAGTTCGTGCCGTTAATGATGTAAGCTTTTATATTAATGAAGGGGAGACCTTTGGATTAGTAGGTGAGTCTGGTAGTGGGAAATCTACCACGGGACGAACAATTATTCGTTTGAATCAACAAACGGATGGTGAAATTCTATTTGATGGGAAAGACGTAACGAAAATTCATGGGAAAGCGGATTTGACCGCCTTTCGCCGCGATGTACAAATGATTTTCCAAGATCCATACGCGTCGTTGAATCCACGGATGAAGGTTAAAGATATCATTGCTGAAGGAATTGACGTCAATAATTTAGCGAAAACGCCGAAGGAACGAGATAAAATAGTCAATGATTTATTAGAAACAGTCGGCTTGAATCCCAGTCACGGCACACGCTATCCCCACGAATTTTCTGGCGGTCAGCGTCAGCGAATTGGGATTGCCCGCGCGTTAGCTGTTCGTCCGCGCTTCATCATTTGTGACGAACCTATCTCTGCCTTAGACGTTTCGATCCAAGCTCAGGTCGTGAACTTACTACAGGATTTGCAAAAGGAACACAACTTGACATACTTGTTTATCGCCCATGATCTTTCAATGGTCAAACATATTAGTGATCGTATTGGAGTCATGAATAACGGCCATCTATTAGAAGTTGGAAGCAGTGATGAGATTTATCATTTTGGGGTGCATCCATATACTGAAAGCCTGTTATCAGCCATCCCGATGCCAGATCCTGATCATGAGCGTCAACGACGTCGAATAAAATATCAAACCGAACCTCACGACGGCAAAGCAAGAAATTTGCGTGAAATCGCACCTGGTCACTTCATTTATTCTTCTGAAGATGAAGTTGCATATTATAAAAAGAAGCTGCAGCATTTGAAAAATGAGAAAGCAGTGGCCGTATAAAAAGGAAAGTCAAAGCAGATGGTTAGCCTGCTTTGGCTTTTTTTAGCTTAGATTTTTTAAAGCACTCGCAATAGTTTTGATACCTAACCATGGAACACGACTTTTTATCGAGAAGATCGATTTTTAATAAGTCTTCCTATATATAGAAGATCGTCATCTTTTACTAGATAAAATAATTCTATTTATTTTAAAAAAATACATAAAGATTCCGTCTATCTGTTTCTCGCTAACGAAAATCTCCAAATAGTTATTTATTAAAGCTATTAATATGACTTTCAATGTAACTAATGAACAATGGAAGTCACTATCCAAAAGGTTTAAATAAATTAACATTAGTGAATACTTCATAAAGCCTATTTACTTCAAGGTTATTTTATGTGTAAAATATTTTTGTGAACGGTTACATAAGAATCATTACTACAAAGGAATCAAAAACAACGGACGGAGGATGAAACGAATGAAGGAAGCATTGTTAGGGCAGCGACAAATTTTTGGTATGTTGAGAAAGAGCTTGGAAAAACGCGTGACTCAGCGCTATGAACAAACAAAAAATGCGGCGGAGATCGTAGAGGCGGCAGTGGCTATTTTGGTTCGTGACGCACTTTCTGTGGGGGATTTTGCCTACCTGTTCCCAGAGCTGATTCGTGAGATTTTTCTGACTGCTGCACCTAATGATACCTTGCGTCGTCATTGCGCCTATTTCCGCGATTATTTTGTAGGTGAAGAAGAATGGCAGACGGTTATCCAACGTCTGTTCAAGAGCGAAGAAGAGTATCAAGAGCTGACTAAGCAAGCTCGTTCTTATAGAAAATTATTGATAAAGAGAGCCGCTGAGACCTTCGAGAAGACAGCGTTTCAATTTGATCTTGCGACGATTTTTAAAGATGGCAACGGGAAAAGATATACTTGGACATTACGTGATACGAAACAGGTCCCGACCGGACAAGAAAGAGAAACGGCGGAAATATTGGATATTTTGACGACCTTGACTATCTTCCAAGCGGGTGGCGTTCGTCGTTTTGCGGAATATGTGAAATTCAAGAGTGTAAAAACCTGTATTGATACGCAGCATGAAGCGAGTCAACCAGAACAAGAAGAACTGACCGAAATGGAATCATCGGATGAAAAATGTCCAGCTTCTGAGAAAAAAGAACAGCCTGCGCAGAACACGACATCAACTGAACCTTCGAATGAAAATAAAAAACGTAAGCTGAATTATCAGGAGCTCGCTGATCAAATCGATGCGAAGTACCCGCTGCCTTGGGAGCTGCCACCAAATGATTCAGCCGCAACGGCACATAAGCCCAAAAGCTTTGAAAGACGTCATGGCAAAACGCAAGAGGAAATTGATCAGGGACGAGAGAAAAGAAAATGGGAAAGGAAAGTCAAGAAACTATTGTCTGGAAGGAGATAGCGATGTGCTTTTTTGCCCATAGGGTTTATTCAGCGAGCCTTTAAAAAGCAAAAAAAACGAGCACATGCGTACTCGTTTTCACTTGTGGAATAGTTTAGTTTGCTAAATGAAAAATAGAAATCACTTAATATTGGTAAAGAAGGCAAGTTTATTTGCTCTATTTCAATTGAGCACGTCGTTTCAGGAGAACTAAACCTGCAAGGAAGAATACAATGATTCCCATAATCGTTAGTGAGTCAGTCCGACGTTCACCAGTTTTTGGGTATTCTTTTTGAGTAGTAGCTTGTGCATTATTCTTAACAACGCTAGTAGGATTCGTTGTGAGATTTTCAACGATTGGCTGCGTAGTTGTATCTATGTTTTGAATAGGTGCGCCGTTTTCGATAGGTGCATTTCCTGGTTGAGAGTCGTAAAGCCAACGAACAAGACCTGCAAATAGTCCATTTGCAGCACTTAATTGATCTTCAGCGCCACTAAGGTGATTCAAGATATGAAGCATTTCTTCATTTGAAAAATGTTGAATACCAGGATGAAGCACACGAAGATAATGTTGTAACTGATCTATATTTTTAGCTAATTCAACAGTAGTTTGAAAGTTATGGGGATTAAACACTAATGCTTTTTCAACTTCTGTCCAAGAAACTTCCTTATCTTTATAAATCATACGTAGAACTCGTACATAGCTACCTAGATCCATGCCAGTAATATCGAAGTTATAACGGTTGAATAGTTTAAAGGCATTGGTTAGTTCTTGATCGCTGTAGCCCTTAAGTTCATTTTGATCGATTCCGTAATCTGTCCCAGTTAAATTCTCACGGATTTTTTCAGCTGTCCACTCTTTATTAAGACTTTCTTCCAATGCTGCTGGGGATTCTGACGTTTTTGCAGCAGCTTTTTGAGGTGTGATGGTATCAACTTTCTTCTTTTCTATTTCAGACGTTTGTACTGTTTCATCCTGTTTTTTCTCAACAGTGGCTGTTTCAGTCGTTGGGGTATCTTTTGCTACTTCGCTTTTTTCTGTTTCTTCGGCAGCAGTGCTATTGGTTGCTGCAGCTTGTTTTGTAACTGTTTCTTCTGTAGAAGCTTGAGAAGTGGTAGTAGGGAGTTGATCACCGGTTCCTATTTCTGAAACTTGGTCAACGAATTGCTCTTGACTGGAACTTACGGTCTGGTCAGGGACACTATCGGAAGAATCTGCGAATGCAACAAAGGGGAAGTTTAATACCAACAAACTAAAAACAACCATTTTTTTCATCTAAATCACTCCTTAATATTTCTGTAACACAATTGTAACATAAGAAATATTTTTGTAAAGATATAAAATGAAAGAATCAAAAAAAGTTTTTTATGGGACAAAATACAAAAAAAGAATAATTCACCGTTTTTCTCTCTTTTCGCTCCAAAAAACCAGCCGCCTAAACCCTTGTTAAAGGATTTAAGCGGCTGGTTTGATTGAGTTACAATCCTATATTAAATGCGAAATCGTCTTTCTAAAAGAGTAAGACCTGAAAGAAAGAAGAATACAGTTCCAATGATTCTTCGTGAAAAAAACTTGATTTATCTGTTTTAAGATTTTCGTTTTGTGGGGTTAATTACGCTTGAGAGGCATTGCTTTGAACACGAGCAGGAATTGAACTTGGAGTTATTGGGGAAATAGATTCAGTCAATAAAATAATGTTTAGCATTTATTTAGAAAATTTTTTGAAAAACAAAAAAGTCACCACGTACATTCTTTTCTAAACTACCGAAGTAGCCAAGAATGCACTGGTGACGTGGGTTTGGCACCCAATGGGCCGTGAGGGGCTCGAACCCGCGACCCGCTGATTAAGAGTCAGCTGCTCTACCAACTGAGCTAACGGCCCAAACAAAGTACTTTCATATGTTAGCACTGGAAAAATAAAAAAGCAAGAACAAAACTAAAAAAATTTATCTAAAAAGCGCTTCAATTATCTAGTTTTCAAAACTATATTGTATAATTACCGTAATTTTGATAAACTATCGTTGAGAGGAGTGTGAAAAATGGAAGAAACGAAACTCAGAACTTGGGCAGAAGAATTGAAAGAAGTACGCTTGCCTAGGTGGGAAGAGTTACCTGAACTAGAATTATATATGGATCAAGTCATCACTCTTGTTGACCGCTACCTATCGCCGTTGATGGAAGATGAAAAGCATCAGCTCTTATCTAGTGCGATGGTCAACAACTATGTTAAACATAAATTAATACCACCACCTGTGAAAAAAAGATATAACCGCAACCATCTAGCGTATTTAATTGCGATCACTTTATTGAAACAAGTACTTGCGATTCCAGATATCAATGAACTGATTCGCATGCAGCTGGCGATTAATGAACCAAAAGATGCCTACAATAGTTTTTGCAAAGTGCAGGAGGAAGCATTGCTGCAAGTAGCAAAGATTGTTTTAGGTGAAGAGGTGAATTTGACTCGCAGCAGCAAAGATTTTTATTATTTAGCGATGGAAAGCGCTGTCGCGTCATTTACACAGAAGATGTTGGCTGAGAAGATTATTCAGTTGGATAAAGAGAAAGAAGGCGAAGTTGATGAGTGAGAAAATTGCAATCCTAGTTGACTCTGGGACGGATGTGCCAAAGGAAGTAATTGATAATGGGCCCTTTTTTATGGTTCCGTTACGGATTATTTTTAGTGATCGAGAATATAGAGATGGGATTGATATCAGCTCTGATACGATTTTTCCATTAATTAAAAAAGAATTGCCGACGACATCTTTACCCGATGGGGAACTGATTCATAAAGTCTTTGATGAAATTAAGTCTCAAGGATATACCCATGTAATAATTGTGACGATTTCTAGCGGTCTAAGCGGTACTTATAATGCGTTGAGAGTGCTGGGAGAGCATTATGAAGGGCTAACATTCCAATCAATTGATACCAAAAATGTGGGGATCGGCGCTGGTATTTTAGCGATTTACGCTGGCGACTTAGTTAAAGAAGGAAAATCATTTACGGAAATTATTACTGAAGTAGAAAGTAAAATTCCGAAGACTAAAATCTTTTTCAATGTGGATACGTTGGAATATTTGCAAAAAGGTGGACGAATTGGCTTAGTTTCCTCTTTACTAGGAAGCGCACTGAAATTGAAGCCAATCATTTCGTGCAATTCAGATGGTATTTACTACACGGTAGCGAAAGTACGCGGGCTGAATAAGAGCATCGACAAAACCATTCAACTAGTGAAGGAGCACGTAGGCAACCATAAGCGCTTCAACTTAGCGGTAACCCAGGCGGATGCTCTAGAAACGGCTGAAAAAATTCGCGAACGACTGCACGAGCTATTCCCAACAGCCGAAAATATTTATTTTGGGAAAGTCTCTCCGGCGTTATCCGTTCATACTGGCCCTGGCTCCTTAGGGGTTGTTTGCCAAGTGCTTGATTAAATGTCAACAGAATTCAAGAGAATAAAGTGAACGTATGTAGACGGCTCACAGGCTCTCAAAAAGAATGTATGCATAGAAAGAAGGAGATGAACTCAGTTTGTCTCTTTTTTCATTTTTTCTTAAGTAACAGTTGTAAAAAAACGTCGTCTGTTTGAAAAGGTGAAACAGTATTGAAATTATTGTATAATGGTAAGGCGTACATACAATCCTATGAAGGTATGAGGTGACTCTTAGTGAAAAAAATTCTAGTAGTTGACGATGAAAAACCGATTTCGGACATCGTGAAATTCAATTTAACCAAAGAAGGCTATGAAGTCTTTACTGCTTATGATGGTGAAGAAGCCTTAGAAAAAGTCGAAGAAGTAAACCCAGATTTAATTTTATTAGATTTGATGTTGCCTAAAAAAGACGGTTTAGAAGTGGCTCGTGAAGTACGCAAGACCCATGAAATGCCGATTATTATGGTTACGGCGAAAGATTCTGAGATTGATAAGGTCTTAGGGTTGGAATTAGGCGCGGATGATTATGTGACGAAACCGTTCTCTAATCGCGAATTAGTCGCTCGCGTAAAAGCAAATTTACGCCGTGGAGGCCAAGCGCCTAAGGAAGAAGAACAGACAGCGCAAAGTGATTTGACGATCGGTGACTTAACGATCCATCCAGATGCTTACATGGTAACCAAACATGGAGATACAATCGAATTAACCCATCGCGAATTTGAATTGCTGCATTATTTAGCAAAACATATTGGTCAAGTGATGACGCGGGAGCATTTATTACAAACTGTTTGGGGCTATGATTATTTTGGCGATGTCCGAACAGTGGATGTAACGGTGCGACGTCTGCGTGAAAAAATCGAAGACAATCCTAGTCATCCAACCTATTTAGTAACAAGACGTGGCGTAGGTTATTATCTACGAAACCCTGAACAGGAGTAAGTATGGAAAAGAAAGTCCGTTTTTATCGATCGGTCAATTTCAAGATTGCCTTTTCATTTATTTTGATTTTGCTGATTTCGATTGAGATTATCGGTGCTTACTTTATTAGAGGACTTGAAAAATCAACCATCAATAGCTTTACCAAAGACATGAATCAGCGTGTGTCGTTGTTAAGCACGACTCTGGGAGCGACAATGGCAGAGGATAGCGACAACGAAGCAGATCAGCTGCAGCGTATTCTCGAAAATAATACCGCCGCTGACATTGGTGAAATGTGGGTAGTAGATGATAAAGGGATCGTTGTAGCTACCAATGATGTAGGTCAAAAAGATACGATCGTTGGTAAAAAGAACGAGTACAGTGATATTGATGATTTTTCAATGAAACAATATGTAACACTTGATGACAATAATAAGCGGGTATATATCAATGTCCAACCTATTCAGTCCCCGACCGGCGATTCGGCTGTGATCGGGGCTCTTTATGTTAAGAGTGACATTGAACAAAAATATACCGAAATCAGTAATACCGCTTTGATCTTCTTTACCGCTTCGTTGATCGCAGGATTGATTTCGATCGTTGTCGCATTACTTGTCGCGCGATCAATCACAAAACCGATCAAAGAGATGCAAAAGCAGGCAGTGCGAATCGCTCAGGGGGATTATTCTGAAAAAGTAGACGTTCAAGGACACGATGAATTGAGTCAGCTTGCGGAAACCTTCAACAAGCTGTCTGATCGAATCGAAGATGCTCAAGATACAATGGAGGCTGAACGGAATCGACTGGATAGCGTCTTAACGCATATGACAGATGGTGTTATAGCTACTGATCGACGTGGGAAAGTCATCACCATTAATGAGATGGCGCTCTCCTTATTAGATACGACGAATGAAGAGGCGATCGGTCAATCCATTCTCTCCTTGCTTGATTTAGAAGAGCAATATACTTTGAGAAAATTATTAGAAACACCAGAAGAAATTTTGATTACTCGCTCAAAACCAGATTCTGATGAAGGAAACATGACCTTACGATCTGATTTCGCTATGATTCGGCGAGAGTCAGGATTTATCAGTGGCTTGGTTGTCGTACTCCACGATGTTACAGAGCAAGAGAAAACCGCTGAGGAACGACGCCAGTTCGTATCCAATGTTTCTCATGAATTACGGACACCGTTAACCAGCGTTCGCAGTTATTTAGAAGCATTAGAAGAAGGTGCTTGGCAAGACAAAACAGTGGCACCAGAATTTATCCATGTGACGCTTGGGGAAACCGACCGTATGATTCGTATGATCAATGATTTATTGAATCTCTCACGTATGGATTCAGGCGCGCAGCAAATGGATCTTGAGCTGGTGAATTTCAATGAGCTGGTTGATTATATCCTGGATCGTTTCGATATGATGGTGAATAGCCAAGAGAAAAATTACCGCATCGTCCGTGAGTTCACCGAGCGCGATTTATGGGTGGAAATCGATACGGACAAGATTATGCAAGTAATTGACAATGTCATGAATAATGCAATCAAATATTCACCTGACGGCGGAAAAATCGAAGTTCACTTAATGGAAACACATAACAATGTGGTACTAAGTATTTCTGACGAAGGGTTGGGCATACCTAAGAAGGACCTAGAAAAAGTATTTGAACGTTTTTATCGCGTAGATAAAGCACGGGCGCGTCAACAAGGCGGTACAGGACTAGGTTTGGCCATCTCTAAAGAAGTGATGAAGGCCCATCAAGGTCAAATTTGGGTCGAAAGTGTTGAAGGTAAGGGATCTACATTTTATATTTCTTTACCTTATGAACCTTATGAGGAGGATATCTGGGAATGAAACTATCAGAAAGAATCATCCGTGTAGCACTTTTTGCTCTGATACTACTCAGCCTCGTCTTAACGTACGCTATATGGCTTAGCCCTACTTCTAAAACAGCAGATATTAATACAAGCAAACAGACAGTAAAGAACGACCAAAATTATGCGAAAGCCACCGATGCTTTTTTACCTATACGAGGTATTTGGGACTTGTCCGACGGGAAATTTCAAACGAGCAGTGAGAATTTATTAGCTACCACGCAAGCGCGTTTAACAGAGAGTACCTTTGGGCAGTTGCAGGAAATCGCTCAAGGCGAAGAAGAGATCAAAAACTATTATGGGTTAGACAGTGGCATCGAGCTGAACTATGAGGGCGGTTTTTCTTTAACTGAGTATATCAAGGTTTTTGATATGCCTATCAATTTGAACTCTTTGAAGGAAGCAGATAGTATTACCTTTTCAAAAATTCAAATCGATTTTTCAAAGAAGAAGATTCGTTTTTTGAATTACAGTAAGGACACTGTTTATGAAGCGACAATGTCAGGAGATTTTTCTGGTCTAGAAACCATCTATCAAAAAAATCAGGGAAAGTATCTACCAATGTCTGATGAAAATCCATTGGTTCCTCGTTTGCTGCGAACCAAGGAACGGGTTCGTTTAAAAAAATACAGTTACATTTTGACGACCCAATCTTATTCTCTCTTTAGAAATGCCTTCTTCCAAAATCCTGATCAAGCAAAAGGAGAGGAAGAAGAAAATGGGGCGCGATCATTTTCAAGCGGCCATGAGGAACTAATCATGGACGAACAAAAGCGCTTGGTAACATTTACGGGTGAACTGCCAGAAGACTTAGCAAAGGAAAGCATCTATAGTCAAAGCTTTAACTATGTGAGTCGGTTAGGGACAGCCGTCGGGAACTTACGCTATTTCGATCATCATGATGGACAAGTAAATTACCGGATTTTTGTGGAAGGATATCCGATCTTCAGCCAAACTTCGAAAGGGAAAATGAGCGTAAAGATAGAGCATCAACCTAATGCTGCCACTCCGCAAATTAAAATTGAAACGAGTGTGGATACGGTTCAGGTACCGATCCCTTCTGATGAAGAGGTTGAATTACCTAGTACCCTTGAAATTGAAAATAATTTAGCGGCGGTCGGGATAGATTTAACAAAAATACAAAGCTTTATTATTGGTTATACATGGCAAGATATCGATGGTGTAAATAAATTAGTAGCTTTAACTCCAGAATGGTTCGTCAAATATGACAACACTTGGTATCCTGCGAATCAGTTGATGCAAGGGAACCTAGAAATGGAGGCGAGCTAATTGGATTTTAGAAAAATTGAATGGATCTTTTTTCTCGTCTTTATCGGGTTGAATATTTTCCTTTTTAGTATTTATTGGAATAATCAGCATGAACAAAGCTTAGTCACAAATTCTAATCAAAGAGAAGACATCCTGCAGCGACTCGAAAATGATGATATCAGTGTTACGGATGAGGTAACGGATGATCATAAAGAGGGGTACTATTTAAGTGCCGAGCAAGATACGTTCGAGTCATTAGTGAATGGAGGCGCCGGTTCGACGATTTCAGGAATTTGGGATATTTCTGATAAGGTTTTAAGCAGTACGCCAACTGGAGACACAGATTTTGATTTAAAAAAAGCGACCAGCAGCTTCAGACGTCTTATGAAGGATAAACAATTCATTGTAGATGGCGAAGAATACACTTATCTGCCAGACATCTCTAAAAAGGACAATGAATTAGGAAAAATTGTAGGTGCACAGACCTATGAAGGGATTCCTTTTATTGATGAAACGTCTCGAGTGACGCTAGATATTGTTAAAAATGATGATCAGGAGCAGGTTTCGAAGTACACTCAGACGCGGTTAAAAGAGATTGAGCCGCTGCGTGAAAAGATGACACTTTATTCTGAAAAAGAAATTCTGAATACACTGTATATCAATAATAATATTCCTAGTAAATCAACGATTACGAACATCTATCTAGGGTATTTTCGAACCCTCGAAGTCCGAGAGAAGAATGTCTATGTCCCCGTCTGGTTTGTCAGAATAAAGACATCAGATAAGACGACGCAGATTGAGAAAGTCAATGCGTTGAATAATCAAGTGATTACAAACAATTTAGTTCCAAAGGTGGAAAATCCATAAAAAGGGTTGTATACTGAGGACAGTTTTAAAAGAGAGGACCAATTGCTCATGTTAGAGATGAATAATGCCTTCAATATCAGCATTTTAGCAAGCGGAAGTACTGGAAATTCATTGTATTTAGAAAGTCCGCAAAAAAGAATTCTGGTTGATGCTGGATTGAGTGGAAAAAAAATCACTTCGCTATTAGCAGAGGTCGATCGAAAACCTGAGGATCTAGATGCGATTTTAGTCACCCATGAACACCGCGACCATATTCACGGCGTCGGCGTTCTTGCACGAAAATATAAGCTGCCGGTGTATGCGAACGAGAAGACCTGGGAGGCAATGTCTCCTTTGATTGGAAAAGTAGACGTTGAGCAAAAGCACATTTTTGAAATGGGAAAGGTTTTAACTTTTGGGGATTTAGATATCGAAAGTTTTGGCGTTTCACATGATGCGGCGGCACCACAATTTTACCGCTTCTACAAAGATGGTCATTCATTTGTGATGCTGACGGATACTGGCTATGCGAGTGAACATGTCCGCGGAACGATTCGCGATGCAGATGCGTACTTAGTTGAAAGCAATCATGACTTAGAGATGTTGCGGATGGGGGCCTATCCTTGGAGCTTGAAGCAGCGAATTCTAGGTGACCGAGGACATTTATCCAATGATGATGGTGCCTTAGTCATGACGGATATTCTTGGCGATCGGACCAAACGGATTTATTTGGGACACTTGAGTAAGGAAAATAATATGAAAGAGTTGGCCCATATGACGATGGAGGAAACATTGACTCGTTATGATCTTGGGGTAAATCATCAATTTCAAATTTTTGATACCGATCCTGATAGTGCAACGGAATTATTCGCAATTTAAAAAATGGCAAGTCTGTCTTAGCAGGCTTGCCATTTTTTGGCTCTATAATTTCTAGGACTGATA
>NZ_JXLA01000028.1 GCF_001886185.1 Enterococcus raffinosus | reverse complement strand
ACTCATTTTTGCGGTCTTCAAAAATGAATCCTTTAAAATGAGTTAGCTGCGAGTTCTGCTTTTAGCAGTTTATCTGATGTGAAGATAATCATTGAGTCAGTAAGAATGCTTGTCTGCTGATGTACGTAGCGAATATTTTACTAGATAATCGAAACGATTTTATTCATTAAATAAAAAGAAGGCTGACCACTAAGTGAAACTCACTTTGGTCAGCCTTTTTTAAAATATTAATTCTCAATATTTCTTACATAGTTTTCGAAGTAATCATTTAGGTCGTTCTTGACTTTTTGATACTCCTCTTCAGTATACTCTTTCTCTTCTAACCGCCCTTTAAAATTAGGCAGATCCAGATCTTTTTTTAATCGTTCAATCACTGCTTCTTTGTCCATAATCATTTCCTTTCTACCCGAAATACACACAAACAGCTTCCGGAGCAAAAACATCCTTTTGAATCATTGTCAATAAACCGTTCTCTTTATCGCGACGGTAAAGAGTAAGATTGTCGCTGTTCTGATTTGCTGCGACAACATAAGCACCATCTGGGCTCAAAGCAAAATCTCTAGGGAAATCACCTTCAGTAGAAATGATTTGGATAGTCTCAACGCTTAAGCCATCCTCTGCGATTGCGAAGGCTGCAATAGAGTTGTGACCACGATTTGATGCGTATAAGAACCGTCCATCATTAGAAACACGAATAGCTGCTCCACCATTTTCACCATCAAAATCTTGTGGTAAGGTGGAAACTTTTTGTTTTTGAGTAAAGCTGCCGTCAGTTTCATCGTAGGACAAGACACTAACACTGCTGTCCAATTCACCAAAAAGATAGGCAATAGCTTTATTAGGATGGAATACCAAATGACGCGGTCCCGTTCCAGGCTCCGCAACGTAAACAGCAACTTCTTCAACCTCACCAGCTTCAGTAACATCATACGTATAGACACGGTCAGTACCTAGATCACACACAGCTAGACGTTGATCCGGTGTCAAATCTGTGTAGTGGGTATGCGCCTTGTCTTGATTTTTATGAGGGCCTGTTGGTTCCTTATGGAAAAGAGACGCTGCTGCTTCAAGTGAACCGTCAGGTTGAATTTTATATGTGTTCAATGCACCTTTATGGTAATTTGCGCCGTATACTAATTGACGGGCTTCGTCTACCGCAACATAGCAAGGTGCAGCGCCTTCTTCTGTGGCTGCATTCAAAAATTTATTTTGAGAATCATAACTGGAAAGTCCGCCTTTTCCCTCGCGACTGGTCACAGAATATAGGGTCTGCTGCTTACTCTTCGTAAGGTAGGTAGGGCTGGTTTCTTCTGTTACTAATGTTAAGTTGTTTAATGTCTCCTTCGCAGTATCTAACTCAATTTGATAAATACCTTGACTAATGCGTCGTGTGTATGTGCCTAAAGTAATCGTGTGAATCATTAAAAAACCTCCTTCATTCTATGTCCATTTTAGCAAGTTTATTCCCACTTGGATAGCGCTAACTTTGTGATATAATTGAAAAATAAACAAGAAAAGAGCGTGACATATGACAGTGACAGAAATTACTCAAATTGGAAAACATGCGATTAACGATGAAAACATTCTAGTTCTTTTTGGTGAGAGCATCACGCCAGACTTGTTGGATGTTTCGATCGTTCAAAAGAAAATTAATGAAGAATTGGTTGAGCTAAAAAAAGGCGGACAACTTATTTTTGGCGATCAAAGCTATCAAATAAATGGGGTAGGACCATTAGCGAATGAAAATCTAAATGAAATTGGACATGCGACTGTTTTCTTTCAAGAAGAAGTTGGCGCGATTCCAAACGGGATATATGTTACCCCGGAAAAGCTTCCTAAATTGGAAGTCGGAATGAAAATCAGTTATCAGTAGGAGCGTGAGTGAGTGGATAAAAAGAAATTAACGCAGAAGACCTCTTGGTTTTGGAAATGGTTCTTAAACAGTCAAGTGGTTGTGGCACTGATCATCGTATTGTTGCTGCTGTTGATTGCGTTGGTCTTTACAAAAGTATCCTATCTGTTTGAGCCTGTTGGACAATTTTTTGCTATCGTAGGCTTGCCGATGGTAATTGCGGGGATTCTTTATTATTTAATGAATCCAGTTGTCAATTTTTTAGAGAGAAAGGGCATCAAGCGAACGATAGGGATCGTGTTACTATTTATTGCCGTTGTGGCATTAATCATTTGGGGGATCGTGGTTATTATTCCTCAGATTCGGGAACAAGTGGGCTCAATGATGAGAAGCTTGCCAGGATATTTTGATACGATTAGTGACAAGATAAGTGAGATCTTCAAAGATCCAGCCTTCCAGCCATTTCAGCAGCATATTGATAATAGTCTGCAGAAAATATTGGAATCCTTAACAGAGACTGCTCAAAATATTTCTCGTGTGACGCTACAGGGCTTAGGAAGCGTTGTGTCGACTCTTGCAACCGTGGTGATTGCGTTGATCACCGCGCCGATCATCTTGTTTTTCCTATTAAAGGATGGCGATCAGTTAGCACCATATATCCTTAAGTTTCTACCGACAAAGACACGCAAACCAACACTGAGAGTGATGACTGAAATGAATTCCCAGTTGGCTTCGTATATTCGCGGACAGTTGACTGTGGCTTTCGCAGTGGCGGTAATGTTCATTATTGGATTCTCTTTAGTAGGAATGAATTATGCTATCACATTAGGAATCTTAGCAGGATTTTTGAATTTGATTCCGTATTTGGGTTCGTTTTTGGCCATGGTACCAGTCGTGTTCATTACGATTGTTACTGGTCCGATTATGTTGATTAAAGTGATTATTGTTTTTGCGATTGAGCAAACAATCGAAGGTCGAATCGTTTCACCATTGGTCTTGGGGAATCAATTAGAAATTCATCCAGTAACAATCATGTTTGTATTGTTAACAGCTGGGAAAATCTTTGGTATCGCTGGTGTGATCTTAGGGATTCCCTTTTACGCCGTGGCGAAGGTTATCGCTATTCATGTATTTGAATGGTACAAAGGAGTTTCAAACCTTTATGAGGACGAAGAAAAAAATCCTGTCGACGAGTAATCGACAGGATTTTTTGTGTTTCAAAGCATGGGTTTGCTAAAATTGAGCAGCCAATGCTTTGGCTTTTTCTTTAGCCGCTTCCATAATTTCAGGTGCTCTCGATGGATCATAGTCTGCACCTTCAATATAAATGGAATCAAATTCAGAGATACCGATAAAATTCAAAATTCCTTTAACGTATTGTGCAGAGAAATCTTGACCGTTATATGTACCGCCACTTGATTGTATGTGAAGAGCTTTTTTATCTGTAATCAATCCGGTTGGACCTTCTGCCGTATATTTGAAGGTTTTACCTGCGACGTTGATTGTGTCAAACCATGCTTTTAATCTTGTTGGAATATTTAGATTCCATAAAGCATTGGCGATGACGATTTTTTCACTAGCTAAAAATTGATCAGTAAATTCATTGAAAACACGAACTTTTTCTTGTTGAACGTTACTTAATTCTGTAAAATCAGCACCTTTTTGCAGCGATTTCCAAGCCGATAGCAGGTCGCCGTCAATTTCGGGGATATCTGTATAATACAAATCTAACATGGTGAAAACATCTTCAGGATGACTTTCTTGATGGGCCTTAATGAAAGTGTCCAAAACAGTTACAGTTTGTGAGTCTTCTGCGGCTAACGGATGCGCATTCACTACTAAAACATTTGCCAAAACTAGCACTCCTTAAATTTAATTACAAACGAATCGTACACAATATATCTAAAACAGACAATTTATTTGCTCAATGCAAACATTAAAAACATTTTTTGTTAACTTGCTAGATATTGTTTATACGCAGAAGTTCCACCAATCACATTTACTACTTGGTAGCCTTCATTTCTTAAAAATTGCGCCATCGTTTTTGAACGACCACCAAATTGAGTGAACAGGTAATACGTTTTACCTTTGTCAAGTTGGCTTAAACGATTAGGCAATTGGGTTAGCGGAATACGGGTGACATTTGATCCTTCTGATAGCTCAAAGGAATCATTTAAATCAGGGTCTCTCAAGTCCAAAACATCCAAGGGTTCTTTCGCGGCAAGCATCATAAATTCTTTTGTTGTTACTGAGTAATTCATTTTTCTCAACAGCCTTTTCTTTCTTAAGATTGATTTCAACTCTAATATATTTATTGTCTTATTACAAGTGTTATCATAGTCATTTTACTGGAATTTGATGAAAAGTAAAGAAAACATTCAAAAAATTTTTATTTAGAGAAAATATTGATAAGCATTTTTCTTGCATTCATAGAAAATCATTTATTCTTTGGTAGAAGAACAGTGAAAAATTTTCCCAGAGTTTAAAATTATTTATAAAATGATATTGCTTGCGCGAAACCGATCGCATCGTTAAAATGGTAGTGACGGAGGGAAGAGAATAATGGGAAATTTTCATTTAGGGAAACTTAATTTAAAAACGATCGCTATTCGAGTACGAGATCGTGACGGATTGATTCACTTCTATCGTGATATTATTGGCTTACATTTATTGCGGGAAGAAAATGAATTGGCAATTCTAGGATATAAAGATCCAGCCAGCGAATTGCTTTGGTTGGAAGAAAGCCCACGGGCAGATGAACATCGTGGAGAAATAAAAAAGATGCACCGCTTTTCACTAGTTGTGCCTAATGTAGAAGAATTAGCGAACGTTTATTATCGAGCAGAAAAAGAAAACTATCCAGTCAAATCTGCCTTGCAGGCGGATGATGAAAAGGGCTTGCTCTTTGAAGACCCTGAAGGAAATGAGATTGAAATTTTCTATGCTCCTAGCAAGGAACGTTCAACTTCGGAACCGATCGAAATCGATTTTACCGAATTGTTAACCAAGGCTACAAAGCGGGAAAAAATTCATGGTGCTTATTTTGACAAGGTTCACTTAAATGTGAGTGACTTGAAGAAGCAGCAATCATTCTTAGAAGATATTCTGGGATTGAAGGTGCATGATGAGAGCGATGAAGCCTCTCTTTTGAACAGGGGCGATTTTAATGTAGGGTTAACAGCAGCTACTGGTGGGACAATTGATTTACCAACAGACAAAGTTTTAGGTTTAGATTTCCTACAATTTAAAGTCTCGAAGGAGACATTGTCAGAACTGCGTCAGCACTTGGCTGAAGAACAGTTAGACTATTTTTGTGATAAGAAAAAATCACTGATTACCCTTTACGATGCAGCAGGCATCGAATGGTGGTTCGTATTGAAATAATAAAAGCCGCGAGAAATCGCGGTTTTTTTCTATATATGGCTGCTGGCTAAAAATAAAATCTTTTTTTAATTGTCCGAAGCTTTCAAATTTTATTTTATGCTATACTTTTTTGGGTAATATTTTTAAGGAGGACGGTCATGTATCCTGAAACACGTCATTTAATTGAAGAAAAAATGAGAGACGGTGTTTTTCCTGGTGCAGTCCTTCGTTTTATCGAAGGCGAGCAAGAGGAAGAAGAAGTCTACGGATTTGCACAAATCGAACCAACAAAGCTTGCCATGCAGGAAGATTTTCTTTTTGATGTCGCCTCTTTAACAAAAGTGGTCTGTACGACGACGGTGATGCTAAAGCTCAAAGAAGAAGGGAAAGTCTCTTGGGACCAATCGCTGCACGAACTATTACCAGAATTTCAAAATGAAACGATTACCATTCGACATTTGCTGACCCATACATCGAATATCCAGACCTATATACCGAATCGTGACCAGTTGGATGCGCAAGAACTACGTGGGGCCTATCTAACTCTTCAACCAGGGGACAAACTTGGAGAAGTGGTTCAATATACAGATGCGGGAACGATTTTGCTAGGCTTTTTGATTGAAGAGCTTTATCAAAAAGACGTTATCGAAGTATTCAAGGAGGAAGTTTTACAGCCGCTTGGTCTGTTAGAGAGTATCTTTTTGCCACAGTCGTTAGAGGATAAAATCGTTCCGACAGAAAAGCTTCCTAACGGGACAATTTTGAAAGGCGTAACGCATGATCCAAAAGCTCGAGTCTTGGCTGAGCATGCCGGCAATGCAGGTCTTTTTACGAATGTGAAAGATTTAAGTAAATTTGCAAAAATGTATTTGAATCTTGGACGTGTTAGCGATATTATTTATTTGCATGACAAGACAATTTTAGCTTTACTTAACGATCAGACACCAAACAAAAAAGGAAAACGTTCAATTGGGTGGGACTTGAAATTCAGTCCATTGGATCAAACACCATTACTTTTTCATACAGGGTATACAGGGACTTTTTTGATGCTGGACATCATAAAAAAATCTGCCTTCATTTTTCTATCCAACCGTGTACACTTAGAAGATCATCGAGAAAGCTATATTACTCACCGCGATGAGATTTTGAACTGCTACTTAAATGAGCGGATGAAAAACTATCAAAAGTAATGAGAAAAGAGAACCCAATCGAATGATATTGGACTAGGTGAGTAGTATTAGACTTGAAAATAAATCGAATAAAAAGGAGCAAGAATCATGGAACCATTATTTTTAAAACCAGTTTTTCAAGAAAAAATTTGGGGCGGTAATCAATTACACACCGTTTTTGGCTTTGATATTCCTAACGATAAAATTGGAGAAGATTGGGCGATCAGCGGACATCCTCATGGCGTTAGTATTGTAGAAAATGGCCCATATAAAGGCTGGAAGATTAGTGATCTTTGGAGCGAACATCGTGAATTATTCGGAAACGCTGAAGGGGATGTCTTTCCATTGTTGACGAAAATTTTAGATGCGGAGGATGATTTATCGGTCCAAGTTCATCCTGATGACAGCTATGGGTTAGAACATGAAGGTGAATTAGGAAAGACAGAATGCTGGTACATTATTAATGCAAAACCAGGTTCGGAAATTGTCTACGGACACAACGCAACCACACGTGAAGAGTTGGCAGCAATGATCAAAGAAGAACGTTGGGATGATTTATTGCGCCGTGTCCCTGTTAAACAAGGAGATTTCTTCTACGTACCAAGCGGAACGATCCATGCGATCGGTAAAGGAATCATGATTTTAGAAACGCAACAAAGTTCGGATACAACTTATCGTGTTTATGACTACGATCGCAAAGATGATCAAGGGAATACCCGTGAGTTACACATCCAACAATCTATTGATGTCACAACAGTTCCTGCAATTAGTCCTGAACTAGAGGTTTCTGAAAGTAAAAAAGGAACCTCATCAGTGATCACTTACCTAAAAACAGATTTCTTTAACGTTTATGAATGGGATGTTATTGGTGAGCTTTCTCTTAAAAAAGAGGGCGACTATACACTAGTAACCGTTGTTGAAGGCTATGGAAACTTGATCGTTGACGGTCAAAGCTATGAAATGAAGCCTGGAACAAGCTGTATTCTACCAGCTCAAATCACAGAATGGAAAGTTGAAGGCGAGATGAAGATAATCGCATCAACGCCAGGAACGAAATAAAGAAAAAAATGACCATCAGCGAGAAGCTGATGGTCATTTTTTATGGTAATTCTGGAAGTATGACGTCTTCGCCATATTTATTTTTTAATGCGGTGTGGAGTAAACGCACAGCTAAAGATTTATTACGGGCTAAGATCGGTCCGTGGAAATAAGAGCCATAAACATTTTTGTAAATGACGCCTTCTCCTTGATCTTCGCCGTTATTGCCATTTCCTTTGACAATCGTGCCTAGAGGTCGTTCGCCTTCTCCTAAAAATGTCCGTCCGTTATGGTTTTCAAATCCGTAATAGGTCTCACCGAACTCTTCATTGTGGATCTCAATATCACCGATAAAGCGGTGGTTGTCTTGGCTTAATGTGTAATGATCCAGGGCCCCGATCCCATCGATTTTTTCACCATTTGCACCAATGTAATAGTGTCCTAATAATTGATAGCCTCCGCAAATCGATAGGATGACCCCATCGTTTTCGATGTACTTGATTAAATCTTCTTTTTTATCCTGAATATCTTTGGATACGATCACCTGCTCATAATCTTGACCGCCGCCAATAAAAACAAAATCATACTTATCAGGATCGAAGTCTTGATAAATACTTACGATTTCTGAGTGAAGCTCGATGCCCATTTGTTTCGCGTAATAATTCAAGGTTAGAAGGTTTCCGTTATCACCATAGGTATTTAATAAATTTCCGTATAAATGTGCTAAGTTCAATTCATAGTTAGCCACGATCCATACCTCCATCAATGTAGCCTTTTTGGGCTAATTCTTTACGTAATTGTAAGACGGCAGTGTAGGTCGCTAGGATATACACGTGTTCCGTCGGCAATAGTTTGATCTTTTCGATGACATCCGTCAAGCTTTCTGTCTCGGTCAATTTATCCTCAGGAATGCCTGCGACTTTTAAGCGAAGAGCCATGTCAGTATGACGGTCGCCTCCAGCAATCACTGCGGGAATGTCCATCTCAGCAAATGCTTCATGATTGCCGTCCCAGATCCAACTAATATCAATTCCGTCAGCATAGTTGGCGTTCAAAAGCGATACTAATGAGAAAGGATACGGTGCTAAACCAATCATATCAATAACTTGATTCAGACCCACAGGATTTTTTACCAAGACCAGTGTACATTTTTTACCCTCGATCTCAAATTCTTCTTGCCGTCCGAAGACTTTTTCATCATATCCGAGACCACGTTTGATTTTTTCTTTTGACACACCGTAATATTCAGCTACAGCAGTTGCGGCGAGGGCATTATAGACATTGTACATACCACCGACTTCGATTTTATAATCCTGCCCGTCAATGATAAATTCTGAAGATTTATTATCCATTGCCTTCATCTCAGTCAATTTGTAATCTAATTCTGGTCGATGAAACCCGCAGTTTGGACAATAATATTTTCCAAGATTGGCATAGGTAATCATTTTATATTTTAAAATGTGCTGACATTTCGGACAAAGCAACCCATCTGTATTATAGTGCGCATCTTGATCCTTATCAGGCAGATGATCAAAGCCATAATATTTTCTTGGATTAACTGTTTCCAATGAATTAAAGATGGGAGAGTCCCCATTGCACAAAATCGGCGCATTCGGTGATTTTGCAGCACCATCCACGATTAATTTATACGTTGTATAGATTTCACCGTAGCGATCCATCTGATCACGGAAAATATTTGTGAATAAGAACAGTTCAGGCTTGATGTATTCTGTCACCTTGCTCAAACTGGCCTCATCGATTTCTAAAACAGCGATTTTCTTTCCGCCTTTTTTTCCCTTCGCGTTTAAGAAGGTAGAAACGATCCCTTGAACCATATTAGCCCCCGTTGGATTCGTCAGTACGTAATCAAATTCCTGCTTCAAAATATTTACTGTTAAAGCGGTCGTCAACGTTTTTCCATTGGTTCCCGTAACAACGACGACTTTATAGTCTTTGACTAATGTATCTAAAATTTTCGGATCCATCTTTAAAGCAAGCTGACCCGGATAACTGGATCCTCCTTTAAAGAACGTTTTTAATACCCATTGGGCGGTCTTGCCGGCCGAGATTGCCAGTTGACTTCGTAACCCCATTACACATCCTCCATGTCTGTAACAAATTTAATTCATCTTATCATATTTGAAAAAAAAGTTTAAATAGCTTTCCTTTTTCTTAATGATTACAGCAGTATCCTTCTTGAAAGATATTTTGTTTATCATTCATTTGCTTCATCAAAGTGTAGAATACCACATACAAAAAAAGGCTGGAGCAAGTTTTTGCTCCTAGCCAATAATAATCTTTTCTTCTGGAAATTCATAGCCTAAGTCTTGTGTTTCTTTCGGAACGAATAGCATCAATGTATACAGCATACCCACACGACCAATGAACATTAAAATAGCGATCATGATCTTGCCTGTGTTGGAAAGATCATCGGTGATCCCTAAGGAGAGGCCCGTCGTTCCAAATGCTGAAGTAACCTCTACTATGATTGAGATAAGCGAGTGATCTTCTGTTGCGGTCAAAAATAGGATACTAAAGAGACACATGCCTGCAGAGAGCATAAAGACCACCACCGATTTCCGAACATCCTCCTGCGCGATTTTCCGCCCGAAGATATTAATACCATTTTCATTTTTTAAGAAGGAATAGAGGTACAATCCAATAATTGCAATTGTCGTCGTCCGAATTCCTCCACCGACAGAACTTGGTGAACAGCCAATAAACATCAATAAGGAGAAAATGATCAATGTCGTATTTTGGAAGAGATTCAGATCGTGAATCTGTAGGCCGGCGTTACGTGTGGTCATCGAGTAGAAGGAAGAGTTCAACCACTGATCAAATAAATTCATATTGGAGAAGTTGTGGTCTTTTTCCAGCAGCCAAATGGCTACAGTTCCTCCGATAAACAGCACGAAGAATGCCAGTAACGCAATTTTTGAAAATAGACTAAAACGAAACGGAATCCGTGACTTAGATTTTTTATGATAAATCCATCCATGAAAATCCATCAAGACTGGGAAGCCGATGCCGCCGATAAAAATTAATACCATAATCGTTACGATAAAGAACACGTCATGAGAAAAAGGGATAATCGATTCGCCGGTGACATCAAAGCCAGAGTTTGTCACTGCCGAAATCGCCTGATAAAAGCCAAAGAAGATGGCTTCTGAGAGTTTATGATAGTATCCAGCCAAATAGAAATAAATAGAGAAGATCGTTCCGAATATAACCTCGATTGCTAGCAGCATCGTAAAAGTAATACGAATTAAATTGACGATGCCGCTGAGTCGAGGCTGGTTCATATCCGTCATAATCAGCTGTCGCTGTTTTAAGGTGATTCGACGCTTAGAAACAATAAAAAAGAAGGTAGTGATCATCATGATTCCTAATCCGCCGATATGGAATAAAACCTCCAGCATAAGGATGCCAGCGTCATTGAAGACCGAGTTAATATCAAAGGTCGTTAACCCTGTGACCGATATGGTTGAAATCGCCATGAAAAGCATATCCAAAAAAGACACGTGAGAACCGGGTTCACGAAAAAAAGGCAAGCTAAATAAAATCAATGAAAGAACTGTCATGGCCAAATAATAGAAGACAATGATCTGAATCGAAGAAAAACGATTATTGATTTTTTTCCAACTCTTTTTGAGAAAACTTATTCGTCGATCAAACTTCATGGGGCACTCCTTAAATCATCTATTCGAAATTTTAACAATAGAGACAGTATAGCATGCTTCAATAAAAAAAACTCCCACCGATTTGGCAGGAGTAAGGAAGGTGTTCATGTCTGTTAATTATCTTGTGCAGTTGCAGCGATGTCAATTTCACGAATAGTGACCTCTTGAGGCATATCATAAATAAATTTGACGCTTTCAGCTACGTGGACAGGGTTAAGTGTGATACCGCCCATGCCTTCTTTCCAAGCTTGATAGTCAGTTAAAGCCCCTTGATCGGTGACATGGGTTAATAATTCTGTTTCAGCAGCGCCTGGAGCAACTAATGAAACACGGACATTGTCACCAGATAATTCTTCTCGAATCGTTTCGCTCAAACCATGAACGCCAAATTTTGAAGCAACATAGGCCGCGTGATTAGTGAAAGTTTTCTTTCCGGCAAGTGAAGACATATTAATGACCGTTCCGTGTTTGCGCTCTTTCATACCAGGTAGAACGATCTGCATCCCATTTAACACACCCATTACGTTCGTGTTCATCATGGTTTGCCATTCTTTAGGATCTTGAGTCAAGACATTTCCTAACAACATGACCCCAGCATTATTGACTAGAAGATCGACAGGTCCAAAAGCTGCTTCGGCTTTTTTGATGCTTGCTTCAAAGACTTGGTAGTCAGTAACATCAACCCGTTCAACCATGACGTTGTCAAAATTTAACGGTAGAGCCTCGATTTTTTCAGTCCGACGACCGAGTAAAAGCAGTGGGTTACCTGCCTGATTAAAAAGTTTAGCGATTTCTGCACCAAAGCCAGAACTTGCACCTGTAATGACGATTAAAGATTTTTCCATTAAAATTGCCTTCTTTCAAAATTATGATAGACTTACTCTACTACTTGGAGTTAACTCCAGGTCAAGAAGGAAGTATGGAAAATGAAAAAATTTTTGATTGGTGATATTACTAAAATGTATGGGATCTCTCAGGATACCCTAAGATACTATGATAAAGCAGGGTTATTACCTTTTGTAAAGAAGAATAATGCTGGTCGTAGAGAATTTACTGAAGACGATCTGGGCTATATAGAAGTAATCGACTGTTTGAAACGCTCAGGAATTCCTGTTAAGGAAATCGCGAAATTCATGGACTGGTGTGTAGAAGGCGACGAGACATTGCCACAGCGGTATGCATTTATGATCGAGCAAGAAGCAGCATTGGAGAAAAAAATCTATGATTTACAAACACAGCTTGATTTTTTACGCTGGAAAAAATGGTACTATCAAACCGCCAATGAAGCAGGAACGGAAGAAGTTTTCTTCAAAGAGGGGACCCGGCAAGTTGATGGCAAGTGGCATCAAAAATATTTAGCATCAAAAAATCCTGGATCCGTTTAAGATCCAGGATTTTTACTAAGAGATCAATACACCAATGGCTAGGAAGGCGAGGATCAAAACAATAATCGTGATTAATAGCTTGGTAACAAACTTGATCCACTTATCAAACCCAACGTTGACTACAGATAGAGAAACAAGAATCAACCCCGTTGGTGCTACCAATCCAATCAAGCCTTGGCCCCAATTGTAGGCATCTACAATCAATGCACGATCAATTCCGACAACATCCGCTAAAGGCGCCATGATCGGCATTGATAATACGGCTAGCCCAGAGGAAGACTGGATGAAGAAGCCTAAGATAATGTAAACAAGAAACATAAACCAAATGAAGATAACGTTGTTCATGCCACTAATTGCGTTGCTAAAGAAATTCATGATTGTATCGCTGATGAAGCTATTTTCCATCACGATACCGACAGAACGTGCCAAACCGACGATTAAAGCAACACCAAGAAGATCAGCCGCACCTGTAACAAAACTGTCGATGAATTTTTTCTCCCCTAAGCCGGAGACAAAAGCTAAGACATAGGTTACCGCTAAAAAGACTACAGCGATCTCAGTAAAATACCAACCTAACTGCTGGACACCATAGATCATAACTACAAAACCTAGGGCAAAAACGATCAATGAAAATTTTTGACGTCTGGTAAAATCAGCGTTTTTTTCACGATCCTGTCCACCTAAAAAGCGTTCGCGATCACTCACTGCCTGTTCAGCGACTAAAGAAGCTGCGGGGTTCAAGCGTACTTTTTCGGCATAACGAATCGTGTAGAGAATCGAAATACCGACAGCGGCGATCCACATCAAAATACGTAAGGGCATGCCATCAGTAAAGCTGATCCCCGCGGCATTCGATGCAATAACCGTGGAGAATGGATTAATGGTGGAGCTCATTGTCCCGATGGCCGTCCCTAAGTAGATCGTGGCGACAGCCGTTAAGGTATCATAACCTGCTAATAAGAAGATCGGAATCAAGATTGGATAAAAAGCGATGGTTTCTTCCGCTAGTCCAAAAGTTGTTCCACCAATTGCGATTAACGTAGTGACGATTACGATCAGCCATTTTTGTTTTCCTTTGAGCTTCTCTGAAAGGCGCATCATGCCAGCATCCATTGCTCCGGTGGCATTGACGATGCCGATGACGCCGCCCAAAATTAGAATAAAGATCATGATATCGACGCTTTCAGTAATCCCTTGAACTTGAGAACGTAAAAACTGAGTGATGGTTCCTGTTATCCCACGTTTTGGTTTTTTGATTTGCTCGTAAGAATTTGGAATTGCTGCAGGCCGGTAGATTGTTCCGTCGCGAAACTTGTCGACTTTGATATGAATATCATATTTGTCTAATGTTTTTTGCGTTGCTGGCTCCATGACTGTTTTGTCTTGTGCATTGGTGATGGCGAATTGGTCTTTTCCGCTGTCATAGGTCAGGGTACTGTATTTTCCAGAAGGGATGAAAAAGGTTAGTGCCTGAACCATAATCAATACAATGATGATGACTGTGTACGCGGAAGGAAAACTGCGCCGTTTCTTTTTGTCCGATTGTTCCATGAAAAAGCCTCCTATAGTTTGTATTAATAAAAAATAATTACTATTAAAAAGTATAGCACTGAAGGCTTATAATCCTAAAAAGATCGCCTGTGACTTTCTGGAAAATCAGCAAGGATTCTTCTAAGAGATTACTTAATGAAAATTATTACTGTAAATAATCCAGCTTTTCCGCTATAATACGATAGGAACAAAAGGGAAAGGTGACATGAAATGGCCCAGCTTTTTTTTAAATACGGTGCAATGAATAGCGGGAAGACGATCGAGATATTGAAAGTCGCCCATAATTATGAAGAACAAAATAAACCGGTAGTACTGATGACCAGTGGCTTAGATACACGCGAAGGGGTGGGGAACATCTCTAGTCGGATCGGCTTAAGTCGCCCAGCAGTACCGATTTTTTCTGAAACCAATATTTTTGAATTCATCAAAAGTCTCGATTACAAACCTTATTGTGTCTTGATTGATGAATCTCAATTTTTATCAAAAGAACATGTCCTGCAATTGGCACAAGTCGTGGATGATTTAGATGTCCCGGTTATGGCCTTTGGCTTGAAAAATGATTTTCGTAATGAGATGTTCGAAGGATCGAAATATTTACTGCTGTATGCGGATAAATTAGAAGAATTAAAAACGATTTGTTGGTTTTGTCATAAAAAGGCAACGATGAATCTGCATTATATTGATGGTCGCCCAGTTTACGAAGGCGATCAGGTCCAAATTGGGGGCAATGAAGCCTATTACCCAGTTTGCCGCAAACATTATTTACATCCAGAAATTAAGGAGGAGAACTAATCCATGTACGATCAACTGCAAGCAATTGAAGATCGTTATGAAGAGCTAGGTGAATTATTGAGTGACCCAGAAGTCATCAGTGATACCCAGCGTTTCATGCAGCTTTCAAAAGAAGAAGCCAATACGCGCGATACAGTAGAAACTTACCGCCGCTATAAAAAAGTGGTGGAGGGAATCAGTGATGCTGAGGAGTTACTAGGTGAGAACTTAGATGCTGAAATGGCTGAGATGGCAAAAGAAGAGCTGTCAGACTTAAAAAAAGAAAAAGAAGTTTTAGAAGATGAGATCAAGATTCTGCTATTACCAAAAGACCCGAACGATGATAAAAATATCATTATGGAAATTCGCGGAGCCGCTGGTGGTGACGAAGCAGCGTTATTTGCTGGGGATCTTTTCAACATGTATCAGAAGTATGCTGAAAGCCAAGGCTGGAAAACAGAGGTCATGGAGGCCAATGTAACTGGAATCGGCGGGTACAAGGAAGTCATCATGATGATTACAGGCGACAGCGTCTTTTCAAAACTGAAATACGAAAGCGGCGCGCATCGTGTGCAACGTGTTCCATCAACGGAATCTCAAGGACGTATTCATACATCGACTGCGACTGTCGTGGTGATGCCGGAAGCAGAGGAAGTTGAAATTGATATCGCCGATAAGGATATTCGGACAGATATTTATCACGCATCAGGTGCTGGTGGACAGCACGTCAATAAGACAGCGTCGGCCGTTCGTTTAACCCATATTCCAACGGGGATCGTTGTCGCTATGCAGGATGAACGTTCTCAAATCAAAAACCGAGAAAAAGCAATGAAGATTTTACGTGCTCGTGTCTATGATAAGATTCAACAAGAAGCACAAAGTGAATATGATGCAAGCCGTAAATCAGCTGTCGGTACTGGAGATCGTTCCGAACGTATCCGTACGTATAACTTTCCACAAAATCGTGTGACGGATCATCGTATCGGCCTAACCATTCAAAAATTAGATCAGATCCTAGCAGGTAAGCTGGATGAGATTATTGATGCCTTAATTATGTATGATCAAACCACGAAGCTGGAAGAGATGCAAAATGGCTAAAACTTATGTAGAAGTCCTGTCAGGGGCTTCTTCTTTTTTAGAAGCTTCTGGCAAAGAGGGCTATGCGATCGAATACCTATTTTTAGCCCGCAAAAATTGGAATAAAACACAATGGCTGCTTCACATGCGGGAGGAAATCTCCTCTTCGGATGAAGCAATGATAAAAAAAGATTTAGCCAGACTGATGGAGAACATTCCTCCTCAGTACTTGCTGGGCTATGAATATTTTTTTGATCATCGTTTTAAAGTCACCAAAGATACATTGATTCCACGACCAGAGACAGAAGAACTGGTGGCTTTGTGCTTATCCATGAATAACGATCGTGAGTCTAAAAACGTTATTGACATTGGGACAGGTACGGGAGCAATTGCAATAAGTTTAAAGTTGGCGCGTCCAATGTGGCAGGTAACCGCTGTTGATATATCCGCAGCTGCGCTAAAAGTAGCAAAAGAAAATGCGGAGACGCTGCAGGCAGTTATTGATTTTAAGAAAAGTGATGTTTTATCGGGAACTTCTGAAAAATACGATGTCATTATCAGCAATCCTCCTTACATCAGTCAAGACGAGTGGGATTTAATGGATGAAAGTGTACGAACTTATGAACCCAAAACGGCGCTTTTTGCTGAGAAGGATGGGCTAGCTATTTACCAAAAGATCGCTTTGGAAAGTCGTGATCATCTAAAAATAGATGGCATGATTTTTTTAGAGATTGGGTTTCGTCAAGGAATAGCGGTAAAGGAAATTTTTCAAACGGCCTTCCCCGAAAAAAAGGTAAGTATTCACCAAGATATGTCTGGAAATGATCGTATGGTCGTGATTGCGTAAAATTATTTTTATCAAACAAAATAATAAAAGAACATTGAATTGACGGGATTTACGAGCGAAAAAAAGTTATCAACATGGTTATGCACACTTGACAACTTGATTATCCACACCTCGGGGATAAGTAGAAAAAGAAAGTATTTAAATAAGGAAAGTTAGAAAAAGGAGCTGTGGAGAAGCTGTGGAAACGAAAATATTTCAATCAGATCAAATAGAGGAAGCGGCAGCGTTATTGCGCAATGGAGAGTTGGTGGCTTTCCCGACAGAGACGGTCTATGGACTCGGTGCTAATGCGCTTCTAGCCGAATCGGTGAAGCAAGTATTTGCAGTTAAGGGGCGTCCTAGTGATAATCCATTAATTGTTCATGTGGCGAACTTTTCGATGACAGAAGAGTTTGTTGAGAGCTATCACCCGTTAACTGAAACAATCATCAAACATTTTTGGCCAGGACCATTAACCTTGATTTTTAAGATCAAAACGGGGAGTTTGAGTCCTGTTGTTACGGGAGGGTTATCCACAGCAGCCTTCAGAATGCCAGATAATAAAAAAACATTATTTTTAATTGAAAAAACAGGAGCGCCACTAGTAGGACCAAGTGCAAATACGTCAGGGAAGCCAAGTCCAACGACTGCTTTACATGTTTACCATGATCTTAGTGGAAAAATTTCCGGGATTTTAGACGATGGAGCGACAGAAATCGGTGTAGAGTCGACAGTCTTAGATTTAAGCGGAGACCAGCCAACAATTTTACGACCTGGAGCAGTGACACAAGAAGCCTTGCAAGAAGTTTTAGGCGTAGAAGTGCCATTGGATAAGCACTTGGTTAAGGAAAGCGAAACACCAAAGGCACCTGGAATGAAATATAAACATTATTCGCCTGAGACATCTGTTTTAATGATCAAACCTCAAGATTGGCAAAAGGCGATGGAGTGGGCTGAAGCGAAGGATAAAAAAGTTGGTTTGTTGGTGACACCAACGACTGCTAACAAATACACTTCAGCGGATCGTTTTGTTTTTGAAGAGGACACCATTGAGGCGGCTACTCGAGGATTGTTTAGTGGCTTACGTGCCTTGGATGAGGCTAAAAAGTCCGATGTTATCTTTGCTGAGGTTTTTCCTGAAGATCACTTAGGATTGGCCTATATGAATCGTTTGAAGAAAGCGGCAGCTCAAAATTATTTTAGCGAAAAGTAAACAAAAGATTCGATTATCTGTTGAAACTTTCGTATACTTAAATCAGAAAATTGAAAGGTGGCGTTGGGATGGATTACAAAGCACTAGATCCCGAACTATGGGGAGCAATTGAAAATGAAGCGGAGCGTCAAGAACAAAATATTGAGCTGATTGCTTCAGAGAATATCGTGTCAGAAGCGGTACAAATGGCACAGGGGAGCGTCTTAACAAATAAATATGCGGAAGGCTATCCTGGTCGCCGTTACTATGGCGGTTGTGAATTTGTCGATGTTGTTGAAAATTTGGCAATTGATCGTGCGAAGGAATTATTTGATGCAAAATTTGCAAATGTACAGGCTCATTCAGGCTCTCAAGCCAACCAAGCAGCATATTTCTCATTGATCCAACCGGGAGATACCGTTTTAGGAATGGATTTATCCGCTGGAGGACATTTGACACATGGTTCACCTGTGAATGTCAGTGGAAAGCTCTATAATTTTGTCAGCTATGGCGTGGATCCTCATACAGAAACGATCGACTATGAAGTTGTTCGTATTTTGGCACGGAAACATCAACCTAAATTAATCGTAGCAGGTGCGAGTGCGTATAGCCGTACCATCGACTTTGCGCGCTTCAGAGAAATCGCTGATGAAGTGGATGCGAAATTAATGGTTGATATGGCACACATTGCTGGATTAGTCGCAACAGGTCTACATCCCAACCCAGTACCTTATGCAGATGTAGTAACGTCAACAACTCATAAAACTTTACGTGGGCCTCGTGGCGGATTGATCTTAACAAATGATGCGGATTTAGCGAAAAAAATTAATAGCGCAGTGTTCCCTGGATTGCAAGGCGGCCCATTAGAACATGTAATCGCAGGAAAAGCTGTTGCCTTTAAAGAAGCGCTAGCACCAGAGTTTAAAGAATATAGTGAACAGGTTCTAAAAAATGCCCAAGCAATGGTCAAAGTCTTTAACCAATCACCTGAAACACGGGTGATTTCTGGAGCGAGCGACAACCATTTGTTACTGCTTGAAGTTACAGGTTTTGATGTTACTGGACGCGAAGCGGAAGAATTGTTGGATAGTGTGCACATCACCGTAAATAAGAATTCTATTCCATTTGAATCAAAAAGCTTCAAAGAAACGAGTGGGATCAGAATTGGGACACCAGCGATTACTAGTCGTGGTTTTGAAGAAAAGGATGCAAAGCAGGTCGCTGAATTAATCATTGAAACCCTGCGTTCAAAAGGGGACGAGGAAAAACTATCAGAGATTCGCAAAGCCGTTTTAGAATTAACAGATTCTCATCCGATTCATGCACATTAGACTAGTTTTCTTATAGCAGTTGTCTTATAATTAGGAGAAATGCAGAGTGCAGGATATCAGGTTCTCTAGCTAGTAGATTTAATTCTATCTATACCTTAGAGACATGATAGAAGGCATGAAAAATGATTCTATTAAAATGAATAAGGAGCAATTTATTATGGGCAAGTTTCAAGTAATTGATCATCCATTGATCCAACACAAGTTAACGATTATTCGTGATAAAAACTGTGGAACGAAAGTGTTTCGTGAAGTAGTAAATGAAATCGCGATGTTGATGGCGTATGAAGTTTCACGGGATATGCCATTAGAAGATATCGAGATCGAAACACCGATCACGTTGTCTACTCAAAAAACTTTATCTGGTAAAAAAGTTGCGATCGTACCGATTCTACGTGCGGGTATCGGCATGGTAGATGGTATCTTAGAATTGATTCCTGCTGCAAAAGTTGGGCATATTGGCATGTTCCGTGACGAAGAAACGTTGGAACCACATGAATACTTCTTCAAAATGCCAGAAGATATCGATAGTCGTCAATTATTTATCGTTGACCCAATGTTAGCGACAGGTGGATCAGCAATCATGGCGATTGACTCATTGAAAAAACGTGGGGCTTCAAACATGAAATTTGTTTGTTTAGTGGCTGCACCTGAAGGCGTTAAAGCATTACAGGAAGCACACCCAGATGTTGACATATACACCGCAGCGTTAGACGATCAATTGAACGATCAAGGCTATATCGTTCCTGGTCTAGGAGACGCAGGTGACCGTTTATTCGGAACAAAATAAGTACAAACGCGAAGGCAGGAATTTCCTGCTTTCGCGTTTTTTATTTTTTGCTGTATGAATGTGAAGACTAGATAAAAAAAGCAGCACGGAAGTCTCCGTACTGCCTGTTGCGATTGAGGATCTAAATCTTTTTCATTTGTTTATAATTGACGACGACAACGCCATTGGAATGAGTAATTAAGTCTTCATTGTCTTGCTTCTCATCGATTTCAATGACTGCTGCGTTTTTCAATTGTTTAGCGACCACCCCAGTTTGAGATTGACCGCGAATAGTGAACATGACGTGTGTCTTTACGGGAAACTTTTTCCCAGCTTCGGAAGGATCAACGTGTGCCTCTATTTTACCAAATGTAGCCATCTATTTCGAACGCCTCCTTTTATCACATACCTAATTTTAGCATGTTTTCAAGTTTTTTTCATGTAATCGCTTTTTGAGAAGAATCTTACTTTACTTTTTCGCAGAAGTTTTTTATAATTTCTCTTGTACGAAATGCCAGCTTAGCTCAGTTGGTAGAGCAACGCACTCGTAACGCGTAGGTCACAGGTTCGAATCCTGCAGCTGGCATTTAAACTAAAAGACAAACCTTATTATATCAAGGTTTGTCTTTTCTTTTGTGCCAAACGTGTGCCAAATCACTTTTGACTTTCATATATTTCATCGAAAATTGATTTAATGTGGTCATCTTCTCTTTCTTCTAGTTCTTTCACTGCATGACTGTAAACTTCCATTGTGACAGCTAAATTTTTGTGTCCTAGGTGTTTTGACACTGCCATAATGTTAACCCCTTTAAATATTAAAACAGAGGCGTGCGTGTGCCTTAATCCGTGCATAGTGAGGGGAGTATCAATTTTCAGTTGTCTTAGGAGTTCTTTTAGTTTTTTGTTAGCAGCATTGTTTGAAATCAATCCTTCTTTTGCGTTGTAGAAAACAAAGTCATATTTAGGTTTGATTTTCATTTTTTTGAATAGTTCTTTTTGTTCCTTTTTGAAAGTCTTCATAATCTCATTTGTTTCTCTATCTAAGGGTACTTTTCGAATAGACTGCTCATTTTTTGGTGGTACAAAGCCATGAGTCTCCGTGTAATCCCACGCGCGATCCACGAATATTTTTCCACGTTTTAAATCCACACGATCCCAAGTCAATCCAAGTAATTCGCCGAATCTCAATCCAGTTGCCGCAGCAACAACAATCATAAATCTAGAAGCAAAGTGAGCATCTAATCTTTCTTTTGCCAAATTGACTAATGCTTCAAATTCTGTGAAGTTCAAAAATTTATCTTGTTCGCTCAAGCTTGGAGCCTCTCCTTTGATGACAGCTCCTTTTGTAAAGTCAAAAGGGATAATACCTTCATCTACGATATTTCTTAGACTTGCCTTTATTTGAGTGTTAAAACGTTCAACGGTGGCATCAGCATGTTCCTTAGAAAATTCATTTATGATTTCTTGGTAATACGTTCTAGAGATTTTTTTAATAGTATCATCTGGAAAATACTTTTTTATATTCATCAAAGTATTTTTATATTTCCTGAATGTGACATCTGAAACTTTCCCTTTTTTATAGACATTCATCCATTGTTCGAAATGATCAGAAAGAAGAACATCTTTACTTGTTACTTTTAGACCTTTAGCAAGTTTTGATTCTATTTCCCCAGCTTCTGCTATAGCCTCTCCTTTTTTTGAGAAACCACTTTTTCGAAGCTTTTTATATTTCCCATCATCGTCTTTATAAGAAATTTCGTATTGCCATGTTTTCCCACGTTTTACAAATCTTGCCACCCTGATATCAGCCCTTTCCGTGGACAGTATGTTCTGAAATTGTGTAAAAAGAAAAGCCCGAAGGCTAATCTTTATTGCAATTTTTGCATTTTACCGTTTGTCATATCCCATTGAGTGTGCATAGAATCAAAGTTTGCGCCAGCTGAACTCATAATTCCAGTGAATGTTACTTTATCACCGATATTAAATTCATTTGTATTATTTAAATCTTTTACAAAGATTACGTATGATGCTGACGGACTAGTAGAGACTGAATCAGTCCAAGACTGATTAGAAAATTTATTATCAGCAATAACGGCAATTCGTTGACCCATAGGTTCAATTACAGTACCAGTGAAGGTGAAAGTTTTTCCTTTTATCAATTTAGAAAATACTTTTGATTGGTCAGTAGTAGGGGTAATTGAGTAGTATTGATCCACAAAGCTTTCAAAATCTTTAGGATTTGTCGAAAGGTATTCTTGAAACTTATCAATATTAACATTATTGTCACTTGAGCTACTAGCTGTAGAACTACTATTTTGTTTTTCTTTGCTATTAGATGCCTTTTCAATAGAACTTACTGTGGTAGATGAACTACTTGAATTTTTCGCTTGTTCTTTGTTACCGGAACATGCAGTAAGTAATAATAAAGGTAAAACCACTAAACAAATTTTTTTCATTTTAACTATTCCTCATTTCTTTTATATACTAATTTGTAAACGCTCAGAAGAAGAGAAGGTTCCGTGTTGCAGCACGAGCTACTTAAATTGAGTTTTCGTAATCATAAATAATTTGTTTCTCTCGTGTAGAATGAACGCCTGTAAGATACATCCTAAATAATGTTCGATCACCAAGATATTGAAAATTTTTAGTGGCTCGTACAGCTGTTATTTCACTCATTCCGCAACTGTAAATGCCAAAATCGATAAATCGATTATACAGAGCTTGCTGACTGATATGACATTCGTCTGAAATCAAGCGAAATGATTTATTGCTTCTCATATATTTTACTAACTTAATGTCAGGCAGCATTATTACACCTGCTCCACCATTAGCTAATTTCTCTAGAATCCACTCTTCTTCGTTATAGAAAGAAGGATTATTGTCAACGTTGAAAAACTTTTGTGTCTTTTTTTTCATATTCATATCGAAGATACAATGAATTATCTCGTGACAAGTACTAAAGTTAAAACGTCTTTTAAAAACATCAGGATTTAGAAAAATGCAAATACTTTTTTTACTCCTAACAGTAACCCCAAGAAAAAACTCCTCATCAATTATTGGAATTTCCGAGATTATCTTGATTTTGTTTTCTTTAATATAAGAAGATATAAAATCAGAGAAAGTATATTCTTCAGGTTCAATATTTTCTTTCAACAAAAACTGATTAACTAATAAATTAATAAGTGACAAGCGATTGCCTTTTAAATCTTCCAACATTTACACTCCCGAGCTACTCATTTTCCTCATCGTCTAATTCTTGCATGGTTTTTGAAATAAAACTCATAAGATCCTTAGTTTGTTTTCTATAAAGATCACGTTTCTCAGGAGCAACTTCTTTTTCACCTTTCCTGAACATCATAATAAGCTCTTTTTCATAATCATCTTCGTCTTCAATGTGGCTAGGAGTGAAATGAGGGTCATCGGTTCTTCCCAGTAGATAGTCTACGGAAACATCAAAGTAGTCTGCAACTTTTTCTAATCTGTCAGATTTTGGGCTCGCTTTTTTCCATTGATAAAAAAGATTTTCGCTAAACCCAAGATCAGTAGCTACTTTTGAAACACTTATGCCTTGTCCGTCAGCCAATTTTTTAATTCTTTCAAAGACTGTCATATCAACGATTCCTTTCGTCGAAGAACTAAATTACAGAAAACTATAGAAAACACTTGACTGAATTTATAGTTTGCTATAATATAGACCTCGTAAGATAAATAGTAAGAAAAAAGCAAAAGGAAAGACACCTAATTAAAATAAACAATTCGAGGTCGCCAAACTTAGAACGTCAATTTAATAGGTTTAACCAAGCTTATTTAACTATGATTTCATTTTATAGTTTTCTATAAAAATGTCAATAGTTAAACTAGATTTCTTACTATTTATCTTACTAAACTGTAAATGAATAGAGGTGGAAACATGCCAGAATCAACAAATGGTCGTGAGAAGGTTTTAAAGTTTATCGAAGAATCAGGAACAACAATCGTTGATATTGCAGTGTATTACGGAATGACAAAGCAGGACGTAACCAGCTATTTGACAGGGAAATTAAAAAATTCAACTGCAGCTAACAAATTAGTTTTAAAAATTATTTCGGATTTTCGAATTAGATAGGAGAGGGAGGAAATGGCAACTCAACAAATCGAAGCCAAAGTGACTATTGATATTCCTGATAATTTAATTCTTGTCGAGAGGGTCCGGCTAAAGGAATTAGAAGATAAAGAATTTGCCGGTCAAACTTTTACAATGAAAGATTTTTCAGCGAGAGCAAATCGATCATCAACTTGGCTTAAAGACAACATTTTAAATAATCCTTCATTAATCAAAAAGCTTGATGTAGAAAATGGCGGATGGGTTTATTATCCATATTCTCAAAGTGATCGCTGGCTATTCAAGTCACAAGGACTGATTGAGTTTATTGATAATGAGCTTTGGAAGTACCTGAGGAGGGAAACATGAGACAAGATTTTGAGTTTTTCTTACCAAGAGACGTCGCGCAAAAAAGAGCAAACCGGAAAACGAAAAAGGCAATTTTAACAGGTGCAATGGTTACAGCATTTCTTTTCAAGGCATGGGTTACAGGTTTTGCTTTGTTGGGAATTGTTGCCATAGCAAATATTTTTCAGAGAAAGGATCGATCATAGTGGAACCAGTTCAAGAATATTTCTTCGATAATAATATCGAAGTGTGGAAAATGACCAATACGGGAGTTGTTATCTATTACAACACAAGCGAAGGTGAGTATTTTCAAGGTGCAAACCAAAGGCTATACAAAATTGTTGATGGCAAAAAGATCGTTGTAAATCTATCAGTTAACTCAAGCGTATTTTCGGATGATTCTGAAACCTTAACGAATTACCGACGGGAACAATTAATCCTGAAACTCAGCTACGAAGCTTTGGTTAAGGCACGTTTGGTGGTCCAGGACTTGGAAAAAAGCAAAATGTATAAGGACTACTATCAAGAAGGTAAAAAACTACATTGGAAACTTGTTGAAGCGCGAGAATATGCAAATGAACTGTCGAAGTTGTATGACGACTTAGCTCGTGAAAGAGTTGAACTTGTTGAAGTGGCGGGAGAGGGCTAGTCAATGGGTAAGAGAATAAATAGGTATCGCATCAAAATTCACTATAAGGACGGCGGTAAATTATCTGTGAATGGTCGTGTAGCAGTTTGGCGTGATGACGTGATGAAGAGTTTAAGGATGACTTAGAGCGAGTGGAAGAAATACTGGATAATAGTCGCATCGGTCAGTATGGCTACTGGACCCTAAAAGGCGGACGAGTTGAAGAAAACAAAATCATCGAAGCGATCAAGAAAGGCGAAGCAGAAATCGTCGAGTGTAAACAAACATATTAGATTTGAAAGGAAGTGATAATAATGCCTGAGATCAAAACAAAAGATTGTGTTTCAATAAACGAAAATGGGGAAGAAGTTAGAACCATCACACCAACAATTTATGTAGGTAAAGGAACTTTGGACAACGGCGAGGAATTCGAGTTATTAACTACTTGGAGTCAATCTCCTGTTATACGGTTTGCCGATGGATTGGAAGTTAAGTGGACCTGGAATGAACTGGTGCATGAAGCTATCTTATTAAGAGAAAAACAAGAGCCTACCTCGGTCGCACCCGAGATAAGCCATAACATAAATCAATAAATTTATAGCTACATTGTAGCACCAATTAGGAGGAAAAGGAATATGAAGAAATTTAGCGTAACACTTAGTGGAGAATCAATGGAAGAAGTATATGCAGCTGCCGCAGAGTTGGCGGTAGGGATCGGACCAGTAAAGTCGCTCATCATGGATAAGGCTCAAAAAGAAAAGGCACCAACTAAGGAAAAGCCGGAAGCGGAGAAGACCGCCGTAGATGACGATGAACCAGAAATCGCTACTCAAAACCGATGGATCCAGCTGGTTGATGGCACGATGGTAGCAATTAAAAAAGGCGAAGAGTTACCTGCACCAGAAGATCGTGGAAAAAACGTGACGAAGAAAGAATATCAAGCTTGGGAACAGGCACAACTTTCGGGAAAAAACGATGACAAAGAAGATGGTTTTGAAGACGAGGATGACGATTTTGAAGATGATAACTGGACGACATCTGACGTGAAAGTGATCGATTTTCCAACCTTCAAACAAGTGGTAAAACTGTTTGGTGATAAAAATGTAGATCGCGCCAAGAAGCTAATGAAGAAGCACAGTAAAACAAATATTGCTAGCATCGGACAATTTGAGGATGATGTCGAAGGACGTGCCGCGATCGATGCCGAACTAAAAGAGAGATGGAAGAACTACGAAAAAGCCGTTGCGAAAGTGACAGGCGAGTAATATGCCGAGCGAACACGCCTTACTCTCAGCAAGTGATGCAGATCGGTGGATCCACTGTCCGCGAAGTGTTCGTTTAACACAAGCTTTTCAAGATTCGGGATCCGCTGAAGCAGAGGAGGGGACAGTTGCTCATGCTTTAGCGGAAATGAATCTGCGATTTGAATATGAGGGCTTCGACACTACTGACGAACTTGAGTACGACAAATTACTTAAGCGTCCGCTTTACAACAAGGCAATGGCTGATTATGTTCGAGAGTTCGAAAACGTCGTTCATGAGCAATACGCCGAGGCTATCAATGCTTTCGAGGCGATGAGACCTTCGCAACGTAAGTATTTGAAGAGTATCGGAGTCAAAGAACCGTTAATTTTCTTTGAAGCCCGCGTTGATACGAGCGATTACATTCCTGAGGGCTTTGGGACAAGTGACGTGGTGATTATTGGCGGAAGCAAGATGTTCATTACAGATCTGAAGTACGGGAAAGGCAAACCAGTCTCGGCATTAGACAACCCGCAAATCAAAGCCTACGGACTTGGGGCGATGAAATCCTTCAAGAAGTATCTGGATTTTGTGCAAGACATTACATTTACGATTGTACAACCGCGGCTGCATGATCGTTCCTCGACAACGATCCGTTCCACTGATCTGTTGCGCTGGGGCAAGACTGTTTTGCGGCCGGCTGCTAATAAAGCCTATTGCGGTCAAGGCGAACTATCAGCAGGGTCTTGGTGCCAATGGTGTCCGATTAAAGATGTCTGCAAGAAAAGAGCAGAAACATTACTCGCAGGCGTGGACTTTACTCCTGAGGAATGGCTAAGTCCGTCAGAAGTGGCGGAAATCGTAAACAAAGGATCTGAGGTTAAGCAATGGATCGATAAAGTAGAGAAGTATGCATTAAAGCTTGCTATTGAGGGAGTCCACATAGATGGTTACAAAGTCGTTCAAGGCAGGTCTGGTAAACGAACAGTACGAGACCCAGAGGCACTAGCCATTGACCTTCAGTTCGAAGGGTACCCTGAGGAAGATATCTACAAACCTCCTCAAATGAAAGGGATCGGCGATCTAGAAAAGACACTTGGCTTGGAAGCCTTCAGCGACCTAGTAGGACCGTATTTAACACAAGCTGAGGGGCAACCGAAACTAGCAAAAGAATCAGACAAACGTCCAGAGTGGAAGTCATTCGATGCTTCACAAGCGTTTGATGATTTATCCAATGAATAAAGAGAGGAAGTAATTAGATGGGAACAAGAATTCAATTGAGAAATGTACGTTTAAGTTATGCAAATATTTGGAGACCAGTGGCACCAGCGAATGATCAGAAGGCGGAACCAAAATTCTCCACTGCCCTATTGATCGACAAACGCGACAAAAAGAATATGGGAATGTTAAGCAAAGCAATCAAGGCGGCGACAGAAGAAGGAAAAGCTAAACTCGGACGTATCAACCCTAAGAAGTTCGATAGGGGAGTTCGCGATGGGGATGACAAGTTTGTTGGGGATGACGAAGATACCATTTTAGATGGATATGAAGGCATGTGGTATATCAACGCTAAGGCTGGAGAAAATTATCCTCCGCAGATCGTTGATAATCGCCGACGTGAAATCACAGACGAAAGTAAAGTATACAGCGGATGCTATGCCAATGTATTTGTTGAGCTATTCGCTTATAACAGCCAAGGAAACCAGGGTATCGGCTTTGGATTGTTAGGAATTCAAAAAGTAGCCGATGGCGAACCTTTAGGATCAACATTTAGCTCGGATCTGTTCGATGAGTTTGATGCAGACTATGAAGATGATGACGATCTAGGTGGAGAATTCGATGACTTTGGAGGCAGCCGTCGCGGGGGCGGAAAACGCAAGCGAAATGATGAAGATTTTGGTGATGATGGATCCGAAGACTTTGATGATTATGAAACAGATCGTCGCAGCAAGAAGACTAAAAACAACCGACGCCAACGTGATGACGATTTTGATGAGGACTTCGAAAACGATGATTTTGGCCCCGATCGTAACCGTGGAAGAAGTCGCAGGGGACGAAGCATTGATATAGATGACGATGATCTGCCATTTTAAGGAGTTCTGAGCAAGGGCGGGCAAGTAGCCCGTCCTATTCAAATGAAAGGATGTGAGTGTATGGCAAAAGATCGTTTAAGAATCAAGATCAATGACAATTTAGAGATCGCCGCGAGAGATGTTCGGAATATTGAAGTACGAACAACTATATTTGAGACAAAAGATGGTCAGAAAGTAGCGCGGACTAAAACCGCGTATGCATCTAATCTTGCAGGAGCGATTAAAATCTGTGAGAACGAACTTCCAATATTTAGTGAAGCGAAAAATTTGGAACAACTAAAAGCTGAGTTTGATCAGTTTACAAAACGAATGAAAGAAATTGTGGAACAGTACAAGCTTCCTAATGCAAAAGAATTCTTAGGAGATGCAAAAGAAAATCCCAAAGGTCTCTATGGAGAGGATCTTCGAAAGAAAGTAGAGCCAGACTGGGATGACGATAATTCTGATGAAACTCCTTCAAGTGATGATACCTGGGAAGATGATGACGATGACTGGGATTGATGCATCATGTTGCGAGTAGAAAATCCATACAGAGGCAAACGAGTTCTCTCGATTGACATTGAAACTTATTCAGAAACAGATTTGAAGTCCTGCGGCTTGTATGAATATGTAGACGATCCATCTTTCGAAGTTCTGATTTTCTGTTATGCAGTTGATGACAGAACAGTTAAAACGATCGATCTAGCCCAAGGTGATGAAATTCCAAGCCAAGTGTTACATGCATTAATGGATCCTGATTACATTAAGTCAGCACAGAATGCTGCTTTCGAGTTGTACTGCTTATCCAAGCATATCGGAAAGCAACTTCCAGTAAATCAATGGATTGACACGATGATCATTGCTGCATACCTTGGCTATCCGCTATCGCTAGATCAATTAGGAAAGGCCATCAACGGTCACGGAGATCAAAAGGATGCAAAAGGTAAGAACTTGATTAAGTATTTCTCTATGCCTTGTAAGCCCACGAAAATTAATGGAGGGAGAACACGAAATTACCCTCATCATGATCCAGGTAAGTGGTTAGAATACAAGCTTTACTGTCGGCAGGACGTGACAACAGAACGAGCAGCTCGTGAGTTCATGGTTTCGAGATATGGAATTGATTGGGAAGACATGTCCAACTGGTGGATTGATCTGAAAATTAATCGACGTGGGGCGATGATCAATCGGCGATATGTTGAGGGTGTCATTGAATTCTATGATCATTTCAAATTACGGGTCATGCAACGGCAGAAACAAATTACACAGTTAGCAAACCCAAACAGTGTCCCTCAACTTTTAGAATGGTTCCGAGATCGTGGCATAGAATTGCCCAACCTTCAGGCGGCAACGATCGAAAGCCACCGAAATCATTTTCAAGCGAAAGGGCTGGTGCTTGAAGATGAAGTCCTGCAAAACCGACAGTTTCTCTCAAAGTCTTCCATATCAAAATATGAGCGAATGCTTCACTACACAACTAATAATCCTAGACGACGGGCAAGAGGATTATTCCAATATTATGGTAGTCATACGGGACGTTGGGCAGGTCGAGGGATCCAGTTACAGAACCTTCCTCGGATGCACTACTCGATGGAAGAATTGAAGGAATTGGTTTACTTAGTCCAGCACCAAGATTTTGACTTCTTGGAGATGATTGTTGACAGTGTTCCGGAAACGATCTCCGCATTAACTCGAACTGCCATTGTTGCTCCAAAAGGGAAACTCCTGTATGTGTCCGATTTAAATAGTATAGAAGCTCGTGTCAGCGCTTGGATCGCGGGTGTTGAATGGCGGCTGAATGTATTCAAGACAACCGGGAAAATCTACGAATCTTCCGCTTCGATGATGTTCAATGTACCCGTTGAAGAGATCACGAAAGATAGCCCGCTTCGCCAACAAGGCAAGGTCGCAGAGCTGGCGCTCGGATACGGTGGCGGTGCTGGGGCGATGGCACAAATGGACTTCGGCGGTAAAGTTCGACCAGATCTGTCCGATGATGCAAAACGAGCATATGCGGAGAAAAACAAGTTGGATCCAGATGATCCGATTGATTGGGCTTCCTTGGAGGATCTGATGATTGAGGACAATTATGACCGTCTCAAACGGCTCTGGCGCGAAGCGAGTCCGGAAATCCCGACCATGTGGCGCACACTAGAGAACGCCGCAATAAGAGCCTATAAGAAGAGGGTACGAGTGGATATCGTAAAAGGAATCTATTTCGAGATCCGAAGAGGAACTCTGTTTATTGGATTGCCAAGTGGGCGCGAGCTTGCTTATCCAGAAGTATATCTAAAAACAAAACTTGTTAAGCCGAAAGGAAACCAGAAATTTCAACCTTTCGAACGCGATGTGATCTATTTTAAAACACTTGTTGCTGGGCATTGGCGAACTGAACAGACATACGGTGGAAAGCTTTTCGAGAACATTGTCCAAGCGGTCGCTCGTGATATCCTCATGGATGCGATCCGTTACATCGAGACAACCGATTGTCCGTTTCAAGTCGTTGGTCATGTACATGATGAGGTGATTACTGAGGCACGTGAAGGAGCTGACTTAGAAGAGTTGAACAATATATTAAGAAGACCAGTGAAGTGGGCCGATGATGATCTTGTACTAGATGCCGCAGGTTTTATCAGTCCATTTTATATGAAAGATTAGAAAGGTGGCATTGTAATGGCCCTATCGAGTAGCCAAAAAGAAATTATTGTCGGACTAGACAATGATCGAAAACTGACAATCGCCACAGCACCGTCGGCGCAAGCAAAGCGTTGGAAAAATGTGGAAATAGGCTGGTCCGATCTTGCCAAGAAACTAGCGACACCGACACGGACGCAAGAGCTATATAAAGAATTCGTGAAGATGTCGAAAGCCCAACAAGGGAAAGTAAAAGATGTCGGCGGCTTCGTTGGAGGTTCTTTGGCTCAGGGTCGTCGACTAGCAAACAATGTAAGCTGGCGATCGATGTTAACCCTTGATTTGGATAACGGCGATGCAGATGTGTTGGATGACATCAAGCAAGCATTACACGGTTATACCTATGCAGTGTATTCGACACACAAGCATCGTGCAGATGCGCCGCGACTTCGGGTTATCGTCCCATTACTGAAAAATGTAAAACTTGAACAGTACGAGCCGATCGCTCGACGCATTGCGGCAGATATCAATATCGAAGCGATGGACAAAACAACTTATCAACCATCTCGACTGATGTTTTGGGGATCCGTTGCGAAGGATGGAGAATTTGTTTTCCATGTGGAAGATGGCGACTATTTGGATCCTGAGGAACAGCTTGATCGATATGACGATTGGAAAGATGTATATGCTTGGCCACATGCTGCCGATGAGATGGCCAATGTTAAGCACTTAGCCAAGAAGCAGGGAGATCCGTTAGAGAAACGCGGGTATATCGGCGCCTTCAACCGAGCATATCGGATTGAGGATGTCATAGAGAAATGGCTACCTGATCAATACGAATTTTTCAAAGAGGATCGTTATACCTACTTGGATGGATCCACTGCAGGTGGTTTGATTCTTTACCAAGACGGACTATTTGCCTACAGCCACCACGGCACTAGCCCTACTAGTGGACAACTAACGAATGCGTTTGATTTTTTACGGTTGCATCTGTTTGGTGACTTGGATTTTGATGTAGCGCCAGAAGTCCCAGCAACGAAGCGACCTTCTTATAAAGAGATGATGAGTTTCATCCATGACGACGAACAGACAAACTCAGAACTTGTGGATCTTTCTGAATTACCATTTGATGTGTTCGATGATTCAAAACAGGACGAGGAATTTGATGAACAGGATGATGATTGGATAGACGATGACGACGATTGGGAAGAGTCCAATACGAGTGCCAAGCAAGCGAAAAAGTGGCTCGCACAATTATCTAGAGATGACCGAGGACAGATTGAGTCAACAGGTATAAACGTCAAAATTATTCTTAGCAATGATCCCAACTTAAAAGGGAAGGTTGCGATTGATGAATTTTCGCGGCGTATGATTATTCGGGGAAAGCTACCATGGGCTAGATCTGGAAGCGACTGGCTAGATAGTGATGACGGAAGCCTGCAGATCTATCTTGAGCAGTATTACGGCGTGGTTGGTCCGAATAAAATTATGAACGCGTTGAATGAGATTGCTTTAGAGAATAGTTTCCATCCTGTGAAGGAGTATCTTGATTCTTTGGAATGGGATGGCAAGAAACGCATAGAACAGATTTTTCAGAAGTTCTTTGGTGCAGATGATACCGAGTACACGAGAACAGTTTCGAAAATTCATTTTGTGGCAAGTGTTGCCCGTATTTATCACCCAGGGATCAAGTATGATACTGCTATTGTGTTTGTCGGCGGCCAAGGGCTAGGAAAATCGTATTTTATCGATAAGCTCGCAAAAGGTTGGGGAAATGACAGTCTGCAACGAGTGGACAACAAGGATGCCTATGAGGCGTTGATTGGGAGCTGGCTCATTGAGTTGCCGGAGATGTCAGCGATGAAGAAATCCGACAATGAAACAATTAAGCACTTTCTATCGAAGAGAGAAGATCGTTTTAGATTAAGCTACGGCAAACGGACAGCTACCTATGAGCGAGCCTGCACGTTCTGGGGATCGTCCAACGATTTGAACTTTTTAAAGGATACAACAGGGAATAGACGGTATTACCCGATTGGCTGTGACAAGGAAGCACAGAAAATGAAAAGCTGGAAACATCTGACAGACGCGATGATCGATCAAATTTGGGCAGAAGCAAAGACGCTCTATGAGGAAGGTTTTTCAATTTATCTTCCTGAGGAACTGGATTCGACCGCTGAGCAGGTTCAAGCGCAATACACAGAAGAAAGCCCGATTGTTCCTATAATTCGGGAATACTTGGAATACCCGTTATGTGAAGAATGGGAGAATATGTCTCCAGCAGAAAGGTCATTGAATTTCAGACATCGGAAAGATGAAGATATAAAAGAAATGATTAAAGAGGGGGCAGCGGTGAGACAAGAAGTTTGCACGGCGGAAATTTGGACGGAAGCCCTTGGGAAAGAGATTGACCGGATGACCAGATTAGATAGCCGGGAGATCACTGGTGCACTGTTACAGATAGGCGGCTGGAAGCGAGCTTCTACGGGAAAACGTTTTGGAGTACATGGATATCAAAAATATTTTGTTCGACAATATTAGGAGGGCAAGCATGAGGAAGAAACGATCAAAAGTAAAAAAGAAAACGCGCAAAGCCATCGAGGCAGCAATAAAAAATGGGACAGCTAATAAGAAAAAAGTTGCCTCAAAGAAATTATAAGCTTGAATTGCACGAGAATTTGACACAATACCGAGATACAAATAAAGCAAAAATCTAGATTGCTAGTTTAAGTTGTGTGGAATTCTACGACAATTCCGAGAATTATGCATTTTAGCAGATCAAGAAAAAATATTAGGTTTCAGTTTCATGGTTAAAAAGCCTGTCATATAAATGGTGTGAAACCTAATTTATACTAGGTTTCGGGTTAGGTTTCAGCTCTTATCCGCGTGGTTGAGCCACTTCTTTCTCTCGGTGAAACTGAAACCTAAATCTATTTAATTAATGTGTAGTTTTCTATATACGTAAGAGGATTTCGTAAAATGCATGCGCGCGTATATTTATATAGGAAAATGTGGTTTCAAAGTTTCAATTTCAATAATAACGTACCTTAAAGGTATGGAAATAATAGGTTTTTAAGTGAAACCTAGTGTGAAACCAAATTCATTTTAGGTTTCAAAATAGCTAATAAGCTCTTAAACCCAAGGGTATTTAGGTTTCAATTAAAGTGTTATAAAGTTTGATATGTAGTTATTTAATTCAGAAAGGTTGATCTGATGCAGATTGAGACAAGAAAAGAGGGAGTGACGTCTAGCGAACTCAAGAAATTGATAGAAAGCTACAGGGGGGTCTGCTGGAAAATTGACAGTGATGTGGGAGTGCCTGACCGATTTTGCGCGTTACCCGGCTGGGCCTTTTTTGCAGAGGTTAAACAACAGGGCAAAGATCCGAGACCATCCCAGCTCAAGCAGGTTGACCGTTTAAACAAACTTGGCTTCGATGTGTTTATTATCGCTGGAAAAACAGGACTTGATGATTTTGAGCAAGAGTATCTAGTAGGACATTATCAAAAAAAAGAAAAAACAGAGGTGAGGCTTCTTGACTACCCAGACTAGAGAACACCTAGTCATGCGAAATTATCAACGCTATAGCGCCAATATGGTTGTCAAAAATCCTCGTTATGGGCTATTTCTCGATATGGGTATGGGGAAAACGATCAGTGTGTTGATGGCGATTGATTACTTGATAGACACGTTCCAAGTCAAGAAAGTGTTGATTATTGCACCACCACTTGTGGCAGCTGATACATGGTCCGATGAGGTAGAGAAATGGGATGCGACTCGTCGATTGAAGGTCGTGAGTCTAGTTGGAAATCCGAAACAACGAAAGGCCGCATTGAAACAAGAAGGTGACATCTATGTTCTGAGTGTGGGGACATTTGACTGGCTTGTGAAAGAAGTCGGCGTAATGAACTGGTTCTTTGACATGCTGGTGATCGACGAGGCGTCCATGTTTAAAAATCCGGATGCCAAAAGAACCCAGAACTTGCGAAAAATTATCGCTCGAACAAAGCGCTTTGTTGAGCTTACCGGGACGCCAGCCCCAAATGGCTTATTAGATATTTGGACGCTGATCTATATGATCGATGGAGGGAAACGACTCGGCAATAATTTCTACCAGTACCGATCGAGATATTTTCTTCCGGCTAAAACAAACGGGAAACGCGTTTTTTCGTGGTACTGTCCAAGAGGAAATGAAGAGCTTATCCATGAACGTATCTCAGACGTCACTATGAGCTTGAAAACAGAAGACTGGATAGAATTACCGGAGCTAGTCGAGAACGTCTTCAACGTCACTTTAGAGGGCAATGAACGTAAGTTGTATGACAAGTTTAAAAACGAAATGCTCTTACAGTTTGATGAAGGAGATATCACGGCAGCGAATGCAGCTGTGTTAGGCGGGAAGCTTCTGCAGATGGCAAACGGGGCAGTCTATAACGAGAATGGCGATATCCAACCGATCCACAAAAAGAAGCTTGAAGCTTTGGAGCAGATCATCGACAACGCGAATAAGAGTCCAATGCTTGTGTTTTATGCCTTCAAGCATGATGAGTTGTTAATTGAGAAAATGCTGAAGAAGAAAAAGATCATCTATGGCAAAGTAAAGAATAAATCAGATCGTGAGAAATGGAATCGCGGAGAATTGGAAGTATTGATCGCTCATCCCGCAAGTGCAGGGCACGGATTGAATTTACAATACGGCGGACACCGAGTCACTTGGTACGGATTAACGTGGTCATTGGAGCAATGGCTACAAGCCAACAAACGGATCTGGCGAAGTGGTCAGAAGCATGCAACGATCTTGAACATCATCCGAGCAAAAGGAACATTCGACGATCGAGTGATTGATCGGTTACGAGGGAAAAAGCTGACTCAGGATCGCTTGATTGAAGCGGTAAAAGCTGAAAGGCGAGATATCGTAGCTTAAAGGAAGGTATGAAGGAAAAAGCTCCAGTAGTTGGGGCTATCAAGGAGGAAATAATATGGGAAAAATGGAGAAAGCAATGATTAGTGCGGAAGATATTGCATTAATTATTGACAGTATTTTGTACGGAGATGATGAAGGTTTCGAGGATGCATTAGATATAGGTTTTGATGGTGTGGAAGCTTTCAGTGGGGCATTAAGAGAATCAGGAAGAATGTTCACAATAACTACTAATAGACTCGAAGATTAAAAGGGACTTACAAAAAGTGAGTTATCGGAAGAAACAAAGGAGGATATTAATTTTGGAAAAAACGATTAAGTCTATGCAAAAAGCAGTTCATAAAAATGCTATTGAACATGGCTGGTGGGAAGAAGAAAGAGAGTTCGGGACTCTAATTGCTCTATGTCACTCAGAGCTATCCGAGGCTTTGGAGGAATCAAGAAATGGTTATCCGATCAATAAAATTTATACAACTGGCGATGATAGAAAACTTGAAGGTGTGCCTGCTGAATTGGCCGACGTAGTGATTCGGATTATGGATATCTGTGAAAGATATGGAATTGATCTTCAAACCGTAATTCAAGCAAAACATGCATATAACCAGACTCGACCATATAAACACGGTGGGAAAAAGTTCTAGTAACGACCACTATCACGAAAAAGAAAAGAGGATGATGTATGAATAAAAAAGATTTTTTAGCCAATGTGGACAAGGCAATAAATTACGGATGGGGGATTAAAGTATTTGTAAATATGCCTGATTTACCTAAGCCGGAAATCATTTGTAATCCACCAGAAAATGTTGTAGGCAAGCGAGAATACTATGACAAGGCTTATGACGATGACATGAGATTAAAGACGTTTAATCAAATTAGTATCAATGCCATACAATTTCTTAATTTGAAATAACCGCATCTACCATTCAGGAAACAAAAAACAATGTATCGGAGGGAGCAGTTTTGGGGAAGTCAAATGGAATTACTAAGCATCAACTTGAGATTATTGCAGCCGCTTCTGCTCAAGAAGCAATATCAGCGTATGAGAAAAAAGCTATGAAACAGAAAAAAGAAGTAAAAAAGCGTAATTTGAGAAACACAGAACTGCTTCTAAAAAACTATATCAAATTGAAAAATCTTTGCGAAGAAACAACACAACAGAGTATCCCAGAGGATTATCCGGAGTTTAGTCTAGAATCGTTAACCCTAGAAAGTCTTAGCACCTATCGGGCGAAAACCCTAAAAATGATGAATCATGTTGATAAAATGCTGGTGTCCTATGAATGGCATTGTAAACGAGGCTCAGTGGAGGAGCAGCGACGATACAAAATTCTTAGGAAAAGATACTTAATCGAAAATACTATGTCAGTGAAGGAAATCTGTGAATTTTTCAATATTGAACAAGGGACTGTATATCGAGATACTAGAGCCGCCATTAAAGATATGTCCGTCCTTTTGTTTGGTATTGACGCAATCGACTTCCAATAACGTTAAAAAAAGTTTGAAAAAAAACGAAGGTTTTATGTGTTAAAATGGTAGTGTGAAATTGAAGCGAGATTTCGAGGTACCCGTTTTGGGTGCCTTTTTTGTGTTTTCAAGGAAGGAGTGTGGCAGGATGGCCAAATTAACACCCAAGCAGCAGCTGTTTGCAGATGAGTATTTGATTGACTTGAATGCCACGCAAGCCGCTATTCGTGCAGGATATAGCACAGATTCAGCAGCAGAGATTGGATACGAAAACCTGAAAAAACCTCATATTCGCGCATATGTAGACAAAGCCAAGGCAGAACGATCTAAACGAACGGGCATTAATCAAGATCGCGTGTTGCAGGAATTGGCGCGCATCGCCTTTGTCAAAGTTACAGATTTGGTGGATCCGGAGTCTGGAGAGGTTTCGGATTTTGCTTCCGATGACGATCTAGCAGTTATCCAAGGAATCAAGGTTAAAAAATCAGTGACGGAGTTCGGTGAAAGCGTTGAACGAGAAGTCAAGATCGCAGACAAAGCGAAGGCTTTGGATCAGCTCGGTCGCCATTTAGGAATGTTCAACGATAAGTTAGACGTGAATGCGAACATGAAAGTGACCTTTGTGGACGATGTTCCGGTGGATGACGATGACTGAGGCAACAGTTTCCATGCGTGAGGCTTTGGGAAAAGGATATAATCGTTTTTTCCATTGTCGCAACTTCTATCGAGCTGTCAAAGGATCCCGCGGTAGTAAAAAATCGAAGTCAGCAGCTCTTTGCTACATCCACGATATTCTAAAATATCCCTGGGCGAACTTATTAGTGATCCGGCGCTTCTCCAATACGAATAAGCAATCCACCTACACAGACTTTAAGTGGGCAGCGCATAAGCTTAAAGTATTCCACTTGTTTAAGTTCAATGAATCGTTACCGGAAATCACCGTCAAAGCTACAGGACAGAAAATACTTTTTCGTGGGTTGGACGACGAATTGAAAATCACTTCGATTACAGTCGATGTCGGTGTTTTGTGCTGGGCATGGTTTGAAGAAGCGTATCAAATCGAAAACCAAGCGAAATTCGATACTGTTGTCGAGTCTATTCGTGGGGTATATGAAGCCGAGGATTATTATAAACAAGTCACAGTCACTTTTAACCCGTGGTCAGAGCATCACTGGTTGAAGGCGGCTTTTTTTGATGAGGAAACTAAGCTAAAGGATGTCTTCAGTGACACAACGACTTTCCGGGATAACGAGTGGTTAGACGAGCAGGATAGATCGAGATATACAGATCTATATCGTACCAATCCACGGCGAGCCAGAGTTGTTTGTGACGGCGATTGGGGAATCGCTGAAGGTCTAGTCTTCGATGGCTGCTATGAGGTCAGAGACTTTGATCCAGAGGTCAAGAAAAAGCAAATCGGCTTAACCATACACGGCATGGATTTCGGATTTACCAATGATCCAACAACGTTGCCTAGTGCAATCTATGACGAGAAAGCCGGGGAGCTGTGGATTTACGATGAGCTGTATAAAAAGGGAATGCTGATCAAGGAGATCGTTCGAGAAATAGAAAAACGAGAATTGATGAAAGCCGTTATTCGAGCCGATAGTGCGAGCCCGCAAATGATCGCGGAGTTGAAGAATAGCGGAGTCACCCGAATTGTAGGAGCGAAGAAAGGTCCTGACTCGATAGAGCACGGGATCACCTTTATGCAGGGGCTAAAAATTTTCATTCATCCTCTATGCGAGAAAACGCTGGAAGAATTCAATACATATGTGTACCAGCAGGATAAAAAAGGGAAATGGTTGAATACTCCGATCGATGAGAACAACCACATTATTGACCCCTTGCGCTATGCGTTGGAACCATACATGAAGGCGCAGAACGGATGGCTATATTAAAAAAAGCCCTGAAATAAAGGGCTTAACTTGGAAAGATAATCTTTTTAGCTGTTTCGGAAGCTACATCAACGAGTAGATTATACAAGCCATCTTTCACGAATTTTGTAGCTTTGCTCATTACTATTTGATACTTTGCAGCAGCAACCTGAGTTTTAGGAGTATCAACTATTAAATCAGGTATTGCGGATTTTATCAGATCCTTGTCTTCAGAAGACAAGCCTGTATCAAGAGCGATTAATTCCGTAGCACTTGCAAGAACGGTTTCAGTCCAAGGGTAGGGTTTTCCGCAACTCCTACAGTAACTCGGAATACTAACACTAACCATACCGTAAACATCCGGATACTGTCGGCGACCATCTATTACTTCATGGCAATTTTGACAAGTACGAATTGTTTTTTCTCCACAGGTTTCGCAATAAATCGGAGGATTAGGATCCTCATTAGATTCTGAGCTAATATCAATTTGATGGCCGTTAAGACAAATTTCTTGAGTGTATATTTTTACGTCTTCTTCATATCTCAATATGCTCACCTCGCTTTCTATAAGCAAATTATACCAAACTGAAAGGAGTGAATGCCTTGGATCCAAAATATTTTCTATCAGATAATCCGAAAACATTAGCAACTGCAATCAAGCAGGCGGTTAACTCGGATCGAGTAGCATCGTATAAGGATAAAATGCGGCAGGGTGTCCGCTACTACAAGTACAAACACGATATTTTGAAGTTTCGACTGTTCTACGTTGACAATGAGGGCAAGATGCATGAGGAGACCAGTCGGAGCAACATAAAAATCCCACATCCTTATTTGACGGAGTTGATTGATCAGAAAGCGCAATATCTGCTATCCAATCCGATCGAGATCACGACAGAACAGCAAGGATTGCAGGATTATCTTGATCAGTATATCGATGAAGACTTCCAGCTAATGCTTCAGGAAGCCGTTGAAGGAGCTTCACAGAAAGGTTATGAGTTCGTTTATACGAAACTTGGCGAGGATCGCTTGAGTTTTTCTGTTGCTGACAGCTTGAAAGTGATCGAGATCTACGATGCAGACAACAAGCTGATTGCGATCATCCGATATTATGACACGGATGTCTACAAAGACGGCAAAACTGTTCGAGTGACACGATCGGAGCTATGGGACAAAGAGAAAGTTTGGTATTTCGTCAGTGAAGGCGACTATATGAAGACCTTCAAACTGGATCCGAATGTGCAAGTCAATCCGTTGTACCACGACACCCGAATTGATCCCAAAACCAGCGAAGCCTTTGGTCGTTCGATCGGTGCAGCCTTAGGTAAATCGGATTTTATTCCGTTCCTGCGGCTTGACAACAACAAATATAAAACAACGGACCTTGAACCAATCAAACCGTTAATAGATGACTACGATTTAATGGCCTGTGCATTGTCCAATAACTTACAGGACTTTGATCAGCCATTTTTTGCTGTCAAAAACTTCTCCGGGGATAGTTATGAAACACTGATTAATAATCTTCGGAGCCGAGGCGCTGTTGGAACAGGTGAGAATGGCGGGTTAGATGTTCACACCGTCAATATCCCTGTTGAAGCTCGTAAGGAAAAACTGAAGGTCGACAAAGAGGGTATCTATAAATTTGGAATGGGCTTTGATTCGTCGCAGGTCGGGGATGGCAATGTGACCAATGTGGTAATTCAGTCGCGGTATACGTTACTAGATCTAAAATGCAACAAAATGGAAGTAAGGCTGCGTAAGTTGGTCAAGCAGATGCTGGAGCTGATCGTTGCAGACATCAATGAGCGTCATGGGAAATCTTTTGATACATCTGATATCGAGATCACGATTACCCGGGACACGATGATCGACGAAACCGAAGTCGAAGAACGCGAGAAGACCAAAGCAGAACGTAAACAGATTGAACTTGATACGCTTCTGGATGCAGCAGCTCGTCTTGATGATGAGACCGTGTTGAAGGCCATCTGCGACTTGTTAGAAATCGATTATGATGAGATCAAGCAACGAGTAGAGGAGCAGGACTACAAGGAACCCGTGACGAAAGAGGGCGAGGATAATGACGAGTAATGAAGCGAAAATCGAAGCAGTTGCTGTCGAACTTGCTACGCATTCCCCCAATAGTTTCATTGATGCGCTAGAATACGTAACGAGATATGCACATCAAGCAATGTGCTTGGGATACACCTTTGAAAAAGCTTTGAAATATTTTGATGAGGGTGTACCGATCGAAGTGTTGATCCTTGGAAAATCGCAACCTTTTAGAGGTGAGAGCCTTGAACAATTATCAACGTGAGATTGAGAAACTTCTCCAAGCCTCTGAACGAAATGTCAGCAAAGAGCTTTATCAGATGTACAAGAGCTTGGCTGATGATATTTCAAAAGAAATCGTTGCTCTGCAGAAAGAGATTGACGAAAACGATAAGTTTCCAAAGAAGCTACAGAAGGAACGTCTCGAAGCAATCCGGGATCAGATGGATCGTAAAATCAGAATAGTCGAACAGGATCAGAAGTCTTCTATCTGGTCTTTTTTACGTTATAACGGTGACACGGCATATAACTCACTATTCTATGAGTTCGAGATGTCAGAAAAGATCCCGCTTGCCTTTGGTATGCTGACAGACAAACAGTTAAGTGTCATTATCAATACGCCAGTCGCTTCTCGTAAGCTCTCAACCCGTTTGAAGGGTAACGCGAGGAAGATGAAGAAAAACCTTAACAGGGTGCTTATACAGGGCTTTGGGAAGGGATTATCAACTCAGAAAATGGCACGACAGATCTCTGATATCGGTGGCGCTGAATACCGACGAGCGATGAACATTGCTAGAACAGAAGCAGGCCGCGTGACTGGTGTTGCCCGGCAGAAGTCGCAGAATCATGCAAAAGAGCTAGGTGTGTATGTCAAAAAGGAATGGATTTCTACCTTAGACGGAAAGACGCGCCATAATCACCGTGAACTTGATGGACAGGTCCGAGAAATTGACGAGTATTTCGAGGTTAACGGCCGACGAGCTTTGCAGCCGCACATGTTTGGAGTCGCTTCGGAAGATGTCAATTGCCGTTGCGTTTCTATCTCTGTTATAGAAGGGTATGAACCGTCATTGCGGCGCGATAATGAGTCTCACGAAGTCATCGACTACAAGAATTACAATGACTGGCTAGGTTCGAAAGCAATGTCTCTCAATGATATGATTCCAGAAAGAATCGGCCATCGGATTTCATTTCTCGAAAAAGAGTTGGAGAAATTTGAAAATGAGGATTGGGGAAGTCTTTCAGAGGATGAAATAGAATTGTTATATCACAAGTATGAGAAAGAATTATCTCAACTACTTGAGCGTCAAATGTTGTATAATAATGGTGAGGCATTTACCACTGATAAATCCACAGAAGTCAGAAAATTCTTCAGTTTGCAAGAATCCCATAATCAGTGGCTGAAGTCTTTATCTGATGATGATAAAACATTAATTAGGGACTACACCCGTACGGCCTATAAAGAGTTTAATGAGATATTACGTACTAGTTCAGAAGATTATTTTAATAATCCCCTTTATAGAGGTACGCCTGAGGCCTATCGGAGACAACAAATTGAAAATGCAAAAAGGTTGCCTGATATTCTCAATGGATATATCCCTGAAAGAGATTTTGTAACGTATCGAAGGATTGCGGGCTCGTTTGATGAACTTCCCAAAATCAGTGATGTTGAGGTATTCGATGATGGATTCATGAGTACCAGTTTATTAGAATCTCAAACGAAGCAGTTCGGGGGGACCTATTCAGAAGTCTTTTATAAGATATACGTCCGAAAAGGCTCAAACATTGGCGGCTACATTAGCGAACTTAGTCGATTTGAAAATGAGCAAGAATTTTTGATTAAGCCCGGTACTAAATTCAGAGTCCTTAAAACGGAGTCAAAAAAAATGTCTGACGGAATCATTCAAATCATAGAAATGGAGACGGTATAAATGAAAAATAGCAGCAAAACAATGAGATCATATATCACGCCGTCTTTAAGAGAGGCGGATAAAAAGACGCTTGGAAAAATTGGTGTGGCCTCATTTGGCTCATTATTACCTTATTTACAGCAGGAGAAACCTGAGATTATTGAGGACTTTCTACTGTGGACGGATACTGCTGAAAATGCAGAAGTTGATCGTCAAATTTATAAATATATCGTGAATTATGTCGAGGCTTTTGATAGAAATGACGAAGGCAGGGTCAAAACTTCAAGTGGGCTTTCAATCACCCTTCAAAAACCTGCAAAAAGAGTAATGCCTAGCGAAATTCTTAATAAAGTTGAATCAATTAAACAATAGCACTTAGTCATGAAAATGATTGGGTGCTATTTTTGTGCCCAAAATTGGAGGTGAACAAAGTGAAAGATTTCAACGAAGTAATTCTAACGTTGCAAGTCCATAAGGGATTAGGCTTTGCTTACAAAAAAGCGATAGAAGCTGAAAATAGTCCTCAATGGAAACAGAACCCGATTAGAAATAAGGACGGAGAAATAATCAGTAATGAACTGAAACCTTATTGGAATGGCAATCATGCACATGTCGTTGTTGGACCAGATGATAATTTGACGATTTCAATCATATCTCACACACTGCCAAATCTTTTAGAGACAACGAGCTGGTATGAGCGCATGGGGGCGACAGTTGTTTATAAATCGGTAATTTAAAAATCAACAGAAATAAAGCCAGTAAAAACCGAGGCTTTTTATTTTGTCCTAATTATGACGGTAAACTAATTAATTCGGCAGGTCTGCCGTAAAATCGGCCACCCCACGGTGTCGTTGCACCGTTAAAAAACGTAAGGGAGAAAGAAAAATGAATAGAGAACAATTGAGAGCACTTGGATTAAGCGAAGAACAGATTGACGCGGTAATGGCTGATCATGGTAGGGTCGTGCAGGGCATGCAAACACGATTGACGACTGCTGAGAATCGAGCGACCGAATTAGAAGGGCAGCTCGACCAAGCTACTAATAGCGAAGAGATTCAACAATTAACCCAACGTGCAGAACAAGCAGAGAGCCGTGTCTCAGAGCTAGAAGGACAAGCGACACAGCGAACTATTGATGATTTGGTGAACACTGCATTAAGTGAAGCCGGAGCAACCGATATTGAGTATGCGCGTTTCAAACTTGGGGATGTGGAATTATCAGAGGATGGAAAGTCTATCACAGATTTGGATAATCGAATCAAAGACTTACAAACTCAGATTCCCGACTATTTTCAAGTGTCTGATCCAAATCAGGAACCGCCTGCAGGAAGCAATCAACAAGATCCGGATCCGATGAATAACTTTCAACGGATTAATCCTAAGCCTGGCAGCGGACAGCAATCAGATCCAGATCCAACTCAACAAATGATCGATGCTTTTATGTCAGATATCCCGCAACCAACAAACAAATAATAGAAAGAAGGAATAACAATGCCACTTAATTATGCAGAAGCCTACCAACAAGGCTTAGAACAACGTTATGCAGCAAATGGATTGTTGTATACACAAAAATTATGGAATTCACCATCAAATGGGAAGTTAAAATTTACGGGAGCCAGAACAATCAAGCTGCCTAAATTATTGATCAAAAATGGTCGTAAGGATCGTACACGACGAACCATTACCACACCAAGTGCGAACTACGAAAATCAATGGGAAGAGTACACATTGAAAAATGAGCGCTATTGGGATACGCTAGTGGATCCCTCAGATATTGATGAAACTAACTATGCAACTTCTATTGCAAACATTACAAAAGTCTATAACGACGAGGAAAAGATCCCCGAAATGGATAAGCAGATGACTTCAACCTTATTCACTCGCAAAAATACCATCGCCACGGGTCAAGGTATCGAACAGATGACTTTAGATGAAACCAATTTCTTAGCTACTTTCGATAAATTGATGACAGAAATGGACGAGAAGGGCGTACCGTCAGCGGGACGTACGATTTTTTGTACACCAACCGTGAACAAGATTATCAAAGGTTTGAAGGACTTTGCTCGTACAGTGCCAGTTCAGAGATCAGACGGGTCAATCAATCGAATCATCAATCGAATTGATGACGTGACGATCGAACCACCAATTCCATCTGATCGTATGAAAACTTTATACGATTTCACGACTGGTGCGGTGGCTGATCCAACTGCGAAACAAATTCATTTCTTCCTGATCTATATTCCTTGTATGGCGGCTCCGCAAAAATACAGTTTTGTTGGACTAGATGCGCCCTCTGCGGCTAGTTCAGGAAACTATTTGTATTACGAACAATCTTATGACGATGTATTGTTGTTCGAAACAAAACACGAAGGCTTGGCTTTTGTCATTGATGCCTAAGAGGAGGAAATCGAAATGAAGGTAAGAAAAGAAAATCGGGTCTTGACCGTGGATGAAGCGGACAAGGCCTTTTATTTATCTGAAGGTTACGATGTTGTTGAGCTAAATTCTGAATCAAACCAGTACGACATTGTTGAGGAAGCAACTGGCGGCAAAACTTACTCGGTAGCGGAATACAATGCTTTGAAAGCTGAAAACGATGAGCTCAAAGCGAAAATCGCTGAGTTGGAAAAAGATACTGACTGGAATGAGCCGCCAACAGAACTGTCTCGTGACGAGAAAATGGCGGCACTGAAGAAAGCCGAAATTGAGTTTCCGGGTAACATTAGCAATGAAAAATTGAATACATTATATGCTAAACACTTTGAGGGAGACGGCGAGTAAGCTGTCTCCTTTTTCTTACGGAAGGAGTGCAGCAGATGATCATTTCTTTAGAAGAGGCGCAGAAAATCTATCCTGATGTTGCGCAAGAAGATCTTGACGGGATTGAAACGGCTATAAGACAAATCACAAATAATCCCTTTCAAAATCGTAAGGCACGATTTCATGAGCTCCGATTCGAAACGGATAAATCATTGACCGTTAATCAGAATGTTGAAGGAATCGGAAAAGGAGATACAATTCAAATCTCAGGGAGTAGGTGGAATGATGGCTTATACGTTGTTTCTGAAATAGAAGGCAATACTTTAACTTTTGCTGAAGCTCGTTTTTTCACCAGCTGTGATCATCAAGCTTTTATCACGAAAATCGAGTATCCTACGGATATTATTGCTGGAGTGAAAAAGCTCTTGAAATATGATTTCAAAATGTCAGACAAGATCGGGTTGAAATCCGAGACTGTATCTAGAATGTCCAAGACCTACTATGACCAGAATAGCACAGAGACCATCAGCGGTTATCCGGCGGCAATGATGTCCTTTGTTAACAAGTATCGATTGTTGAGGTGGTAAACATGCTACCATTTGAAATCTTGCGAGAAGAAGATACCGGTGAAGTTGATGAACGGAACAATCCAATTATGGAATGGACTGTAATTCACACTCTGGAAGGCCTGATGGACATGATCACTGGATCGGATGAACAGACATATCAGAATAGTCTCATTGCAACCTCTCAGCAGGTTCTAATCTCGGAGGACACTTCTTTTGAAGTGCTGACCACCGACCGAATCAAGAACCCGCGAACGGGGATCGAGTTTGAAATCACCTATGTCGATGACGTTATGGAGCTGAAGCATCATATCGAAATTTATTGTAAGAGGTGGACTTGATGGTATTCAAAGATAATTCTAGCCAAGCGAAACAAGCGATCAATCAAGCGACGATCCGCTGGTTACTTTCAGCATGTATTTTAGTTCAAGGTCAAGCGGTATTGTTGGCCGCGGTTCAGACAGCTCGACTGAAAGGGTCCATTGATTATCTCGTTGATGAAAATGAATTGGTTGGGTATGTGGGTACCAATGTGGAATATGCAGTCTATGTTGAATTCGGGACCGGTGAGTTTGCGGAAAATGGCCGAGGAAGAAAAGGCGGATGGGTCTATCAAGATCCATCAGGCGAGTGGTTCTTTACATATGGGCAACCGCCACAACCCTATCTCAGACCAGCTTTTCGCCAGAAAAGGAATCAGATTGAAGCTTTAGCAAAACAGATATTTGGAGGGATTGGATGAGTGAACGGATCAAAGTAATTAATTACTTGGAATCTCTTTTTCGAGAATTAATCCCCGAAAGTTATTACATGAGAAATAGAAAGAAAGAGGTCAAATATCCATACATGACATTTACTTTGTCTGGGGAGCCTATTCGGTTTCAGGGTCAAGGATTTTATATTGACATGGATATTTTTGACAACAACAAGAGCAGTGATGTGGATCTACTGAATGCGGTGTCTGCAATAACCGAAAAATTCCCAGATCGTCGACCATTCAATCAGCTAACGGATGATTTTCTCGCTCAGATTGAATACCGAAGTGATACTGGAATACCAACAGGATCAGATACCTTACAGAGACACACACTGCAGCTTTACATTAAGATCGATTGGAGGAAATAAAATGGCTACTATTAACGGCACGGATTTGCCAAAAACAGGTTATACGAAAGATACGCCTAAACGATTTCAGTTAAATGCCGGGGCTTTGCTCACCAATTTAGAATATAAAGAAGAGAAGTGGGTAGGTAATCTTTTAGGTGCTACTTCGGGAGGATCTAATATCAGTTTAGTAAATACGTATCGGCAAGCAGAGATCGACGGAGTATTTACGGCAACAGTAGGGTCAGATAGCATCGAGTCATCTGAGGGCAAGTTTGAAGTTAACATGATTGAGTGGACTGCTGATAACCTTAGAATGGCTTTACTAGCTGATAAGGTGGACTCGGATGGGAAAACTTATCCTGCTGGCTATGAAGTGATTACTACTCGACGAGAGGTAAAGGAAACAGATTATCTCAAAAACTTAGCTTATGTTGGGACAATTACAGGATCAGAAAAACCGATCATTATTATCATGCATCATGCTTTTCCCACTGGTGGACTAGAGTTTGAACCTCAGGACAAACAAGAAGGCATTTATAAATTGACTTTTGAGGCACGAGCGGCCGCTGAGGATGTAAACAATACATCCATCCCTGTCACGATTCTTTTTCCGAAAGAGGGTACATCAGGCGAGATTGAAGGTCAATCGCTTAAATTTACTCCTGATGGCGCACCAACAGAAGAGAAAGAATCAGGAGGTGAAGAATAGTGAGTGTTATCATGCGTGAGTTAAGAGCGAAAGACACGTTTAAAGTGATTCGCTTAGCTAAAAAGTTGGGAATTACAAACTCGATCGTTTCTTTACTGAAACAACAAGAAAAAGCGCGAGACTTGATGGATGAACAAAAAGCATTACTAGCTCAAAAAGTGGCGTGGCAGTTGATTGTTGAAAAAAATCCCGGATCGAAAGAAGGCAAAAAAGCACAAACTCAGATCGAAAAAGCCGAGAAACGATTAAAGGAATTGGCTGGGATCCTGAACGATGAGAGCTTTGAGGCCATTACTTCCCTAGTAGAAATCGTGCTAGAAAATATTGACGGAGTTGAGGACGAAGTTTATAAATTCTTAGGCGATTTATGTAGTATGACCGAGAAAGATTTTTCCGATATCCCGTTTGTTGATTTTGTAGGGGTGCTAAAAGATTTTTTCGCAAAGCCGGAGTTGCGCGAAGTTGCCAAATTATTTACGCCATCGACCTCGTTGGAGGAGAAAATAAATTCCGAGATCGATTCTACAAACGATACTCCGATGCAGGAAGCTTAATCAGGGATATTCCTTATGAGGAGTTCCCTGATTTTTTAATGGTGATGTTTGAATCAGAAAGACATGACGTTTTGTGGGAAATGTGGATTTCCAATCCATTTAGAGAAGAAAGCTTCGAAGACTTTAAGTCTAGAGCTTTAGCTGAAATTGCTGAAAACTCACAATCGAAGGCACAAAAAGAAGCAACTGCAGTGAAAGGAATGACGGAAGCATTAGCATTATTGGGAGGTGATTTTGTTGGCAATTAACATCTTTGAAATGTTTGGAACCATTAAAGCAGATGACAAGCCAGCGAAGTCGGCGATCGATAATGTCGTAGGGTATGCGAAAAAAGCAGATAGCTCTCTTTCTCAGACCCTTGGAAAAGTGGGTGGTCATCTTACGAATGCTGGCCAAAAGATTTCTTCAGCTGGTGATCAACTAACAAGAAAGATTACCAAGCCTGCATTTGCGGCTACGTCTGCTCTTGTAGGAATCACTTTAGTGAAAGGATTCAATCGATTAACGGGGATTGATGATGCTCGTGCTAAGCTGCTTGGACTCGGGCATGACGGTCAGTCTGTCGATAAAATCATGAAATCAGCTCTAGAATCCGTAAAAGGCACGTCCTTTGGGATGGACGAAGCCGCGACAACCGCCGCTGGTGCGGTAGCTGCAGGGGTTAAGTCTGGTCAAGAGCTGACGAAGTATCTTTCTCTAACAGCGGATGCTGCGGCAATTGCGGGCACGTCTATGAGTGAGATGGGATCGATCATTAATAAAGTTCAGACAGGACAGCAAGCTTATACGGACGATCTGAATCAGCTTGCAGATCGTGGGTTGCCAATTTATCAATGGATCGCAAAGGAGGCTAACATATCAGCTGGTGAAGTGAAGAAATTTGCTTCCGAAGGAAAAGTTTCGTCTGAGATGTTCCTATCTGCTATTGAGAAGAATATTGGTGGTGCGGCTGCAATTATGGGTGAGAACTCATTCAAGGCATCAATCGCGAATATCTGGGCTTCAGTTGGTCGTATCGGAGCAAACTTTTTAGATGCAGGAGGTAAAGGTGGAGGCTTCTTTTCAACGCTAAAACCAATGCTTGCAGATTTTAATGAACGAATGGGAACACTAGAAGATACGGCTGCGGATCTCGGGGTGAAGTTTGGTGAATCATTCCAGGGTGTAATAGCCTTTGTAAATAAACTGATGGACAGATGGGACAAGTTATCTCCTTCTATGCAAGGGCATATACTGGCTATTGTTGGAAAATTCACCTTATTACTAGTCACGTTGGGTCCGATTTTAAAAGTAATCGGGAGCCTTACTAGCGGAGTAGGGAATTTTCTTAAAGGATTAGGCCATACAATGGATTTTGTCTCAAAAGTGGGAGGTCTGGCAGCGAAAGGAATAAAAGCAGCTTCAGACTCAACGACCATTTTGGGCACAGTTTTTTCAGCGTTGTCTAGCCCGATAGGATTAGTTATTCTTTCTATTGCTGCACTAGCAAGTGTTCTATTTTATTTGTACAACACGAATGAGAATGTAAGAAATGCTTTGCAAAACGCTTGGAAGGCATTCTCAGATTTCATTCAGCCTTTAGTTCAAGTCATTTCAGATTTCATTAGATCTGTTTGGGGTCAACTAATGAGTTGGTGGAATACAAACCAGCAAACCATTTTAGCCATCACTCAAATGGTATGGGGTGTAATCAAATCAGTGTTTGAACTAGCAATGATTGCTATCACATTCGTTGTAAAGCAGACATTGACCACACTTGAATTTCTTTGGACAGTATTCGGAAATGCCATTCGGTCAATCGTACAAATTCTTTGGACTGTTGTTTCAAACCTCTTTAAAGGAGGACTTTCAAGTATCTTAGCCATTGTATCAATGGTGCTGGATCAGATAAAAAATTCATTTGACTTTGTCATGAACACGATAAAATCGATTATCAAAATTGTACTGTCTGCAATTAAAGGCGATTGGAAAGGCGTCCTTGATGGGATTATGGGAATCATCAATGGTTTTAGGTCTTACGTATCCAAAACCTTTGAGAACATCATGGGAACGGCTAAAACTTTAGTATTTAATGGCATCAATACTATTAAAAATATCTTTCACGGTCTTGCAAACATTAATTTGATGGATGCTGGCCGAGCGATAATTGATGGTTTTGTAAGAGGTCTAAGATCGAGCTGGGAAAACGGTAAGAAATTTGTCAGTGGTATTGCTAGTTGGATCAAAGATCATAAAGGTCCTATCGAATACGACAGGAAACTGTTGATTCCTCACGGTAAAGCGATCATGGGTGGATTGAATCAAAGCTTGATGGATGAGTTCAAAAAAGTTCAATCAAATGTATCTTCTATGGCAGATTTGCTTGCGTCTGAAATGTCTACAAACGATCTTTCTATGGCAGATATTCCAAAAATGTTGGATTATCTATCCTTATCTCCTGCAAGTCGAGAAACTCCATATACTGATCGCGGGGTAAGCGAAAGAAATCCTGTTAAGACTCAAGGAGATACATATAACATCAATCTTCAAGCTTTAGGGGAGCTTTCAGACATCCAACTGATGGACATGGCTAGAAAGTTAGTCAGGTTCATTAAGGAGCTGAAGGATAGAGAAGATAGTCCGAAAGGCGGTGTGTTTAATGGAATTTAAGGCGGGACAATTCAAGATTAATGGTAAACATAGTCAAGAGTTCAATGCGTATATGCGAGCAAGACCTGAACGTATTTCATCAAGTCGGGTAATAGAGTTGCGTGAACGAGCTGCAAATGATTCAGTGGTTGTTGACTATGACTATTATAAAAATGTTGAGTGGCCTATTAAGTGCGGTGCCAAAGCCGATTCGTTTGAAGAGTTAGTCTTTCTGGAAGACCAGATCAAACATTGGTTAGATATGAAAGACTATTCGGATTTCATCTTTCAGTTTGATGAGCAGTACGTTTATCAAGCAGTGGTCGTTGAACCACCTAGATTTACCAGTACACACAAAGATGGTCTATGGACTCACTTTGACTTTAAAATCAGTATTCGACCATTCAAAGCAAATCGTGTCGGACTGATTTGGATAAAAAACGAAAAAAAAATATTTAACATGGAGAAATATCCTTCGAAACCAAAGATTCGCATCGTTGGTTCGGGGGATATTTCTTTTTGGATCAACGATCAAAAATATGATCTCGTAAATGTGGGAAATGAAATAGTTATTGATTCTCAAATTGAAGAGTCCTATCGAATTGTCGATGGAGTTTTAGAAGTTCAAGATCATAAAACTAAATTTTTAGACTTTCCGGAGATACTACCGGGCGAGAATAATTTTCAATGGTCCGGAAAAGTAACGAGTTTTGAAATACTACCAAGGTGGTGTACAAAAGTTTGAAACCAAGAATTTATTTACCAACTGAAAAAGACTTTAGCCACAATGGGTTAGGAATATTAAGCGATGCAACTCGTGTAGATGTTCGCGAAGCTGCAAATGGCATTTACGAGTTGGAAGTCGAACATCCCTTGAAATCTCGTTTTAAGGAGTATTTCGAGAATGGCTACCAGATCAAAGCAAAGCCGAATGACCAAGAAGAGTATCATATCTTCGAGATTAAGCGAACGTATGAGGATGCGAATGGCAACAATATTCTCATTTATGCGCAATCTCGAACGTATAAGTTAGGGAATCGCGAAGTGCAGCACGTAGAAATTAATTCGCAAAATGGTTCTGGTGCTATGAAACAGATCACCGCTGGCATGGATCAACCAAGCGATATTGAATTATTTTCAGATATCCAAACTGTTTCGAGCACAGTGTTTGAAGCACGTAATGTACTAAATTGCATTGCTGGCGAGCAAGGATCCCTGCTTCAATATTGGGGCGGAGAAATAAAACGGGAACCATTCCGGTTGTCATTGTTACGGCGTAGAGGTCGAGATATTGTAGGGACTATCAGGTATGGGAAAGACCTTCAAGGACTGAAAATCACCTTTGATTGGCAGTCAATCATTACTCGTTGTTTGCCATATGCAGATATACAAGACAGCGAAGATGGTCAAACAAAACGCATCTATGGGAAAAAGGTTGATAGCGACCTAATAAAAAACTATCCGGACGTTTACGCCAAGCATGTTCAATTTACTGAGGAGCAAGGTGTCAAGGATCAGGCGAGCTTGGATAAAGCAGCCGCTAAGTATTTTGTTTCCGTTAATCCCGGTTGTGATAAGCCAAAAGTGTCCATTGAACTAGAATTTGAAAAATTGACAGATTCGGAAGAAGCGAGAGAATTTGCCAAGCTGCGAAATTATGGGTTATTCGATACCTTTTATGTTTATCACAAGTTATACGATATCCACATTGAAACAAAGATCACAGAAGTTTTATATGATAGCTTGACTGAAAAAGTGAAAAAGATTTCTGCTGGTGATGCTCAAGTGGCGTTTTACACACAGCAAAATTATGAGCTACAGGAAACCATAAAAACTTTAACCAAAAAAGGTTACATGAGTGATTTCCTCGACTATGTGACGAACTTGATCAATGGGGTCGAAGGTGGAAGTGTCCTGCAGTATCCCAAAAATAAACCTCATTCTACCTATTATCTAGATACGGATTCTAGGGAGACAGCAAAAGATGTGGTTGTATTAAACAACCAAGGTATCGGTTTTTCTCGTACCGGGTGGTTAGGTCCCTTTGTGAATGCATGGGGGATTAATGGTGATTTGAATGCAGATTTTATTCGAGTAGGAAGAATCCGAGCGAAAATGATGGAGACATCGTTTAACGGTGTAGGGGATACGCTCAAATTAGTCGGAGGGCTCCTACAAATTTTCAACAAAGAAAAAAGAATAATGGAACTATCCAAAAAGGGCATGGAATTTTGGAGTGATAAAGGCGCAATTGGAACAATAGGTACTACCGATTCAGCTGGGAATCCTTTCCCAAATGCTACTACTCCCACTCCGATACCTGATAACGCATTAGTAATTCGATCAAATGGATCTGGAAAGTATATCCTAATTTCACCAGCTGAGAGTAAGGGCCTTGTGATGTTGGGAAACGGATTATCAATCCATTACGGAAATATGAATATTCAAGGCAAACTGCAAGTATTTGGTGATCTCGATGTTCAAGGCAAACTAACCATCAAGGGGCAGGAAGTTTTTCCAGGGCAAGGCGGTTCTTCTGGTGGTGGTGATTGGAATGGACAATACCCGCCAGAGGTCACAGACGAACGTGATAAGAGATACTGGATTATCTGGGCGAGTGCAATTGCTGCTGGATGTACACCAGAAGTTGCTGCTGCATTATGCGGAAACGCTCAAGGCGAATCAGACGGACGTCCAACTGCAGATGAAGGCGGCGGAGCAGCTGGTCGAGGCTACGGCATATTCCAATGGACACTAAAAGGAGTTCCAGGCCGTGTTTATATGATTTCTTTAATGGAGAAAGCTGGAATAACCTTAAATCCCGACACAAGCGAAGCTCAAATGAAGTTGCTTTTCTGGCATGGACCAAATGGACAATGGATTGCATCTTCAGGGTATCCCTACTCTTGGCAGCAATTTTTAAAAATGACAGATATAGCTATAGCAACAACTGCCTTTGAGAAAAACTTTGAACGTCCACTCAACTCACATCCTGAACGGATTGATTTTGCTAAATATTGGTACAACAAATTTAAAGATTTAAAGATTCCCTCAACTAGTGGAGGAGATATTTTAGATACAGCCAAGAGTTTACTAGGATACTTTCATTACTCAATGCCATTAAGAACACAATTTGGTTCGGTTGCTAATCCTGACCGGAATGGCTATGCCGATTGTTCTTCTTTTGTATGGCTAGTATTGACAAAAGCTGGTTACAGGACACCAGCTGGTGTTGGCTGGTATACAGGCAGCATGACTGCTGATGCAAGGGGTGCAAGAACTTGGCTGACGGAAATATCAGCAAACGAAGCTAAAGCTGGTGATGTGCTTATCGTCAATCAGGGTGGCGGAGCTGGAGCAAATGGACATACTGCGGTTTTAGCTGAAGCTTGGCACGGCTATACTACCGCCATCATTGAGATGGGCGGAATGCAATCTGGCGGTGTCGGAGTAGGTCGTGTAGATATGTCGTTCGGTTGGCTACTAAACGGAGGCGATGTTTGTCTTGCCAGAGCGAAGAAATAGAGGTGATTACATGATAGATAAAAAAGGATTGAATCATTTAAAAAGCTTGATGAATCAGCCAGTCGGCAATCATCAATGTTATGCGCTATCTGCAGAGTATGCGGGTGTAATGATTGGACCGGACATGGGGGCCGGCACGAGGTACGAAATCAAAGTTAGAAATGGAAATGTTTTTTCGGCAGCTGATATCGGTTCGGCGTATCAATGGACACTCTATCTTTGGTCAGTAATCGAGGAGCCTCGCTATGGTCAACTAGTAGTCGGAGCGATTATCAACTGGAAGCGCGGAGCAAAGGTAGCAAATTGGTGCGCGTCACAAAATTATGGTCATACCGGTGTGATCAGAGGGCTTGAAAATGGTCGCATTCAAACCTATGAGCAAAATGCTGAGTCGGGTGAAATTGTTGCTGAGTATGACCGAGAGTTTTTCGATTCTGATCAAATCGCATCTATTTGTATCCCGCCTGATTTTGAGAAAGGAGTGATGGGCTTATGGAGAAATGGAACATCACACTGAGCACAACAGAACCATATAATTACGTTGGCATAATTCAAGTCCGGCAAGGTAACAGGAATTCGGAAACGATGGAAGCCACTGTGACTCAAAATGGAATACCTATTGATTTGTCACTATGTAAGGCATATTTAGAATCAATGCTCAGCAACGGTTCCGCTATTCAAAGATCTGCAAAGATTATCGATGCCAAAAACGGTAAAGTACAGTACACATTTGATGAATATTCTATGCAGGCCATTCATAAGCAAACCGCGAATTTAGTCTTTTACAAAGGCGATGATTTGATTGCTACAACTCAAGACTTCACTTATTTTGTTGTTCGTGCTGTTTCAAAAACAGAAGGAGAGATGGGATCTTATTGGCAAACAGTCGAAGATTTGATTGCAGACATGACCGATTACATCAATAAAGGCAAGGGCGACTTCGATCAATGGATGAAGGACCGAAAAGAAGAGTTTGAAGCTTGGCGTGATGCACAACAAGGGGATTACTTGAATTGGTTTGAATCGATTAAGGATATTCTCAAATCAATCGATCCAGGAGGAGTATTGCTTTCTGAATTGATGGATGCGCGAGTGGATTTACAAGGAGTTCGACATGACTCAATTAAAGAAAGATTGCTTGCTGATTTAGAATACATCTACAAAAAGGTTAAGTACCAACTCGATCTTATAGTGTACAAGCATATTGCGGTAGGCAATAAAATTACTATAGAACATGATTCCGAGTATCAACCGGAAGTGAAAGTTACTTATTATCAAGATGCACTTAGCACTGAAACAGATGGACTCGATACAAATGGTTACTTTGGTGGGGGAACAATCTACAATGTTCCGACGCAACTTAGTTTTGATCGAAAGAAAACACATGTTGAAATGCCGCTTTATTATGCGCTGAATGCAGGCGACTATATCGTTCATGATAAACATACGTTATTAATTATAGAAGGCAATAAAACTTTATGCTTCACAATGGGCAGTGCGAATATCACAAAAGCTTATATTAATGATGGTCAAACCGAAGTTGTTAGAATACCTGAGAATTTGGAACTATTTATTAAAGATGATTCAACTGTAGAACTAAAATGGAAAAGAGGGATGTTAAATGGCAATTAGTTACAAAATCTATCGAAACGGAACGTTTCTAAAAGAAGTATCAGAGCTTACGGCAACAATTACAGGTTTGACTCCAAACACAAAATACACATTTGAGGTCAGCGAAACCGACGGTGAAGACGAGTCAGCAAAATGTTCGGCTGTCGAATTCACTACTGGATCAATTGCTGTTAGTTCTATTACGCTCAATGCTTCTACTAAATCAATCACGAAAGGCTCTACTTTCCAATTGTCAGTAACGTTCGATCCTACGAATGCAACAGATAAAACAATTACTTGGACTTCAAGCGCAGCTACTATTGCGAGTGTTTCAAGTGGTGGTCTAATTACTGGTTTGAAATCTGGATCTGCAACAATCACTGCCAAAACTACAAATGGTAAAACCGCAACTTGTGCGGTTACAGTAACACCAATCGTCAAAACGCCAACTAATTTGGTTGCTAGTGATGTGACAGCAACGAGCGCTAAGTTAACGTGGGTGAAAGGGGTGTAGCCCCATGAGTTTCAACGTATACCAGGACAATGTGAAAAAGGAAAATGTTTCAACACTATATACTGATTTGACTAATTTATCACCAGGAACAAGCTATGTATTTTCAGTGACAGAAACTGATGGAGAAGATGAATCATCAAAATCTAGCAATGTTTCTGTGACTACGAATGGCCGTATTACAATTCCAACTACAAAAGAGGTTGTGAGTTTAAAGTATTCAATTGATCCTATCGGGATTGAAAATGGCGGGCTTGACACTGGTTCAAGTTTTGGTGGAACTGTACCAACAAACGTAACGATTTTAAAAAATACAATTAGCGGATCAAATAGAATATTGGAAGTTGCAACGGCTTATCATATGAGTGATAAGACTGCAGCCTTGATTGAAACAAATAAATACCTAATCATTGATAATAATCGATCAATGGAAATCGAAGTAAAGTGAGGGAAGATTAAATGGAATTAAAGCAAATTTATCGTGGGATGCAAAACGGTGCGGAAACCATTCAGGAAAACTTCGCAGCAATTCAACAAGAAGACGTATATAAAAAGAATATTTTTAGAGGTGCAATTTACTTCTCAGATGCGAATGTATTCAAATTTAATGAAGCAGATGTTCACAAAGGAATTTTAATCACTTGTGAAAGATATGATGCTTCAACTGGTAAAACACTTGGTTACGGCGTTCACACCACTTTTGTTCCAAAACCTTCCATGGAACAAAATTACGGAAAAGAAAATAGAATTCCACTAAGTGATACCATCAAATCATTTATCTTACAAAAGAATCAGATTTCGGGTATCTTGGAAAATTATAGCACAGTGAAAAGACGGGATTTTGTGCTAACTGATATTACCCTATTATAGAGAGGTGAACCCTATGAAAGTATGGATTCAAGATGAATTAGGATATTTAAAAGGATATTCGATTATTCCACAGGAAACAATGATAGAGGTAGAAGCGGACAGAGAACCAACTGATTTTACCAATTGGCGATATGATGGAAAGAAATTGATTCATGATCCAGAAAATGCGCCAGCCGTTGAGGAAAGTTTGACTGAAACCGAACAACTAAAAAAAGAGAATGAAGAGCTTCGTCAGCGTGTAGATATGTCTGATGAAGCTCTTTTAGAGTTAGCGGATATGGTTTTGTCTGCTACAGCAGCAATGAAAGGAGGGGACTAATATGTACTCAGCATTAGCAATGCTTTATGCAACACATGTGATTGACGGAAAACGAACAATCGAAAACGTACCTGCTTCAATTCGCGATCAAGTAACAGAAATTGTGAACGATGCAAAAAAGCAAGAAGAAAGCGAATAGTTAAATATTTAGTATTTGGGGCGATCGGCTTTTTAGTCGGTCGCTTTCTATTTTGAGAGGGGAAATCATATTGGATAAATATTTGAATGTAGCATCCGTTTTTACAGGGGTGTTAGGAGGATTGGTTGTTAGCTGGCTTGGAGGGATGGATGCTATTTTGCACGCGTTAGTCGCTTTAGTGATTGTTGATTATCTTACCGGATTGCTAAAAGCATGGAATTTAAAAGAGATCAGCAGTCGTATTGGTTTTGTGGGTTTGATTAAGAAAGTTCTTATTTTTGTTGTCATTGCTGTAGCCGTCGAGGTTGAAAAGGTTATTGGAGACTCAATGCCCTTACGAGAGATTGTGATCATGTTCTATTTGGCGAATGAAGGTATTAGTTTTTTGGAGAACATTTCAGTGTTCATCAACTTTCCGGATCAAATCAAAGATGCCTTTTTACAAATCAGAAGCGGGAACTCGAAAGATAATGATGGAGGTAAAGAATAATGGATATGAAAAAAGCAAAGGAGCTTTACGGAAAATCAGATGACAAAAACGTTGGGTTGCAACCTCAACCAAAAGAAATCGAAAACGTCAAAGAAGAAAAAGAGGAGAAAAAATAATGGCTATTAATATCGAAAAAGGGTTAGCTGTAGTTCAAAAATTTGTAAATAATTGCTACTACAGCATGTATGGTTCTCGTTATTACACAGATGGTACATGCGACTGTTCAGGCTCTGTTTATCGTATTTTGCGTGAATCTGGTGGTTTTAATTATGGATATATTCCTAGCACTGAAACGCTACATGACTATCTTCTAAAGCTAGGGTATGAAAAGATCGCAGAA
>NZ_JXLA01000027.1 GCF_001886185.1 Enterococcus raffinosus | reverse complement strand
GAAACTAGGGTACTTTATCAGTGGCTCCGGTTTTCATACCCCACTTTTAAAGCAATCTGTTCAATCGGGGCATTTGTATAAGTTAGATATTCAGCAGCTACATTGACCCGCTGCAGGTGAACCAATTTGATAAATGTAAGGCCTGTGTGTTTTTTTAAGTAAGAGGAGAGGTAATTGGGATTAAAGCCAAAATGCTGGGCCATCTCCTCCAAAGTTATCTGGGCGTAATTCTTTTCAATATACAACAGTAAGGACAATAGATTGACCGATCCATCCTCTTCTCCAGAGATGACCTCCTGTTCATTTGCGGCTGAACGAATCAGTCTAGCAAAGAGGGTCAATAATTCTAAACGAATGAGTTGATTCGATTGTGCGTCTGGATAGTAATATTCTTGAATGATGTCTTCCACCAGTCGATGAATCTTAGTTTCCTGATGCGTTCGAAACAAGCGATAAATATTTTCTCCCTGCGTCTCATTTGAGAGGAGGGAAAAGAGCAAGGAGGAAACTTTTTTCGTCACACGATCCTCATACATAAAATGATAATCATTCAACGTAAAGGCGGTATCCTTTAGGGTCAGATTAATTACAATACTGTCTGCTTTAATTGGCTCAACTCGATGGATCGTGTGGTTGCCAATGATAATCAAATCATTCTGTCGCAGATGCAGCTCATCATTTTTTGTAACGACTGTGCACTCGCCTACAATCGGAACGATGATCTCTACATAGTCATGGATATGATAGGGAATAAAAGATTTTACCGGCTGAACAGAAATAGCGATTGATTGCGGATTCACCTCCAACGAATCATCCAGCGTATGAAAAAATTCATACACCGGCTCGTTTTTCAACACACCTGCCTTTTTAGGCTTCATTTCCGGTCCTAACTCATCCCAGTTACGTGGCTGGTTTTTCTCCTGCAGAATGTTTAATACCGTTTCCTCCATAGTCTCCTCTCCTTTCAAAAAAACCGCTCATTTCCTGCACTAAGTTGAAAAATTACAGATTTGCTCTTCTTAAGTTGTTTTTTTCTATGACGTCGTCTTCTGACTTCGTCTAAACTATCTCATGAATGAATCCTTCAAGCAAGACACATTTTTCGATAAATGAAAGGAGCTGTGAAATGAACACATACCAGATGTTTTTTCGCAATGGTTGCCGTCTTTTTTCCAAGCTAGAATGAAAGCGTGAACACGTATAGATAAAAATAATGGGAGGCTCATCATTCATGGTAGATTTAACGAAAAAACCGTATTACTTAACAGAAGAACAGATTCAACTGCTGCAGCGCAAGCTTCAGGAGATGACTTTAGATGAAAAAATTGGTCAGCTCTTTTTCGTCATTGGTCAGGATGAAGACCAAGTAGACATTAAGGAATTTGTCCAAACCTATCGTCCTGGGGGCATGATGTATCGCCCGCTTCAGCAGACAAGATCAAACGACAATTAGCCACGGCTCAGGAAGCCAGCGATATTCCATTATTCTTTTCCGCAAATTTGGAATCAGGTGGGAACGGGATTATTTCTGAGGGCACATGGTTCGGTATGCCTTTGCAAATTGCGGCTACTGATGAGCCAATACATGCCTACGAATTGGGAAATGTTGCCGGGAGCGAAGCCGCTCAGGTAGGCTGCAACATGTCATTTTCACCCATTGTTGATATTGATAAAAATTTCCGCAATCCAATCACCAACACTCGGACCTTTGGCAGCGATCAAGAGCGAGTCCTTCAAATGGCTGCGGCTCAAATCAAAGGACTCCAGGAGAATGACATTATCCCTGTCATTAAGCACTTCCCCGGCGACGGTGTCGACGAACGTGACCAGCACCTTTTAAGCACGGTCAATTCCTTGTCTGCCGATGACTGGATGGCTTCCTATGGTAAAATTTACCAAACATTTATTGATCAAGACATCACCAGTATCATGATCGGGCATATTCTGCAGCCAGCCTGGGAAAGAAAACTTTCACCAGAAATCACCGATGCAGAGCTGCGACCAGCCTCAGCCTCAAAACGATTGATTGACGGTCTGCTGCGGGATGTGCTTGGCTTTAACGGCTTAGCAATCACCGACGCTACACCAATGATCGGTTATAATGCCATTCTCCCTCGAGCAGAGCTGTTACCGGCCACAATCAATGCGGGCATAGACATGATTCTATTCAATAAAAATATCGACGAAGACTACGCCTTTATCAAAAAAGCAGTGGAAAACGGAACCTTGAAGCTGGCTCGAATCGAGGAAGCGGTGTTGCGGATCCTGGCTACTAAGCTGACTCATGGCCTATTCGAAGCAAAGCCCACAGAAAAAAGGACGGTGAACCTTATAGAGCATGCCGAAAAAGCAGCAGCGACAGCGAAAAAATCAGTGAATTTAGTCAAGGATCGTGATCAGCTGTTGCCAATGACGGTGGCGCGTTACCCTAGAATCCGACTAGTTGTTTTAGGGGATTCAGATGACGGCGGATTTAAAGAAGGCGGTAAGGTTTCCGATCACTTCCAAACCCAGCTGGAAGGACTTGGTTTCGAAGTGACCCTATATGACCACCAGCAGCTAGATTTTCACGAGATTTTTGAAGAAGGCGTGGCAGAAATGAAGGGAAAATTTGATTTGGCGCTTTATGTCGCGAACATCGAAACCGCCAGCAATCAAACAACGACTCGTTTGGATTGGGTTCATTTGATGGCGGCGGATGCACCCTGGTTTATGAAGTCCATTCCAACTATTTTTATCTCAACGGCCAACCCGTACCATCTATTCGATATTCCAGCCGTTTCTACTTATATCAATACCTATACTGGAAATAAAGCTAGCGTTGACGCAGTGATCAGAAAAATGACAGGGACGGAAGCCTTTGAAGGGATCAGTCCTGTTGACCCCTTCTGCGGAGATTTTTCTACAAAATTATAAGAAAAGAGGCGTGTAATTATGAACATTTCCACCATTTTAATCAATCACATGATCGAACCGATTGGGTTTCAGCTTGATTCGTTGCGAATCGACTTCACTGTGGAAGCAAATCAGTACACAGAAGTAACCAAACAGCTAATCATTTGGACAACCTCGTATGAACAGCCCATCTACAAAAGTGACAAGGAACGTTTTGAAACGAATTTCTTCGATGTATCATTGGACCTCACTCCTCGTACTCGTTACCACGTTGAGGTCTCCCTTTATGATTCAGACACGCTTCTTTGCGCAAAAGAAAGCTTTTTTGAAACTGGGAAAATGTCTGAGCCCTTTGAAGCTGAATGGATCGCACATCCAGATAAGAGCATTCAAAACACGCTTTTCAAAAAGGACGTTCGTGTTCCATCGAAAGTCACTAATGCCCGACTGTATGCTACTGGATTAGGTATTTATGAAACGTATATCAACGATGACAAGGTGGGCGATGAGTACCTATCTCCTGGAGTTACGGCTTATGACCAGTGGGTTCAAGTTCAAACCTATGATGTGACCGAAGCCTTTCAAAAATCAGATCAGATCAAACTAAGCTTTTCTACTGGAGATGGCTGGTATAAGGGAACTTTAGGCTTTGATGGCGGGAAAAAGAATATCTATGGGGATCAGCAGCAGGTTATCGCAGAATATCACCTTCGCTACGAGGACGGCAGCACAGAAATCATCTCTACCGATGCCACTTGGCTGACAACTAGCGGCAAGGTTACAAAATCGGAAATTTACTATGGCGAAGATCTAGACGATACAATTATCCCTGCTAATTGGCAGCCTGTGATCGTCTCAGAAAAAGACAAGGCACTTCTACAAGATCGGTTAAGCTTACCGGTAAAAATCATGGAACGCCTCCCTGTTCAAGAAATTCTTGAGACCCCTGCAGATGAGCAAGTCCTTGATTTTGGTCAAAATCACACCGGCTGGCTCGAGTTTTATAATCGCGAACCGAAGGGAACAAAGCTTGTTTTCCAAATGGGAGAAATTTTACAGGAAGATAATTTTTATCGAGAAAATTTACGACAAGCGCGAGCCGCCTTTGTCTATACTTCTGACGGAGAAGAGAAATGGGTGCGCCCTCACTTTACCTTTTACGGCTACCGCTATGTAAAGGTCGAAGGCAACACGCAACCACTGGAAAAAGCGGATTACCAAGCAGCGGTATTATACTCCGACATGACAACGACAGGTGCTATCAAAACAGCGAACAAAAAAGTCAACCGACTCTTCCAAAATATTTTGTGGGGACAAAAAAGTAATTTCCTAGACATTCCAACGGACTGCCCCCAAAGAGATGAACGCTTAGGTTGGACAGGCGATGCGGCAGTGTTCTCTAAAACAGCGGCATTGAACATGAATGTCTTCTCTTTCTTCAAAAAATACGCGAAGGATATCGCCGTCGAACAAAAAAAATATGACGGCATGGTTCCTATGTATGCTCCCGCAATGGGAAATACGGATGGCGGTGCAGCGGTTTGGGGAGATGCCGCGACGATTATCCCTTGGACTATGTACCAAAGCTATGGCGTTCCAGCCATCCTGCAGCAAAATTTTTCCGCAATGAAGGATTGGGTAGAATGGATTGGCCGTAACAGCAAGAGCAACAATTTGTGGACAGGCACCTTCCAATTTGGTGATTGGCTTGCCTTAGATGGTGAAAATCCTGCCTTGCCTACGGGAAAAACCGAAGAAGATTTTATTGCCTCGGTTTATTATTTCTATTCCAGCAGTATCGTAGCCAAAACCGCAGAAATTTTACAGCGTTCTGAAGACGCCGTTTATTATCAAGAACAGACACAACGAATCTTGGAGACCATCAGAAAAGAATACATCACAGCGAACGGTCGATTGGCGATTGATACACAAACAGCCTATGCGCTTGCACTACAATTTGGACTAATCCCCGAATCACAGTGCTCACGTGTAGTGGCAGATTTAGTTGCTCGTTTGAAGAAGGACAATGATCATCTGAAAACAGGGTTTGTCGGTACCCCCTTCATTTGCCAGGTCTTATCTCAATATGGCTACCATAAGCTTGCCGCAAAGATTTTCCTTTTAGAGGATTTCCCAAGCTGGCTTTATGCGGTAAATCTCGGCGCTACTACGGTCTGGGAACGCTGGAACTCTGTCCTGCCTGACGGTTCCATGAATCCTGAGGGAATGAATTCTTTAAATCATTACAGTTTCGGCGCGATTATGGAATGGGCCTACAAGTATTTGTTAGGCATTCAAGCTGCGGCCCCAGGTTATCGTGAAATTACCTTCGCTCCGCAGTTTGATTATCGTTTAAAACAAGTGAGTGGACATTTTGACTCCCCTTATGGAAGAATCGCTGTCGATTATCAAATTGAAGCGGACAAAGAGCACACTATCAAAATCAACTTGACTGTTCCCTTTGGTGCTTCTGTAAAGGTCACGTTGCCTAGAGCTGAGACTACTTCGATCACGGTAAATGATCAATTAAAAGAAAACGACGGCTTCGTGTTAACCTGCGGTACCTATGCCATCAGCTATATTCCCACTGAAAGTTATGTGGAGCACTACAGCAGTGAAACACCTGCCGCGGAAATCATGGCGGATGATCTTTTGGTTAAAAAAATTGATGCGGTGGATCCTGTGCTACATTTCTTTAAAGCAGATCCTGAAGCGATCAAAGGTGGACTAGGTACGATGTCATTGACTAAATTAAATACACTGTTGCCTTTTATTCAAATCTCACCAGAAAATCTTGCAAAGATTAATGACATTTTGACCACTACCCCTATTCTCAGCGAACGGGAGGAAGTCTCTTTTGTTTAAAGGTGTTTTATTTGATTTAGATGGTGTCATTGCTGATACCTCCACGCTGCATTTTGACGCTTGGAAAAAACTCGTGAATAAATACTTTTCGGTGGCTCTTCCAGATTACATAGAGGAGAAAACAAAAGGAGTCAGTCGTACTGACTCCTTAAAGGTGATCTTAGAATCTCTCGATGTAGTTGTTTCCGACAGTATGTTTCAACAGCTGCTCCATGAGAAAAATGAACTGTATGGCGACTCACTGAATACCTTGTCTCCCAACAATATTTTACCTGGAATAGCACCGTTCATTTCCGAATTAAAGGAGCAGAAAATGAAGCTTGCCTTGGCCTCTGCTAGTCTGAATGGCCCTTTGATTTTAGAAAAATTGGCCTTAAGTACTACCTTTGACGCTGTCGCTGATCCGAGTAAAGTGGCCTGCGGAAAACCAGCTCCAGATATTTTTATTGCCGCGGCAAAAGCCCTAGGTTTAACTCCGGCAGTGTGTGTCGGTATTGAGGATTCTATTGCTGGTATCACCGCTATTAACAGCAGCGGCGCCTTTTCGGTTGCAGTCGGGAAAAATCCTCAATTGCAATCCGCTAATCTCATCCTTCCATCAACCGCGGAGTTATGCTTAGACACTCTTCGTATCGCTTATTCGAACTAAAAAGGAGTTTTTCATATGATCGAAAACTATCAAAATCCGATTCTAAGAGGAATGTACCCTGATCCAAGTATTGTTCTAGTCGAAGATACGTACTACATGGTTAACAGTACCTTTGAATATTATCCAGGCATTTCTCTCAGTAAAAGCACCGATTTATTAAACTGGACAAAGGTTCCAGGTATCGTTACAAAAAAAGAACAAGCAGATTTATCGAAAGCAAAATCAAATGAAGGCATCTTCGCTGTCTGTATTCGTTTTATCAATAATCATTTTTATGTCATTACAACAAATTTCGCGGAGTTCAAAAATTTTATCATCAAAGGCAGCCTTAATGATCGGGGCGAAATCATTTGGGAGGATCAGCGGATTGAGATCGACATTATGGGGATCGATCCTGACCTATACCACGAAGAAGACCGAACGTATGTCACCTTTACTGGCTTTATTGATGATAAGGGTACTAAGGCGATCCAACAAGTAGAAATCGATCTTTCTACTGGAAAAATTCTGCGAGGACCAGAAGTAATCAGCATGGGCACTGGCGGACGAGATGTGGAAGGTCCCCACATCCTCAAACGAAACGAGGCTTATTATCTTTTAGCAGCTGAAGGCGGAACGGGTGTTGGGCACATGATCACAATGTTCAAGTCTCCGAATCTTTGGGGACCCTTTGAAGATACGCCTGGCATCAATCCTCTTTTTACCAATCGTGATCGCGCAAACGAACCTTTGCAAAATATTGGTCATGCGGACTTGTTCCAAGACACTGAAGAAAATTGGTGGTTGACCTGTTTAGGCACGCGTCCATCAACCATTGGGTTTAAGCAAATAACGAATATGGGGCGTGAAACACTGCTCTACCCTGTCATCTGGGATAAGGAATGGCCGGAAATCAATCATGGACTGCCTAGCGAAATTGTGGATATGACCTCTTTTCCAAGCCATCAACGCGTTTTAGTAAACCAACAAAAGCTAACGTCCTTTTACGATAACTTTGAACAGGAAACGTTGCACCCCGAATGGCTCAGTCTGCGAGATACACTTGGCGAAGACGTATTATTAAAGAACAACACCTTAACGATAAAAGGGCGTCCCACAACCATCGAACAAGAAGCTACACCCGCATTTCTGGGCATTCGACAAACCGAAAGCGCGGAATCATTCACTGTCAATGTTGCTGAAGCAACAGCCATCAATGATGGGCAAATCGGCCTACTCAGTTTGATTAATGACACGCATTTTGCTGCTATTTTAGTGAAGCAGCAGGCGGATGGGTTCATCGTCTCTCGTTACCAAAAAGTGGAAGATTTAACCATTGAAGAAATACTTGGTACGCTTGATTCAACACCCACACAGTTCAAATTAATCAATCGTCCCGCAACTAAAACCTTCCTTGTAACGGATGGACAAAAAGAACAACGCTTTGAAACAAGCGCACTTCATTTTTCAAACGAAGCCATCGCCGCTTTGAACACCGGCGACATCCAAGGAATGTATGCCTTAGATAACGCTGAATTTGTCATTGAAAGTGTCCAACGACAGACAGTTGATAAAGAATAAAGCAAAAACCAAGGCATTGTCTTTGTCGACAGTGCCTTGGTTATTATTTATTCCTCTGCAGCTCAAAATTCAATGCGGCACCGATTAGATTCGCATTGTTTTGAAATCTGCAGCACTTGATCGTCGGCATGATTTCTTCGACGCCTTCTTTTTTCAACAGCTCAAACAGTCGATTGGATAGCTCCTCTGCCAATTCAGGACGCTTGGAGATACCGCCGCCTAAGAGAATTAGTTCAGGATCAAACATGACTTGTATATTGTAAAGATTATTGGTCATGATTTGATATATCTCGTCTAAAAGGGATGTAGCCAGCAGATCCTTCTTTTCTCTCAATACATAAAGTTCTTTTCCATCAACACAGGTATGTGTCTGTTCCGAATAAGCCTTAGCCGCTTTCACCAGTGTCCCATTTTGACTGAAGGTCTGTGTCTGTTGACTCTTCAGCAAGCCTATCTCACCGCCGAATAGGTGGCTTCCTTTATATAATTTCCGTTGAACAAAAAGCGCCCCGCCAACTCCTGTCCCTAAGACAACAAAGGCAATATTTTGCGCGTTCTTCCCCTCACCGAGTTCTACTTCAGCAATTCCAGCGCAATTTGCATCGTTTTCTATAGTTACCGGCAGATTAAAATACTGTTCCAGCTCATCAAAAATTGGCCGTTGGTGAATATAATCCACTGCGCTAATCCCCAGAATCTTTCTCTGCTCCTGATCAACTGCACCTGGGGCACTAATCGCGATACCTTCAAAGGTTTGATCGTATTTTTCAATTGCCAGCTGAAGATTTTCTAAAAACGCCTCAAAGGTATCTGGGGTGGAAAATGCGGAAACTTCACTTAACTTGTGCTTTTCCCAAACGCCATGCTTCACAGTAGTTCCACCAATATCAACTACAACTATACTCATCTGCACTCACCTAGAATCCATTATTTTCACTTACTTGTTGAATCCATCGACCACTTTTCTTTATAGAACGTTCATGTGTCGTTAAATCTAATCGATAGAATCCATACCGATTTCGATAGCCATTTAGCCACGACCAGCAATCTATGAATGTCCATGCATGGTATCCAAAGCAATGACTTCCTTCACTAATCCCCTTATGCAAGTAAGACAAATGTTCTTTCATAAAAGCGATACGATAGTCATCTTCAATTTCTCCAGCGTCATTCATAAAGCGTTCTTCGTTCGCTACGCCCATACCATTTTCACTAACATACCAAGGAATATTGTTGTACTTATCTTTCATCATCATAGCCACATCATAAAGCGCTTCAGGATAAATTTCCCATCCACGATAAGGATTCACTTTTTTATCTGGCCAATCATACGCCGCATAAAAATCTGAAGGCATTTTTGCGGGAACAGTTGGAAATTCAGGAGCTTGTACTCGTCTTGGCTGATAATAATTTAATCCGATAAAATCCACTAAATTTTCTCTAATTCGCTGGTCATCTTCCTCCTTCACCTCTGGCAACAGACCATTTTCTGATAATAACGTGACTAATTCCTCAGGGATTGTTCCTAATACTGACGGATCTAAAAAACTTCGAATATTCAATAAATCGGAACGAAAAGCCGCCAATTGATCTTCATCAGAGACACTTCTAGGATAGGTTGGAGAAATATTTAAAATAATGCCGATTTCTCCAGTTTCTATGACCTCTCTAAACACCTTTACCGCCGCTTTATGGGCGAGCAAGGTGTGATACCCCACTTGAATCGCACGCTTGAAATCAACAATTGCGGGATAATGATATTGATACAAATATCCGCACTCTATATGAACAAGCGGCTCATTGAAGGTCGTCCATTTCCCAACAAGATCACCAAACAACTCAAAACAAGTTTTTGCATAAAAGGCAAAGGCTTGAACAGATACTCGGTTTTCCCATCCCCCCTGTTTCATTAGCCACATGGGTAGATCAAAATGAAAGAGGTTAATAATTGGTTCGACACCATTTTCCAGCATCGTTGAAAAATAATTTCGATAAAATTGAACAGCTTTTTGATTAATCGCCTTTCCATCAGGGAGCAGACGCGCCCATGAAATGGATGTTCGAATGGAGTTCAAGCCAATCTCCTTCATTCGCTGACAGTCTTCTAGATACTGGTTATAGATATCAGAGGTGACCCCGGGTCCTTGATTCTCATAGAAGTTTTCAGGGGACACTCGAAACCAATAGTCCCACGTTGTCTCAGTTTTTCCAAAGCTCAAACTTTCCCCTTCTGTTTGAGGGGCTGACATCGCCGCACCCCACAAAAAATTCTTCGGAAATTTTTTCATGTTTACTCCTTTTATTTGTGCAATATTTGTTCAGACTCTAACCACTGGGAGATCGCATCTGAATATAAGTGAATATATCTTTCATAAACCATGTCCAGTTGGATAAGAATTGGGATTTGCGGAGAAATATTTCCCAACGCTTCTTCTCGCGTAAAGCTTGCGGCGATTAAAACAACATCCGCATGAGGAACTAGCTGAGAATAACGATTGGACGTGATCAATAAAATCGGGACCTTTCGATCTTTGGCAATCTTCATAGCCTCTAGTAGTTCTTCGTCATCACCTCGTAAACTCGAAACCACGATTAACTCATCCTTATTTGCAAAATGTGCGGACATCAAAATCGAATTTTCATCAGCAATCACTCGTACATATTTGCCAACCCTAGAGAATTTGAATTGAAAGTCAGCACCAGCATAAGAATTGAACCCTTTCCCAAAGAAATGAATAATTTTATGCTGATGGAGCACCTCACAGAAAGCGTCGACTACTTCTTGTGAATAATTACTATCGCTGCGAGTTGCCAGCGAATGATACGCTGCGGTTATTTTTGAAGAAACAGAGACGCCGGAAGCTTCATTATCTAACGACAGCTTGTAGAGAAAAATCAATTCTTTGTAATTATTCAATCCAATTTTTTTACAAAATCTTGTAATAGACGCTTTCGATACAGCTAAATGCTCGGATAACTTGTCGATCGTCATGGACGGCTGTTTACTTAGTAAATAATCAGCGATCACTTGCTCAACAGAAGTAAAATTCAAGCGACAGGATTCGATTAAAATAAAAATGTCTTCTTGCATAGAGATTCTCCTCAATCAACGATATGGATCGTTTTTATTTGGCCTGGTTTAAAGGTGCCTAGAGGAATAGTATCATTTTTTTCTGTTGAAGAAATAGCCTTTCCTTTAAGATCGACAAATGTGTAACTCATCTCATGCGTTCCTTTAATCGTTCCACCCTCAACTTCCAGACGAACATCCGGATTGTATACACGAACATCAAATCCCGCACCTTCTGTCGTCTTCGTCAAGGCACTAAACACAAGTGTGTCACTATCAATGGTGATCCCTTCCTTTGAAGTTACTTTGTTTTTTAACGGATTCGACACAAAATATTTCAGCGTCGTTGTAAAACGATTCAGTTCCTGCAGCTGATAATAAGGGCAGCTTATCGCATAATCTAAATACTCTTTAGCAAGCTTTGCCGGCTGATATTCCTTATTCAGCTGAAGAGAGAATTTGAAGGTCATTTTTTTCTGCAATTGGCTGTCAGGCGTCGGAATATATTTGAATTCATTTCCCGAAGCCACACCAGGACGTCTCAAGAGATCCGGTCGACCAAGATAACCGACAGAGCGGAATAAAGTCAGTGCTATGGTTTCAAATCGTTTTCCCACAAACTGGTATTCTTTAATCCCCTTGCTGAAAACTGTCCAGCTAGAGTTGGAATTATGACTGTTTACATACGTCAGCATAGGAAATATTGCTGTTGGTTCTTCTCGCCAGCCTAATTCTTTCCAATCATGAATATGCGGATCTTCAACCTGTCGCCTCACTGTGCCGAAGGGCGTATCCGTGTAAGAAAAATCATTCTCGTGTGGGGTATTGATCAGCACTCTCATACGGTGATCACACGCCTGATTGTCTAGCTCTAGATGGAATTGAATCTGAGAACTTTCTTTCATCAACTGAATCGTCAGCTTATACGGGATCGCCTGTGTTCTCTTTTTCTCCTGACGTTCCTGTAAATCCTTCGCGATTTTCCACTCCCCAGATATGGTTAATTTTTCCATTAAGGTATTTTGTACTAAGTCACAATTGGCTTCCTTTAAATCTAGTAAATAGCTATGATCCGCGTATGGAGGAGAAAAATCATAGGTATCCCCTTCATCGCCACTGTCTTCAAAAGTCAAAAAGTGACTATAGGCTTTTCCATTTCTCTTATCTACTAGGACTAAAGCACCTGCTTCATAAATAATTTGATAATGTTCATTTTCGATCGAATCAACTGGCGATGCTTCGCTAGAGCACTCAGTAGATTCTTCTAAGCCCTCTACTACTTGATACGTAAGGAAGCTAAGTGCTGGAACTTCTGCTTCTAGCAATACTTCATGCACGAAGTAGTAGTCATCTGTATCCGCCAGCTTTTTCTCCCGACGAATAGAGCCGGAAAATTCTTGTCTTGTATTCAACACCTCAAATGGGACTTCGTTGCCATCTTTTTTCAGTGAGATAGAGGAAAGCGGTGTGGATACTTCACACTTCATCACTTTTTTGTTTTTCCATGGCAAGGTATTAAAAACAACTAGCTCTCCTTCTGAAATAATCGGACGGGATTCCGCAATTTTTCTCGTCAAATAATCCACTAAAGAATAGGACAACTGATCGGCTTCGACAAAACGCTCCAGAATGATTTGATTGGTTAGGTCACTATTGCATCCGCCAGCCGAATCATGTGCCTGATTTTTATTCAACAGCTTCCAAATCCGATCTAGCAACCCTTTTTTATAGGGAATACTATAGGTTTCAGCCATCACCATTAAAGGTTCCGCTTGATAAAGCATACGTCTTTCAACCTTATCATTTAAATATTTATGGTCGTATCGTGAAGAATAGATCGATCGATGTATTTTTGAGACAGAGCTGGAGATAAATTCTCCTTCGACCGTTGGAAGCTCTTTCTCCTTAACAGCCTCAAAAAACAATTCATAAGTGCTCTCCATCAATTCCACATCGGTCAATTTATCATTGTATCGCTCTATTCGATCACGTAAATTGAAATCGACATAGCGTTGATCACCTCCTACTGGTAAAACTAACGACTCACTAACCGCTCCCTTGGAAATTGTCTCAATCAACGATTGTGCATCATCTGAATAAATCAATCCAACTCCGACAAAATAGCCGTCCTTTATATTTGAGGTTAATACATTTGAACCATCTTCCGCTTTCCAATGAAATTCTCTCTTAGTAGTAATCTCATTAGGCACACCACGCCAAAAAACTGAATGCTGAATGCCGAATCCATTATATATTTTAGGCATGTCCTTGCTTTGTCCAAACGAGTCTGGAAGGTAGCCAATATTCATATAACCTCCTAGGGATTCTGCTAACTCCATCCCCAGATTCAAGTTTCTAACCATCGATTCTCCCCGAACAATTAATTCATCCGTTTGCGTGTACCAGGGACCAATGGCTAATTTTCCGTTTTTGACCAATTGTGCCAAGCGTTCCTTTTTCTCTGGAAAGCTTGCTAAATAGTCATCTAAAATGCTCATCTGACCATCTAATAAATAATAATCGATTTGATTTTCTTCTAAAGCCTGCATTACTTCATCTAAATGATAGACCAACTGTACAAATGACTCGTTGGTAGTGAAATACCATTCAAAATCCCAATGGGTGTGATGTATTACATGAACTTTTCTTTGCATAAGTGCCATCCTACTTCATAAGTTATTCTTCTCGGTATTATCTAACGCATTAAGAGAAATCAATTTGATCAATGATTTCTGCTAGTAATTCTGGGTTATCCTGCTTCAGAACTCCGTCTCTAAATTCTTGATCAATTAATTTTCTAGCAATTAAGCTTAACAATTTCAAATGCTCTGTTGCCCCCTCTTCTGGGATGGTTAAACCAAATGCTACTTTTACAGGCTTCTTATCCAAAGAATTCCATGGAATATCATGAGCAAACTTCAGGAGAAATAAACCGGGCTTCTTATTTACACTGCTTTTGCAGTGAGGGATAGCGATATGATCTTTGAATCCTGTCGTCGCCTCCTGCTCTCTTTCCTTTAATCCATTAAAATAGCTCTCTTCATCAGATACGAATCCAGCGTCATAAGCAAATTTCGCAAGACTCTTGAATGCCTCTTCCTGAGTGGTGGATGTTTCATCAAATAATATATGCTCTTGATTAAATACTGCTTTATTCATTTTTTCTACCTGCCTATTCGTTTACTGTTTCCATCATTTGATCGTGTTCTTCTTGCTCTTCTTGTTCAATGATACTATCCTCAACAATCTGCTTTCTGGTAAATCCAATAAGCAGCGCCGTGGTCAAAATTCCAGCACTAACGCATAAAATCCACGTGATAAAAGGAATCGGCTGTTCTATATAGCCAATAAATGTTCCTAATGGCGAACCAATTCCGCCATAGAACTTACATCCTGTCGCGGCCGCTAATCCGCCAGCAACGGCTGAACCTACTACGTTAGAAAAAATCATTCTAATTGGATCTGCAGCGACGAAAGGAATCGCTCCTTCTGTGACCCCCACGATCCCCATACCAAAAGCGGCACTTGCGGCAATTTTTTCATTTTTAGAGAATTTCTTTTTGAACAAGATGGTTGCTAACCAAACCCCAAGAGGCGCTACTGAAATCGCTGCTTGCGTAGCTGTACCGGGTACAAAATTTGCGCCATCAATTCCATACTTTGTCAACGTATCCGTAAAAATAGCCGTTCCAAATACCAGTGCTGTTTTATTAATTGGACCGCCTAAGTCAAAACCAATCATTGCGCCGCAAATGGCACCGATCAAAATAGGCGCTCCAGCATAATTATTATTTAAGTTCGTCAACCCTTGATACATCGCATCCATACCAATAGCAATTGGATTCCCAATGATATAAAGGACGATCAATGTAATAATAGCCGTAGCGATAAATGGAATGATCATAATCGGTACAATTGGTACTAATAGCTTTGGCCATTTGATTTTCTTTAACCCTTTTACAAGATAGCCAACAATAAAGGCAACCACAATCGCACCAATGAACCCTCCTCCAGCTTCCGTATTCAGAAACTCTGGATCATTTACGAGGTACGCACCAATCATAGCTGGAGCGATTGCTGGTTTGTCGGCAATCGAATTCGCCACAAATCCGGCAAACAGCGGAATCATCAATTTAAAACCAATTTGCCCAACATAAAACAGCTTCGACATCAAGAAACCCATTTGTGTTTTATTGTCAAAGCCCCAGTTAACTATCCGACCCAAATCATCTTTTTGAAACGCATACAAATTAGCGATAGTCAAAATCAACCCAGCCGCAATGACCATCGGTACCATGTAAGAAATACCACTCATAATATGGGTGAAGAAATTCACCTTTTCCTTATCATTTCCTATTTGGATCTTTCCGACCTTTGATCCTTTTTTCCCAAAGACCTGCGCCTCTTCAAATGCTTGCTTGATCAATGCCTCAGAATCCTCTATTGCAGGAATCGACTTCGTAACAAATAACGGCTTTCCTGTGAAACGAAGCGGATCGATTTTAATATCCGAAGCGACGATGACTACGTCAGCCTGTTCAATGTCTTCAGCAGTCAGAACATTTTCTGCCCCGATCGCTCCATTCGTTTCCACCTTTATTCCATAGCCCATTTTCTTAGCCGCCTGTTCAAGTGATTCTGCGGCCATATAGGTATGAGCAATACCAGCCGCACAAGCAGTCACAGCAACAATTTTTCTCTCCATCTTGTTGTCCCCCATCAATTTATTTTCCATATGAAGAGTAACTTACTATTGTCTATAATTAAAGCGGTTTCTGTTGTTTGGGTACTAGTATCAGCTTTTACTATTTAATTTGAGATTTCTTTCAATTCATCATTGATAGAAAAAATGGGCGGTTTAAGCTTTAGAAAGCCATACATGGCGTTGTTTTCATTATTCGTCCATTCCTGAACAAGCTGATGTTTTGATAATGAGAGCGGTTCATACTATGATGTTAGGACAACACAGGAAAGAAGGAATTGATATGACGGAAAGAATTTCTTTAGAAAAATCTGCTTTAGATTTTAGTATTGCCAATGAAAAAGAACCTTATATTTATCAATTACCCGTAAATGACGCACGCGCACTGTTAGAGCAAGTTCAAGATTCTCCTGTAAATAAATTAGAGGCCGATACAACGGACGAAAAATGGGACCTAGGTAATCACGGAATCATTAATGTACGAACGGTAAAACCAAAACATACGACGGAAAAATTACCGGTTATTCTTTATATTCACGGCGCTGGCTGGGTGCTAGGGAGTGCCCACACACATGATAAATTAGTGCGAGAATTGGCGGTTCGGACAAATTCTATTGTGTTTGTTCCTGAATATGATCGTTCCCCAGAGGCCAAATATCCTGTCGCGATCGAGCAAAGCTATGCGGTTCTTCTAAAGCTTGTGGAGGAGGCAGAGGGACGATACGATACAGATCGGCTCACCATAGCTGGCGACAGTGTTGGCGGAAATATGGCGACAGTTCTTACGATGTTGGCGAAAGATCGCAAGGGGCCGAAAATTAAGCAGCAGCTGCTTTACTACCCTGTAACAAATCACGGATTTGATACGGAATCCTATCATCAATTCGCCACCGACTACTTTTTGGCAAAAGAGGGCATGAAATGGTTCTGGGATAATTACCTTCCTGAGGGACAGGACGCATCCATCAAAACAATTTCTCCTTTACAAGCGACCAAAGAAGACTTAACAGATCTTCCAGCCGCGATGATCCTGAACGGTGAAGCGGATGTATTAAGAGATGAAGGTGAAGAATACGCTCGTCACCTGCGAGAAGCCGGCGTGGATGTCACGCAAATTCGATTCCAAGGCATGATTCACGACTTTGTAATGGTCAATTCAATGGATCAGAGCAATGCGACTAGAGCAGCGATGGATGTCTCTACGGATTGGTTGAATAAACGAAATAAATAGCTTGTATACATGAAAAGGATCGAGAAAAATTTTTCTCGACCCTTTTTACTGTATTCTATTCTAAAAAATTTGTGACAATATCTTGCAGCACTGCCTCGCCATCTAACGTTTCGTAATCTTCTTTTTTGATCATTTTATAAGCTACCGCTTTATAATTCAAAAAGTCTTTCAATCGATTCACTTCGTATTCTGACTGTGGGCCTATCATCAGACCATCAATGTGTTGATTTTGAATGGCTTGTTCCGCAATAATGGCTGGAGCGGAATACACTCGAATAGGAATGTTTTGCTCATCTGCGGCTGTCTGAATGTTTTTTACCAGCAGACCTGAAGTAATCCCTGCTGTACATATGAGTAAAATACGTTTTTCATCAGTCATAAAATAGCTCCTTAAGAGATTTTGCGTTTCTTATTATAAATATCTAGTACTACGGCAAGAAGTAAAATCAACCCTTTGATCGCTTGCTGCCAGTCCACACCAATCCCTAAAATCGACATCCCGTTATTCAGAACACCCATCACCAAACCACCGACAATTGCTCCAGTAATTGTACCGATCCCGCCTGAGGTAGACGCACCACCGAAGTAAACAGAGGCCATGGCATCTAATTCAAGAGAAGTCCCTGCTTGAGGTGTCGCCGCGTTCAATCGCGCCGCTAAAATCAACCCAGCTAAAGCAGCCATCATCCCCATATTTACGAAGACCCAAAACGTGATTTTTTTCGTCTTGATCCCAGATAATTGCGCCGCTTTTAAATTTCCGCCGGTCGCATAAATTTGACGCCCAGCAACCGTGCTATTGGTTAAGAAACCATAGACACCAACGATAACGCCTAAGATGATTAGGATAACTGGGAATCCTTGATACGCGGCGAAAATGTAGCTTAATCCTAAGACAATCGCGACCGTCAATACTGATTTAAAAATGAAGGCATTCATTGAAGGAACTTCAAATAAATTCTGTTTCCGTTTTTCCCGCGCCTTCCATTGGAAGAATACTAAACCTAGGGCCAACACCGCTCCTAAAATCAGGGTCAAAAAGTGCATACCTGAAGAAGAAACAAAAACTTCTGGCAGATACCCTGTAGAAATCTTTTGGAAGGCTCTTGGGAAGGGCGCCAACGATTGTCCGCCTAAAACGACTTGCGTCAACCCACGGAACATTAGTAATCCAGCCAGTGTAACAATAAATGCTGGGATCCCAACATACGCGACCCAGAATCCCTGCCAAGCACCAATCAATGCCCCGATTGCTAAACAGATAGGAACGGCGAGCCATGGACTCATATGATTGTTCACCATCATCATCCCAGCGATCGCGCCAACGAATGCCATGACTGAACCAACAGATAAGTCAACAAATCCCAACAATACAACAAGCAGCATACCGGCTGCTAAAACTAAGATATGGCTGTTTTGCAATACGATATTGGTGATATTTAACGGTCGTAGAAAAATGCCGCCGGTCATTAATTGGAAGGCGATCAATAACGCGATCAAAATAATGACCATACTATATTTACTGAAGATATCTAGTACTTTTTCTTTGATATTTAAGGTACTTCTTTCTTTGCTTTCCTTCGTTGCATTCTCCATTAGGATACTGCCTCCTCTTCCATCGTCATCAAGTTCATTAAGGTTTCTTGATTTGCGTCTGCTCGTAAGACTTCCCCAGTCATAGTTCCTTCATTCATCGTATAAATACGGTCACACATCCCGATAATTTCCGGCAGCTCCGAAGAAATAATGCATACGCACTTGCCTTGTGCCGCCATTTCTTCGATGATCGTGTAGATCTCATATTTGGCTCCCACATCGATCCCACGAGTCGGCTCATCTAAAAACAACACATCGGGTTCAGTCATCAACCATTTTGCTAAGACGACTTTTTGCTGATTCCCACCACTTAAGCTGCCAACATTTTGAAACACGTTATTGGCTTTTGTCCGCATTTTTTTTCGATAGCTTTCCGCTTCCGTGACTTCTTTTTCTTTATCTAGAACACCGCTTTTGCTTATTTTTCCTAAACTGGCAATCGTTGTATTTTCACGAATGTCCATTAATAGATTCAATCCCAGTGCCTTACGGTCCTCAGATACATAGGCCAATCCATTATGTATGGCTTGAGAGACATCTTTGATTTTTATTTCTTTTCCGTCCTTATAGATTTTTCCGCTGATATTGCTGCCATAGGAATTGCCAAAGACGCTCATCGCAAATTCTGTTCGTCCTGCCCCCATCAAGCCCGCGATTCCAACGATCTCTCCTCGACGAATAGTGAAATTGATGTGATTATTCATCACTCTGGCAGTATCAATTGGATGATGCACTGTCCAATCCTTCACTTCAAAAAATACTTCGCCAATGTTTGGGTGACGATCTGGGTAGCGGTTCGTGAGGTCTCTTCCCACCATTCCTTTGATAATCCGTTCCTCAGTAATGTCTTCATTTTCTAAGGTTTCAATTGTTTGACCGTCACGTAAAATGGTGATTCGATCCGCGACATCAACGATTTCATTTAACTTATGAGAAATAATGATCGAGGTGATCCCCTGATTCCGAAATTCTTTGATCAATTCCAGTAGATTGGCGCTTTCCTCTTCATTCAAAGCAGCCGTTGGTTCGTCTAAAATCAATAAGCGTACATTTTTCGAAAAGGCTTTTGCGATTTCCACAAGCTGCTGATGTCCTACCCCTATTTGTGAAACAAGCGTATTCGGATTAATTTTTAAGCCGACTGTTTTAAGTAAGTTTTCTGTCTTCCGTTCTGTTAAGTTCCAATCAATAATGCCATGCTTCGTCTGCTCATTGCCTAAAAAAATATTTTCCTTAATCGATAGGTACGGACTTAATGCCAACTCCTGATGAATGATGACGATGCCCTTCTCCTCACTGTCTCGCAACCCTTTGAACTGACAGGTTTCGCCGTCATAAATAATATCGCCTGAATAATTGCCATATGAGTACAAACCACTTAACACATTCATTAATGTCGACTTCCCAGCGCCATTCTCTCCACAAAGTGCATGGATCTCTCCTCGTTTGATACTTAGGTTGACATCATCCAAGGCCCGAACACCAGAGAACTCCTTCACGATGTTTTTCATTTCTAAAATGTAATCGGCCATTTCTCCACTTCCTTATTAAGAGGATCGAGAAAAGTACGAAGACTGCTCATACTTTTCTCGTTCCCTTTTTTATTCGCTTAAGTCTTTTTCTGTATAGTATTTCGTATCGATCAATTCCTGCTTGTAGTTTTCCTTATCTACAGACACTGGCTTCGCTAAATAAGTAGGAATGACTTTTTCTCCGTTATCATAGGTTTCTTCATCGTTCACTGGCACCTTCTTGTCGTCGTGAATCGCTTCGATCATTTCCACAGTGTTGTCTGCTAATACACGTGTATCCTTAAAAATCGTTTCGGTTTGATCACCAGCGATAATTGATTTCACTCCTGCGATCGTTGCATCTTGTCCAGTAATTACGGGAAGCGGCTTGTCTGCTGAACCGTAGCCAACACCTTTCAATGAAGAGATAATTCCTAGACTGATTGGATCATAAGGTGACAACACAGCATCCAATTTTTTATCAGTATAATTAGCACTCAATAAGTTATCCATCCGTGACTGAGCGGTTGAGCCATCCCAACGCAAGGTCGCGATTTGATTGAATTTCGTTTGACCAGATGGGACTGTTAGCTGTTTACTGTCAAAATAAGGTTTGAAGACGGACATGACTCCGTTGTAATTAATCAGTGCATTATTATCATCTGGCGATCCGCCAAACAGTTCAATATTGTAAGGGCCTTTTCCATCCTTCAATCCTAATTTTTCTTCAATATAAGATGCTTGCAGAACACCTACGCCGAAATTATCAAAGGTAGCGTAATAATCAACATACTTAGAATTCATTAGTAAGCGGTCATAAGCAATTACTTTGATATCCGACTGATGTGCTTTTTCTAAAACATCGGTAAGTGCGGAGCCATCAATGGATGCGATGACTAAAGTATCGACACCCTTCGTAATCATGTTCTCGATTTGCGCTACTTGATTTTCGACCTTATCTTCTCCATATTGTAGATCTGTTTTATACCCTTTCTTTTTCAATTGCTTCACGATATTGTTGCCATCAGCGATCCAGCGTTCTGCCGATTTGGTCGGCATAGATACTCCGACATAGCCTTTGTCGCCTCCTGAAGCATTTCCTTTACCGCCGCAGGCAGCTAGCGTTGGCAGCACCACTAGTAAGGCAGCTGCGACTAACATTCTCTTGAACCCTCGTTTCATATTTTTCCCTCCAAAACATATTTGATAGACTTAGTTTACGATTAACAGCAAACGCTTTCATTGATATTCTTTTTTGATTTCTTGAAATATTCTGGGAGTTTTTTTCGAAATTCTATATTTCTTGGATTTTTTTTGGTGATTCTTGACATTCTTTTGAAATGCCTAAACATGTTAGAATTAGAAATGATAGCGCTATATAATAGAAAGAAAAAGGAGCAAACAAGTGAAAAAAATCCAAGTTATTCTGTTGGTACTTTTGGCTCTCCTGCTTACAGGCTGTCAAAACAACGAACCCGCAGAAGATCAGAATGAACGCACAATTGGTTTTGCTCAAGCTGGTACGGAAAGCAATTGGCGCAAAGCACAAAATAAATCCATCACCGAAGAGCTTAAAAAGCAAAATTATCAAGTGATGGCACGAAACAGCTTTTCAGATCCCAAACAGCAGTTTCAAGACGTGATGACCTTTATCGCTTATCAAGTCGATTTGATCGTTCTCTCGCCGATTCAGGAAAATGGATGGGAAACCGTTTTAGAAGAGGCAAAAAAAGCGGGGATCCCTGTAATTATTGTTGATCGCAACATTGCCACGGAAAGAACCGATCTGTTTCTGACTCATATCGGCTCAAGCTTTAAAGCTCAGGGGGGACGAGCAGGCTTATATGTCTCGAATTATTATCAAAAAAAAGAGAAGGAGTCCGTAAACGTTTTTGAAATCAAAGGGTCGGACCATACTTCTCCAACACGTCTGCGCCATGATGGTTTCGCTGAGACGGTCGGACGTGATCCTAGAATAAAGATCACCCAAACTATCACTGGTGATTATATCCGATTAAAGGCAAAGGAGGCTTTTTCGGAGGCGATCAAAGCAGGAAAACTTCAAAATATTGATGTCATCTATTCTCATAATGATGAAATGACGTTAGGTGCCTTAGATGCTCTTGAAGCAGCGAAAATGGAGAACAACTTTGTGATCGTAAGTATTGATGCCCAAAAGGAAATGATTGATTTGCTGAAGCAGCACAAAGTCAATTGTGTAGTGGAATGCAATCCTTTTATGGGCGAGCTGGTGGCAAATACCGTTAAACGCTACTTCGCTAAAGAAACAATTTCTGAGGATATTTATGTTTCTGATACTGTTTTTTCTGATCAAAATCCTCTTTCTACCATCCCACCAAGAAATTATTAGGAGGCGGCCATGAAAAAACAGTTAAGTATAAAGGCACTTCTTCAACGAATCAGCTGGCTGATGTTGATTTTATCCATCGTTCCACTAATTATCAGCGTCTTGATTTATACGCGTTACCTCTTCACCTATGAACGCAGCATCAGCAATATCTCTGAAGCAAATCGAATTGCAAACGATGTGGAAGAAAATATTATGGAGGAAGCTTGGAGCCTCACCTATGGCCAAACGAAGCCAAGTGAGTTTACCGAAAGCAATAGTGTTCGCCGAGTAAAGAAAGAAATCCGACAAATAAAAGAGAACACACAAAGTGCTCAGGAACGTGCGACATTGAATATTGTGATTCGTTCGTTAGACAATGTGAACAGCTTCTTAGAAAAAATCGTTGGAAATGTCCAGCAGGATGCACCATTTAATGAAAATCAAGAATTAATGAATCAAGTCGAAGCCGCTACCAAACTCGTTCATGATATTCTTCAAGATTTTGTTACCGTCGAGATTCAGCTAGCTGCCAATCATAGTGAACAGGTCCGGCGTTCCATCATTGTTTTGTCTATCATTGAAGGCGTGATCATCTGTTTGATCATTCTATTTACAAGAAAAACCAATCAACGACTAGTCAAACAAATTCAACAGCCGATGGATGAAATGATCAAAATGGCAGACGCCTTATCCGATGGGAAGCTCAACTATCGAATTAAAACATTGCCGGGCAACGAACTGTTAAAGCTAAGCAACAGCATGAACGAGATGGCAGATAACCTCGTAGTGCTTTTAGAAGAAAATGCCTTGAAGCAATACAACCTCGCGCAAAGTGAGGTACGTGTCCTTCAAGCGCAGATCACCCCTCACTTTATTTATAACAGTTTAGATGCCATCCTTGTCTTGGCGGAAATGAATGACGTGGATAAAGTCAAAGAGATGACCTATGCCCTCTCCGATTTCTTTCGAATTTCTCTGAGTCAGGGGCAGGATTGGATTCCCGTGGAAAAGGAAATCAAGCACATTACCGATTATTTAGTCATCTTACAAATTCGCTATGGAGATTCCTTGACCTATTCGATTGAAATTGAAGATAAAATCAAGAACTACTCCATGCTAAAAATGATCTTACAGCCCCTTATTGAAAACGCGATTTATCACGGAACAAAGCTGGTACGAAGGACTGGAAAAATCATTGTACAGGCCTTTTTAGATGACCAAAGGCATATCCACTTTTATGTTATTGATAATGGAAAAGGCATTCCGTCAGAAAAGCTGCAGGAAATCAATTTAGAGCTGAAAAATGGCTTGGATACTGATTTTAATGCTGGCTATGGCCTATTTAACGTAAATAAACGCCTGCTGCTTTATTATGGCAAACAAGCAAAAATTGAAATTACAAGCATAGTAGATACTGGGACGACGGTCCACGTAATTATTCCTATTATGGAAGAAGGAGCCCTCAAAGATGTTTAAGGTATTTATAGTCGAAGATGAACACTTGATTCGTGAATCGTTAAAGCGAAACTTAAATCAGCTGGCAGAGACACTTCCCCTCGAAGTTGTTGGGGAAGCAAGTGACGGAGAGGTAGCCCTTTCTCTGATCTTAGAGGAGCAGCCAGATATTCTATTAACAGATATTCGCATGCCCTTTATGAACGGTATCGAACTGTCTCAGGAAGTCAAAAAAAGCTTTCCTGCTACAGAAATTATCTTTATCAGCGGGTTCGATGAGTTTACCTATGCCAAAGCCGCGATTCACTTACAGGTCGCGGAATATTTACTAAAGCCCATCAAGCACGACGAATTAAAAAGCAGTCTCGAAAAAGTAATCGCACGATTGGAGCAAAAAAAGCAGCCCATTCCTGTTGACACTTATTCCTTCGATGTCCAAAAAAATCTTTTTCTAAATGCGATTTTTGGCAATCAGTGGTCTACCTCTGAAGCAATCGAAGAGGCGCGTCGTTTAAACAGACAAATCGCAGGTAAAAAATACATCGTGCTTCTTGTCACCAACTATCTCAACAAGAACTTTGCGGATTATGAACGCTTTCGAGAAAAACTATCCCGACTATTTCATTCGGAGGAGGAGCTGTTCTTCTCCTGTCTCTCCTCCCGCTTCATTAAGATCATGATCTTTCATCCAAACCAAGCGACACTCTTAAAAAAGGCGGAGGATACAGCGATCAAACTATACTCTGAACTAAACACAGGCGAATCCAATCTCGTCGTGGCGATCGGTCACCCGGTAGAACGAATCAGCGAAATTGAAAATAGCTATGAAACAGCGAAGCAGCTGTTGGAATATTCCGTGATCAAAACTAAGCAAAACGTTCTTCATTATCAAGATTTTAATGAGCAATTCCAAAAATACCAACAGACGCTTCCGCTAAAAGAGAAGCTCGAACAAATCAGTAACAAGGAACTTCGGCACCTCGTCGAAGAAATTATTCAAAAAACAGAGGGAGACAAAAATCCGTTATTATTTAGGCTATTTTTACTAAATCAACTGAATCCGCTGATCAGCGAACGAAATAAACAATCAAAAGAGCCTTTCCCGCTTCCTTCGCAAGGAAAGCTATCAACGATCGTTTCCGACACGCTTTTATTCCGTACCTATATCGAGCAATCGCTGGCCTTTTTAAAAAGAACAATTATTAGTGACAGTATGGGACAATATCGCGAGCTTTTAGAACACTCTATCACTTACATTAAGCAGCATTTCTCAGATTCAGACCTGACCTTAGGCAGTGTGGCGACACACATTAATTTAAGCAGCTCCCATTTCAGTACAGTATTCTCACAGGCACTCGGGAAAACGTTTATTGAATACTTAACCGAACAACGACTTACAGAGGCAAAACGCTTATTAAAGGAAACGGACTGGAAATTAGCAACGATCGCCTCAGAGATCGGCTACAATGATCCCAATTACTTTAGCTATATTTTTAAGCGGAAAGAAGGCCTTTCACCAAAGGAGTATCGAAAAAAAAATCAATAATAAAGCAAGAAAAGAACCGCAATCCGTCCAATAAACTGGCGATGATTGCGGTTCTTAGTCATTCAGCTATTCTTAGCTAAAATGATATTCTTTACGTTTCAAGGCTTCCCATTTCCAGTCTTCAACTTCTGGAATGTCTCGGCCTTCTGTTCGAATGAAGTCATGGTGCTTCGTTAATGTTTCATCCATTTCGTTAGAGAACGCTTGTGCTTCTTCTCCGTAGACAGCGTTAGCCGCATCCTGTGCTAAGTGGAAGCGATCCAATTCACTGAAGACACGCATATCAAACGGTGTCGTGATGTCCCCATTTTCACGGTAGCCATGGATACGCAAGTTATGATTGTGACGATTAAAGAAGATATCACGAACCATACCTTCGTAGCCGTGGAAAGCAAAGACGATTGGTTTGTCCGCAGTAAAGATAGCATCGAATTCTTCATCTGTTAATCCACGAGGATCAATATCTGGATGACGTAATTTCAAAATGTCCACAACATTGACAAAACGGATCTTCAAATCAGGGAACTGTTTGTTTAAGATCGATACAGCGGCTAGAGCCTCTAAGTTTGGTTCGGTCCCTGCAGCTGCGATCACAAGATCTGGTTCTTGCCCTTCGTCGGTACTTGCCCAGTCGATGACTTTCAAGCCTTTTTCAACTAGTTCTTCTGCTTCATCGGCAGAGTAAAATTGTGGACGCGGATGTTTGCTTGAAACAATAAGATTGATAACTTGTTTGTCTTGCATCGCTTTATCCATTACCGCCATCAAGCTGTTAGCATCGGCTGGTAAGTATTCACGGATAAATTCAGGTTTCTTTTCCGCTAAGTGAGTCAAGACGCCTGGATCTTGGTGCGTATAACCGTTATGGTCTTGTTGGAATACGGTAGATGTCGCGATCAAGTTCAATGCTGGATATTCCTTATGCCATGCATGGGCACTAGCCTTACGCATCCATTTGAAGTGTTGTGTCAGCATAGAATCTACCACGCGCAAGAACGATTCGTAACTGGCAAAGAAGCCATGACGTCCTGTCAAGACATATCCTTCTAAAAAGCCTTCTGCTTGGTGTTCAGACAATTGACCGTCAATTACTCGACCGGCAGATGATTGCCATTCGTCGGTACTGTTTTTTGGTTCCATCCATTGACGATCGGTTACATCAAATACTTTGTTTAAGCGATTTGATTTTGTTTCATCAGGTCCAAAAATTCGGAAGTTCGTTGGGTTTTCAGTAATCATATCGCGAGCCTGTTGACCAAAGACGATCATATCTTGTGCCATTACCGCACCCGGGGTCGTTGTATCAATTGCATATTGCTTCCAGTTTGGCATTTTCATCGGTTTTGGATCGATCCCGCCGTTTGTAATTGGATTGGTTGACATGCGACGATCGCCCTTTGGTGAGATCTCTTTTAATTCATCAATGATCTTTCCATTTTCATCGAATAATTCTTCTGGACGGTATGATTTCAACCAATCGACTAATTTATCGGCATGTTCCATGTCTTCTGAACCAACTGGAATTGGCACTTGGTGCGCACGGAACGTTCCTTCTAATTGTTCGCCGTCCCATGTTTGCGGACCTGTCCAGCCTTTAGGGGTACGGAACAAGATTACTGGCCAGTTCGGCATTGCCGCATCTTCCGCTTTGCCTTTGCGAGCTTCTGCTTGAATTGTTTTGATTTCAGTAATTACGTTGTCTAATGTTTCAGCCATAATTGGGTGAACTTTTTCTGGATCTGTTCCTTCGATAAAGTAAGGTTTCCAGCCAAGCCCTTCGAAATATTTCTTCAAATCTTCATCGCTTTTGCGAGAAAGAATCGTTGGGTTAGAAATTTTTCCGCCATTTAGGTAAACAATTGGCAATACCGCCCCATCATTGACCGGATTGATAAACACATTTGAGAACCAGCCGCCTGCTAATGGACCTGTTTCTGCTTCACCATCACCGACAACTGTCGCAGCAATAACATCTGGGTTGTCTAAAATTGCTCCGGTCGCATGAGACAAGGCATAGCCCAGCTCGCCGCCTTCATGAATAGATCCAGGAGTTTCTGGCGCCGCATGAGAAGCGATCCCGCCTGGGAATGAGAACATTTTGCATAATTTCTTCAAGCCGGCTTCATCTTCAGTGATTTCAGGATAGATCTCTGTATAGCTGCCGTCGATGTAGGAGTTGGACACCATTACTTGTCCGCCGTGACCAGGGCCTTCAATGTAGAACATGTTTAAATCGTATTTATTGATTGCACGGTTTAAATGCGCATATAAAAAGTTTTGACCTGCGATCGTTCCCCAGTGACCGATAGGATGCGTCTTCACATCTTCTTTTTCTAGTGGTTTTCTTAACAGTGGGTTATCCTTTAAATACATTTGCGCGACTGAGATATAGTTCGCTGCACGCCACCAAGCATCGACTTTTCCTAAGTATTCCTTTGAATCAAAATTAGTTGCCATGAGTAAGACTCCTTTTTAGTCATTTTTACTTTTATTATTTTAGTACAATATACCTTTAATTACCAGAGATGTAAATACCTTTTCGAAAATTAATAGTGATTTTTACTTTTATTAGTCGAATAAAATATTGGCTCAGAAAAATCCAAGCCAATATTTTTATTTTCTACTTGATAGTAACGTATTCTAAATCAACCAATTTCGCCCAAGTAATGATCTGTTCTGTCGTCAAATTCAACGAAACAACTGTATGATGTCCCCCGCCTATTTGAATCCATTGGCCGACACCGTCATGGAAGTTTGGTTTTACTTTCCATAATACGCGGGCAACTGGCAGATTCGGCGCAGCTTCTGTCGGTTCAAAAGCTTCAACCTCATTAATCAATAATTTATAGTGGGTACCAAAGTCCGCCATTGAAACAACTACACCGTCCCCTGCTTTTCCATCAAATACTAAGCGCGCAGGATCTTCGCGGTCACCCATTGATAATGGGGAAACAACAATTTTTGGTTTGTTCACGGCTAAGGTCGGATCGACCTCCATCATATGTGATTGCAGAATCGCTTCTTTGCCTGCAGCCAATTCGTATGTGTAATCTTCCATGAAGCCAGTGTTTTCGTTGTGGGCCATCACTTTCATTAAGCGATCTAAAGCCGCTGTTTTCCAGTCACCTTCCCCCGCAAAGCCGTAGCCTTCAGCCATTAAGCGTTGAACAGCTAATCCAGGCAATTGCTGCATGCCGTACAAATCTTCAAAGTTAGAGGTGAAGGCGTTGTAATCACCCGCCTCTAGGAAACGGCGAATCCCAATTTCTTGCTTTGCCTGTACTTTGACATGGGCTTCCCATTTGTCATGATCATAATCACCATAATCAAAATCATATATTTTTTTGTATTCAGCAAATAGCTCGTCAACTTCTTCCTCTTTGACAGCCTCTACATACTGCACTAAATCACCGATACCAAAGTAGTCAACGACCCAACCGAATTGAATTTGCGCTTCGACTTTATCCCCTTCAGTGACGGCAACATTACGCATATTGTCCCCAAAGCGCGCTACCTTAATATTGAAGCTTTCATTGTATGCGACAGCGACATCCATCCAGTCAGCGATTTGTTGTTGCACACTATCCGTTTGCCAGTAGCCGACAACGATTTGATTTTGCTTTTTCAAGCGGGCATTGATGAAGCCGTACTCACGGTCTCCATGAGCCGACTGGTTCAAATTCATGAAATCCATATCGATCGTATCCCAAGGAATGCTTTCATTAAATTGTGTCGCTAAATGCAGCAAAGGTTTTTGCAATAATTTTGTGCCGCGAATCCACATTTTTGCTGGTGAGAAGGTATGCATCCAAGTAATGACACCTGCTACATCATCACGATAATTGACTTCCTTCATGATTTTTGTAATCGTATCGGATGTTACCGCTAATTCCTTCAAGACGATTGAGTACTTCATTTTCCCGCTGTCATTCAGACCCTTAACGATTGCTTCTGCGTCTGCCTTCACGCTCTTTAATGCTTCTTCTCCATATAGATGTTGTGATCCTACGACAAACCAAAATTCTTTTTTGCTTACTTCTAACATTCCTGTTCGCTCCTTTATAATAGTGAGTTTAATTTCCTTGCCCGTAATAGGCATTTTTTCCGTGTTTTCTTAAATAGTGCTTATCTAAAACTCGTTGCGGCAGCTCCTCTGCAAAGCTGTTTAACTGACGCGCAAAGAGATTCATCTTCGCTACTTCGTCCAAAACGACCGCATTCATAACGGCACTTTTAGCATCTTTCCCCCAAGTAAACGGCCCATGTCCGTGAAGTAAAACACCAGGGATTTCCATCACATCTATGTCTCGTTTCTTGAAGGTTTCGATAATGACCTTGCCTGTTTCATGTTCGTATCCATCATCTATTTCTTTTTGGGTTAAAAATCTGGCACATGGCACCGTTCCGTAAAAAGTATCTGCATGCGTGGTTCCCATCGCTGGTAAATCCAATCCTGCCTGCGCCCAAATCGTTGCCCAAGTAGAATGCGTGTGACAGATACCGCCGATTTCAGGAAAAGCTTGATATAAGACCGCATGGGTTGGTGTATCCGAGGAAGGATTTAATTCTCCTTCAATGACAGTATTCTCTAAATCAACGACCACCATATCCGAAGCCTTCATTTCGTCATAGCTTACGCCGCTAGGCTTGATGACAAAATAGCCGGTCTCCTTATCAAAAGCACTAACATTTCCCCAGGTATACTTGATTAATCCTTGCTTTGGTAGTTCTAAATTCGCTTGAAAAACTTCTTCTTTTAGTTGTTCTAACATGGGACTCTCTCCTTATTTCAACGCTTGGATGGCTTCTGCTTCAATCTTCAGACCTTTTTCATACCGTTCAATAAATTCGCTATAGCCCTGCAAATCCTCTTCCTTCGGCTCAAGTGTTACTCCTTCACTGCCTGCGAACACCTTCTGCTCCAAGAATTCTGCTAGCGTGAGCACTTCCTCCGACTGATAAGCCGCTAGCAAAGCAATGCCCCAAGCACCGCCTTCGCCAGCTGTTTCCATCACGGTCACAGGCGCTTCCATCGCTGAGGCTAAAATTCGTTGACCGACTTCAGGGGTCTTGAAGATTCCGCCATGTCCGACTAATTTATCAATTCGAATTGTTTCCTTTTTCAAAATTTCCATCCCGATTCGCATCGCTCCAAAGGCACTGGATAGATGCAGACGCATGAAGTTCGCTAAATCAAACTTGCTCTCAGGTGTCCGGACGAATAATGGACGTCCCTCATTCATACCAGTGATATTCTCACCAGAGTGATACCCATAAGAAAGCAGCCCTCCACAGTCAGGATCCCCCTCCAAAGCCTTTTCAAACAGTGTGGTATACAGCTTTTCTGTGTTAATATCCAAACCTAATGCTTCAGAAAACTCTTTAAATAAATGGACCCAAGCATTAATTTCAGAGGAACAATTATTGGTGTGCACCATCGCCACGAGATCACCCATCGGCGTCGTCACCAAATCTATTTCTGGGTGAACTTCTTTTAACTTCTCCTCCAGGACGATCATGGCAAAGGCCGAGGTTCCAGCCGAGACATTTCCCGTTCTTTGACGCACACTGTTCGTCGCAACCATCCCAGTTCCCGCATCTCCTTCAGGGGGACAAAGCGGAATCCCTGGCTGCAATGTTCCTGTAGGATCAAGCAGATATGCGCCTTCTTGCGTCAACGTTCCAGCGGCTTCTCCTGCAAGCAGCACCTTCGGTAATACTTGACTTAATTCTTGAGTAAAGGCCGTTCCTTCAGTCAACTGGCTAAAAATTTCCACCATTTGTTGATCATAATTCTTTGTCTCCGTATCAATTGGAAACATACCGGAAGCATCGCCAACACCCAAGACTTTTTGTCCGGTCATCTGCCAATGAATGTAGCCTGCTAAAGTGGTCAAAAAGTGAATCTCGCTTACATGCTCTTCCTGATTTAGGATCGCTTGATAAAGGTGCGCGATACTCCAGCGTTGTGGAATGTTGTATTGAAAAGCCTCCGTCAGCTTTTCTTCCGCTTCGGCTGTGATAGCATTGCGCCAAGTTCTAAAAGGAACCAGCAATTCATCGTTTTTATCAAAGGCCATATAACCATGCATCATGGCACTAAAGCCGATCGAGCCGATCGTCGACAAAGTTTCACCATACTCCTCGAAGACTTCCGTTGCCATTTTGCGATAGCTTACTCGTAAGCCCTTCCAAATATCCTCTAATGAATACGTCCAAATTCCATTTTCTAAGGCATTTTCCCATTCAAAGCTTCCTGCAGCAATCGGTACCAAATCTGATCCAATCAAGACTGACTTGATTCGTGTAGAACCAAACTCGATTCCTAAAGCTGTCCGGCCATCCATGATATCCAGTTTGATTTTTGCGATCATTTCCTTCGTTTTGATAGGAATCTCCTCCCTTGTTCTCTATTTGTTACCGTTATCATACAATTTGTGTACGTACATGTCAACCGATTATTTATTTTTGTTCGTACAAATATTCTGCTGAACACGCAAAAAAAGCAGCTCCTACTACGAGCTGCTTTTTTGATGATTTATAATAATGGTGTGACTGAATCTCTTTCAATTAACGTTGGTTCATAGAGGATATTCTCTGGATCGCGGCCTTCTTCGATCGCTTCGATGATCCAATTAGCCGAATCCTGCCCCATCTGTTCCTTCGGATGATTCAAGGTCGTAAGCTTCACATTCCCTATTTTACTCAAGGCAGAATTATCATTTCCAATTACCGAAAGCTCTTGAGGAATCTGTAAGCCATTCGCACTTAGACGATCGATTAAGCTGCTAGCCACCTGATCGTTGTAGCAAACGAGCCCTGTAATCTGAGGCTCTTCTTTCAATCGCGCCTGGACCTGATCGAAAATGGTTTTTCTTGTTTCTGTTTCATAGGTAATGATGTCCTCTGGAGAAAATTGGATACCAGATTTCTCACAGGCCTTAATGAATCCCTTCATCCGATATTTCCCTTGGAGGTCATCTATTTTTGTGACTAACAGCAGCTTTTTATGATTGTTTTTGATCAAATAGTCTGTCGCTAAAAAGCCGCTCTCAACATCATCTACACAAATAAAAGGCGCACTGATTTCTTCGTAAACAGCATTGATCATAACCATCGGAATCCCCTGCTCTCTTAAGCGAACATACAGTGCTAGATTCGGATTGTACTGATTACTTTTGGTCGGTTCAACGATCAACCCCTCAACCCCTTGAGTGATCATTTTTTCGATACATTGCTTTTCTTGTTGAAAATCATTATTCGTGCTAGCTAATAAAAGCGAATAGCCTTTTTCCCTTAACGTCTTTTCAATGCCGCGAATAATCGAAGGGAAAATGTAATCAGATAAGTAGGTGGTAACAACACCAATGGTTTTATGATTATTGCTTGGCGCTTTACTTTCTTGTTTATACTTTATATCTACGTAAGTCCCCGAACCCTTTTCTTTTCTAAGAAAGCCTTCATTCACAAGCAAGGCAATCGCTTGGCGGATCGTGTGTCGGCTTACCTGATAATCTTTTTGTAGCTGTAATTCTGGCGGAATCGCCATATTTTCTTTGTATTCACCGGAAAGAATCCTTGATTTCAATTCATCGGCGATCGTCTGATATTTTGATTGGTTCATAGCCTGCCCTTTCCTTCACTAAGTATTTGTATACAGAGTAACAGAAAATTCAAAATATCGCCATATATGTCCGAACAAATTTTCATCATTCTGTTCATTTCCGTACATATCTATGAGTATTTGTTTCCTTGTTCTTACGAAAACTTACTCTAACTATCAAAATAGCCTTTTGAACAATTAGCTTTTATTCCATGGAAAAAACACGGACAGAGACAGTATCACCGATATCTTTTTCGATCTTCTTTCGAATATCCTTCCGAATTCCCAAAATATAGCAAATACTGCCATCTTCGTTCTTAACACCCATGTTTACGATACTCCCTTGATAGTCCACACCGTCAAAGGTGGCGCGGACTTTGACACGCCCTTTACCAAATTCTTCTCGAATGTCGTAAGGAAAAATAATATAAGCGCCACCTTTACCGACTTCAGAAGCATATATCTGGGATTCAAATTTGTATTCCTTCATTACTTTAATCTCTCCAATCCTTTAAAAAATAAAAAAACCGATGCTCCTCTACTTAGAAAGAATTCTAAATCTAGCAACATCGGTGATTAAGGTCATATTGGCGGGAATGTGTGGGAATCGAACCCACCCAAGAAGCTCCTAACTCCTCATACTGGTTTTGAAGACCAGAGGGAACACCAGAACCCATCCACTCCCGAAACAAAATAATCATACCACTCCTTCAAGCGGGAATCAATAACAAATCGCAAAGAAAAAAAGAAAGAAATAGTCGGCTGTACGTTTACTTCTTTCTTTTAAAAAATTACTAACTTATTGGGTTGTATTTCCACGTCATTTTCTTTCTATCTCTTCGCTTCTTCATCAGAAAATTCACTGATTTCCTTATTTAAAAAATAAGAAATCATCGTTCGGATGACGACAATCAATCCCAATTTGATAATGTCTTGAAAGGTTGGATTAATGATCGTTTCAATAATATCCGCCACGATTAGAAACTCTAAGCTTAACAAAATATAGCTGCCTAAATAAGCCTTGATGTATTTATTTTTTTGTAAAACAGAAGAAAACTCATTGTTGCTTCCGTGATGAAGCAGCTTCACAAACGCAAGCACTGCTCCCACGATAATAATAGCAATTGATAGGACATCCAGTAATAGAACGATCGGATGAAAAAATGTTTGTATAATATGCTCAATAGCTGCCATACTCACCCCGCCCTTTTTCCACTATAGTTCTATCTTAAGCCGAAACAGTCTCTGAATCAAATGGATCGATTGTTTTACGTTTTCTTAGAACCTTTTAAGCAAGCGATAAGCTTCACTATCTAGAGTAGGTTTTATCTTAATTTTGAAGGGATGATTATTATGCTGAAAACTTTAAAGGAACGTACCCCCGCTTTTTTAAAAGATGCCTTTTATGACCTACTGATTTTATCGCTTTCCCATTTGTTTTATCAAATAATCAGCCAATTGCTGAATCGCTAGATTGGCGGGAATGTGTGGGAATCCAGCCCTTTTTAAAGGTTCTATCAACGAGAAATAGACGTAGAAGAAAACGCGCGTTTCTATTTTCGCTTTACAGGTGCTTCAACGAAACCTGTCATAAATTTCTATACTCTAAGACTTTTTATATTTTCCGAAATGTTGAATCAAAAAAGAAGCATCCATTTTATTGGATACTTCTTCTTGAACTTACTGTATTGGCGGATAAAGGTTTGCGGTCGTTTTATTGCCATTCTTCGAGTAAAGACTGGTTGATTGACTACCCTTTTCTTTTTCGATCTCCGTGTTTTTCTTATCTAAATCATGATAATCGTATTTTTTCGGATCGACGGGCGTGAAACCTTCTGGTGTGTAGAAACGCAAGAGATTTTCTTGGTTCAACTTATCGGATAAGCTTAAGGCTTGTTTGACCTGCTTCTGCTGCTTATCGATCTCCGGTTCAATATTCAAGGCTTTTGGATCAACCTTCTCACCGGTTTTATTGTCATAGGTCTCTCCGCCTAATTCCGTGTAATTTGGTGAGACAAAGTCCCCATTTCGAAAAGCAACGGTTTGATCATGCTGAGGTGAAAATAAATCCGTCCCAAATTGAATATATTTTTTCGTATCAATGCCCATTAAATGCAGCAGCGTTGGTAAGACGTCAATTTCGCCGCCATATTGATGCTGGATACCGCCCTTTGTATAGCCGGGAATATGGAACATCAATGGTACTCGCTGCATCTGCGCATCATCAAATTTATCCCAAGTCGTTGGGTCTTTTCCTAGTGCTTTAGCCAGATCCTTATTATTGCTGTCGGAAATTCCAAAGTGATCCCCGTAAATCATAAAGATCGAGTTTTGATAGATCCCTGAAGCTTTCAGATAGTCAAAGAATTGACGCAAGGATTCGTCTAAATAATGAGCCGTGCGCACATAGTCATCCACTGTACTGTTGCCTGTTTTTAACGCTGGGAAGTTGAAATTCTTATCATCCGTTAAATACGGTGTATGATTTGTTACGGTTAAAAATTTCGTATAGAAGGGCTGTTGCAGGTGCTCTAAGTGCCCCACCGTTTCCTTCAGCATGTCCTTATCTAAAATGCCATAGCCTAGATTTTCATCTGACTGATTAAAGTAGGAGCGATCAAAAAAGTTTTGATAGCCGAGATTTTTATAGACATGGTCGCGATTCCAGAAGCTGCCAACATTCCCATGGAAAACTGCACTGGTATAGCCGGCTTGCTGATTCAAGATTGCTGGCGCTGCTTGGAAGGTATTGTCTGAACCTAATTGCGTAAACAATGACCCCTGTGGCAACCCAAAGGTCCCTGTTTCCAGCATGTTTTCTGCATCGCTGGTCTTGCCTTGTCCAACTTCATGGAAGAAATTATCAAAGGCCAGCGTTTGCTTGTTGTCATTTTCCAAACTGTTCAAAAATGGTGTAACTTCTTGTCCATCCACCTTCATATTGATCAGGAATTGTTGGAAGCTTTCCAAGTGGATCACAATAATATTCTTTCCCTTGGCGATGCCGTATTTGCTTGGATCAGGAGCTGCGTAATGACTTTTCGTATATTTTAAAATATCTGTTAGTCCATTGCTTGATGCATGGGCACGTACACTGTTTGTCTGCTCCGTTTTGATCCCATCGTAAACAGTAAAGGCGTCTAATCCTAAATACTTTACGATATAAGACCGGTCAAAGGTCCGTTGCAGTAATTGTGGGCGATTCGCCTCACTTAATGATAAATTGATTGAGAAGGTCAAGGCTGCTAAACAGCTGACTGCTACTGCGAAAGTTTTTTTGACAGGTTTGCTGACGATTTCCTTTCGTTTCGCAAAAATATAAATCAATATTCCTAAGAAAGCGAGTATATCTACCCAATAAAAAATATCATGAGGTTTCATCAAAGCAAACGAACTGCCGGAGATCCCTTGTGATACCTTTGAAAATCCTAAAATCGATTTGATCGTCACAAAATCAGTAAATTCACGATAAAAAATCACGTTCAAATATAGGATCAAGGTATTTAGCAGATCCATCAAAAATAAGACGAGCAAGGCTGGTTTCATTTTTTTGACGTAAAGAAACACCCCAAAAAGCAGCAATGTCGTAGCAATTGGATTGATCCATAAAATGAAGTATTGAATGGACCCTTCCACACCTAATGAAAAATCTACATAATAGGCTAAGATCGTCTTTGCCCAAAAAAGCACGCTGACCATCAATAAGATAAGCCAACGATTGGTAAAAGCTTTTTTTACCCGGTTCATCCGGAACACTTCTTTCTTTATTAAATTGTCCGCTACTACTATAGAGCAGAATTAAAAAATATGCATTTTTATATGGGATTCAGTAGAGAATTTTATATTTTTTGAACGAAAAGTGATCTTTCCTTCAAATTTTAAGGAATGAACCGCTAGTTAATTGACTTTTCGTCGTCAAATGAAAATTTCCTAAGACACAAAAAATTCATAATCTTAATAATTATCCATAAAATAACAAAATAGTTCAGCCTTTATCACTCTTTTTTCTAGGGTAAGACAACATTCCTTGGGAAATCACTAGAACACTTCTCAATGATCTGAATCTCTTATTCGATATATTTTTATCGTTTTTCGATAAATTTTTATTGACTTTGTTTAAATCGATGGGTATAGTTAACTCAACAAATAAATCAAAGAAATAAGGAGTGTATGAAAATGAATTCAGAAAAAAGTGTATTTAAAGGGTTGAAATGGGTATTTAGTTTTTTTGTTGGTATTATGGGGATCGCGGCTGTAGGATTGCTGGTGATGGCCGTTCTCTTTAATCTTCCTACTGTCTCACAGGAATTATCTGTTGTCAGTGTAGACAGCCTGCCTTTTGGGCGCTATACCTTTGATATCTTGTCTTCACCGATTTTTCTCTTGCTGCTGATAGCAAACATTATCTTGTATGGTATCCTGTTCTTGTTTGTCCGCAGCTTCTTCAAGAACCTAGAAATGGACTATATTTTTGTAAGAGATAACGTCGATATGGCTAAAAAAATCGCCGTCATCATGTTGCTATTATCCATAACTTCAGGTCTTCCTGATTTATATGCCTCTTTCCAAGGCTTTACTACAGACAGTGCTCTCATGGATTTGACCTATATTGTCGGCGCAGCGATCGTCTGGGCACTCGCAAAAATTTAGAGAAAGCGAATTTAATCGCAGAAGAAAATGAATTAACGATTTAAGCACGACTTACAAAAGGAGGCAAAATAATGATTCAAGTAAACTTAGATGTCATGCTGGCAAAAAGAAAAATGTCTTCCGGGGAGCTGGCAAAGAGAGTCGGTATGACCAATGCCAATATCTCTGTGCTCAAAACCGGCAAAGCAAAAGCCGTCCGTTTTTCTACCCTTAATGAGATTTGCAAGGTGCTGGAATGCCAGCCAGGAGATATCTTAGCCTATATTGAAGAATAGAAAAGCTTCCAGCTGCTCGCTGGAAGCTTTTTTTAGTCCTCGTGTTTCATCACGATTCCTGTGTAGATCCATACTGTTAATAGATAGTAGATAAAGTACAGGATAAAGAAAATCAAGAACGGCAGCCAAATGTTGCTGTAAGGATCACTCATCAATGTTTTAAATAGCTGCAGACCAAATAATACATGTGTAACGCCCAACAATCCCGGAACTAAAAATAGAATACCGATTTCTTTGCGAATCGATTGTTTTAAAAGTTTGCGACGCGTTCCAATTTTTTCCAGCATACTGTAGCGTTGAATATCGCTTTTTGCACCAGATAAAATTTTGAACATCAGACAGCTGGCCAACATTGTTAAAAAGGCAATACCTAGGAAAAAGCCCATAAATTCAAAGCCTGAGAATAACGCATTATACAATTCATACACCAGCGCTTTTTGATTCATACTGCCCATATCTTTATTAATGGTCGGGTTTTTAACAAAATTCTCTTCCGCTAACTGTTTTAAAGCGGCTTTATCCTTCGAAAAATCTGACACATGAATCAGACGGAGCTCTGTGGCTTTCATTGGTAACGCCGCAAATTCTTCACTGGACAAAAATTGATGCTTCTTCGTACTTTGATTGGGTAGCTCTAACGAACGCAGTTGATCCGAAGCAGTCAGATCCTTCGCCAGTGTTTCTCCATCATAGCTCTTCTTTTTCGTTTCCCGGCTAGTAGTAAATTCCTTCGCCATGAACGGCGTTTGATTGAATTGCCCACGATCATAATAGATGGTATCCTTATCCTCTTTTTGTTGATAAGCAACATCCGAGGTCGCGTCAATCTTCTGCAACTCTGATGTGTTGAACGCTTGACCATTATTCAAAACTAGATCATAAGCTGAAGTTGCATCTGTCATTTTCATAATCTCATTGTGGAATCCGAGTCCCACAGTGATCGCTCCTAATGCTAGCGCAAAAAGCATCGCTACCATGGATAATATCCGCGTATAATCTTGGATACGGAAGCTTAGCTGTGACAGGGTAAAATTGTTCAATTTCTTCAAGGCGATACTGTCGCTGCGCTTCAAAAGATCCAACACAAAAATCAGGATCGAATGAAAGACAAAGTATGTTCCTAAAACAATCGTAACCAACGCAATAATCAAAGCTAAGAAGGCTAAGGTCATTACCTGGGTCATCATGTAATAGCCAATCCCTAAAAAGGCAATACCCGCAATAACTTCAAGAATCAAAGTAATTACTTTACGATTTGCAGGGAGCGGTGTTTCACTTGCCCGCAGCAGATTCAGGATCGGTTTTCTCACGATCGTCATGGCATTGACAAAGGCCGCTATTAAGAAAATAACGGTGAAAAAGATCAATGTAAAGAGAGCTGCAGAGGAATTGATTGCCGTAAAATGAGTGATCTTAATCTCTAATTGCTTGACCAATAACTGCTGTACAACACCACTCAAGCCGATACCGAGAATCACTCCGACTAAAGTAGCGCCAACGCCCACGACAAAGGTTTCAATAAAGATCAATTGAGCAATCTTTCGTCCTTTTGCACCAAGCATCATAAACATCGCATAATCCTTTTGCCGCATCGACATCAAAAACGAGTTCGCATATAGAATATATACGAAGGTAATAATCGAGAGCAGTACCGTCCCTAGATGGAAAATCATAACCACTGAATTAATCATAGAATTGTTTTTCAAAAAGGCCTCATTCGTTGCTAAGCCTTCGAACATATAAAAGATTCCTGAAGCGACAACCAAGCCTGAAAACAGCACCACGTAATCTCTTAGGCGTCCCTTAATCCCAGTAAGTGATAATTTTAAAAGCATCGAAAGTCCCCCTACTGTTCCAAGTTACCGAGAATGCTTAAAATCTGACGATAGAAAGCTTCTCGTGTTTGATTTTCACGTTTAACCTCTTGATAGATCACTCCGTCTTTGATAAATAAAATCCGTTGACAGTAGCTAGCAGAGAAAGGATCGTGAGTGACTAATAAAATTGATACCTGATCTTTTTGATTCAATTCCTCCATCGTATCCAATAGATCGCGAGCACTATTGGAATCTAGTGCTCCCGTCGGTTCATCTCCTAATAGGATCGTTGGTTGCGTGATCAAAGCCCGAGCGGCAGCGACACGTTGCTTTTGCCCTCCGGAAATTTGAGCAGGATAACTATTCAAAATACTGTCGATTGACAATCGTTTGGCTACATCTGAGACTCTGCGATGTATCTCTTTAGCCTTCACTCCTTGTAAAGATAAAGGAACCGCGATATTTTCCGCTGCAGTTAAATTTTCAAGCAGGTTAAAATCTTGAAAAATGAATCCAATTTCGCGACTACGAAAATCAGCTAGCTTGTTGCCTGATAATTTTGTTACATCCGCTTGGTTGATTCGAATCTTCCCATCTGTAGGCTTATCCAAAGTAGCCAATAGATTCAATAACGTTGATTTACCTGAACCGGATGCTCCCATAATTCCGACAAATTCGCCTTTTTCAACTTCAAAAGAAATTCCCTTTAAGGCTTGCGTCTTTTTCTGATTGCCTTTTCCATAGGTTTTCTTTACTTCATTCACTGATACAATTTTTTCCATACTTTCACTCCTAATTGCTTCTTTTTCTCTGTACAGTCCGCGAAATGATCAAACACCTAATTTTTCCGCGGCCTTTTTCGGAACCTCTTTTTGTTGCACCTCTTCGTAAGAAGTTACGCCCTTCTTTTCGTTCCAGGTAACTTTAAGAAACGCTTCGCGACGTAAAGGACGAGATTTTGAGGCATTGAAATCCAGCATTTTTTTATTGCCAGCTTTGTCATAGCCCGGCAACGAATAGCTATAGTCTACATATGTATTTCCACTCGTATCCTTCTCTTCAATTCGTTGACCGTCTGTCGTGATTTGGACATAATAATCATCGCCGCCCTTCACGACTTTATCTGCTATTTGTAAGCCTACATAGGCGATGACAATTAAACTAACTAAACCAATCAAAATTTTTTTCATCACTGATTGCTCCTTTTTATTTCTAGGGCTACTATAAAATATTCCTAGACTATCAACCATTGAAACAACCTAAATTCGTCTAACATTTTTGTCATTTGGCAAAAATAGGCAAAAAAAATAAGCTAGTCTCAACTGTTCTGGTTGATCCTAGCTCACCTTAAAATTTCCAGACTAAGCACCTTAGTCGTAGAAGCTATTCATACTCATTTTACTGCAAAGCGTTTCATTTGCGGTAATTTAACAAACCACGCGACTAGCAGACACGAAACAATCTTATCGACGACATTCCCCATAACTGCACCCCAGTAAGTCGCACTGATCATTTCCTTCCCAGAAGCCCTGAGCGCCATGATCACGATATCTGTCCCCGATCCAGTAAATCCTCCGAATAGTGCTAGACGAATCGGGGCACCGATCATTGGACAAATAAAGGCCAATAAGATTCCTGCAATCAACGCTTGTTTATAGCCAAAGCCATTTTTCGCCAATAATGCTACTACAATGGCTACCGCTACATTTACCAACGCGAAAGGAATGGAAAGCGGCCCGCTAATTAATCCCATTAGTAAATTGGTTGTTACACCCGTGATGATTCCATACCCTATACCAAAATTGGCGGCAATAAAAATCGTGCCCATTGTATCTAAAAACAATAATGGAATCTTCAACATAGATACCGCTTCACCCAGTACTACATTTAATACGACTGCAATGGCACACATTGCAATCACTCTTGCTTTACTGTTCATTCTTTATCCCTCTTTCTAAAAAAACGTGTAACTGTTCTTCAAATTCTCCCTGATCGTCCTCGCTGTACCAAGTGGGTACCTCTAAATATTGGGTCGCGATTTGCCGCTGCTCGCATTCCGTAAAAAATTCTTCCATCAGAACACCCCGCTGTCCACTAATAGAGCAATTGGGACTTTCATTGATCCCGATAATTCCCAGATACTGGTAGCCCTCCGCTTGATAGGCTTGAATTTGCTGGATAATGGGCGTTAGCAGCTCTCGACATTTTTGACGGTAGTTTGGCAAATCACGGTACTCCTCATAGGTCATCGGTGGACGATCGCCTCCCAGCACGATAAACTCTGGACAGGGCAGCTGAAGCAAGGCAATCCCGCGACTCAGCAGATCAATCGCAAAAGGAAATGCTCCACGTGCCCGTTCCCAACCGTGAATCACGGCGTTTTGGTTCAAAACACAATGAGACACGACAACCAATTGTTTCTGTGGTTGAATCGTCATCCCTCCTTCCATTTATTTAAAAATTTCTTGCAGGCTTTCTTGAATCAGCGGAAATTCATCCAATGCAATCGTCCGCATATCTAAGAAATTGCAATCATTTTTTACCCTTGTAATAATTGGTGTTGCTGCAAATCGTAGTTTCTCCTGCAGAACATCCGCTGCAAATCGTTCACTGCTTAAAACAACCGCATAGGTCGGCAAGAGATGTTCTGGATACGAACCGCCGCCAATTTTACTGCTGTCTTTTTCGATTTTTACACTTAACTCTGTAATGAATTGCAGCATCGCAGCCAATTCCGCTGCTTTTCCTAAGCAATCTTCTTCACTCAGTCCGATCATTTGTAATGTCGGCACAGATTTGAGGGCTTCCTTTTCATCAAGGTACAAGGATAAAGTCGCTTCCAGCGCACTTAACGTCATTTTATCGATACGCAATGCCCGTAAAAGCTGGTTCTTCTTCATCTTCTCGATGTATTCTCGTTTTCCAACAATGATTCCTGCCTGTGGTCCTCCTAATAATTTGTCTCCGCTGAAGGTTACAATGTCGCAGCCTTGATCCAATACTTCCTTCACAGTCGGCTCATAAGGCAACCCAAAAGGACGCATATCAAGTAGCAGACCGCTGCCTAAATCATTGATCAGCGGTAAATTATTCTCGTGAGCCAGTTCTGCCAACTTCTCCAATTTCGGACATTCGGTAAAACCAACAATACGATAATTACTGGTATGCACCTTTAGAATCGCTCCAGTTTCTTCATTCAACGCCTTTTCATAATCTGCTAAATGTGTTTTATTCGTTGTTCCCACTTCTACGATTGTTCCACCGCTGGAGGTAATGACATCTGGAATTCGGAAGGCGCCGCCGATTTCTACTAGCTCGCCCCGTGAAACGAGCACTTCTTTTTCCTGTACCAGTGTACTTAAGACTAGCAATACGGCTGCCGCATTATTATTTACAACCAAGACGTCTTCTGCTCCCGTGAGCTTTTTCACGATCGATACTAAGTGACTATAGCGAGACCCTCGTTTGCCGCTTTCCAGGTCCAACTCCAAATTTGAATAATGAAAACTAGTCGCTAGCAGCTGCTCCTGTGCTTTTTCGCTTAAGGAGGAGCGACCTAAATTCGTATGAATGACTGTTCCAGTCCCATTTATCACACGACGTAATGAGAACTGCTTTTCTTCCAACTGCTTATGAATCATTGCGATAACTTCTTTTTGATCGATCACAGTTTTGCGTGTCCCATCGACCACTGATTCCCGAAGACGTGCGACTACTTGCTGTGTTGCTTCTTTGGCTTTTCCGTGGGGATAGATCGGATCAATCTGCTTCAATAGAACATCCACGGAGGGCAAGCTTGCTAAAATATTTTGAATCTCTTTTGACATAAGCCACCTGCTTTCTTAGCGTAACGCCAGATTTTTTATTGCCGCCAAGGTCTTATCTACTTCAGCCTTGGTTGTAAAACTTGAGAAGGACAAACGGACTGTTCCGCGATCCGCGGTTCCTAACGCTTCGTGCATCAAAGGCGCGCAATGATAGCCTGGACGTGTAGCAATCTGATACTCTTCCCACAATAAATCACTAACGATTGCCGACTCTGCATCCTTGATGTTCAATGAAAAGACATCCACTCGAGGACCTGTGAAATCTCCATAAATCGTTAACCCCTCAATTGTTTGCAGCTCCTGATAAAAATAAGCACCGAGTTTTTCCGAAGGTTCGCGGTCTTTCAACCACTGGATACTCGCTGTTAAGCCCGCAATTCCGGGAATATTCATTGTTCCTGCTTCCAATAGCGTCGGCAGCTCCTTAGGCTGTACCTTCGAAAAGGACTGCATGCCGTCCCCGCCGGTCAATACCGGTTCCAACGGTAAGTCTTTTCGCAAACACACGCCGCCGGTCCCCTGTGGTCCATACAGCGACTTGTGACCAGTAAAACACAACGCCGAGATTTTCCCGTCGCTGAGATCAATTGGTACGACACCAGCAGTTTGAGAGGCATCAATAATTAGATAAAGTCCCCGCTCTGTACAGAAATCCTTTACCCATTCAAGGTCCAATAAATTCCCTGTAACGTTGCTCGCGTGATTACAAACTACTGCCTTTGTTTCTGAACGAACTTTTTCTGCGAACTCCTGATAGTTCAGTCGACCTGTCACCGCTTCACTGGAAATAACGTCGACGCTGGCCCCCTGTGCTTCTAATTGATACAACGGACGCAACACAGAGTTGTGCTCCCAAGAGGTCGTCACCACATGATCTCCCGGCTGAATCAATCCCTTTAAAACTTCATTTAAAGAAACGGTCGCGTTGTTAGTAAACGCCACCTCATAATGTTGGTCTGCGTTAAATAGAGCCTTCACCTGATTGCGCGCCTTCTCCGCTACTCGAAACCCTGCCAGCGAATAGCCGTGGGCTCCGCGAGAGGGATTCCCGTACTCGCCGGTTAGAATTTCCGCCATCGTCTCTGCCACCACCTTAGGCTTTTGAGCCGTCGTGGCGGCATTATCCAAATAGATGCCCATTATTATCCCTTCTTCCTTTAATGGATTTTTTCCTACAGAAGTCTACTAGTCAATTACTTGCCTAGTATTCGATAATTTTCCACACGCTTCGTGATCTCTTGCTTGTCCATATACTCGAGGATCAGCATTGACGACTTGCGGCTCGAGTTGGTTAAATCACGGAAATCACCTAGTGTCATTTGCTGGTGCTCGTCAATATACTGCTGAATCAATGCCACCGCTTGATCAAAAACTTCCCCTAAAATGACATACTCGTGGGTCAAAAAGACGACGGTTTCGCCATTCAACGCTTCTAAAACTTCCTCTGCGTTTTTGTCTAAATCAAACAATTCTTCCTTCTTGACTGGTGTATAGCCATTTTTTGCTAAAGTCTTTTCGATCTTTTCTTTCGCAGCCTGCTGGTACTTGTTAAAGGTCACTTCAAAATCAATCAGCGCCAATTTATCATTCGCTTCTTTGACTAGCTCTCCTTTCATTAAGCCGATCAAAGCAGATATTTCTTTTTCAGCTAAGACGCCTCGCATCCGCGAACGAAATTCCTCTAATGGCATCCCGAAACGCAAACGATACTGCTTATGATAGGCGGATAGAATTTCTGTTGCCTGATCTGCTAATTTTTGGTAGCTGGCTTGCGCCAAATAGCCGACTTTGGTTTCAATTACTCGTTTCTCTGTCACCATTTCACTTAAGATCGGCTGCAGCTCCTCAAGTCCTACCCCTAAGTACTCCTGTAATTCCTTTTCCTTCGTAAACGGCTGCTTCTTATTCACCATAAAATCAGCAATTAACTCATCCAGACTGCCCTCTTCTTTTGCCTTCAGGCTCTCTAAGATTTCCACCTTGAACCGGCGATGCTTATGTGGGGCAGCATCTAAAACTTCGCCGCCAGCGATGGTAAACATTGGGGAATAAGAGCGTAAAATAAAACGATCCCGTTCTTTGACTGCGACCTGCTCTTCTAAACGCAACTGTAAAAAGCCATCCTCTCCCGGGCCGATCCAATCCACTCCCAGCGGAACAGTCCGTGCCATGACTTCACGAGTGCCGATCAATAAACGAACTCGATCCCATAAACCAATACCACCTTCTACTTCAGGCAGGCAGGTAACTTTTACATCTAGCATCCAAGTATCTTCTAATTTTTCCGACACCGACAAAACATCGCCCCGTTGAATCTCATCTGTCGCGATATTTGCTAAGTTCAACGCCGTTCGTTGGCCGGAACTCGCACTTTTCACATCTGTTTCATGTACTTGAATATTACGTACTCGTGTTTTTTTCTGACTCGGATACAGATATAAGTCGTCTCCCGCATTAATCGAGCCATCTAAGAGCGTTCCCGTAACAACCGTCCCAAAACCCTTTACACTAAAGACACGGTCAACATTCAAGCGGGCAGAGCCGCTGCCTGAACGTTCAGGAACTTCCTCTGAATGCTCCTGGATTTTTGCCAGCAGCTCTTTGATTCCAGTACCGGTTACAGCGTCGGTTTCAATCAAATCAGCTTCAGCCAGAGGCGTGTCCGCCAATTGCTCACGAATATCTTCAATGACTAGCTCTTTTAGATCAGGATCAACGGTATCTACCTTCGTTAAGACGATCAAAAAGTCCCGGATGCCCAATAACGTTAATATGTCGATATGTTCTTTGGTTTGCGGCATGATGCCTTCAGCAGCGTCAATCACCAGCAACACCAAATTAATCCCAGGCAAACCAGCCACCATGTTTTTAATAAATTTTTCATGTCCCGGTACATCCACGATACCAACCCGTTTTTTATTCGGCAGGTCTAGATAGGCGAAGCCTAAATTAATCGACATCCCCCGCTTTTTTTCTTCACTCGTCGTGTCTGTCTCGATTCCGGTCAAGGCTTTGATCAAGGTCGTTTTCCCATGATCGATGTGCCCGGCCGTTCCAATTACAATATTTGCCATTTCGTTATCCTTTCTGAGTCAACGTATAGTCGGTTTTCAACCCCTCTTGGACGGCATGATAAAAGCCTTCTGAAGCAATCATCGCCTCAGTGAGCAAAGACCTTAACATGTCTTCTTCAGCCAAAGGATATTTCAAAGAAAAGCCGCAACTAGCATGAATCTTTTCCGGTGTGGGAATGATTCGAACGGCAAGTTGGGCTTCCTTCGCAATTTCCTCAGCTTTCATGGCCTCCCGGGTTGAATAAAATAGCGCAACACCGTATGTCTGCATAAAAACTGCTCCTTTTTCATCCTCTTGTTCTTATGGTTTAACGATCTTCGGAGCCTGACGCATCATTTCTACGATACGATACATATTCGTAACTTCACCGACAGCTGCTGTCAATTCATAGAAATTCAAGCACGCGCCGCAAGCGTAGATTTCTACCCCTCGATCAGCCAAACCTTGAATATCCTCCAATGAGTCTGAACCTTCTACGACGGATTGCACACCGCCATTGTAGAAAATAACCTTTTCTGGCAGTATATCCTGTTCAGTCAGAGAGTAAATGAATCCCTTCAACAGGTTCTTTCCTAGTTCATCTGAACCGCGTCCCATCACATTCGTATCAACCACAACAATATAATCCTCTACCGTTGCGATTGGTTCCGCTGCTTCAGGTACTTCCTCGGTCAAATCCACATTTTCTTTAGAAATAACCACCGTGTAATGATTCGGCGCATCTTGATCCATCTGATAAATATAGCCTAATTGTTCCGCCATTTTTTTCAAATTCTGTGTGGCAATCTCGTTATCAACTAGTGTTTGTACAACTTCATGCTCCCGTAAGGCCTTCTTCGTTTCAATAACTGGTAACGGACAAGCTTTGTCTAAAGCATCGATTTTAAACATATTTATCCACCTCTCTAATAAACAATCAATTCTTTGTCTTGTTGCTCAATAACAGACCCAAAATCCTGCGCAGGAATCCCCGCCGCTTGTAACTCTTTTAGCAGAGCGTCTACTTCTTCAGCCGGCACACTAACTAACAGCCCGCCAGAGGTTTGCGGATCGAATAATAATTCCTCAATCCCAAAATCATCAATCTGAAAATCAATTTTATCCTCCATGTAGTTCCGGTTGCGTTGACCACCAGCAGTTAGGATAAATTCTTTGGCTCCTTGATAAGCCTCCTCAAAATAAGGCAGGTCTTTCGATTGGATTTCCGCACTAAAGCGATCATTCAACATCTCATGCAAGTGTCCCGCTAAACCAAAACCCGTCACATCCGTACAGCTGTGAATGGAATACTTGCGGATGATATCCATCGCGTATTTGTTCAGTGTCTCCATGCTCGTGGTGGCTTTCACAAATGCTTCTTCGCTAATTTCTTCAGCACTATAGCCTACCGTTATAATACTGACACCCAACGGCTTCGTCAAAATCAAATGGTCTCCCAATTGACACGTATTGTTTTGATAAATTTTATTTGGATCGATCGTACCGGTAACAGACAAGCCATATTTTACTGACTGGTCATGAATCGAGTGCCCGCCAGCTAAAATCGCGCCAGCCTCTTGGACCTTCTCTGCACCGCCTCGTAAGATTTCTTTTAAAATGGTCAACTCTTTTTCTTCTGGAAACGCGACGATATTCAGCGCTGACAATACTTCGCCTCCCATCGCATAGACATCGCTCAATGCATTTGCGGCCGCGATCTTACCGAAAAGATACGGATCAGTAACCATCGTCGGGAAAAAATCTAATGTCTGAATAATCGCTAAATCATCACGCAGTTTAATAACAGCAGCATCATCTGTGGAATCAAATCCTACCAATAAATTTTCATTGGTTGCTTTAGGTAGATCTGCTAACAGCTCCCCTAAATTTCCTGGACCGATCTTTGCGTTGCAGCCACCACAGACGATTAATTGTTGGACTGTCTCCATGTTTTCCACCATCCTTCACGCTCTCTATTATAACAGTTTACTTTTTGTTTCTCTACGTCTATTTACGCCCAATTTATAACGATTGTCACATATCATAAAAACGTTTTAAATAATGCCGCTTACTTTATTAGAGAAGCATAAAAAGTGCGTCCCCTAGATATTAGGAAACGCACATTTTTCACTTATTATCTGAAAAAACTGCTAGATTAGCTAAGTGGTTTAGCTCCTAACTTTTTCCATTGCTGTTGCTTTAGAAAAGCTTAATTTCCCCGCCACCTTTACCTTGATGTTCACGGCTTGCTTAGGCAAATAAGCTAGTGGAATAACCTCTACAAAAACGGTCTTCAGAGTATCCTGAGAAGCACCTGATGTTACCGCCGCTTGTCTTGCAGCTTCAATCGCGATGTCTACAACTTCCTCTTGAGTATGATGCTCCAAAGAATAAACAGAATTTACTTCACCCGCTACCTCACCTAAAGCGGCCCCAATAGCGTTCGCGGCATCATAATTGTCTGGAATAATGACTTCAGATACACCCGCCATTGTTTCTGGCAAGATGATACTTCCGCCGCCAACTAAAATGGCCGGGATCTCTTGACTATCCGTTTTCATCTGATCAATCGCATCTTCAATCAGTTCTTTTATTTTTTCCTTAGCTTGAAAAACCAGCGCTTCATCTAAATTCTGTGAAATAGCTCCATCAACAGGGTGATCTGTTTTGTTCGCAATGGCGATATCTGTTGTGCACAGAACCTTTCCGCCAAAGGATAGACTCTCCTCCAAGATCCGGTAACCCAAGCTATCTGGTCCGACTCTAAAAGGCTCCTCCTGATGAATAAGCGTCCCGCCGCCTAAACCAATAGAAAGTACATCGGGCATTCGGAAGTTTGTTCTGATTCCTCCAATTGTCGTCGCTAATGACGATTCTCGAGGAAAACTATTTTTTAGCACCCCAATATCTGTGGTTGTTCCACCGACATCAACAACTAGAGCATCCGTCAAAGAGCTTAAATGTGCGGCCCCACGAATGGAATTCGTTGGTCCACATCCAATGGTCAATACTGGATAATTCAAGGCTTTTTCTAAATCCATCAAAGTACCATCATTTTGACAAATATATACAGCTGCTTCTAGATCGTTATTCTTCAACGCCTCTTTTAATCCAGAGATCATTTGAGCAATTGTTTCTGTAAGAGCTGCATTCAAAATACTCGCATTTTCTCTTTCCAGCAATCCTACTGAGCCGATTTCACTAGACAAAGTAACTGGCACGCCGATTTCTTCTTGAACGATCGCAGCCACTTGATTTTCTTGCGCATTACTTACAGGGGAAAAGACGCCAATAACTGCAACTGCTTCGACTTTTCCTTTCATCTGTTGACAAATTTCTCGAATTTCATTTTCATCCACTTCTGCGATCTGATCGCCATTGTATTCATAACCGCCAGAAGCAATAAAAGACTGCGTACTCATCTGGCTAGAAAGATCTTCCGGCCATCCAACCATTGGCGCAACCGCCGTTGTTGCTGGCTTGGCTAGACGAATAATGCCGATCTTACTCAATTCTTTTCTTTGGACAATGGCATTTGTACAATGAGTCGTCCCTAACATCACTACACTGATTTTTTCTGTCGGAATGTTCGTTTCTTTTAGAATCTTTCTTATCGCTACATTGATCCCCTGACTGACATCCTCCATCGTAGGGCTTTTAATTTTTCCTATACAATTTAATGATTCATCTAAAATCGCACAATCTGTATTGGTCCCGCCAACATCAATTCCTAATCGATACATATGCTTTCTTCTCCCATCAATTCTTCCACCGGTGTGTACTCTATTTCGTAGCCAAAATATTTAGGACCCGCTACTTCAATGCCTTTTTCTGTTCGCCACTTAGGATCACAGGCTAGAGCAATCACATGAACTCGGGAACCATACCGTAAAGTCTCTGTTGTAATCGGTTTTCCTGTCTCATAATCCAACGCACAAATCAAATCTGGTGTAGATGCGAGAACTTTCCCATTTTTACTAGCCAACAATAGTTCATTTTGAAAAAGTAACTCTAGCTTCTCTCCTTTGTTACAGCCAATTCCTGCTAACGTGGCTTTTCCTTTTGTAAAGCCACCTTCGACATTACGTTCGATATGATCTATTTTCCCTTCAAACAAAGAGAAGCCCTTTAAAAGAGATAATAATCTTTTGACTGGAGAATCGATTTCATTCAGTCTTGATAATTCTTCTCCAATTTTTTTAGCTAGTGATAACGTACCGCCGATACCGCATTCTTTAACAATTTTTCCGGGAAAAATATTATCAGCCATGTTCGCACTCCCACCCATGACATCCGTAACAGCACGAGCAATCTTCTCTGACCATGCTCCATCTTTCGGATAATAAATAATCCGATTTCCCTGACTATCTGCCATTGACACAATCTCTGGTTGGTAGCCCTTCAAAAAGAAGGTCACCATTTGGGACTCAGGAAAAGCTCGCCCCATCGCATCAGCATCAACAATTGGCAGACCCATCTTAGCTGCACAGGCAATTGGCAGTAACGAGTTTCCTCCTCCAATTTCAATGGGCATAATCGCTTGCGTTCTTTCCGGAAAAAATTCTTTTAACGCTTCGGCAGGCGCATATATTTCTTCTTCTGAAGCTATTTTTTCATTCGAAACAGACGGTGCTCCGATAGAGCCGACAGGCATAACTAACTCCTCATCATCTAACTCGTCCAGCTGCAATACTTTCACTGGACCATATTTTTGAATTGCTTGCATCGCCATTAACTTACCAACAAAAGGATCGCCACCTCCGCCAGTTCCTAATAAAGTTGCTCCAACTGAAATATTCTCTAAATCCTTTTCCGTGATCCATTCCATAAGTTATTTCCGTCCTTTAGTTAATTTCGTTAAAACAAAATAGCAGATCCCTGCTACAATAATTCCGTCCAAAGCAGAAATATTGGTTAAGGTGAATAGTCCAAAACCTGCAGGCGGTTGACTTGTCATAAAGGCAACCGTACTTCCAATCACCCAAGAAATAATAGATACCGGATAATAATCCTGTAATTTCTCCTCGAAGGAAAACTCATACTTTTCTTTATAAAGAAAATAATCAATCATATAGATTCCAGCAATTGGAGAAACTAAAACTGTAACAATCGATAAGAAGTTTTCAAACATTCCGTAAATACCAAACATGGCCATCAAAATCCCTAAAGATCCGCAAATAATTGTAATCACTTTAGGATTCACGCGTTTGAATACGATTGAAAAATCTAAAGAAGCCGAATAAAGATTGTTCGTATTCGTCGTCCACTGCGCCAGCGTCAAAACTAAAATAGAGGGAATCCCCAAACCTAAAGCAAAGAATACCGCCGTAAGATCAGCCGTCTTCATAACCTTTACCAGAATCAATGAAATAATGATCATAAAGCTATTCCCGATCGTAAACCCGACAAACCCTGCAATCATCGCTTGTTTAGGATTTTGCGCCCATCGAGCAACATCTGGAGCCATTACTACCCCTACCATATACACGCCGATTACAAGAGAAACCGCCAAACCAAAAGAAATCGTTGAAGCTTGAGGCGGGATAGCTAATCCCGATGCGCCATTTTTATTGATTGACATAATTGTTGCCACGATAATCAATGCCGCCAATAGTGGAACCGAATAAGTACACAGCTTTTCAATCGCTTGATAGCCCCAAAACGCGGAAAGCATCATTAAACCGCCGCCAATTAAAGATAGCAACCATGATGGAACAGTCGTACTTGTTAATTGACTAATCGCTGATCCGATATTCTCTGCAAAAAAACCAATTTGAACGCCAAACCAGCCTAAAGAAGAAATCCCCATAATGGCCCCCATCAGCGAAGCGCCCTTCTTGCCAAAAGAAATTCTGGATATCATTCCTGTTGACAAACCTGCTTTGGCCCCAATATAGGTTGTACCAATCGCCAGTAGACCTAAAATAATTGATCCTATTATTACTGCTGCGATAGCTGTCCAAAAGGCCATGCCTTGAGACAACGCGACCCCCATAAACATTCCTGACAAGTCGATACCAATTGCAATCCAAACCATACTAATTGATAACCAACGTTTTCGATCTTTTTCAGGGACTCGTTCTCTCTCATAATTTCCCGAATTCGTTTCTACCACTTCTTCCATAATTTCCCCTCATTTCTGAATATTCTGATAAATAAATATTTTATCATTATAGCTAAATGAGAAAATAATGGCTATGTTATTAAGACAAAAGAAAGGAAGTCGTTTTGTCCAATTAGACAAAACCAGCTTCCTTTCAATGTTTTATTTATATTTTCGATAATAAATCAAGTTTTTTATCAATAAGTAGCGTGATGCTGTATGAGAAAAAGATAAGCCTAATCGTTCTTGTGCTCGTTTCAAGCGATATTTAATCGTATTATTATGCAAAAAAAGTAAATGAGCCGTATCGTTTATGTTTTCGTTACAATCTAAAAAGAATGCTGCTAAAGTATCGATCAACTCCTCCTCTAAATAACGATCTAAAAAAATAGAGGCAGTTTCTTGTGTTACATCTTGCAGCAAGTAAAGATCTTCAGGATAAAAATAGTGCTTTCGCGGAAAGACCCGCTTACTATCCTCTATTTGAGTTTCTATATAGTTCATTTGAGACGAAACAGAACTCAAACCCATGAATTCTCCACTAATAAATACATACTCTGAAGGCAAATCATTTAAAGAGAACGCAGCATACGGTACTTCTTCTGAAACATTGCCAATCACCCATTCCAGATTTCGCTCTTTATAATAGATTCCCTTCAGCTGAATATTGCGTTCATTTCTCTTCGCTGTTTGTCTCTCGAAACAATACAATCTTAAGGGCCTGCTTCCATCCACGCCTTCTTTTTGAGCCAATAAATCAGCGGTATGATAATCTCCTGTCTGACAAGCCGAAAAGAATTGCTGTCCCGTATTTAACAACTGTTCTTCTCCAAAATACTTAATTGTCTTTTCGATAATTGTTTTTATTCCCTCCAGCTGTTTTTCTGCCAAAGGCTCCTTTTTAAAAATCGTTAAATAATACTGATTTTCAACAGCCGTTAGGTTCAAATGAACATCCGTTTGGAAATAATAAATCTGATTAAACTCTATCGGAGAATTTTTCACTCCCATAGCTGTATTTTTTTCTGCAATGATTTCTCTCAAGCTTTGATCCAGACTTCGCGGCCATGTCTTTGAAAGTAAAACCTCCTCTTCACGGCTCTTAATGAATAGGCTGCATTTGAATTTGTCGGATAAAATACTCAGTGCGGTCTCAATTTGATTGGGCGGTGGCAAATGACGGATGGTCTCTATCAAAATGTCCAGATGCGGTTCTAATTCGTTTTCCTCTTCATTAATGTATGATAATGCTTCGGATATAACTTCACTGTACCGTAGGTCAATCCGATTTACGGGCATTAAAATTAAGACCATGTTCAGTTCATTCATTTTTTCAATCAATTTCTCCGAAACATCCGGCATGATCAGTCCAACATAATAGAGGACAATTCCCAGCTGATTGTGTTGATGTAAAATGGAAACTATCTCAAGCTGTTTCTCTATATTTTTCGCAATTTGAGCAAATGATGTAAGAACCAGTTCGTTTCCTGAATACTCTCCCTTAATAGGCATCTGACTATATAAACTTGGTTCCGAAACCTCTAAAACAGTGATTGTAGTAACCAAACATTGGCTTTGAGACTCACCAGCAATTATTTTAGCCTCTTTCATTGAAGGCAGTCTCAATATATCTTGAACATTCATTTATCCTCCTCCAATCCTGAAAACGTTTGGCTTATTCTATCAAAAAATAAATATAATTTCATTGTTTTTCAGTATTTTTCGAGCCACCATTCTTTGAACAGAAAAAGAACCCTGCTTGAAGCTCTTTTGGCTTCAGACAAGGTTCAACATAGTGATTATTTTTCAGCAACCGTTTAAAATAAGACGGAAGCTTTTACTTTTTATTACGCTGCAGTTGCTGGCTTACGACTCTTTAAGATATAGGTAATACCCGTATATACAATTACACAGATAATGATCCAAGTTAAAATATCTAGATTCAAGCCAGTGACAAATTTCGCTGCAATAATTACACCGATAATTCCACCAATAGTAATGGCTAAACTAACTTTACGAGCATAATCTCCCTCTTTAACAAAGTTAATACTTGCAACTGGCATTAAACCTGCACAAGATCCCATCATTACAGGGAAAGCTACTAACGGACTTAATCCCAACATATACACCATAGCCATACATGGCGCATATAGACCAACACCAATTGTCATCAACGCACCTAAAATAAAGTTAATGACAATACCAATTACTAATTTGATTCCTGTCAATGCAGTTGCAGTATTTCCTTCCCCTAACATATTCAACATGCCGGTTTGACGTAACGCCATAAGAACTGCAGTAACAATCAATGCCCAGCCCATCCAAAATTGAACTTTCTTTTCTGGCAATTTCGTTACAAATTTAGAACCGATAAATGAACCGATCGTCGCTGAAATAATCAAAGAAAATAGCGTCATAGGTGCAACATCAACAACTGTTGTAAAGATGAACGCTTCAACCAATACCGGAATGGCATGGGCAACGTTTAATGTACCTGGAAGTAGACGGTCAGCACCTAATTGTTTAGTAAAATCTAACAGCATTGCTGTTGGTGCAAAACTTCCGATCCCTAAAGTATCTAAAAAGTCAGTAACGAAACCAATAACTCCTGATACAGCCCAATTCCCATGACCTAAATCGCTTTTATGTTTGACTAAATCCCTTCCCATTACGAATGAATGCATTAAAATCAAACCAACATAAATCGCTAATAATAGTGTTACCATATTACCCCTCCTTCATTTCTATCCTAAAAGGAATCCATCCTTCAAGGAATCTTTCGGATCAACTAAGAATGAGTTGTATCCAGTGACATACGCGGAACCCGTTACACGAGGAATAATTGCTTTGTATCCTCCGACTTCTGCTTCTTCAACAATTTCACCTTTAAACTTCGTGCACAAAATACTTTCATACACAAATGTGTCGCCAACTTTCATTTCGCCCTTGCCATATAATGTCGCAAGTTTTGCACTTGTACCCGTTCCACAAGGAGAACGGTCCACTTGTCCGTCACCAAATACAACAACATTTTGATAGGTCGCATCTGGGCTTGTTGCTGGACCATAAAATTCCACAAGGTCAACCGTCTTGATGTGATCCAGTGTTGGGTGTTGAATCTCGATTTGCTCATTCACTGCATCACGAATAATCATGCCGAGTTCATTAAATTTCGACGCGTTTTCTGGTTTGATTTCTAGACCGATGGATGAAGCTGGCAAGATAGCAAAGAAGCTTCCACCGAAGGAAATATCCATGGTCAATTCACCGATTTCAGGAACATTGACGGTTACATTTTCTTTATAAAGGAATGATTCCACATTCTCGAATGATACTGACTCTGCTGAGTAGTCTTCATCTAAATGCACCGTTCCGTGAACGATTCCCGCTGGTGTATCCTGAACAACTTTTACTTCACGGTCGCCTTCTTTTACATCGATCCAGCCTTGTTCAACCGCTGAGGTCATTGCTGCAATCGTATTATGACCACACATATTCAAATAGCCGCCTGAATCCATGAAAATAATGCCATAGTCAGCTTCTTTGTGAACAGGCTCTGTAATAAAGGCACCAAACATATCACGGTGTCCACGTGGTTCCAGCATCAACATTCTACGCAAGTCATCTGCTTCGTTTTCTAAATACGCTCTCTTTTCAGCCATTGTTTCTCCAGGGAATTTTGGTATTCCACCGATGATTAGACGAGCAGCTTCACCTGCTGTATGTGTGTCGATTGCTGAAATCATTTTTGATACTTTCATGATTGCCCTCCTTGTTCGTATTAATGAATGATTTTTCCTCTTGAAAAAATCGTTTGATTCTCATGCTGTATAGCCTCTTAAGGCTTTTATATTACTAGTGCTTATCTTTGTGAAATGCAGATCGGATAATTAACGTATCTGTTGATTGTCCTTACGCATTTTTAATTTAATTGACGCAAGCGCTTTAACTGCATCTCGTTGATTGATCGTATTTTCACCAACTACTTCTGTTTCGATACCAGCTTCTGATTTATTAAAGTCTAAAACATGCTTCGTAAAGTCATTTTCTACAACAAATTTTGCTTGTGTACCAATGAACTTAAGTCCAATCACACTGATATCTCTCCGTCCGATTTCTTCTAAGGTGTTCGCAAAATCTACATCCGAATTTCCCCAGCCATCCGTTGTAGCGATTACACCATTCGTGCGCATTCCTTCTAACCAGGCAGCGGTTCGCTGTCCGACTAAATACTTCATGGCATTACTTTGGGGTGTCCCTACTACAACGACTCCTTGAAAATCAATGTCAGGATCTTTTCCTAGAAGATCGACGAGCGGATCTTGAAAGTGATGCAGTGATGTTTCCTTCGTTGATGGGCCTATTCCCATAACGCCACCACCTATCCGTTATTCAGTTAAACCATGGAACGAATCGCTCCATCGCGATACTCATTTGCTGTTAGGAAGACGGGCATATTGTTCATATCAATGATAGAACAGCCACCCTTAAAACCACTTGGTTCATTTGGATAAAGCAGCATATCATACATCGCCCCTTGACCAGCCACTTGTTTGACCAAAGCAACTTTAGGTTTTCCAGGATTGATATTCTCTTCATACACATGTGACTCGCAAGCATCTTTGCCTTCTAACATCTTCATTCTTTCACGAATTTCTTGGATAAAATCATCCACAATCGCAAACATTTTGAGACAGAGCTCACGATTAAAAGGAGTCCCCTTTTTCGCTAACAGATCTACTAAAATGATGTAGTCGTCAGCGTTAGGCGTCCCTGCTCGATTCAATACTAAATGATCACGCAAAACACCTTCAGACGAGCCAAATTCATGCATTTGTTCTCCATCCTCGATCGCTCCTGTCATAACGACAGAAACACCGGTAAGTGTATGCGTGATCCCTGAACCCAACACACCCAACACCTTCGTGGAAATCGGAATGATATCCATGATGGTGTTGGTTTCAACATCATGTTGGTGTGGTGGGAGTAATCGAATCGTCAGCTTCTGAATAGCGGCGTCCTTACAGTCAAAGTCTTGATCAATTTGTAACTGATTGGGTTTGACACGAAAGCCGTCTCCAACGGAAACTTCTTCCATGTGAAACACTTTGATCTTTAAAGTTTCGCCTCGCATCATTCACACCTACTTTCAACGTAAGCGGCGATTAATAAGTAGCGTCTTCAGAAATAAGTCGAAAATTCACAAAAATTTGAAAAGCAATTTCAGGAATTTTTGCCTTATTTCTCGACGCAGAGCACTTATTAAATCAGCCTCTTGATTTAGACGTGGGCAATGTATTCATAAGGTAATGGAACAATTTTCCCTGGCGTTTCGATTGATACTAATGCTTCTAGAGTATCCTTCATGATACCTGTCTGCATTTCAATGTTATGTGGTTCACCTGCATTGGCACCCATTGGTACGCGTGGTGCAACGGCACGTGGAGTACCATTTTGACGTACAACTGGTGGTAATGCGGCGATTAAAATAGTAGGAATTCCCGCTTCCTCAATAGCTCTCTGCACGATCACGGCAGTTCTATGACAGGTTCCTCAGCCAGCGGTTAAAATAACTGCATCGACTTCTTCTTCTACTAATTTTTGAGCGATAGCTGGTCCAGTCACATCGTGGAATGCGTCTTGGTCTCCACCACCACCCATAAATGCGTAGTGTACAGGGGCAGATTCTTTAATGAATCCTTCCGCTGCTAATTCGTGTAGACGGTCTAATGGGAACATTGCGTTAATGTCGCGGTTTGCATCGGCATTATCGTATCCACCATGAGAAACCATCAATTCATCTGTTGATGCTGTATCTGGTACTTCACGGAAAGAAGTATCTCCCGCTAAGTTAAACCGTTTATCTGTTTTTAAGTGTACGCCGGCTGCTGTTGCTAATGCCACACGCATTTCTTTAAGCTCTTTTTTCACAGGGGTAAAGACAGATTTTGGCGTAATCGGCACAAAAATTTCTGACTGTAACCCTTCAAAGACTGTTAAGCCCATGTGTTAATTCTCCTCTCCTGCTTCTTCACGTTTTCTTCTGGCTTCGGCCCGACGACGTTCATGCTCATAAATAGCAGTTTTGTAATGCTCGTCCGGCTCTTCCGCCAAAACTTCTGGATAGGTCATTAAAAACCCAACTTCTTGACCGATTTCTAAATCATATTCAGAAATGATCATTCGACGGGGTATTTTAAGCTGGCCTAATCGACCCTTTAAGTCGATCGTAACGCTGGCATCGTAAAGTTCAACGATAATCCCTTCAAACATTTGTTCCGTCGAAATATATTTGAGTTTGTTCATTCCATCCATTACTTCACCTTATTCTACTTCGTAAATTTCTTGGCGTTTTTTACTCTTAGGCAAGACTTGTTCATTATCTACTAGGTCGATCTTCTTACCAGTAGTCTTTTCAATGATTTCAATGTTGTTTGCTTTCACATTTGGGTTCCATTTACGTTCAGCGGCTTTGATTGTTCCGCCACCCATTAATGTTTTCAACATTGCTAAATCACGAATTGCGTCTTCTTTACAAAGTGTGTTGTTTGAAAGGATTTCATTTTCAATCCCTTGCATAGATTTGTTGTTATCTACCATTGCAATCATTTCTGGGTTCCCAACAACTAGCGCACCTTGTACAGCCGAATAAGAGTCTCCGACAACTTTAATGCCGCGTTTACCGATTTCTTCGATATGAGAAGCAAAGTCGATATGGTTGTTACCAAATCCTTCAGTAGTAACAATCGCGCCGTCAACATCCATTGCTTCGATTGTCATACCTAAACGTTTAGAAACATAGTATTTTTCAGTATTTGCTTGCGGAGAACCAACAAACATAACACCGACTAAATCGATTTCTTCGTCTTCCATCGCTTCACGTACTAATGGTTCTCTCCAATAGTGACGAGAAGTTTCTTTTGATGCTGGTCCAATACATGTTAACGCGTGGATACCACCATCTAATACTTCTGTTGGCGCTAAAATAATTGGCAGATTTCCTAAGTCAACGTTAGGTTTTGCTCCCAATGTTCCAACTGGTTCGATTGGCATAATCAAGTTATCGTGCATCGCACCTTGACCCATGATTTCTTTGACAATGATCACGCGTTTGTTACCAATACGACGTTTTTGTACGATTTCATCTTGCGCTACTACTAGAGATTCGTCTGCTTTTTTAACAGCTTCGCGAATTTCTTGTGTAATGTAGTCAGATGCTTTATGAGCGGCTAATGGTCCAGGACGTTCCATATTCGCGCCTTCTTTGATTGTTACTTGTGTTTTGATGAAGATTTCGCCTTTATCTGGTGCACCAGGACGTCCCCACATGATGTTACGGTCTAATTCACCTTCAGATGAACCGAATTCTCCGATTTGTACACCATTTGCATCTGTTCCTGTAAGAACCATAACAACGCCATCTAACACACGAGTAACGCCATGGCCGATATCCGCACCATCAACTTTGGCAGCGATTGGTTGTACGTCCATGATCGTTTCACTATATTCGTTGTATTTATCTGGTGTAATAATTTCAAAAGTAACACTTTCAACTAGTTCTTCTAGTTCTGCTGCTTCCGCACACATATCTTCCATTTTACGTAAAACTAAAGTTGTGCCTTCAATTTTCGTTTCCTCACCAAAGATCACTTTTTCAATCTTCATGTGGTCACGACGAACTGAACGAACGACTTTTTCTTCTACTTTCGCTTCTGGAGCTGGTGCCTCAGCCATTGGTGCTGGTGCTGCTTCACTTGGAACTGGAGCAGCTGGTGCTGCTGGAGCAACGCCCATTTGACCTGCAATAGCCATTGGCACTTCTAAATCAATGCCGCGTCCTTCAGCAATATGGATCTTGATCGTTTGTCCGCCAACTGGCGCAACTGGTGCTACCGGAGCAATAGGAGCAACTGGTGCTAGAGCAGCTTCTTCAGCAGGAGCTTCCTCTTCCGTTGCTTCTTCAGTGTCTTCAGAAACACCATCTAATAATTCTCTTGTTAATGGAACCAACGCATCCGTTGTTTCTTTCAATGTGGTACCAAGTACCTGTTCGATTGTTAGAGTCGCTTCAGGCAATTCTAATAAACCTGAATCCTCTAAATCTGGGAAGATCGCTGGATCTTCTAAATCATCTGGAGCAATTACTTTGCCTGCTTCTGCACGGCAACATAATACTGCAGGGTCTTTGGCATGTTCTTGAGCAGTTTCTGCTGTAATAGACATTCGTTAAATCCTCCTAAAATTTTGTTTAGTTTGTAGGTAATTTACGATATAGTCTGTGACCATCTGCCCGCAGTACATGATCTGTATGATGATAAACCGGAACTCCTAACCTAGGAGCTACACCCATGACGGTGTTCGTTCAATCGGAACAGGATCCAGTCATCACTACTTCTGCTCCTTGTTTCTTCAAGGACATTACAGTAGCAGCTTGACCTGGACAAATACCTGGCAAGGCACATCTATATCTTCCATTTACTTCTACCATTCGCTTGCATCTTTCAGCAGCGACAACTTCTGCGCCCATGTTATTCGCGATTTCAGTCATTCGTTCCGCTGACCCGCCACATTCGCAGATCAAAAGACCAACCTTACGACTTTCTTGAGGGAACGGCATTGCGACTAATACGCCACCACTTGTTTTAGTGATGGGTGTCATCTCATCACCGCTTCTTCCAGTCATTGGTCCGCCGATAACGATCTCGCCATGTGGTTCAACGTAACCACCGACATTATTGATCAATGTTTTGACCGGTGTTCCGATTGGCACGTCAACAAAGACAGTTTCCTTTTGTTTTACACGACCAGAAACAGTCACGTCTTTGTCAATGAACGGTTTGCGATCTTCAATTGCTTCTGCGATTCGTTTGATCGTTTCCACATTGTCGATCACTGCACCAACTTCAGTTGGAAGCTGGCCTGGTTCTAAAACAATGTCCATTACTTCACGAACGATCATACGCTCATCCCCTGCTGGATAAATATCCGGCAATTGGTAAACGTCAAGCGTTGGTTCGTTGTCCACTGCTTTCAATAAACGCGTTACTAACACACGGTGTTTGCCTTTTACCGCAATCACCCCTTTAGGCGCGTTCGTCATTTCCATACAATACTTCATCCCGCGAATCAATTGATCGATATGTTCGCTCATTTGCTTCACATTATGAGCCAGCAACGCTTCACATTCTGCCCCGTTTGCGATAAATGTTCCTTCTGGAATATCACAAGCTAGCTTTAAGAATGTTGGGAAACCTGCTCCCCCAGCACCGACAATCCCTGCAGCTTCGACTGCCTTTGCATACGAATCTGTTTCTGGAATAGGCAGATAGTTAGAAAAATCTTGTTCCTCATCAATCGTTAGAACAATATTGTCTCCATCTACATCTACTACTTTTCCAGAAAAACTTGCATGGATGTTTGCACCTAAACCATTCGGCTCAGCAATCAGTTGTCCACGTTGAACTTGATCACCAGCCTTCACGATTCCTTTACAAGGAGCGCCGACATGTTGTTTTAATGGTATAAGAATTTGTGTCAAATTATTTCACCTCCCTGCTTTTTTGTTTGTTCGAACTTGAGCAAATCAGCCACCCGTAGTTCAAGTAAATGATAGCACAATCACCGAACTAGTAAAAGGTCGTTTCCTCAATATTTTGATATTTTCTGACAAACTACTTTTCAAATTGCCTATTTTTTCGAATTCTCTAATTGAATTTTCATCAAACTTTTCAAATAAGCAAAAAACGTTTACAAATACTAATTTTACACTATTCATGAAGATTGTATATTGTCGACAATCCCTACAAAGCCTTAGTATGCCCTTTATTTGCACGCGTTATTTCACAAATTTATTCAGTAATAATTACCGTTATTTAACTGCCTGATTTACTCTCATTATCGGCATGCTCTATAAATTATTTTTATCAATAATCACGCTTTTTTAACTTTGGTTTATATGTATAATCAATCACATAAGAAAGTGATTTTTGCTTTTTTCTATTAATCTATTAAAAAGAAGGCTTTACAAAAAAAGCTCTTGCCTTTACAAGGCAAGAGCTCAGACTGTAGACAAAGTCCATTTTATGGA
>NZ_JXLA01000026.1 GCF_001886185.1 Enterococcus raffinosus | reverse complement strand
CCATAAAATGGACTTTGTCTACAGTCTGGAAGAATCCTTTTTAGGGTTCTTTTTTTGTTTCCACCGGAATAAAACGTCAATAGGAAAGAATATTTTTATAGATTACTACTAAAAATAATCGATAAACAGATCATTTGTCACTAATTAAGTAGAAGGGTAACATTGAATTTGTAAACGTTATCAAATCGAAGGTGGGGATTTAGATGGAAAAGATTTATCAGGCGAGCACTGCAGAAGGTGCCATCGATTTTATTAATATGTTTGACCTGGAAGAAGCTGCAAAAGAGGTTATCCCTAGAGGCGGGTATGGATATATCAGCAGTGGTGCAGGGGATATCTTTACGTATCAGGAAAATGAAAAGGCTTTTAATCATAAATTGATTATTCCGCATGTATTAAGAGATGTGGAATTACCTAATACGAAGACAACGTTTGATAATGTTGAGTTAGCAGCACCGATAATTATGGCTCCTGTTGCAGCTCATGGATTGGCTAATGTTTCCGCAGAAAAGGCTTCTGCAAAGGGTGTTGCTCGCTTCGGTACAATTTATACAGCAAGTTCTTATGCTTCCTGTACGTTAGAGGAGATTCGACAAGCTGGAGGAAAGGAAGCGCCTCAATGGTTTCAATTCTATATGAGTAAAGACGATGGGATAAATCGTGATATCTTAGATATGGCAAAAAGAAATGGCGCTAAGGCGATCGTTCTGACTGCGGATGCTACCGTGGGAGGAAATCGTGAAACAGATCGGAGAAATGGCTTCACTTTCCCTTTAGCAATGCCAATTGTTCAAGCGTATCAATCAGGGATCGGACAAACCATGGATGCTGTATATGGTTCATCAAAACAAAAACTTAGCGCGAAAGATGTAGAATTTATCGCTCGATATTCTGAACTACCTGTCTATGTAAAAGGGGTACAATCTGAAGAAGATGTTGAACGATCACTTGGAGCAGGGGCCTCAGGTATTTGGGTTTCGAATCATGGTGGGCGTCAGCTTGATGGCGGTCCGGCATCCTTTGATTCCTTGCAGTACGTGGCTAAAGCTGTGGCAGGCAGAGCTCCGATTGTTTTTGATAGCGGCATTCGTCGCGGCCAGCATGTTTTCAAGGCGCTGGCATCTGGCGCTGATTTGGTTGCGATAGGTCGTCCTGTCATTTATGGTTTAGCACTTGGCGGCTCTATTGGTGTGCAGCAAGTCTTTGATTTTTTCAAGAAGGAATTGGAGATGGTGATGCAATTGGCAGGAACACAAACAATTGAGGACATACGAAAGATAGAATTAAGAGAAAATAGGTATTTATAGAAGCCCTTAAACGAATAAAAGTCGGAAACTAGTTATTCTTTAAAAATAGATCTCGTTATTTTAGGAGGTGTTTTATCACACATTGAAATTGGTCATATCTGTATTATATCCTGTTTTTCATAGGCAACTTTCTATTAACATGTGTTTTTTATATGCTATAAGTAAAGAAGCAATAAAAAAATATGTTTAAAGGAATGGGTGAAAGAGCATTGAAGAAATGGATGATAGGTGTGACACTTATTGCCGCAGGATTTATTTTGACTGCATGCGGAAATGGTCAAGCAAAAGAGGATGCGAGTTGGGAAAAAGTTGAGGACAAAAAAGAGATCGTTGTGGCGACTTCGGGAACACTATTTCCGTCATCCTATTACGATGATAAGAACAATTTAGTTGGTTATGATGTAGATGTTGCCAAAGAGATAGCGAAAAAACTAGATTTGAAAATTCAATTCAAGGAATATAATGTCGATGGACAAGTTACCGCAGTTAATCGAGGGGAAGCCGACTTTGCTGCCAACGACTTTGGCATGTCTAAAGAGCGTTCGGGAAAATTCTCTCTTTCATCCCCGATCAAATATTCTTTTGATAGCATGATCGTTAGGAAAAGCGATGACTCAGGCATTCACTCTTTAGATGATTTAAAAGGGAAAAAGGCTGCAGGCGAACCGAATACTAGCTATATGAAACTTGCGGAAAAATATGGTGCAAAAGCAGTTACTTACGACAATGCTACGAATGATCAATATTTAACGGATGTGGCAAACGGCCGGACAGATGTGATCTTAAATGACTACTATCTGCAAAAAATGTCCGTAGCAGCGTTACCTGATATCCCCGTAAAAATTTTAGAAGATGTCTACTTCAATGCAAATACAACTGGTTTTCTTTTCAAAAAAGAAAATAAGATGTTAAAAACTAAAATTGATCATGCGTTGAAGGATTTAAAAGAAGATGGGACTTTAACAAAAATAGCTGAACAGTACTTTGGAACAGATGTTTCAGTAAAACCGAAACAAGAAGTAACAGAAAAGGTTTCACCAGATTAATGTATATCCCTACAATTGATATCAATTTAATGATAGAATCTATTCCATTTATAGTAAGCGGATTAGGCTACACGTTAGGGATTAGTGTGGCAGCCTTTCTGCTTGGGAATTTTCTTGGAATAATTGTAACTATTTTAGGGTTTATATCTTGGAAACCCCTTCAGCTTTTTGTACGTTTTTACTTGTCTTTCTTGCGTGGAACACCAGCATTGGTTTTACTATTTTTATTGTACTTTGGTTTGCCTTACCAATTAAATGCAGTGGCCGCGGCAATTATTTGTTTTAGCTTGACCAGTAGTGCGTTTATCGGTGAAATCTATCGTGGCTCAATTGCAGGCGTAAATAAAGGTCAATGGGATGCTGCGAATGCTTTGGGAAATCGTTTTTTTCCAACGATGCGCTACATTATTCTACCTCAAGCGATGAGAATTTCTATTCCGGCTTTAAGTAACGTTGCGATGGATCTAGTAAAAGGGACTTCCTTAGCTGCTATGATCACCGTACCAGACATCTTTCAAAAAGCTAAAATCGTAGGCGGACGAACATTTGATTATTTATCTATGTATATTTTAGTAGCGATTATATATTGGCTGCTTTGTATTATTGTTGGCAATATTCAGAAACGTTTGGAAATTCATTTTCAAAAAAAATATATATGATAAAGTAAGAACTCACAAATCCAATGTGGGTTCTTATTTAATCTAAGTTTCAATCAGCGGTGATGACTTTCTAACGCAACCATCATCAGCAAGTGTTAATATAGAATGATTGAATTCAGTGGTTTATTCCTCTACCTCTTTCTAAGAATCAGCTGCTAGTATTATCCAAAAAAATTTGTGATAATAAATAAAACATAAAACGAGGTGTCGCTAATGAAAGATGGTTTATATTGGGCAGAATTGCTGCGAAAAAAAGAAATAAGCTTTCAAGAATTATTGAAGAAATTTGAAGAAAGGGTTCTTAAACAAAATTCAGCTCTAAATGCTTTTGTAACGATAATGGAGCAAGAGGCACTTAAAGAATATGAAAAACTAGATAATATTTTGGACCGTCCGTTTGCTGGTCTACCGATCCCATTAAAAATGTTGGGGCAAGAAAAGAAAGGGTGGCTAAGCACATCAGGTTCTAAGTTATTACGAGAACATCATGCAAGTCATAGTAGTAATTTTACTAATCAATTGGTGGCAAATGGCTTGATCCCTTTTGCTCAAACAAATACACCTGAATTTGGGTTTAAAAATATTACAGATGCTCAAATTTATGGTTCTGTCAAAAATCCATGGAATCTTGACTATTATTCTGGCGGTTCTAGCGGAGGCGCTGCCAGTGCAGTCGCATCCGGAATCGTTCCGATCGCAGGAGCAAGCGATGGCGGCGGTTCCATCCGAATCCCTGCCTCGTTTTGCGGATTGATTGGGTTAAAGCCTACTCGAGGAGTGATGCCAGTTGGTCCAAGCGGATGGCGTGGCTGGCAAGGAGCGGCAATCGATTTTGCATTAACTGTTTCAATGCGTGATACGGAGAAACTCTTCTATGGAATGCGCAGTATCCATAGTGCAGCACCCTATCAAGCACCTGAAAGAGCTTGGCAGCATTTTCAAGCAGCACATGGAAAGAAACTGCGAATAGCAGTCATTATTGATTCTCCAATCGATTCGCCAGTTTCTGATGAAGCAGTCAAAGCAGTGGAACAAGCACGGGATTTCTTATCGGAAAAGGGACATCAAGTAGAAATGATTTCGTATCCAGTAAATGGAAATGAGATAATCACCAGTTATTACTTAATGAACGGTGCAGAAACTGCGGCGATGTTTTCAGGGATCGAAAAAGGCATGAAACGACCGGTTGAAAAGAATGATATGGAATTGATGACGTGGGGAATCTATCAATATGGAAAAAAAATTCCAGCTAGTCATTTTGTAAATGCCTTGAATCAATGGGATTACGCTGCTTTTAAAATGGAAGAATTATTTACGAAATATGATCTGCTCTTGACCCCAACGACCGCGGAGACCGCGCCTAAGTTGAGTGATCATTTAGTAAGCGATGAGGTTCGGGATGCACTTGAAGCAGCAGCTACGCTAACGGAGTCGGAACTTCTTCATTTAATTGATCGCATGTTTGAGAAGAGTTTACAAATTACCCCTTATACTCAGTTAGCAAATTTAACAGGTCAACCGGCAATTAGTTTACCGACACATGTGACCTCAGAAGGCTTGCCCCTAGGTATTCAATTTATGGCTGCACGGGGACGGGAAGATTTATTGCTACAAGTAGGAAAGTTATTTGAAACAGAGTATGGTTTTAAATTACCAGAGTATTATCAATAAAAACCCTATCTAATCATAGCAACTCTTAAAATGGACTATCTATTTTGAGGGTTGTTTTGTTACACTTGATTAAGTAAATGAAAACGTTTCGATTGGAGGAGAAAAGATGATTTTATTAAAAGCTCAAAAGTTAATCACTGGTGATGGGAAGACAATCATTGAAGACGGTGGTGTTGTTTTTGAAAATGACACGATTAAGGCTGTAGGAAAGGCAGAAAAATTATCTGCAGAATTTCCACAGGCCGAAATCCGAGATTATGGCAACGGGACTATTTTACCAGGGTTGATGGATGCCCATATCCACCTTGGCTATTATTGGACGCAGCCAGATTTGCATCGATACAATGATTTTATGATTGCCTATTATGCACAAAAGCAAGCAGAAACGTGTTTGGCTAAGGGAGTCACAACGATTCGTGATTGTTGTGGGCCGCAATTTTTATTAGAAACACTTCGACTAGCCGCTGAGAAAGGATTTGTTAAAGCCCCACGCATATTACATACCGATCGAGGAATATGCATAACTGGAGGTCATGGTCACGAAGATGGCATTGAAGAGGTTGATGGTGTTGAAAATATACGGCATACGATTCGACGTCAAAAGAAAGATGGAGCCGATTGGATTAAGTTATTAACGACAAATCGTGACGACATTTGTGAGTTTACACAAGAGGAGTTAGATGCGGGCGTTGCCGAAGCACATCGTCTTGGTTTGAAATGTGTGGTACATTCAGGAACGCAACCAGGAATTCAGATGTGTATTGATGCGGGCTTTGATACGATTGAGCATGGAAATTTCTTAACTGTTGAGCAAGCAAAACAAATGGTGAAGAATCACCAATCATGGACTCCGACAATGTTTGCGTACCATTTTCTTGCAGAATACAATCAAAAGGTTCAAGAAGTTGGCATTGATCATTCAAATCAATCAACCGAAACGTATTCACATCATTTGGATTTTTTCGAAAGTTCGGTTCAGGCTTACTCAGAAAACTTCAAAGCAATTTACGATGAGGGAGTAACCATCTTAGCTGGAACGGACATGGTAATGCTTGAAGCACCAAGTGTCCCGATTGTAGAAGAGCTAGAATTGATGGTGCGATATGGTTTATCGCCAATCGAAGCTATCCAGACGGCTACACAAAATCCAGCGAAAATTTTTGATTTATCTCATCTTACTGGTGAATTGAAAAGCGGCTTACAAGCAGATATTCTGGTAGTTACTGGTGACGCTGCTTCCGACATTGAGGCACTCCGGAATGTTCAGCAAGTCTATCTTGCAGGAACAGAAGTCTAAAATTACCCGTCAAAATGTTTGCGCATTTTGACGGGTAAAGTCCGTTAAACTAATTTTTTCGCTTTCTCTGTATTTGCGAAATGGAGTTTAACGTATTTACTTAATAATTCGGTTCCTCCTTGACGTATCAGATCAGCAGCTAATTCATCAGAAGGTTTGCCCGCACCTGAAGGAACTTTTCTTCCGAGTTCAACAGAAGCTTTGTCTAATTCTTCAAGGAAGCTTGCACGACTGATGATTGAAGCAGCTGCCACAGCTAGATGATATTGTTCACCTTTAGTGACAAAATAGATTTTTTGATTAACACGCTGTGCTTCTTGTTTAACATACTTCATGTAATTGGCTTCTGAAGTAAATTGGTCAATTAGTATTGCATCAGGTTTAACTGGCTCAATCTCTTCTAGTAATATACGAATGGCTTGATTGTGTAAAGCAACCTTCATGCGTACCGCATTATACTTTGGTTGAATCTCATTGTATTTTTCTGGATTAACAACTAGTAATTTGTATGGGATCAGCTTTTTAATAGTAATTGCCATTTTACGAATTTGATCATCAGTCAGCATTTTTGAATCTTTCACGCCGAGTTTCTTTAAGGGGGGAAGGTGTTCTTTGTCTACATATGCTGCACAGACACATAGGGGGCCGAAGTAGCTGCCGTTTCCAACTTCATCGCTGCCGAGAACGGATAGCGATGAAAAGTTTTCGGGCAGACTGGTGCTTTTCTTTACTGTTGATGATTCTGATTTCCCCCATTTTGCGGCCTCCTGTTCAGCATTGTTTCCTTGAAACAATACTTTTCCAGAGGTGTAGGCGGTGATGCTTGTGCCATTCTTTTTTGCTGAAAACTCACTATAGGGGACTTTTTTGTTTAGCAAGTAATCAGTGTAATAGGATTTCAGCTTTTGGATTTCAGTTTTTGATAGTTTTAAAACAGTAGAACTCATAAATTTTTCTCTTTTCTTTAAGTTAATTGGCTTTTAATTGATGAAAGTTGTACATATGAAAGGTTTTAGCATATAATATATTAGTATTTTTAAAACTGAGTAAATAAAAAATTGTATTAGGAAGGTTGATCGATATGGCGCAAAATCGCTATAAGGCAATCGTTGCCGGTCAGACTTATACTATCATTGGACAAGAATCCAAGCAACATATGGATATGGTTACCGCTTTGGTCAATGAGCAGTTAAATGAGATCATGTCATTATCCCCTGAAATCACACAAGAAAAAGCTGCGATGTTGCTAGCGATAAATGCGATCTCAGATCAATTAAAAAAACAAGAAGCGTTAATGAAACTGGAAAAGCAGCAGTATACGCTTGATGGACAAGCTGCACATAATTTGGAATTAGAAAATCGCATTAAGAAAATTGAAGCAATTGAAGCCGAAGCCAAAGAAATTATGCGGAAAAATGGAAAAGAAAATGTTCCAATCCGGAATCACGTTGAAGCACAACAGATTGTTAATGAAAATCGAAAACGTGAGATTCAAAAAAGAGCGGCAAATAAATAAGTGAGGGATACTATGTTAACATTGGTAATTTTATTTGCACTACTGCTATCTTTTTATGTGGGTTATCGACGTGGCGCAGCTTATCAGATAGTGTTTACTGTTGGATACTTACTATCATTTATCGTTGCACGGATATATTATCAACAATTAGGTTCTCATCTAGACCTATTTGTTCCCTATCCATCCGTTACGAGTAATTCTAAAATGATTTATTATTCAGTTGAACAAGCATTTAATCTGGACAAGGCCTTTTATGCTGGAGTTGCATTCGTTATGATTTTAGTAGCTGGATGGTTAGTGACACATTTAATTGCAATCTTCTTTAAAGATTTGTTGTTTAAGGTGATCATTCCTCAGTATGATGGCATTGTTGCTGGAATTTTACAATTGATTGTTTGTTATGTGTCTATTTTTTTGATTTTGAAATTAGTCAGCTTCGTACCGATGGCCTTAATTCAAAATCAGTTAGAGGGTAGTTGGTATGCTCGCTTTATGGTTGAGCATTCACTATTTTTAAGTTCTCATTTTGATAACTTATGGGTGACAAAAATTATTGGATAAAGTAAAAACCGGGACGCTGTTTGACAGGTTTCGGTTTATTTATGTATAGAAGGTGAAAAAATGAATGAACGCATTCTAAAAACATTAGAATTTGACCAAGTAATGAAAATGATTCAGCAACACTTAACGACGGAGCAAGGTGAGGAAGAAATCCGACAATTAACGCCTTCTAGCGATGAAGATATTGTTCAAGCTTGGTTGGATGAAACAGAAGATGGAATGAAAGTCCAACGACTGCGGGGTGGGCTGCCGATTCCTAAATTAAATAATATTAAGCCGCATATGAAACGAATTGAGATCGGTGCGAATCTTAATGGATTAGAATTAGCTGAAGTTTCTCGTGTTCTGTCAACAACTAGCGAACTTGTTCGTTTTATTGAAGATTTAAAAGACAGTGAATTAGAATTTCTACGAATTTATTTTTGGGAAGAGCAATTGACGACTCTACCAGAATTAAGTGGCAAATTACGTCGTTCTATAGAAGAAGATGGAAGAGTTCGAGACGAGGCTTCATCAGAACTGCGTACTATCCGAAATCAGATTCGTCGGAGTGAGCAAACAATTCGTGAGCAATTAGACGGCTTGATTCGTGGAAAAAACGCGAAATATTTAAGTGACAGTCTTATTACCATGCGGAATGACCGCTATGTTATTCCTGTAAAGCAAGAGTATCGCGGTATTTTTGGCGGAGTTGTTCATGATCAAAGCGCTTCAGGACAAACACTTTTTATGGAACCTAAGCAAGTTGTTGAATTAAATAATCGATTACGTCAACAGCAAATTGCTGAGAGAACAGAGATTGAACGAATTTTAGCTGAATTATCCGCTGAGTTAGTTGCTCCACGTAAAGATATTTTACACAATGCTTATGTTCTCGGACGTTTTGATTTAATGAATGCAAAAGCACGATTTGCCAAAACTTTAAAGGCAGTTGTTCCAACTATCAATAAAGAAAACCATGTTTTCTTTAAGCAGGCTCGACATCCATTATTGGATCAGGAAAAAGCGGTGGCAAATGATCTGATGATTGGAGAAGACTTTCAAGCTGTCGTAATTACTGGACCGAATACGGGTGGGAAGACCATTTCCTTAAAAACACTTGGTCTTTTACAATTGATGGGACAAGCAGGCTTGCCAATCCCTGTCGCAGAAGAAAGTGAAATGGGCATTTTCGAGGAAGTTTTTGCAGATATAGGTGATGAACAATCTATTGAACAAAGTTTATCGACGTTCTCTTCTCATATGACAAATATTGTATCAATACTAGATAAGATTGACGAACATAGTTTAGTACTTTTTGATGAACTTGGGGCTGGAACAGACCCTCAAGAAGGAGCAGCTTTGGCGATTGCGATCTTAGATGCAGTTGGTGCGAAATCAGCATATGTGATGGCGACGACCCACTATCCTGAGCTGAAAATTTATGGCTATAATCGTTCAAACACAATTAATGCAAGCATGGAGTTTGATGTGGATACACTAAGTCCAACTTACCGTTTATTGATTGGGGTACCCGGACGAAGCAATGCTTTTGAAATTTCTCGACGACTTGGCTTGGATCCTTTGGTGATCGAAAGTGCGAAACAAATTATCGATGAGGAAAGCCAAGACTTAAATGAAATGATTTCGGATTTAGAAAATCAACGTAAAGCTACAGAGACGGAATACCTAGAAATTAGACACTATGTAGAGGAGTCTGAGAGACTTTATCGTGATTTGAAAAACGCTTATACGTATTTCTTTGATGAGCGTGAGAAGGAAATGGAAAAAGCGCGCAAAGAAGCAAATAAGCTTGTTACAGAAGCAGAAGAAAAAGCTGAAAAAATTATTAAAGATATTCGTCAAATGCAGTTGGATGGTCAAGGAACGATAAAAGAACACCAATTGATTGATGCAAAGTCACAACTAGCTGACTTAAAACAAGATGAGCAATTAAAGAAAAATAAGGTTTTACAAAAAGCGAAGGCAAAGAAACAGTTCAAGCCAAATGATGAAGTGATCGTAGAAACGTATGGTCAGCGCGGAACGTTAATTCAAAAGGTTGGAAATAATGAGTGGCAAGTTCAACTAGGAATTTTGAAAATGACTGTTTCCGAAGACGATATGACATTAACTACACCTGTTGAAGAACCAAAACAACGTGTAGTCACAGGCGTGCAACGCGGAGCCAGTGCTCGTGTGAAACCAGAATTGGATTTGCGAGGCAAACGGTACGAAGAAGCTCTGGCCGAAGTTGATCAATATATTGATGCGGCGCTTTTAGCGAATTTTGCTCAAGTGAGAATCATTCATGGAAAAGGTACTGGTGCTTTACGTAAAGGTATTACAGATTATCTCAAAAATAATCGTAATGTTCAGAGCTTTGAATTTGCTCCGGCGAATCAAGGCGGAAGCGGTGCAACTGTAGTTACTTTTAAATAGTTTACAAGTGTAAGCAGAAGAGTAGCGAAGAAAATGCGACCGTGATATACTACTTTTAGTAAGAAAAAGAAATACCTGTTTTTATGGTATTCGATTTATAAATAGGAGGAATTCAAATGTCACAAGTAGTTACTGATAAAACTTTTAACGAAGAAACAGATAACGGTCTTGTTTTAATCGACTTTTGGGCAACCTGGTGTGGTCCTTGTCGCATGCAAGCACCGATCTTAGAACAATTATCCGAAGAATACGACGAAGATGAATTCAGAGTTGTAAAAATGGATGTAGATGAGAATCCTGAAACTCCAGCATCATTTGGAATCATGAGCATTCCAACGCTTGTATTGAAAAAAGATGGACAAGTTGTTGACAAAGTTATTGGTGTTCACACAAAGGATCAATTAAAAGAGCTTATCCAAGCTCACATGTAAGAAAATGAGCTGGACGTTATGTCCAGCTTTTTTCAATTTAATTTTTACGTTTTTATTCGTACTAAAGGATTGATTTTACTATAAGCTGTTTAGTAGGATAGTATGCATGATAAGAATATAAGTAGCTATGTAGCTACCCTAGAGTTTTGAACGTTTAGATTAATGTAGGAATAAACCTTGGTAACAATCAGATTATTAAAGAGGATTGTTTAACTATAGGCAGCTTTGGAGGATAGCAACTTATGAATGAACGAATAAAAAATAAATTAGCACTATTACCAGATCAACCTGGCTGCTATTTGATGAAAGATAAAAATGGGACGATTATTTACGTAGGAAAGGCTAAAATTTTAAAAAATCGTGTTCGTTCTTACTTTACAGGTAGTCATAACACTAAAACGGAGCGACTAGTCAGTGAGATTGTGGATTTTGAATATATTGTGACAGAATCAAATATCGAAGCTTTGTTGCTTGAAATTAATCTAATCAAAAAAAATGATCCTAAGTACAATATTATGTTGAAGGATGACAAGACGTATCCTTTTTTAAAAATTACAAATGAAAAATATCCGCGATTAATGATTACTCGTAAGGTTTTAAAGGATAAAGCTCATTATTTTGGTCCCTATCCTGATGTAAATGCCGCAAATGAAACAAAGAAATTATTGGATCGACTTTTTCCACTGAGAAAATGCAAGCCATCACAGAAAACTCCTTGTCTCTATTATCATTTAGGACAATGCTTATGTCCCTACGCGTTTCACGTTGATCCCCAAGTTTACAAAGATATGGTAGAAGAGATAAAGAATTTCTTGAATGGCGGCCACACAGAGATTCAAGATCAAATAAAAGAGAAGATGAATCAAGCAGCAGCAGACATGGAGTTTGAAAAAGCTGCGGAATATCGGGATCAAATCAGAGCGATTGAAACAGTAATGACGAAGCAGAAAATGACGAATACGGATTTAGTTGATCGTGATATATTCGGTTATGCTACTGACAAAGGGTGGATGTGTGTCCAGGTTTTCTTTGTGCGCCAAGGGAAATTGATCGAACGGGATGTTTCGATGTTTCCTTTTTACAACGATGCAGAGGAAGATTTTCTTACATATATCGGTCAGTTTTATCAGGAGAATGAGCATTTTATTCCAAAAGAGGTATTGATTCCCGATAATATCGATAAAGTAAGTGTGGAAGCAATGTTAGACACAAAAGTTTTGCAGCCGCAACGTGGTGACAAGAAAAAACTTGTTAAGTTGGCGGGAAAAAATGCACAAGTAGCTTTAAATGAAAAATTTGATTTAATTGGCCGCAGTGAAGCTCGAACAATCGGTGCGGTGGAAAAACTGGGTGATGCTATGAATATTCCAGCTCCTATTCGTATTGAAGCCTTTGATAATTCAAATATTATGGGGACGGATCCAGTTTCAGCAATGGTTGTCTTTATTGATGGGAAACCAGCTAAAAAAGAATATCGTAAGTATAAAATTAAAACAGTCAAGGGCCCCGATGACTATGCCTCAATGCGAGAGGTTATTTATCGACGTTATTCACGTGTTCTGAAAGAGGGTCTACCTTTTCCAGATCTTATTGTGATTGATGGGGGAAAAGGCCAAGTAGATGTAGCAAAAGATGTGTTAGCCAATCAATTAGGGATAGATATTCCCATTGCTGGTTTAGCAAAGGATGATAAGCACAAAACAAGTGAACTACTTTTTGGACCAGAATTGAATGTCGTTCCGTTAGAGCGCAACTCTCAGGAATTTTTCCTGCTTCAACGAATTCAGGATGAGGTTCACCGTTTCGCCATCACCTTTCATAGACAATTACGAAGTAAAAACAGCTTTGCCTCGAAGCTGGATAATATTGATGGTCTCGGGCCGAAACGAAAAAAAATGTTGTTAAAGGAATTCAAATCATTAAAGAATATTCAAGCAGCCTCAATTGATGAACTACAAAAAGTGGGGTTACCAAAAGTAGTAGCTGAAAACACCTATAATGAATTGCAAAAGAAATAATGTATAGTACCCTTTACATTAAATGTAAAGGATGCTATACTTTTTTTGTATTATATGTAAAGTGCGCTATACATTGAGGGGGGATTATTTGCAAAATCGAATTCAAACCTTACGTAAAGAACGTAAGCTGACCCAAAATGAGTTGGCGAATTATCTAGAAGTAACACGACAAACCATTATTTCTTTAGAGAACGGGAAATACAATGCTTCGTTAATTTTAGCCCATAAGATTTCCCGTTTTTTTGGCTTAACAATTGAAGAGGTGTTCATTTTCGATGAGGAGGACGAGGAATGAAAGAGCTATCCAAGGCAGACCGTGAATATGCAGAGAAATTACGAAAGCAGAGTAAAATTTATTTAGTGACGATTTTGTTTATGTTAAGTTGTTCTGGCATATTATTTGTTGGAACGAATTGGTATAAATTAAAAATAAGTGAACATGCTGTTGGATATTTGCTGGGTTTCTTTCTCTCAATAAGTGTTGCCTTCATCATTTTTATTTTTAGAAATCAACGTACGATACGTAACCCTGAAAAATTGAAACAACAACGGATTGCTAGAACGGATGAACGTAACCTAGAAATTTCAAATATGGCTTTAAAAGTAACTGCATATATACTTGCGGTTGTTTTAGTAATGTTAAGTATGATTGGCAGCTTTATTTCAGAGAGTTTGATGATTACTGCGAGCAGCTTGCTTTATGTTTTTCTATTTAGCTATCTGATTTGTTGTCTTTATTTTAGAAAGAAATTATAAGGAGTGAAAAAATGTTAAAGGTTGAGAATTTGAGTAAAAGTTTCGGATCGTACAAAGCGTTAGATAATATGAATTTTACGATCGAAGATGGAAAGATTTTAGGATTGATTGGGCAAAATGGAGCAGGAAAAACTACGACATTTCGTTTAATTCTAGATTTCCTATCAAAAGATTCGGGGAGTGTTCTGTGGGATGGACATGAATTATCTGGTAATGACTATAACATCATTGGTTATTTACCAGAAGAACGTGGGCTTTATCCCAAGGTTACAATTGAAAATCAGTTGCTTTTCTTTGCCTCATTGAGAGGAAAAAGCAAACAGGAAATAGCATCGAAAATTGATGAATGGATGGAAAAGTTTCAGGTCAAAGGGAAAAAAACAGATAAGGTAAAATCTTTATCAAAAGGGAATCAACAGAAAGTTCAATTAATTTCAACTCTGATTCATGAACCGAAGTTAGTCATTTTAGATGAACCATTCAGTGGGTTAGATCCGGTGAATGCCGAATTACTAAAGAATGGCATTATTGAACTAAAAGAGAAGGGATCTTGCGTTATATTTTCTAGTCATAATATGGATAACGTAGAAAAAATTTGTGATCACCTGATTATGTTGAGAAATGGCGAAACTGTTCTTAATGGGAAGGTTCATGAAATCCGTGAGTCTTTTGGACGTAGTAAATTATATTTAGATTCTCATTTGAAAAAAGAGGACATAGAAGCCTTTGCTGGTGTGCATACTGTGATTCAAAAAGAGGATGGTAGTTTTGATATTACTTTGGAAAATCCAGATGCTGGACAAGACATCTTTAATCAAGCGACTAAAGACGGTTATATTCCAATGTTTAATCAACAACCGCCAACATTAGAAGAAATTTTTAAATGGAAAGCAGGTGCCGTAAATGAGTAAAATGGGGATTATTATAAAAGATGTCTATAAAAAGAATGTAAAATCAACCGCCTTCGTCATTATGATCCTTGCACCATTTTTAGTTATGGGCATTTTCTATTTATCACAACATTTCTTTGGAGATGCTAATGATATTAATAAAATTGGTATTGTCAGTGATCAGCCAGCAGTAGCAGAACAATTAGCAAAAACAAAAAGTGAGGATTACAGCTTCAAAATAATATCCTCCGATAAAAAAGCGCAAAAACAATTAGAAGATAAGAAGGTTGATGCTTATCTTGATCTTAAGATGAGTCAGGAGAATGTTTCAGGAAAGCTCTATAGTAAAGCTTCTCTAGGAACCTCGACTGAGACGCAGTTGCAGCAGATTTTAAGTTCAATGCAAGCGACTATTCGTGCCAATCAGTTAAATTTAACAACTGCACAAGTACAGAAGGTTATGGAGCCGGCAAAATTCGAATCTACTAAAGTGACTTTTGAGAATGGAAAGATGCAAAGTGATGGGGGAGATTCAGGAACCCAGTTTATTTTGAGTTTTTTAACTACTATCATTATGTTTGTGTTTATTATTAGTTATTCGTCAATTATCGCTCAAGAAATTGCCTCAGAAAAAGGAACACGTATCATGGAAGTCCTACTGTCAAGTATGAAGGCTAAAACGCATTATTATGGGAAATTATTGGGTGTCTTGTTAGTGGCCTTAACCCAGTTATTAATTTATGGTGTAGCTGTCGTGTTTGGTTATCGACAATTCAAAGACGTTGCTATGGTAAAAGATCTTATCAATAACGTATCTATTAAATCGTTACTGGGAAGCGGTGCCTTGGCGATTATTGCCTTTATGTTGGTTGGGCTCTTTTTATACGCTGTTCTATCTGCCTTATGCGGCTCGTTAGTAAGCAAACCAGAGGATACTGCAAAAGCGATCCAACCAGTGATGTATCTTTCGATGATTGGTTATATGTTAGGTTTAATTCTAGGGACCTCTAATCCAACCAATGTAATCATCAAGGTTACTTCGTACATTCCATTTTTATCGTCGTACAGTATGCCGTTGCGTTTAGCATCAGGTACAGCCGCAATGTCCAGCGCATTTGTCTCTTTAGGAATTTTGATAGTCTTTACGATTTTACTGACACTTTTCTCAGCACAATTGTATAAGTCAAATGTCTTAGTCTATAGTGAAGGCGGAACGCTTAGTGCTTTAAAACAATCAATTTCTATTATGCAAAATGATCGGAAAAAGAAATAGACAAATCTGTTGACCGTTGAATCAAAGTCTTTCACAATAGAATTGAAACACAAACTAGAAGGAGGAAATTTGATGGATAAGATGAAAAAATTAGCAAATGGTCTCGAAATGCCTCGATTAGGTTTAGGTGTTTGGCGTGTGAATGATGATGATGCTACGAATTCTGTTAAATGGGCCATAAGTAATGGCTACCAACTGATTGATACAGCAGCTGTGTACAAAAATGAAGAAGGAGTCGGTGAGGGGATTCGTCAAGCTGGAGTGAACCGAGGAGATTTATTTATCACCACTAAGCTTTGGAATGCCGATCAAGGGTATGAATCTGCTCATCAAGCGTTTAATGATAGTTTAGAGCGTTTAGGACTAGACTATGTAGATTTATATTTGATCCATTGGCCTGTTGAAGGAAAATTCAATGATTCTTGGCGAGCAATGGAAGAAATTTATGAGAACGGTCGTGCTAAAGCAATTGGTGTCTCAAACTTCCATCAGCATCACATTGAAGAATTAATGACAACGGCAAAAATTAAACCAATGGTCAATCAAATTGAACTACATCCGACGTTAACACAAGTTCAGCTACGTGACTTTTTGTCTAAAGAAGATATTGCTATTGAAGCATGGTCGCCGCTAGGACAAGGTAAGATATTACAAAACGAAACACTTGTTGAGATTGGACAAAAATATGATAAAACTGCTGCACAGGTTATTATTCGCTGGCATCTGCAGAGTGATATCATTGTTATTCCAAAATCTGTTCATGAAAATCGTATTAAAGAAAATTTTGACGTTTTTGATTTTGAACTGAGTGAAGAAGATATGAATCAAATAGATAGTTTAAATATTAATGAACGTCTTGGTGCCGATCCTGATAATTTTGATTTCTAATAAAGTTTTTAGAAGAAAAGAGACATGTATAACAGATATAATTCATATTTGTTATACGTGTTTTTGTGTATTTTCCAATGAAAAATGCTGAATCTTTTCTGTCCATAAAAACAAGAATGAAAATTTTTTTAATTGAAAAAGAGTTTGTGAATTATTTTTATGATAGAATAACTAGAAAAAGGGAGGAATTTGATGGGTGATATTTTATTGAAAATTAATTCTGTGATTTGGGGAGCACCAATGATCGTCTTAATTTTAGGAATTGGTATTATTTTAACTGTTGGTTGCCGGATGATTCAAGTTCGTCGTTTGCCTCTTGCCCTGAAGTACATGGTGAAAAATGAAGAGGGTGGACAAGGAGATGTCACAAGTTTCCAAGCTTTATGTACAGCGCTATCAGCTACAATTGGTACAGGTAATATTGTAGGCGTTGCTACGGCAATTGTTGCGGGAGGTCCAGGTGCCCTGTTTTGGTTAGAGTTAGCTGGCTTGTTAGGAATGGCCACAAAGTATGCAGAGGGGCTACTGGCGGTCAAATACCGTACGTTCGATGACCATGGAAAAGCACTAGGTGGTCCATTCTATTACATTGAAAATGGATTGGGACAAAAGTGGAAATGGCTAGCGAAGATGTTTGCCTTTTTTGGAGCAATTGCTGGACTAATTGGAATTGGTACAATCGCTCAAATTAATGGGATTACTTCAGCAGCAGAAACATTTTTTGATCCTAATAAAGTGAATACGATTACCCTTTTTGGTAATGAATATTCATGGGCAGTTATTCTCACGGGTATTGTAGTGACAGTTCTTGTTGCTATTGTTCTAATTGGTGGTGTACAACGTATTGCAAGAGTGTCTGAGATTATTGTTCCTTTAATGATCGTCATTTATGTAGGACTTTGTTTGTTCATGATCATTGTGAATATCACAAAATTACCAGGAGTTATTATTGAAATTTTCCAAAGTGCGTTTGGCTTACGCGCAGTTTCTGGTGGTGCAATGGGGGCAATGATGATCGCCATGCAAAAAGGGATTGCTCGAGGAATCTTTTCAAATGAATCTGGATTAGGTAGTGCGCCAATTGCGGCAGCAGCTGCACAGTCGAAAGAACCTGTACGACAAGGTTTAGTATCTATGACGGGTACTTTTATTGATACGTTAGTTGTTTGTAATATGACTGGTATGGCAATTATTCTTACAGGGGCATGGGAAACTGGTCTAGAGGGTTCCGCAGTGACGATTTTTGCCTTCTCAGAAGCATTACCAATTTCGCAAACCATTGCGTCTTTACTATTAATGACATGTTTAGCATTTTTTGCCTTTACCACGATTTTAGGCTGGAATTACTACTCGGAGCGTTGTTTAAGTTATTTGACTGGAGGGAACACGAAGTTTTCATCTGCATTTCGTCTGGTTTATATCTTAGCGGTATTTATTGGGCCGTATTTGACAGTTTCTGCGGTATGGACAATTGCCGATATTTTTAATGGATTAATGGCATTTCCAAATATCATTGCCCTGATTTTACTAAGTCCTGTGGTATTTAAAGAGACAAAATCCTATTTTGAACGTTTGTCTACAGGTGAAACGACTGATTTATCAACATTCTCAGTATCAGAGACAACTATTGAAGATGACTAATAAAGAATAAAAGAGGCTATAGCAATTTTTTGCTATAGCTTCTTTTTATTCATAGCGTAAAGCGTTAATTGGATCTAGACGGGCAGCTCGATTTGCTGGAAAAGTTCCTGCTAAAAAAGCAATGAACATAATAATCACTAAAATGATCAGCATAGAAAGCCACGAAAATTGTAGCAGGGTTAAACCAGTTAATCCATCTAAAAAGGAGGTGGCAGCAAAATCATTTAGAAGATTCCCTGCAACGATAGCTCCAGCTATTCCGGTGATTCCTCCCCAAAAGCCAATTAAGAGTGCTTCAACGCTGAAAGTTAAGAAGACTTTCAGTCGTCCCATTCCCATCGCTTTCATCAAACCGATTTCACGTGTTCGATCTTGCACAGACATATATAAGGTGTTGATTATGCCAAAACTTGCAGCCAATAATGCGATTGCGCCAAATAGAGTGAGTACACCAGTAATAGCATTAACTACTTGTCGTATCATGCCAATTTCATCTTCAACAGTCATTGAACTGAACCCTTTTTTAGACAAACGATTTTTTAATTGATCGATTTGTTTTTTTGATAAGTTTTTATCCATTGTTGCAAAAAGAGTACTATACTTGCTCTTCATATTTTCAGGCAAACCATTTTCATTTATACTGACAATTTTATCAGATAATGCCTTGCTCATAATAGATTGTCCTTGTTGAATCAAACTAACATTTCGAACACCGATAATTGTTGCCTCGATAATTTCCTGTTCTCCAGTAGCTTGACTACTAACCGCAATGTTTATCTTTTTATTTAGTGCAGATTTTGCATTTTTGAAGCCTAATGATTTTAGATACTCGGGGGCTAAGTTGATTTCATAATGTTCGCCGGAATTACTTACTTCTCGACCAGACTCTAGATCAATAGAGATATCGCTGACACTTACAGCAGAGAGTAAATATTTTTTTCCGTTATGCCGTTGAACATAATCTGTAGATAGAAAATGAAAAGGCTCAACCTTGCGGATTCCTTTAGTACTCTTGATCTTTTCAAGATCCTTTGTTGTTAAAAAATCTGCATCAGCACCCGCTCCCTTGTCAGGATTATACTCTTGAGGGTCCTCATTACCAGAACTCATTTGTGATTCAGGAAAAACCATTAATTGATCCTCTCCGCCAACTCCGCGTATTTGACGATCAATGTAATCATTTACGCCATTATTCACACCAGTGGTTAGTGAGATTGTAAAGGCACCGATTAATATTGCGATAACTGTAAGCAGTGTTCGACCTTTGTTACGCCAAAGGTTTGAGCTTGCAGATTTAAGTATGTCAAATAGTCTCATTTTACGCGCCCTCCAATAGTTGACCATCTTTAATATGGATTTGACGATCACAACGAGCTGCGAGTTCAGGGTCGTGAGTCACTATTATCAAGGTAATCCCTTTATTCTGATTTAAATTAAATAAAAGTTCTTCAATTTTTTCGCCAGTAGTCGAATCTAAGTTTCCGGTGGGCTCATCAGCAAAAATAATTTCTGGTTGATTGACGATCGCACGTGCAATGCATACACGCTGTTTTTGCCCTCCTGATAAATCATTGGCCTTGTTATTGGCTTTATCACTGAGCTCGACCGCCTCTAATGCATCGATAGCCATTTCTTTTCGTTGGCGACTAGAAAGCCCAGCTATTTTAAGCGGTAAGACAACGTTGGAAAGAACGGTATCTTTAGGGTTCATAAAGAATTGTTGGAAGACAAAGCCAAAGGTTTCATTTCTCATTTTATTTAGCGTTCGTTTATTAATCTTTTGTGTGTCTTGGTTTAATAAAGCTATTTTTCCGGAGCTCGGTCGATCAAGTAACGCAAGAATATGCATTAAGGTAGATTTACCTGAACCACTTTTACCAATAATCGCGATTGATTCTCCCTTCTTAATTGTGAAACTTATCCCTTTTAGTGCTTCAAAGGCTGCTGGTCCAGAACTGTACACCTTTTTCACATCATTTACTTCAATTGCATTCATTATTTTCTTCCTTTTAGCTAAAAAAGCTATGAAATGATTCTCCCATAACTAAAAACGAATGAAATGGTACTAAAGTAGGATTTATTGAGAAAAAGTAAGAATATGTAAATAAATAAGGTTCAATCTCGGATTTAGAGATTGAACCTTATTTGCTGTTATTAAAACTCTTGAACGAAGAAATCGAATAGGCGTTGCTCTTTTGCATCTTTTTTCTGAGTCAATTCAGGGTGCCATTGCACACCAAGAATTTTAGTATTTTTTTCACGACTTTCTACTGCTTCCACGATACCATCCTGAGACCAAGCAATAGGCATAAGATTTTCTGCTAAATCTTTAATCGCTTGATGATGATAAGAGTTTACTTGTGCTTGTTCACCAAAAAGGGGAGCTAATGTTGATTCAGAGTTAACTGTGATTGAGTGGAGCCCGAAATCTGGTAAGGTGGGAAACATGTCATGTTTTACATTCCAATCAGAATACTGTGAAAGATCTTGGTACAATGTTCCACCTAAAGTAACGTTCAGTAATTGGGTTCCACGGCAAATAGTAAAAATTGGTTTGTTTTGTTTGATTGCCTCTTTAATTAATGCCATTTCAAAAGAATCTCGCTCGATACTTGTCGGACCTAATTTCGGATGAGGTTCTTCCCCGTAAAGAAATGGTGTGACATCTTGACCACCAGCAAGTAATAATTTATCAATTGAAGCAATATAATCCCTAGCAAGTTCAGGATCACTGATTGGCAACAACATTGGGATACCTCCAGCTTGGTGTACACCATCAATAAAACCTTGTGGGGTGTAAGTAAATTGCTGATCAAAAAAATCTTGATTATTTTGATAATGCTGGTTTGCCGCGATTCCAATAATATTTTTTTTCATGACCGACCACTCCTTCTACATTACTTGATACCATAGTCAAAACTGAAAAGGCAAGTATTATGGTTTTTAAACTTTTTCTAATTTTTATTGAGTAAAACCCTACTATAAATAAAGCAGATTTTACTTGCTTAATATATGAGATTTTTAACCTTTTTGAGGAAAAATAGTTACGAGTATTCCTTTTTTTGATATACTAGACTCATTGAATAGATACAAAATGGTTGGGCGTAAGCTTCAAGGATCGTGTTCTTCAAGGGGTGAGAAGAGCAACCTTAAGAGTTTTGCGCTCTTTTTTTGTATATAAAGGAGGGTTTGTGTGTTAGAAGCTTTAGAGAAAATAAAGTCTGCTGAAGAACAAAATGAAAGAAAAAAAGAACTCTTACTAGCAGAACTGTCGAATTACGAGTCAACTAAAAAACAATTGTTGCAAAAGAAACGTGATGAGTTAAAAAAAGATTTTTCTAGTACCTTGGCTAAACGAGAACGAACATTAGCTGAAGAGTTAGAAACCGAAGAACGAGAACTAACCAGTCGTGCAGAAGTTGCAATTAAGAAAATGGAAGGCAATTATTTAGAGAAAAAGGAACAAACGGTTCAAAAAATTATTGAAAGGGTGATCTCAGAATATGGCAGTTAGTAAAATGAGTAAACTGACCTTGATTGCCCAACAAGGACATAGTGAACAAATTCTATCTGCGATTCAAGGATTTCAAGGTGTGGAAGTTCGTGATCTTTTTGAGCAAACTGTGAGCAATGATTGGGTAGAACAATATTTTGAAGAAGTAGCGCCCTTACCTAGTCAAGATGCCCTTGCAAGAGTGGATAACCAGTTAGAGCAAATAACGCATGCCATACAATTTGTAGAGCATCATGGTAGCAGTCGAGAAAAAGGGCTTCACCTTAAACGTCAGCAGGCAACTCTTCAAAAATTAGAAGATACGTTTGACGAGTCCTCATTGTTAAGCGAGTTAGAGAGTATTCAAGACTTGGAGAAGCGTTTTATTGATGCCAGCTCGAAGCAACGTGAGTTGCAAGAACAAGAAAGTCTGCTACAAAAATGGAAAATGTTAGATTTTTTGCCTAATGAATATAGCTTACGGTCATCAAAATGTTTTTTAGGAACTGCTGATGCAAGTATTTGGGATTTATTTATACAAAAAGTTAAAGAAAAACAGATTCATTGTGAAAGTATATATAGTGATGATCAAAGCGTTAATTTTGTTCTATTATTTTTGCGAGAGGAACAGACGGAAGTCCAAGAATTGGTTCGGCAATTTAGTGTAAGCACGTTTAATTATAATAGATCACTTCTGCCTAAGGCTGAGTTAACCGTGATTCAACGAGAAATACTTGAGCTGGTCGAGGAGCAAAAACAATTGGCTCGACTAATCGGACAGAAAAAAATAGTTATCCAACGTTTGGAAACAGCGGAAGAGGTTTTACTTGCGCGTAAAAATCGTTGGATGATTCATGATCGTTTTATTAAGGATGATAAGTTATTTCTACTACAAGGGTGGCTTGAGACAGAAGCCTTCAAGTCATTTGAAGAGTTTATGAACCAAGCGGTTGGGAAAGAAAATCTTTATTTAGAGATAGAGGAACCTACTGATATCGAAATAAATGAAGAGATTCCAACAAAACTTAAAAATCACGCGGTCGTGAAACCATTCGAGATGCTGACTGAAATGTATAGCTTACCTAAATATCATGAGGTTGATCCGACACCTTGGTTTATGCCATTTTATTTTGTGTTCTTCGGAATGATGGTTGCTGATGCTGGTTATGGCGCGTTGATGCTTATTGCTACGACAATTGCGTTGAGAACTGTCTTGCCTAGAGGAATGGGACGATTTATGCGTTTCTTCCAAATTTTATCAATTCCTACAATATTATGGGGATTGATATATAATTCATTCTTTGGATTCTCGCTTGGCTACACACCTATCCTGTCAACTAGTAACGATGTCATTAGTATTTTGATTTTATCAATCGTTTTTGGTGTGATTCAAATTTTTATTGGATTAGGTTTAGCTGCAAGAGAAAATATAAAGGCAAAGAATTACCTTGGTGCTGTTTCCGATGGATTCGCTTGGCAAGGAATCATGGTTGGTGCAATCATCGGAGGATTGGGGAAAATGTTGTTTAACAATCAAGCGTTATTTGTGATTGGTGTGGCTCTTGCTGTTTTAAGCGCCCTTATGATCATTGTTACGCCGATGTTGCAGGCAAAATCTAAGATTAAGGGATTAGCAAAAGGTGCGTACAACCTTTATGGAATTACTAGTTATATAGGCGATTTAGTTAGTTACACACGTTTAATGGCCTTGGGTATTTCAGGGGGAAGTATTGCTGCAGCATTTAATATGTTAGTGGGTTATATGCCACCAGTAGCACGTTTTAGTGTTGGAATATTGTTGATGCTGGCGCTTCATGGGTTGAATATATTTTTATCTTTATTGTCAGCTTATGTTCATGGGGCTCGTTTACAATATGTAGAATTTTTTGGGAAGTTTTATGAAGGCGGCGGACGAGCTTTTAATCCATTAAAAACAGAAGAAAAATATGTAAATATAGAACAAGAAAAATAATTGGAGGAATTTTAAACAATGATGGAGTATTTGATTAACAACAGTGGCGGTATTATTTTTGCGATTTTAGGAATGGCGACAGCGACAATTTTTTCAGGAATCGGTTCTTCAAAAGGTGTAGGTATGACCGGTGAAGCGGCTGCAGCATTAACAACTAGTCAACCGGAAAAATTTGGTCAAGCATTGATTTTACAATTATTACCAGGGACTCAAGGGCTGTATGGTTTCGTTATAGCATTCTTGATCTTTACAAATCTGTCTGGGGATTTATCAGTTGTTCAAGGGTTAGGCTATTTAGGCGCATCATTACCGATTGCTTTCACAGGATTATTTTCAGGGATTGCACAAGGGAAAGTTGCTGCAGCAGGTATTCAAATTTTAGCTAAAAAACCTGAACATTCAACTAAAGGGATTATCTATGCTGCTATGGTTGAAACGTATGCAATTTTAGGTTTCGTTATCTCGTTCTTATTAGTAGGACAAGTGTAAAAATATTTATCCTTATTTAGCAGATGACTGTTTAGGAAAGATATAAACACGCTAAAACTATAAAAGATAAGAATAATTTACGTCATAAGAATCGGAATTATTTTTTCTTACTGAAAAGATAAATACCTTAGTACGAATAAGGAGTTTTTTAATGGAAGCAATCGAAAAGATAGTCGAGCAATTGAATCAGCAGGCTGAATTAGAACAGCTTCAGTTGAAAGAAAAAGAGACGAATCGGATTGATCAAGAGTTTCAGGCGGAACTATCAGAAATAGAAATAGAACATCAAAAACGCTTGGAAAAAAGCTTGAAAAATCTAGAAAACAACTACAAGCAGGCTACAAATCGGCAGCAGATTGCTCAAAAACAAATGATTTTAAATCAAAAACAAGCGATATTGGAACGCGTCTTTGCTGATGCTGTTATTCAGATGGAAGACTGGTCTACCGAAGAACAGCAAAAATTTGCTCATCATGCTTTAGAAAAGATGCAATTACAGGGGGACTTGACGTTTATTCCCGGAGAAAAATCACAAACTGTATTTTCAAATGAGTGGCTTATCGAGCAAAATAGAAGACTCTCTTATCGTCTAGATTTTGGAGAAGGAACTATTGAAGGTCAAGCAGGATTTATTCTAGATAAAGAGGGTGTGCAATACAACTTTCTTTATCAAAGTCTGGTTGGAGAGATTCAACAGCGTGAGAGTTTCCAAGTGGCCGAATCACTTTTTGACTAGTAAAATGTAGACTTTATTTATAGAGTTTGTTAAAAAATACGAATTAGGAGGCATTGAATGAAGCAATCTACGTATCATGAATTGAATCCACTGGTTCGTTTGAAAGAATTAGAACTATTGACACCTGAGCTAATGACTCGAATGATCAAAGCAAATGATTTATCGGAAATTGAGGCTCTTTTCAGAGGGACTATTTATGGTGACTATCTAACTGATAATTTTTTTGATAGCTTCGAAGTAGCTTTAGGTCAGGCGCAAGAAGATTTATTGACAGAGTTGGTTAAAATTGTCCCTGATCCAGACGTTATTTGGATTTACACAATGCGTTTTACTTTCCATAACCTCAAAGCGTTGATCAAAGCTGATTTATTAGATCAAAATTTTGATGACCTTTACATTTATGATGGTTTTTATTCATTAGAGCAAATCAAGACGGCTATTCGTACTGGAATGGCGAGTGGATTGCCGGCAATTTTACTTGAAAGTATTCAGGAAGTCCGTGAGCATTTTGAAGAATCTAATAGCTTACAGGGGATCGATATTATTTTGGATCGTAAATATTTATATTGCCAGCGAAAAGTAGCTGATAAAATAAACGAGCCGGAACTTTTGAAGGAAGTTGTCAGCTTCATTGACTTCACGAATATTTTGATGGTTGCTCGTGGGATTAAACAAAAAAGAAGTCGTAATTTCATGTCGACAGCTTTATCCAGCCATGGAAGTATTCCAAAAGAAGAATTATTGGATTGTGTTGAGCTTGGATCAGATCAATTGATTAATTACCTTAGGACAACCTCTTACGGTGAAATCATTGAACCAAGTATTGAAGGCAGCACAATTGATTTAAGTCAATTGGAAAGACTTTGTGACGACTATTTAACAAGCTTTTATGAAACTGCGCAGACACACGCTTTTGGTCCTCTGCCAGTACTTGCTCTTTTGAATGCAAAGTCGATCGAAACAAAAAATCTTCGTCTAATTATTACTGGCAAACGAATTGGATTGACGGAAGAACAAATGAGAGAGAGGATGCGTGAGACATATGGCACATAAAATTGGTGCGATTGGTGACAAAGATTCTGTCTTGCCTTTTAAACTCTTTGATTTTGATACTCGAACGATAAAGGATAAACAGGTCATTCGTCAGCAAATTGAAGAAATGGCCCAAAATGATTATGGCATCATTTATATTACGGAAGAGTTTGCTCAGCTTGTTCCCGAAACAATTAAACGTTATGAAGAAAAGATGATTCCGGCAATCGTTCTGATTCCTAATCATGAAGGAACGTTAGGAATCGGTAAGTCCATGATACAAGGACAAGTAGAGCGGGCAGTCGGACAGAATATTTTATAAAGGAGCTAATAACTTGCAAGAAGGTAGAATAATAAAAGTTTCTGGTCCATTAGTATTGGCAGAACATATGGAGCAAGCAGCCATTCAAGATATTTGTTACGTAGGTGACCTTGGGGTTATCGGCGAAATCATTGAGATGCGTGGGGATGTTGCTTCCATCCAGGTTTATGAAGAAACCGCAGGAATCGGACCAGGCGAACCAGTTAGGACAACAGGAGAGGCGCTTTCGGTTGAATTAGGACCAGGGATCGTTTCTCAAATGTTTGATGGGATTCAACGACCATTAGATACTTTTAAAGATCAAACTGACAGTAATTTTTTAAGTCGTGGAGTCCAAATCCCAGCTTTAGATCATACAAAAAAATGGTGGTTTGAAGCTTCTGTTGAAGAAGGGATCACTGTATCTGCCGGAGACATAGTAGGAACAGTCAAAGAGACTAAAATCATTACACATAAAATCATGGTTCCAAACGGAATTAAAGGAACCTTGAAAAAAATTACATCAGGTGAGTTTACAATAGATGATACCGTGTATGTGATTGAAACCCCAAATGGTATTCAAGAATTTTCAATGCTTCAAAAGTGGCCCGTTCGACGTGGACGCCCTGTTTCTGAGAAATTGAATCCAGAGGCGCCAATGATTACTGGGCAAAGAGTTATTGATACCTTTTTCCCAGTTGTAAAGGGAGGCGCAGCAGCAGTACCTGGGCCATTTGGTGCTGGGAAAACAGTGGTTCAGCATCAGATCGCTAAATGGGCCGATGTAGACCTTGTGGTGTATGTAGGCTGTGGTGAACGTGGAAATGAAATGACCGATGTGTTGAATGAATTTCCTGAATTGATTGATCCTACTACAGGAGAATCCTTGATGGAACGTACAATCTTGATTGCTAATACGTCAAACATGCCGGTTGCTGCCCGTGAAGCTTCAATCTACACGGGAATCACCATTGCTGAATATTTCCGTGATATGGGCTACAATATTGCGATCATGGCCGATTCAACTTCTCGCTGGGCAGAAGCGTTACGAGAAATGAGTGGACGTTTAGAAGAAATGCCTGGAGACGAAGGATATCCAGCTTATTTAGGAAGTCGTCTGGCGGAATATTATGAACGCTCTGGTCGTGTCATTGCTTTAGGAAATGATGGACGTGAAGGTTCGATCACAGCTATTAGTGCCGTATCTCCATCTGGTGGTGATACATCTGAGCCAGTAACTCAAAATACATTACGAGTAGTAAAAGTCTTTTGGGGATTAAGTGCTACATTAGCGCAACAACGCCATTTTCCATCAATTGACTGGCTGCAAAGCTATTCTTTATATTCTTCAGAAGTTGGTAAGTATCTAGACAATGATTTACAGGCGAATTGGTCACAAATGGTAGCAGATGGTATGAGAATGCTACAAAAGGAATCTGAATTGAATGAGATCGTTCGTTTAGTCGGAATTGATTCGCTATCAGAAAAAGATCGTTTGACATTGGAAGTTGCAAAATCGTTGCGTGAAGATTATTTGCAGCAAAATGCTTTTGACGATATAGATACGTTTACTTCGAGAGAAAAACAATTCAAGATGATTCAAAACATTTTAACCTTTAATAAAGAAGGTCAACGTGCTTTGGAGCTGGGTACCTATTTGAAAGAAATCATGGATGGGACAGTTACATTAAGGGATAGAATTGCTCGAAGTAAGTATATCCCTGAGAATGAGTTAGAGAAGCTGGATCAAATTCATTTAGATATCGTTTCAGAAATTCAAGCGATTATTGCAGAAGGAGGAATGACCAATGATTAAGGAATACAGAACCATCAATGAAGTGGTCGGACCTTTGATGGCAATTGATAAAGTGGAAGGCATCAAATATGAAGAGCTACTAGAAATTCGATTGAATAATGGGGAATTACGTCGAGGGCAAGTACTAGAAATTCATGAGGACAAAGCATTAGTACAGATATTCGAGGGAACTAGCGGTATTAATTTGAAAGAATCAACCGCACGTTTTTTAGGACATCCATTAGAGCTAGGTGTTTCAGAAGATATGGTTGGCCGCGTTTTTGACGGTTTGGGTCGACCGAAAGATGGTGGACCAGAAATATTGGCAGAAAAAAATGTTGATATTAATGGTGAAGTAATTAATCCAGTTTCTCGTGATTATCCTGATGAATTTATTCAAACGGGAATTTCTGCTATCGACCATTTAAATACGTTGGTTCGCGGTCAGAAATTACCAGTTTTCTCAGGATTTGGTTTGCCTCACAAGGAGCTAGCAGCACAAATTGCTCGTCAGGCAACCGTTTTAAATAAAGAAGATGACTTCGCGGTAGTTTTTGCCGGGATAGGTATTACTTTTGAAGAAGCTGAATTCTTTATGGAAGATTTTCGTCAGACTGGAGCAATCGACCGGTCAGTTGTATTCATGAATTTGGCAAATGATCCGGCAATTGAGCGGATCGCAACACCTCGAATGGCATTGACGGCTGCAGAGTATTTAGCGTATGAAAAAGGAATGCACGTATTGGTTATTATGACGGATATGACTAACTATTGTGAAGCTTTGCGTGAAATATCCGCCGCACGGAGAGAAGTTCCTGGTCGACGTGGTTATCCAGGTTACCTTTATACGAACTTAGCTACGCTTTATGAACGTGCTGGTCGTATTCGTGGTTTAAAAGGTTCGGTTACTCAGATTCCTATTCTTACGATGCCTGAAGATGATAAGACTCATCCGATTCCCGATTTAACTGGTTACATTACAGAAGGGCAAATTATTTTGTCGCGTGAATTAGATAAAAATGGAATTCAACCACCAATTGATGTTTTGCCCTCTCTTTCTCGACTAAAAGATAAAGGGACAGGGGAAGGTAAAACTCGTAAGGATCATGCTCCGACGATGAATCAGCTCTTTGCTGCCTATGCGCAAGGAAAACAAGCAAAAGAGTTAGCGGTCGTTTTAGGTGATTCCGCTTTGTCAGATGTTGACAAAATCTATGCAAAATTTGCGGAACGATTTGAAGAAGAATACGTCAATCAAGGGTTCTATGAAAATCGTTCGATTGAAGAAACTTTAGATCTTGGCTGGGAGCTGTTAGCCATGCTGCCGCGTACTGAGTTGAAACGAATCAAAGATGACATGTTGGACGAATATTTAACAGAGGGAGCTTGATCCTATGGTGAAATTAAATGTCAATCCAACCCGGATGGAGCTCACACGATTAAAAAAGCAGTTGACAACTGCGAGCCGTGGACATAAACTTTTAAAGGACAAGCAGGATGAGCTGATGCGGCGTTTTATCCTATTGGTCAAAAAGAATAACAAAATGCGTGCTGAAGTTGAGGAAGAACTGCAGCGGGCAATGAAGAGTTTCTCAGTAGCAGATGCATTATTAAATGATAAGTATATTGAAGAATTGTTAGCTGTTCCTAAAGAGCGTGTATCTCTTGATGTGATCGAAAAAGATGTGATGAGCGTGAAGGTGCCGATAATGAATTTTCAGCACGAATCTGAATTATCAGATGGACCATTGGAATATGGTTTCTTGAATTCCAATGATGACCTCGATCAGAGTATACAAAAATTCACCGAAGTTTTACCAAAGTTATTAGAGTTAACTGAAATTGAAAAAACGTGTCAATTAATGGCAAAAGAAATTGAGAAGACGCGTCGTCGTGTGAATGCACTGGAATATATGACGATTCCACAGTTAGAAGAAACCATCTACTTTATCCAAATGAAGCTGGAAGAAAATGAACGTGCTGAAGTGACTCGAATGATTAAAGTTAAAAATATGGGTACTACTTGAGAAAGTAGTGCCTTTTTTTGAAGGTAGGAATCTATGAATAAAGAAAAACGTTGGCCGTTTAAAATCTACCCTATTCAATTTATTGCTTTGGGTTTCGGAGGAATCATTTTATTTGGGAGTGTATTGTTAACCTTGCCTATGTTCACAAACTCAGGAGAAGGTACTCCGTTTATAGATGCCTTATTTACAGCAACTTCGGCAACTTGTGTTACTGGACTAACGACGTTGACAACCAGTGAACATTGGAATATGGGTGGGCAACTAATCATTTTAGGTCTGATTGAAGTAGGTGGTTTAGGATTTATGATGATGCCTTTTATTTTCTTTGCAGTCATGAAAAGAAAAGTTGGCTTGGTGACACGGATTATTATTAGTGAGTCCTTGAACCTAGATGGTCTTTCTGGCGTGATTAAGCTGATGTACTATATTTTACGTTTTGCAATTGGTTTTCAACTGCTAGGAGCAATCTTATTGGCAGTTGATTTTATTCCTACTTATGGGATTGGAAAAGGCATTTGGTACGCTATTTTTCACTCTATCTCGGCATTTTGTAATGCTGGATTTGATTTATTTGGTGATAGCCTAGTTGGTTTTCAAGGAAATGCGTACGTGTTATTAGTAATTTCGGGATTAATCATTGCTGGTGGACTAGGGTTTATTGTTTGGCAGGATTTGATGGCCTTTCGTAAAACTAAGAAATTAAGTCTTCATAGTAAGTTGGCTTTAACGGTGTCAATTAGTTTGTTAGTTTTCGGAACCATTGTCTTTTACGTTTCTGAATCAGGGGGCCGTTTTATTGTTAATGATACATCGCCAATCAATCGTTTTGCAAATATGCTTTTCATGTCAGTAACGGCCCGGACTGCGGGATATTTTTCTGTTGATTATGGGAATGTCAGTCAAGCGGGTATTTTATTTACAATCGTTTTGATGTTCATTGGCGGAACTTCTGGATCAACAGCAGGAGGGCTAAAAACAACAACATTTGGTGTATTGCTCATTCAAACAATTTCTATGTTGAAGGGACGGGTACACGCAGAAGCGTTTCATCGCACGATTAGACCGTCAGTTGTTTCACGAGCACTTACACTTTTTTTCATTACATTAACCTTATGTATTGCGGTAACAATGGTCATGTCGGTTACAGAAGTACTTCCACGTTTTCGGGGGATTGAGTATTTACTATTTGAGACTTTCTCCGCTTTTGGCACAGTTGGTCTTACAATGGGCTTGACCCCGAGTTTAAGTTTAATGGGAAAACTTTTAATTATTGCCTTAATGTATATTGGTAGAGTCGGTATTTTAACAGTGGGCTTCTCACTGACTATGCGTTTAATGAAGAAAGCGAATGGTGGACATTATAAACTTCCAGAAGAGAGTGTCATAATTGGCTAAAAAAAGTTCATTGGAATTTTCCAATGAACTTTTTTTCATATTAAAGAAAATCAAAAGAGTCCACACTTTTAACAGTGGACTCTCTTGTTGTGTTAACGAATAACTTCGATTTTATAGCCATCTGGATCTGTAATGAAGTAATAAGAAGGATCGGTTCCAGGTAAGCCTTTCATGTCAGTTACATTGAAGCCTTTCGCTTTTTGTTCTTGATGAAGTTTTTCAATATCTTCTGAGCGAATTGCGATATGTCCATAGCCATCACCTAAATCATAAGCGGCATGATCATAATTATAGGTAAGCTCCAACTCGTAGTCATCCCCTGGTAACGTTAGATAAACCAAAGTAAATTTTGAATCTGGAAAATCACGACGGCGGGATTCTTCAAAACCGAATGCTTCTTGATAGAATTTTACTGATGCGTCTAAGTCTTTTACTCGAACACAAGTATGTGCCATTTTCATAGATAAGTATCCTCCTATTAATTAGTAAGTTTATGATAACATAAAAAATCAATTTGCCAGTAATTATGCTCAGTGGTTGTTTATGAGTTTTTTTTAATGTAAACTAACAAGTAAATACATTTTGCAGGAGGACACTAATGATCCCAGTGTTTGGCGTAAAAGAAGCCGAAAAGGACTACCAAGCTCGTTATGCAGCTTATGCGATTTTAATGAATGAGGATGAAAAAATCGCACTTATACAAGCTCCTAATGGTGCTTACTTTTTACCTGGAGGAGAAATCGAAGGAAACGAAACAAAAGAAGAAGCTATCGAGCGTGAAATGATGGAGGAACTAGGTTTTGAAGTGGATCTGTCAGATTATCTAGGACAGGCAGATGAATACTTTTATTCTCGCCATCGTGGAACCTTTTTTTATAATCCAGGTTATTTCTATGCTGCAAAAAACTGGAAGCAAGTTTCTGCACCTTTAGAAGAAGGAAATAACAGTAGTTGGGAGTCTCCGCAAACAGCCATTGAACTACTAAAACGCGGAAGTCACAAATGGGCCGTGAAAGAATGGTTGAAGAAAAAAACTTTCTGAGTGATCAGAAAGTTTTTTCTATTTATTCTATTAACGCGCCATTCCAAATGTGGTTAGCAAATGCTTGATAGTAATCATCGAATAAATCAGAATTTTTACTATCTTGTTGTGTCATTTCTTTTGGATAATAGAAACGAACGTCGCCCTGTCCTTGACCAGTTAACGCTGAGACTAATTGACTTGCCTTTGATAATTCGATTAATGATCCATCTTTTTGCATCAATTCAATCTGTGTTCGATGACTGCCCTTTTCTGGGTGGTAAAGATCATAAGGCAGGTCATAGCTTGAATTGATCGCTGTATAATAACGAGGGTTAAAGCCAGCTTTTTCAACTAATCCTTTCATTTCAGTCAGTAAGGGATTAGCACTAGAATCAACGGTAATCGATTTTAAAGGTTTACGATTTAAAAAACGGTAAGCTAGGTCACTTAAAATTAAGTCTTGTTCCTCCATCCATTGAGCAAAGTAGGTGTTCAAGACACCATCATCCAATTTTAAATAGTCCTCTAAAGAAAAATCTTGCCTTAAAAAAGGAATCAGAAATTGCGAATGGAAGGAAAAAATCTCCGCATCTTCTTGATACAATTCGTGTGCGCGGTCAAGTAGATGCTCTAATAGCACCTCCATCGCGCGTGAGACTGAGTGAAAATATACTTGGACATACATTTGATAGCGGCTGACGATATAGTCCTCAACAGCATGCATCCCATTCATGGAAAAAGCAATACCACCTTCATAAGGACGAATGACACGCAAAATTCGAGTTAAATCAAATGTTCCATATTCAGTTCCTGTATAATAGGCGTCTCTTAATAAATAGTCCATTCGGTCGGCGTCAATTTGACTAGAGATCATTTGAACAACTTGAGGATTCTCGTAAGTTTTAGTGATCACACTTGCAACTTTTTCTGGGAAACCTTCTTCAACATTATTTAAAATTTGAAATACTTCTGTTTCAGGTGAAGTAATGATGGCGACGGTTAATGCTTCGTGATCGGTGTGAAAAATATGCTCAAATGTATGAGAATAAGGGCCATGACCAACATCATGCAGCAATGCAGCACATAGTGCGACTAACCGATGGGAATCGTCCCATCCATCTTTACCATATTTTTCTTTAGAGTAGTTTCGCTGGAAAATATCACAGATTCTGCGCGTGATATCGTAGACTCCTAGTGAATGAGAAAAGCGGCTGTGCTCTGCACCATGAAAAGTGTAGGACGTTGTTCCTAACTGCTTAATACGTCGTAATCTTTGTACCTCTTTTGAATTGATCAAGTCTAGTATTACTTGATGCTGTACATGAATATAATTATGCACCGGATCACGAAATACTTTTTCCAATGGGAGCATTTGATATTTATAAGTCATTGAGTACCTCCTGAATAATCATGTTGCGTTGCCGCATATTTTCAATACGACGTTGATATTCTTCTAATTGGTAAAATTCTGATAGGGAACTTGTTTGGTCACTATAAGGCATTGCTTGTAATAATTCTTTCTTTACTAGATCGATCGATACATCAAATGCTGCTGAGTCATTTAATGTTGTCATGCTTTCAGGCCTAACAGGTGGATAGCCGAGAGCGCCAAACTGCTCCTGTAATCCACTTCTATAATAATCGCGCACCAGCTCGCCTCTGATGTTTTGGTCGCCATCTACACTAAGATACATCATTATTGCCACGCCATCTTTTACACGCCTTTGGGCAATGCCCGCAATTTTTTTTCCATTAATTGAGAGATCATATTTTCCTGGACAATATGAATCTGTAACTTCGCCAACTTCTATCCCTAAGCTTCCAAAACGGGTCTGTCTCAGCCAGTCTACCATTGCTTCGTAGCCATCATCGATTGATAAAGTGGTAACCGTATCTTTTGGCAAAATGAATGAAACATTCAAAATTCCAGAATCACTGACTACACCTAATCCTCCTGCATTGCGCAACAGTAGATGATATTTTTTTTTATGAACCGTTTTTAACGCTTCGTTAAAATGAGTCACGCGACTATCTTTCATCCCTAAGATTAACGTCTGAGGCAACTGCCAAAAATGGATGATTGGCTGATCTTGCTCGCCGCTGAATTCAGTAAACACGTCTGTTAGGGCAAAGGGGGTAAATAAACTATCTTTTGAAAGCATCCCTTGATCAAATAGCAATGCTTTTTTCATCGAATCTTCCTCTCGTTCTATCTTTTCTTCTCTATTATAAACAAAAAAGTGAAAACAAGTAATTTAGCCACTCAAAAAACAGAAGTAGTTGACAAAAAAAGTAAAACCGACAAAAATAAATAGTGGAAGGAGTGGAAGCTCTGTGAAAATTAATGAAGGCATTCCCGCAAAAATAAACGTTCAAACGAAAGTCACTCAAAATAATGAGACGGAAGATTTCGTATTCGACCTCCCTGGTCAAGTGGTTAAAATGGGGGATACCTTGTACATTCGTTATAAGGAAATTCAACCGGATGGACAAGAAATTCCCGTTACGGTAAAAGTTACCCCCGATTCGCAAGTACAATTGATTCGCTCTGGCGAGGCAAGGATGCGGATGCGTTTTGCTTATCGTGAGAAAATGGATACAACGTATAAAACGCCCTTTGGAATCTTTATGATTTCGACTTATGCAAAAAATTTACATGTAAGTTTAAAGGATCGACCGTTCTCAGGAATTATTACAATTGATTATGCATTGTATATGAAAGAAGAAAAAGTTGGGGACTATCACTTAGTACTAGAATTTACTACTTGAGCGTAAGAAAGGTTTGCTTTTTAGCTGTCGATTTTGTATGATAAGGAGTAGACTTTGAAAGGACGTGTCATACTTGGAACTTAGTATTTTTGATGGTTTGAACAAAGATGAATTATCAATGATTGAAGTGGCACACGCAATTCTGGAAGAACGCGCCGATGTAATGGATTTTTCGGATTTAGTGAATCAAATCCAAAACTATCTTGGCAAATCAGACAGTGAAATTCGTGATGCATTAGCCCAATTTTATACCGATTTGAATATTGATGGAAGTTTTATTTCTCTAGGGGATAACCGCTGGGGATTACGCTCATGGTATGCAATCGATTCAATCGATGAAGAAGTGAACCATGGTTTAGAAGATGAAGAAGAAGATAAACCACGTCGCAAAAAACGTAAGAAGGTTAATGCGTTCATTAATGATGATGAAGATGCAATTGACTACAACGATGATGATCCTGAAGACACGGATCTATTGGTTGATGACGACGATGATGAAATCGACGATGACGATGATGATGACGATGACGAAATCGCAGCATACAACTCTGATTTACAAGAAATTGGGGCTGATGCAAGCGAAGATGATGAAGAAGTTGTTCCAGGCGGTATCGAAGATGATTTAAGCGTGATCGACGATGACGACGATGAATTTGATGATGACGAGGAAGACGAAGAATAGATCATTTTGATCTATTCTTTTTTTGTATTTTTTCAATTCATTTTTCACAAGCGCTTCCTTTGGTTCTTTCTTAAGAAAAACGATAGTATAAAACTAGAAAGAAAATTGGAAGGTGATCGTCATGGAAAAAGTACCTGAAATTAAAATCAAATTAACGGATGTCACAGAACGATTGGATGAAGGCTATCTATTATTATCAGAATTGCGGAAAGAAGCTGGTGCGCCAGTTGTCAAAGCAAAATTATTGAACAAAGAAGTCATTGCCGTATATGGAAATGAAGCTGCTCGAAAATTTTATGATCCAAGCAATTTTAAGCGTGAAGGTGCAATGCCAAAGGTTGTTTTGAAAACATTATTTGGAGAAGATGGGGTTCAAACCTTAGATGGTGAGACACACAAAAATAGAAAAACTGTCTTTATGGATTTAATGACGCCAAAAAGAATGGAAGAGTACCATCGGATTTTAGATAAGAATTTATCTGAAAAATTAGATCACCAGCAAGGTGAATTTGAATTGTTCGACTTATCTAAGGATGTATTATTCCGATCAATCTGTGAATGGGCAGGCATTGATTTATCCAAAATGAGCAAAGAAGAAATCGATCAACTCGCTGAATATCAAATTTCAATGATTAGTTCTGCTGTAACTAATCCTGCAACGCATATTAAGGGAATAGAAAATCGCAAAAAATCAGAGAAATGGGCACAGTCACTGATTGAACAAGCAAGGACAACGCCAGTTGCCGGAAAAGAGGATGTAGCACTTTATGCCTTTGCGAATGCAAAGGATGATAATGGCAACCTATTACCTATTGGTGTAGCTGCCGTTGAACTATTAAACGTGATTCGTCCGACTGTGGCTTTGACCGTATGGGTAGCATTAATGGGTCATGCCTTATTTAGCAGACCAGATATTTACCAAAGGCTTCATGCAGAGTTTAATAAATTGCAAGATTCATTTATTCAAGAGATGCGTCGTTATTATCCTTTCTTTCCAATGCTACCTGCCTTTGCTAAACAGGATGTTGAAATTGACGGTTATTTGATTCCTACAGGAAGCTGGGTAGTTTTGGATCTTTATGGAACAAACCATGATAAACGAGCGATTGAAACACCTGAAGTATTTCGTATCTCTCGTTATCTTGGTAAGGAAAAACATATTTCCTATGATGAAGAATATGAGATGATTGCCCAAGGTGGAGGGAAATTTGAAGCCATGCATCGCTGCGCAGGAGAATGGATAACACTGCATACACTGCGGGTCTTTTCTGATCAATTAGTGAATAAGTATCAATTTTCTGTACCAGAACAGGATTGGGAAATTCCAATGAATCAATTTCCAACTTTTCCAAAAAGCAAGGCCGTACTAATCAAGAACTGATCAATAAAACCGCTCAAATAGAATTCTTATTTGAGCGGTTCATTTTAATTATTTCGTTAGTTTAAGGCATTAATAGAATCAAAATTGATAAGTATCCGTTAAAAAAGTATAATGGTCTTTACGGAGATATACTAATGCATTCGAAAAAAAGAAACGACACGTCTCAAAAAGAGAAGTGTCGTAATGTACGCGCCCTGAGGGAATCGAACCCCCGTCTCAAGAACCGGAATCTTACGTGATATCCACTACACTAAGGGCGCAAGCACGAATATTAGTTTAGCATATAATTTTAAAAAAACAAGGGGAAAGTCTATGAAGTTTCAACAAGGTTATTCTCAAAAGCAACAACAAACTCAAAAATTGGCGATGACGCAAGAATTGCAGCAAGCGATTCAAATTTTACAATTTAACACTGAGGAGTTGCAAGACTATGTTGAAACGGTCTCTTTGGAGAATCCGCTATTTGACGTGGTCGCACCAAAAATTCAAAGTGACTTGATGCAGATGCATGGAGGAGCAGTTAAGGAAGAATCGTTCATACAAATTGCCGATCATCCTGTTTCTCTGTTTGAACATTTGATCAACCAAATCCATCTAAATTATCGAGATACCTTTATTCGTGAAATTATGTTAGTTCTAGTCGAGTTCATTGACGTAAATGGCTATTTGAAAGTTGACGAGGAGCGAGTGAAAGAAGAATTAAAAGCGACCGATCTTCAATACCTTGATGCATTGACACTGTTGCAGCAGCTAGATCCGCCAGGAGTAGGTGCTAGGAACTTGCAAGAATGCCTGATGCTTCAGACAGAGCAGGATGACTACGCACCAGATTTAGCATATCTTCTCTTAGAGGAATCGTTTGATGCAATTGCTAAAAGAAAGTTTGAACAAATTGCTAAGTCTTATCAGATTAGTTTAGCGCAGGTACAGAAAATTCTTGATTATATTCGAACGTTAAATCCATTTCCAGGCGCAAGTTTCGGTGGACAGGATTCAAACTTCATTATTCCAGATTTGACATTGGTGAGAAGAGAGAATCAGCTAGTTGTTTTATCGAATAAGCGTGGCCAACTACGTTTGAACTTTCAAGAAAATTATTTTAATCGTTTGAAAGAACAAGCGGATGATGAAACAAAAGCTTATTTAAAAGAAAAGCTACAACAGTTTGAATGGTTAAATAAGACACTTGGGCAACGGAAAGATACCATTCTGGAAGTCGGTAAAATCATCGTTCAGCATCAAGCACATTTTTTTGAAGATAAACAAGGAGCATTAAAACCATTAATGCTGAAAGATGTTGCGAAAGAATTAGATGTTCACGAATCAACGATTAGCCGCACAGTGAACGGGAAATATATCGAAACAGATTTCGGTGTATTTGAACTGCGAAGCTTTTTTGTCAATAAAGTAAATGATGAAGATACTTCTGCAGATGAAGTCAAACAGTTGATTGCTTCATTTGTTGAACAAGAAGATAAACGCAAACCATTATCTGACCAAAAAATTGTAGAATTGCTTGCTGAAAAGGACCAGAAAATCTCTCGGCGTACGGTTGCCAAATATCGAGATGCTTTGAATATCCCAAGCTCATCTAAAAGAAAACGTTTTGATTAAGCCAAGTAAAAAAACTTGGCTTTTTCCTTGCGTAGACGCCTCAAAACTGTTACACTTTGTCATGTAAGAAATCAACAATTTCAAATGAATAATTTGACTTTCTTTCATTTTTTTTATCATTCATGGGTCGCTAAAAGTCTATGAGGGACTACTTAAGTCCAACGGAGGAATTCCTTTGTTAAGTGAATTAAGAGTGCTTGAAGCAATCGCCCCTGATGTGCTAGAGGTTGTAAAAAAAAGATATCGTATTATGCAGAATATTTTTTGGATGCAACCAATCGGTCGAAGAAACTTAGCTGATTCATTAGGACTTACTGAACGGGTATTGCGAAGTGAGACAGATTATCTTAGAGATCAGCGTTTGATTGATGCAACAAAGAGTGGTATGTTGCTAACTGAAAAAGGCGAAGGCTTACTACAACATCTGGAACTATTGATGGAACAGTTTACCGGCATGGATCAGTTAGAAAAGCAACTTGCTACACTATTCAAGATCGAACGTTGTCTGATTGTTTCTGGAAACAGTGATGAACAAGAAAAAGTAATCGGTGAATTTGGCGAGTTGGTAGATGAGGCATTGCAGCGTCAATTACCAGACGGCCGAAATATTATTGCAGTGATGGGCGGAACGACGATGGCAGAAGTAGCCAGACACGTCAGTCCATTAGAAACAACAAAGCGCCATAATCTTTTTGTTCCTGCTCGAGGAGGTATTGGGGAGGCAGTGTCAATCCAAGCTAACTCAGTCAGCGCATTAATGGCAGCGAATGCTCATGGGGAGCATCGCGCGCTATATGTACCGGAACAATTAAGTGAGGAAGCCTACCACACATTGCTGAAAGAACCCTCTATCAGAAGTGTCCTGGCGATGATTAAGGAGGCCAATTGTGTTGTACACAGTATTGGTCGAGCTGTTCATATGGCGGCTAGACGAAAAATGTCAGAAGAGGAGATCGTTCGTCTAAAACAAAAAAATGCTGTTGCAGAATCTTTTGGATACTTTTTTGACGAAAATGGAGAAATCGTCCATAAAGTACCGCGCATTGGCTTATCTTTAGAAGATATTCAAAAGATGCCGACGATTCTCGCAGTTGCTGGTGGAAAAAGCAAAGTAAAAGCCATTACAGCATATATGAAAAATGCTCCAAAACAAACGTGGCTCATCACTGATGAAGCTGCTGCAAACGAGATTTTAAAAGGGATCCCCCCTTTAAAATAAATATATTTTTTGATTCCATAAGGAGGAAATCTTAAATGACAGTAAAAGTTGGAATTAACGGATTTGGACGTATCGGACGCTTAGCATTCCGCCGTATCCAAGATGTAGAAGGATTGGAAGTTGTAGCTATCAACGATTTAACAGACGCTAAAATGTTGGCTCACTTGTTAAAATATGATACAACTCAAGGTCGCTTTAACGGAACTGTTGAAGTTCACGAAGGTTCATTCAACGTGAACGGAAAAGAAGTTAAAGTTCTTGCTAACCGCAACCCAGAAGAATTACCTTGGGGAGAACTAGGAGTAGATATCGTATTAGAATGTACTGGATTCTTCACTTCAAAATCTGCTGCTGAAAAACATTTAACAGCTGGTGCTAAACGCGTTGTTATCTCAGCTCCTGGTGGTAACGATGTTCCAACAATTGTTTACAACACTAACCACGAAACTTTAACTGGTGACGAAACAGTTATCTCTGGTGCTTCATGTACTACTAACTGTTTAGCTCCTATGGCTAAAACTTTAAATGACGAATTTGGTGTTGTTGAAGGATTAATGACAACTATCCATGCTTACACAGGGGACCAAATGACTCTTGATGGACCTCATCCTAAAGGTGACTTCCGTCGTGCACGTGCTGCTGCAGCAAACATCGTGCCTAACTCAACTGGTGCTGCTAAAGCGATCGGTTTAGTTATTCCTGACTTGAACGGTAAATTAGACGGAGCTGCTCAACGTGTTCCTGTTGCAACTGGTTCATTAACTGAATTAGTGACTGTTCTTAACAAAAAAGTGACTGTTGATGAAGTAAATGCAGCGATGAAAGCAGCATCTAACGAATCATTCGGTTACAACACTGACGAAATCGTTTCTTCAGATATCGTAGGTATGACTTACGGATCATTATTTGACGAAACTCAAACTAAAGTTATGACAGTTGGCGACCAACAATTAGTTAAAACTGTTGCTTGGTATGACAATGAAATGTCATACACTGCTCAATTGGTTCGTACTTTAGAATATTTCGCTAAACTATAAGAATTATTTTAAACAACAACATTGTCTGAAAAAAGGCGGGGAAGCAACGCGCTTCTCCGTTTTTTTCGTAAGTTTATCATTGGCTCTTTTCTCGAAAAGAGTTGTATAATAGAAAAGATTTAAAAAAACTATTTGGAGGTTTTCTTTCATGGCAAAAATGACAGTTAAAGATCTTGACTTGAAAGACAAGAAAGTTTTAGTTCGTGTGGACTTCAACGTTCCTGTTAAAGATGGCGTGATTACGGATGACACTCGTATTAAAGCGGCGTTGCCAACAATCAATTACATTTTAGAACAAGGCGGTAAAGCAATTTTGTTCTCTCACCTAGGTCGTGTGAAAACAGAAGAAGATAAAGCAGGCAAATCATTAAAACCTGTAGCTGAACGTTTAAGCGAATTATTAGGTAAAAATGTAACATTTGTACCTGAAACTCGTGGTTCTGAATTGGAAGCGGCAATTGCAGACATGAAAGACGGCGACGTAGTTGTCTTTGAAAACACTCGTTTCGAAGATATTGACGGTAAAAAAGAAAGCGGAAATGACGCTGAACTTGGTAAATACTGGGCTTCATTAGGCGATGTTTTTGTAAATGATGCATTCGGTACTGCTCACCGTGCTCATGCTTCTAACGTAGGTATTGCATCTACTGGAATTCCAACTGTTGCTGGATTCTTAATGGAAAAAGAAATCAAATTCATCGGCGAAGCGGTTGAAGAACCTAAACGTCCTATGATCGCTATTTTAGGTGGAGCGAAAGTTTCTGATAAAATTGGCGTAATTAAAAACTTGATTCCTAAAGCAGACAAAATTTTGATCGGCGGAGGAATGACGTATACATTTTATAAAGCTAAAGGGATGGAAATCGGTAACTCATTAGTAGAAGCTGATAAAGTAGACTTGGCTAAGGAATTGATCGAAGCAGCTGGCGACAAATTAGTTTTACCAGTTGACTCAATCACAGCAGCTGAATTTTCAAACGACGTTCCTACAGAAGAACATACGGGTGATGTTCCTGAAGGACAAATGGGACTTGACATTGGGCCTGAATCAATTGCTTTATTTGCACAAACTTTAGAAGGTGCAAAAACAGTTGTTTGGAACGGACCTATGGGTGTGTTTGAAATGAGCAACTTTGCTCGCGGAACAATCGGTGTTTGCGAAGCAATCGCTAACTTAACAGATGCTACTACAATTATCGGTGGTGGAGATTCTGCAGCTGCAGCTGAACAACTTGGCTTTGCTGACAAATTCACTCACATTTCAACTGGTGGCGGCGCAAGTCTAGAATTATTAGAGGGTAAAGAATTACCTGGTCTTGCAGCAATCAACGATAAATAGTCAGAAAAGCGGTACGAGCTCGTTCAGCTCTCGATCAATAAGGCTAAAATTTTGATAAACTGCTTTTCAAGTTTCTTAAAATTTTTACTTATTACTGAGAAGAGCTAGCTCATAAAGCTAGACAAAAAGAAAAAAGGAGCTATTCTAAATGCGTAAACCAATTATTGCTGGTAACTGGAAAATGAATTTAACTGCCTCAGAAGCAAAAGATTTTGCAGAAGCAGTAAAAAACAACATTCCTGCAAATGATAAAGTAGATTCAGTGATTGGATCACCTGCTTTGTTTTTACAAGAATTAGTTGAAGCAGCAAAAGGCACTGATTTAAAAATCTCTGCTCAAAACTGCTACTGGGAAAATGCTGGAGCATTCACTGGTGAAACTTCACCTGCAGCTTTAGCGGATCTTGGTGTGGACTATGTAATCATCGGCCATTCAGAACGCCGTGAATATTTCCACGAAACAGACGAAGAAATCAACAAAAAAGCCAAAGCAATCTTTGCTAATGGTATGTTGCCAATTCTTTGCTGTGGAGAGTCTTTAGAAACATATGAAGCTGGTAAAACAGCTGAATGGATCGAAGGACAAATCAAAGCTGGACTAGCAGATCTTTCTGCTGAACAAGTTTCAAGCATGGTTATTGCTTATGAACCAATTTGGGCTATTGGTACTGGTAAATCTGCTGATGCACAAATCGCTGACGAAATCTGCGGCGTTGTTCGTTCAACAGTTGAAGGTATTTATGGCAAAGAAGTTTCTGAAGCTGTTCGTATCCAATACGGCGGTTCTGTAAAACCAGAAAACATTGCTGAATATATGGCAAAAGAAAACGTCGATGGTGCTTTAGTTGGCGGAGCGAGCTTGAAAGCTGACTCATTCTTAGCTTTACTTGAAGGCGCAAAATAATTTTTTAACGAAAATTGCAGCTTTTGTTTGCAACTGCCCGCGATTTTCACTAATATTGGTTATAAGGGTTTTATAACCCCTATTTACAAAAACAAATTTTAAAGGAGAGACAAAACATGTCAATTATCTCAGACGTTTACGCACGCGAAGTCCTAGACTCACGTGGTAACCCAACAATCGAAGTAGAAGTTTATACAGAAGACGGCGCATTCGGCCGCGGTATGGTTCCTTCAGGTGCTTCAACAGGTGAATACGAAGCCGTTGAATTACGTGATGGCGACAAAGCTCGTTACGGCGGTAAAGGTGTTACTAAAGCAGTTGATAATGTAAACAACATTATTGCTGAAGCAATCATTGGCTACGACGTACGCGACCAAGCTGCAATCGATGCTGCTATGATCGAACTAGATGGCACTCCTAACAAAGGTAAACTAGGTGCAAATGCTATTCTTGGTGTTTCTATCGCTGTTGCTCGTGCAGCTGCTGACTTCTTAGAAATCCCATTGTACAACTACCTTGGCGGATTCAATACAAAAGTTTTGCCTACTCCTATGATGAATATCATCAATGGTGGATCACATGCTGATAACTCTATCGACTTCCAAGAATTTATGATCATGCCTGTTGGCGCTCCTACATTCAAAGAAGCTTTACGTTATGGTGCAGAAGTATTCCACGCTTTAGCTTCAATCTTAAAAGCTAAAGGCCTTGCTACTTCAGTTGGTGACGAAGGTGGATTCGCTCCTAACCTTGGTTCTAATGAAGAAGGTTTTGAAGTAATTATCGAAGCTATTGAAAAAGCTGGCTATGTACCTGGTAAAGATATCGTTCTTGCTATGGACGCTGCTTCTTCAGAATTCTACGATAAAGAAAAAGGTGTTTACGTTTTAGCTGATTCAGGCGAAGGCGAAAAAACAACTGAAGAAATGATCGCATTCTACGAAGAATTAGTTGCGAAATACCCAATCATCTCAATCGAAGACGGCTTAGACGAAAACGACTGGGAAGGTACTAAGAAATTAACTGAAGCTTTAGGTGATAAAGTTCAATTAGTTGGTGATGACTTGTTCGTTACAAACACTGAAAAATTAGCTAAAGCAATTGATTTAGGTGTTGCTAACTCAATCCTTATCAAAGTTAACCAAATCGGTACTTTAACAGAAACTTTCAATGCTATTGAAATGGCCAAAGAAGCTGGCTACACTGCAGTTGTATCTCACCGTTCTGGTGAAACAGAAGATTCAACAATCTCTGATATCGCTGTTGCAACAAACGCTGGTCAAATCAAAACTGGTTCTCTTTCACGTACTGACCGTATTGCTAAATACAATCAATTATTACGTATCGAAGACCAATTGGGTGATGTTGCAGAATACAAAGGAATCAAATCTTTCTACAACTTAAAAAACAATCCATTCATCGGTAAATAATTAGCGTTGAACAAACGAATAAAGAATTAAGGCTGTGGTGCTTTTGTACCATGGCCTTTTTTTACGAAGAGATTTCTAAAAATAGTGAGACAGACTCCTTTGCGTTATTCTTTATATGAGATTTTTATTACTGAGTAACAAAACCAAGAATATATTTCTTAGCAAGTTTTCTTTTGTTATAATTGAATTACTAAGGATAATAGAAATAATCAATTTAATGATGCAAAAGAGATAAGGGAGTTATTCTACACTAAGCTTTGGAGGGATTCATGAAAAAGATTGTTGGACTAGCGGTTGTTACTGTGAGTATTTTTTTGTTGGCGGGGTGTAATGCAGATAAAGAGCAAAAGAGAGTGTCTAGTATTTCAGAGTCCTCTTCTGAAGAAAAAAAGAAACTTGAAATTATTAGTTTCAAAACATTCGAAACCGATGAACTAGGTAAAGCAATTATCACTGGTACGACTGATCCAAATGCGACAGTTTCTGTGGATGATCAAAAGGAAATTGCGGATGAACATGGTCTGTTTCGTATCGAGTACCAATTGACCGAACCAAAAACGAAAGAACTGACGTTGACTTCGAAAGTAAACGGAGTAGAGGCGGAAAAGAAGATTAAGATAGAGCCGTCTAAGAGTTATTTGCGCTTTGAAGAATCCTCGACTTCCAGTGAAGTGGCGGTACCACAACCGTCTAGTGAAACGAATCAGTCGGCAGCACCGGCAACTCCGGAGGCGTCAGCTGAACAGCCTCAAAAGGATGATCAGGTTGGTAAGGTGTTGGTAAGCCCTAGCGGAGCAGCTGTCACGGTTCTTCGCGTCTTGCCAAACGGTGAACGAGTGATTAGCGAAGAAACTTCTCAAGCAGATCTGAATAACGATGGAATCTTGACGTTTGAAGAGTTGTCTCAGGCTGAGAATGATTTAAATAGGCAAACAGAAGAAATAAGACGCAAACAACTAGAAGAAATGGAATAGTGACGGATCAAATTAGTCAGAAATAAAGAGCTGCGAGAAACTTTCTCACAGCTCTTTTGACTGTTTTAGTATGCTTGATGCAGTGCATGAAGTGCATGTGCAACGGTAGGATGCTGGATGGGACGATGGACTTGTTTATCCCATAATTGCTGGAACTGTTTTTCCACCTCAGGCTGCATCGAAGTAAAAATCAATTTTTGATTGTTTAATGCAGCAACTGAGAAATAATCGGCAAAGGTGTCTTGTGCAGTCAAATCGATACTTGGAACACCGCGAAGTGAAAAGATGATCCCTTCCTTGCCGACGGCTTGATCCAGTTCTCTTTTCAGCTGATTTGCTGACATAAAGAACAATGGACCGGTGATGTAGATGACTGCCCAATTAGAGCCAACCTCAGAATGTGGCAGATCCATTCTTGTCCAATCAATTTCTTCGGAGATAATAGAAATACGCGAACTTTTGACGATAAAGAAAATACAGCCGCAGATGACACCAATGACGATTGCGATACTCAAATCGAAAATGATCGTGCTTAGCATAGTTACTATGAATAGAAGGATCGCTGCCCGATTTTTCTGCTTGAACATTGTTCTAATGGTCGTCCATTCGTGCATCCGCCAGCTTGTAATAAGTAGAACACTGGCAAGAGCAGCCATTGGGATTTGCGACATGATCGGTGCAAAAATAATCATCGACAAAAATAGGAAGAGTGCATGAAAAATTCCGGCTAACCGTGTCTGCGCACCCGATTTTATTGCCACACTGGTTCTTGCGATCGCAGCGGTTGCCGGGATCCCTCCAAAGAAAGGCAGAAGCATATTTCCGATTCCTTGAGCGATCAATTCTTGATTGCTGTCGAGATCTTTTCCGGTCATGCGTCCGGCAGAGGCTCCGCAGAGTAAGCTTTCTATCATACCCAGCATTGCAATGCTAATCGCAGGTAAAAATAATTGCTTTACTAATGAGAGATTAAGGGTTGCTAGATGAAGACGTTCGCTAGTAAGTAGTGACGTGGGAATTTTGCCAACTTTTGCGACTGGCAGATTAAAAATAATAGAAGCAAAAGTTGCTAGAATAATTGCGACCAGTGAAGCTGGTAAGACCTGATTCCATTTTTTGGGATAAAAGATTAACAATAATAAAACGATTATACCTAAAATCAGTGTAGGAAAATCTGGGAAAAAACCGGATCGGTAGCTGATCAGTTTTGATAGAGCACTCTCGCCGCTAGATGTTGTGCCGAAGAAGTTATCAATCTGTCCTAAAGCAATGATGATGGCGATCCCGGAAGTAAACCCTGTAATTACAGGTGATGGAATGAAGGAAGTGAGACTTCCAAGCTTAAACAATCCAGCTATCAGTAATAGGATGCCGGCGATGAAGGTGGCGACTAAGACACCCGCTAGCCCGTGCGAGGCGATAATCCCAGTTAAGATGGCGGCCATTGCCCCAGTTGGACCAGAAATCTGATAAAATCCGCCTGAAAGAGTGCCGATAACGAGGCCTGCAATAATAGCCGTAATCATTCCAGCTGCGGCATCGGCTCCACTGGAAACACCAAAAGCCAAAGCTAAGGGTAATGCCACAGCAGCAACAGTCAGACCTGATAATAAATCCTTTTGAAGTTTTCTCTTAGAGTAATGGCGAAACTCCTGTTGTAACAAATTCGTATAACGCTTGATCACAAAACACTCCTTTTTTTGAAAATACCACAAAAGACCGTAAGTGAACGGGCTTTTAACAAAATTTTTTAAAACCATCTTTAACTATAAAAGAGTAAGAATAAAAGTACAATGGTTTTCTTATGTTTTCAAGCCAACTTTTGTTTTTTGCTTACTTTTGGCTGAGATTCAGCATTTTATTGACGATTTTGATATACTGGAGCCAAAGGAAATTTTATTATAGGGAAGTGAGAGAGATGGCAAAAGATGAATTGCAGCAACATCTAGATAAAGGTCGTTTTGGGGCAGCGCGAATCAATCCAGATGAACAGCGAAAATATTTGGGAACCTTTCGTGAGCGTTGTTTTGCAAGTATGACGGTACGAGAGATGAAAAATCAGCAAGACCAAAAAAATCTAATTACAGAGATAAAAAAATACCCAGAAGGTAAATTATTGATCAATGGCGCTGTAGATGAAAAAGTACAAGCGGATTTCATCGCACTAGCGTCTAAAAATTCAGTCGATTTTACGATCGTAAATGATGCGACAGTTGAATCAGAAGATAGTATCGGGTTATTATTGGTTATAGACCATGCTGTCAATGAAGAGATTATTGACATTGAAGAAAAATATCCTTCAACTAATTCAGATAGCAAAGAGCCTTCGGAGAAAAAGAAAAGCTTTTTTGGTCGTTTATTTGATTAAAGAAAATTAAGCAACGAATAATTACGGTTGACATTTTTCCAAAGTGTCGGTATTATACTGCTTGGGCACCCTTTTAGTAAGGGTCAAGTGTTTAGTGAAATCACAGCTCCCTATTCAAATTGGATAGGGAGCTTTCTTTGTTTTTTCTAGACGTTTCCTGCAAATTAGTATGAAGGAGTTTTTTCATTTATGACAAAGTATATTTTTGTAACTGGCGGCGTAGTTTCATCAATTGGCAAAGGGATCGTGGCAGCATCATTGGGTCGTTTGCTTAAAAATCGGGGATTGAAAGTTACCATCCAAAAATTCGATCCATATATTAATGTCGATCCAGGTACGATGAGTCCTTACCAACACGGAGAAGTTTTTGTAACAGATGATGGTGCTGAAACGGATTTGGACTTGGGTCACTATGAACGTTTTATCGACATTAACTTGAATCAATACTCCAACGTAACGACAGGAAAAATCTATTCAGAAGTTATTCGTAAAGAACGTAAAGGCGAATACTTAGGGGCAACAGTCCAAGTTATCCCTCATATCACGAATGAAATCAAATCAAAAATCATGCGTGCTGCAAAAATGACAGATTCTGATGTCATTATTACAGAGGTTGGCGGAACTGTTGGTGATATTGAATCATTGCCATTTTTAGAAGCATTACGTCAAATGAAGGCTGAAGTGGGTGCGGATAATGTTATGTACATCCATACAACATTGATTCCTTTCTTAAAAGCTGCTGGAGAAATGAAAACAAAGCCAACACAGCACAGCGTAAAAGAATTACGTGGTCTAGGGATTCAGCCAAATATTTTAGTGGTTCGTACAGAACAACCTATTTCACAAAGTACTAAAAACAAGCTTGCACAATTTTGTGATGTTGCGCCAGAAGCAGTTATCGAGTCTCGTGATGTTGAAACACTTTATTCGATTCCATTGGCATTACAAGCACAAGGAATGGATCAAATTGTTTGTGAGCATTTGAAACTTGACGTACCTGTTGCGGATATGACAGAGTGGCGAGCGCTTGAAGAAAAAGTCTTGAATCTTAAAAAGAAAGTAAAAATTGCATTGGTAGGAAAATATGTAGAATTGCCAGATGCCTATATTTCTGTAGTGGAAGCATTGAAACATTCTGGTTTTGCTTACGATTCTGATATTGAAATCGAGTGGATTCAATCTCAAGAAGTTACACGTGAGAATGTGGAAGAAATGCTGGGAGATGCAGATGGTATTTTAGTTCCTGGTGGTTTTGGAGATCGTGGAATTGAGGGGAAGATCGAGGCGATTCGTTATGCACGTGAGAACGATGTACCGTTCTTAGGTATTTGTTTAGGAATGCAAATGGCCTGTGTAGAATTTGCTCGTAATGTTGCTGGGCTAGAAGATGCTAATTCAGCTGAAACAGTACCGGACACTGCAAACAACATCATTGATTTAATGGCAGATCAAGAAAATGTTGAGAACTTGGGTGGAACATTACGTCTTGGATTGTATCCATGTAAGCTGAAAAAAGGCAGCAAAACGGCTGCAGCCTATGGAAACGAAGACGTCATCCAAGAACGTCATCGTCATCGCTATGAATTCAACAATCAATACCGTCAATTATTTGAAGACAAAGGCTTGGTTTTCTCAGGTGTATCTCCAGATAATCGCTTAGTTGAGATCGTTGAGATCCCTGAAAATAAATTCTTTGTGGGCTGTCAATTCCATCCAGAATTAATTTCTCGTCCAAACCGTCCTCAACCATTGATCAAAGCTTTCGTAGGTGCATCATTAGAAAGTAAAGAAGCAAAATAGTAAATTTGACTGAAAGGCCTAGTCGCCTTTCAGTTTTTTTACAAGAAAAGCAAAAAAGTTGAAATGTAAAGGTTTTATCGGAAGGTTTGGAGTAGCAAAGATGCTAAAACTTTGATAGAATTAACACGTTAGTTAAGCATGGCTTAACCAAATAGTAAAAAACCTTAGGAGGAATTTTTTATGCCAGTAGTATCAGGAGCAGAATTCTTAAAAGCTGCACGTAAAGGCGGATATGCAGTAGGTGGATTCAACACAAACAACTTAGAATGGACTCAAGCTATTCTAAAAGCTGCAGAAGCTAAAAAAGCACCAGTTCTTATCCAAACTTCAATGGGTGCAGCGAAATACATGGGCGGATACAAAGTTGCTAAAGATATCATCACTGATTTAGTAGACTCAATGGGTATCACTGTACCAGTTGCAATCCATTTAGACCATGGTGACTACGAAGCTGCTTTAGAATGTATCGAAGTTGGCTACACTTCAATCATGTTTGATGGTTCTCATCTTCCATTTGAAGAAAACTTGAAATTGGCTAAAGACGTTGTTGAAAAAGCTCACGCTAAAGGTATCTCTGTAGAGTGTGAAGTTGGTTCAATCGGTGGTGAAGAAGACGGAATCATCGGTGCTGGTGAATTAGCTGACATCGACGAATGTGTACAAATGGTTGCTACAGGTATTGACTACTTAGCATGCGGTATCGGTAACATTCATGGTGTATACCCTGAAAACTGGAAAGGTTTAGCATTTGACCACTTACAAGCGATTGCTGATGCTGTAGGTAATGATGTGCCTTTAGTATTACACGGTGGATCAGGTATTCCTCAAGAACAAATCCAAAAAGCAATCTCAATGGGTGTTTCTAAAGTTAACGTTAACACTGAATTCCAATTATCATTTGCTAAAGCTACTCGTGAATATATCGAAGCTGGCAAAGATAAAGAAGGAAAAGGCTTTGACCCTCGTAAATTGTTGGCACCAGGTGTTGCTGCAATCGTTAAAGATGCTGAAGAACACATTGACTGGTTCGGTTCAGCAAACAAAGCTTAATTTGATTCATACATTTTGATTGAAGACTGTCAATTGTGGCAGTCTTTTTTTTACCTTAAAAGGAAAGAAGATAGTGGCTTATGAAACCTGATAAAAACAATCTTTGAACACTTTTGTTTAGTCTCATTGCCTTAAAAAGGATTACAAAAAAGCCGAAAAGTCTAAACTCGATTGTTTGTTCAGCTGTGTGGATTGGCGAACTTACCATCAAAGCTGCATGGGAAGATGGCTTTTTGCTGTAAATGAAGACTTTACAATCTTTATGACAGGTAGAAACAAACAACGAACAAAGAAGAAAAAAGGTATGAGTTTCAAACTCTTTTCTAAAATTAATAGTAAAAAGAATGAGTTATTATTTTGCGAAGCGCCACTAAATTTCAGTTACTTTTAGTGTATATTAGTTTTAGGAAAGCTTTTTGAAAGCGGTTAAATAATTTGTGAATAGTGAGGAGCATGCAGCATGTCAATGGTAAAATTAACAAGTCGCCAAATATTTGGAATGAAGAGAGCAACAGTGGAAGCTAGAATTGAAAAATACTATGATGAGACTAAAGATGCAACAGTGGTAATACAATACGCGTTTGCACTTTTGTTGCGTAACGCATTATCTGTAAATGATTTTTCGGGAATGCTGGAAGCTGTTATTCATGAGATTCTGCTACGATCTAACCCGAATGATACTATTCGAAGGCTTGCTCCCTTTTTTAAGAATTATTTCAAAAGCAGTGATTGGGAGAGAGTAATCGAACGAGTGTACAAGCGTAAGAAGGATTATCTTTCCGTTGATGAGGCTCTCCATCAGTATAAAAAGTTTTTATTGGAAAAGACCACACCAATCGATGAGCTAGAAAATAAGCAATATAAATTTATATCCATTTTCTTAAAAGGAGATGGGAAATCCCATACTTGGAGCTTACGCGATGCTGATCCAAAAATATCTGATAAGAAGTGGCAGGCTATCTTGGAGCTTCTGACTACTTTGACAGTTTTTGAAAAGGATGGTACTCGTCTTTTTGTCGAACTAGTAAACTCTGATCTAATGAATTGTACTCGCCGCTCACTATGGGAGAAAAAGAGTGCAACAAAAAAGGCATCATCAAAAGAAAATAGTACTGATCATCAATGGACGGATGCTGTGCAGCTTGAACAAAATGAAAATGAACAGGAAATAGGGATTTCTCTGCCGCCAGATGTTGACTTGAAGAATTTGAGCCCAGAGGAGCTGCGAAGGATTGTCGAAGAGCAATTACCAGAAGGAGCGACATTGACGAACCTGCGGCTGCTTCAAGAGGAGGACTCCGAACAAGAAGCTCTTTTGGATTCTGTCAATCAGTCTCTGAATCAAGCAGTATCAATACCAGCCCCTACAAAAGAACCAACTGAGACAAAAGAGAAGAAAACCTTCCGTTCCCTATTTCCAAAGAAGTCCCAAGGCCGCAAAACGAAAAATAAAAAGTATCTTGAAGAGGAAAACAAGAAAAGTCTGATGAATACTATAAATGGAAAAAAGAATAGAAAGAGAAAGAAGAGGAAATAGGCCTTCCTTCTGTGAAGGTAGGTGGATTTTCGGCTGAATTTATGAAGGTTATTCTTTGAATTCACTGATTGAAGTTAGCATTGTTTCCGCAAAAAAAGAACCATCTGCAGGTTTTTAATCGTTCGATTAAACTTCCGATACTATTGCTGTTCCTAATTAAAAAAAATCTTCAATTAAACTTGAAAACGGTATTTCTCAATAAAATATTTGAATAAATCTAATAAATTATCCCAAGCATTTGGGATGAAGATGAAAAATAGTCCTCTACTAATCAAAAACATCCTTGAGTGAAAAGAACTTGCTTATTTTCTCACGTGATTTGAGAATGCTTCCTTTTTATACAAGCAATAATATGCTAGAATGGATAATGGTCTATAAACTTCAAAATAATTAATTAGGTGAAAATAAATGAGAAAAATCGAAATCCATGGCGGAAAGCCATTATCAGGTAATATTACAATCAGCGGCGCAAAAAATAGTGCCGTTGCATTGATCCCAGCAGCAATCATGGCGGATTCGCCAGTGACATTAGAAGGAGTGCCGGATATTCAAGATGTGCATTCATTAATCGAAATTTTAGAAATCATGGGAGCGAAAGTTTCCTTTGAAGATAATCGGATGGTCATTGATCCAAGTAATGTTGTATCGATCCCGATGCCAAGCGGAAAAATCAATTCGTTACGCGCTTCCTACTATTTTATGGGAGCTTTGTTAGGAAAATTTGGTGAAGCGGTGGTTGGTTTACCTGGCGGCTGTTTCTTAGGCCCTCGTCCAATTGACTTGCACATTAAAGGCTTTGAAAGTTTAGGTGCCGATGTTTCTAATGAACACGGTGTGATTTATTTGCGGACAGAAGAAGAAAGCTTAACGGGAGATCGTATCTTTATGGATGTGGTTTCTATTGGCGCGACGATTAACGTGATGTTGGCAGCAGTAAAAGCTAAAGGAAAAACAATCATTGAGAATGCTGCAAAGGAACCAGAAATTATCGATGTTGCAACGCTATTAAATAATATGGGTGCGAAAATTCGTGGTGCAGGTACGGATGAAATTCGGATTGAAGGTGTAGAGGAATTACACGGCTGTGTCCACTCAATTATTCCTGATCGCATTGAAGCGGGGACTTATTTGGCTTTAGCTGCAGCTATGGGCGAAGGTGTAACCGTGCATAATGTCATCTATGAACACATTGAAAGCTTTATTGCGAAATTAGAAGAAATCGGTGTAGAAATGAATATTTCAGAAGACAGCATCGAAGTATTGCCATCAAGAAATCTGAAGACTGTAGATGTTACAACATCGCCTTACCCAGGTTTTGCGACAGATCTACAACAACCGTTAACACCGCTATTACTTAAATCGCAGGGAACGGCCGAAATTATTGACACGATTTACTCAAAACGAGTAAATCACATCCCTGAGTTAGTCCGCATGGGGGCAGATGCTCGTGTTGAAGGCAACTTAATTGTATTAAACGGTCCAAGCAAATTGCACGGAGCCGAGGTAGTCGCTTCTGATTTGCGGGCGGGTGCTTGTTTAGTTATTGCTGGATTAATGGCTGAAGGGAAAACAACGATTTTTAACGTGGAATATATTTTACGAGGATATGATCATATTATTGAGAAACTGACGGCTCTTGGTGCTACTATCGAAATGATCGACGAGGAAGAGGCGGAATAATGAGCGATTATTTAACAATGGCGGAGCTTGAGAACAAGACGCTAAAAGAAATTTATGCTTATGCAAAAGATTTTAAAATTCCTTATTATAGTCAAATGAATAAAAAGGAATTGTCTCTGGCTGTAATTCGTGCACAGGCAGAAAAACAAGGCTTCTTTTATATGGAAGGAGTCTTAGATATTATTGGACAGGATGGCTACGGCTTTTTACGTCCAATTAACTATGGATCGAGTGCGGAGGATATTTATATTTCCTCTTCACAGATTCGTCGTTTTGGTTTAAGAAATGGCGATAAGGTGGCCGGCAAAGCTCGTCCACCCAAAGAATCTGAACGTTATTATGGGCTGATGCATGTAGAAAGTGTCAATGGTAAAGATCCAGAAGATGCGAAAGAACGCCCACATTTTCCTGCATTAACTGCTCTGTATCCCGATAAGCAACTCGTTTTAGAAACAACACCTGGTCGTTTGTCTACGCGAATGATCGACATCTTCTCCCCAGTAGGTTTCGGTCAGCGTGGATTGATCGTTGCTCCTCCAAAAGCAGGGAAGACAACCATTCTTAAAGAGATTGCTAATGGTATTACTGATAATTATCCCGATGTCGAACTGATTGTCTTACTCATTGATGAACGTCCAGAAGAAGTGACTGATTTAGAACGCAGTGTTAAAGGTGATGTGGTTTATTCGACATTTGATCAGCAACCACAGAACCACACCCGTGTATCTGAACTGGTCTTGGAACGCGCAATGCGTTTAGTGGAAGACAAACGAGACGTGGTGATTTTGATGGATAGCATCACTCGTCTTGCACGTGCATACAATTTAGTGGTTCCGCCAAGCGGACGGACATTGAGTGGCGGGATCGATCCTGCAGCGCTATACAAACCAAAGAAATTCTTTGGTGCAGCTCGAAACATTGAAGAAGGTGGCAGCTTAACTATTTTGGCGACGGCACTAGTTGATACTGGTAGTCGAATGGATGATGTAATTTATGAAGAGTTTAAAGGAACAGGAAACTTAGAATTACAATTGTCCCGTGAATTGTCTGAGCGTCGGATCTTCCCAGCAATCGACATTAAAAAATCTGGTACACGTAAAGAAGAATTGCTGATGGCTCCTTCACGTCTAGAAGAAATCTTCAAGCTTCGCAATAACATGACGGGAGATTCATTGGAATATACTTCGCAATTCGTGAACTTCCTGAAAAAGACGAAGAATAACGATGATGTTTTCAAAGCTTTCAAGGACGTTTCATTCGGTGGTAAAACAACCCGTAGAAATCAAAAAAGATAATTGCATTGTCGATTCATTCATGATAGTATATTCATGTTGCAAATTGCAAAAATAACTCTGAACCAGCAAATGATTCAGGGCAAAGGAGCGAAAAAACTATGAAACAAGGAATTCATCCAGAATATCATCCAGTTGTGTTCATGGACTCAACAACAGGTTTCAAATTCTTGTCAGGTTCTACTAAAACTTCACAAGAAACAGTTGAATGGGAAGACGGAAATACTTACCCAGTAATCCGTGTCGAAGTTACTTCAGATTCTCATCCATTCTACACTGGACGTCAAAAATTCACTCAAGCAGATGGACGTGTCGATCGTTTCAACAAAAAATACGGTCTCAAAGACGCCAACGCAGAGGAAAAATAAAAACATTGAGTTATCAACGTTTTACAGACTACATTTTCGGATGTGGTCTTTTTTTATTTCAAAATTAAAAAAGGTTGTACCAATTTTGATATACTAACTGTAGAATTGAATTATACACGAAATGACGTAGGAAACGACTGTAAGGAATATTGATAAATGAGGGATTCAAATGATTATTAATCCAACAAAAAAAGCATTACCACTTTTTAACAAAATACCAAGCGTTGCTGACAAGCAATTGGCGCGAAGATTCTCTGAGTTTAATCCGCTGTTTTCTTGGCATGCGAATTATTTTAATGTAAATAGAAAGAAGATTTTATTGGTGGTCAATGACTTGACCTACTTCCCGCTTATTTTCGTAGGAATCGATGCTAAGAACAAGGGGCAGTTAAGCGAGACTTTCCAACAAGCTATAATGGAAGTGTTCCAAGCGGCAGGAATCCCAAAAAAGCAGATTGAAAAATATCTTGATCTAGCTGGTGAAGTGGAGGTGAATGGGGGCTATAATCGTGTTGTTACTGGCATTATGAAGAACATGATTTTTTCATTGGAGTATCATGGGCGGTATGATTTTAATACGCTCGTGGATGTTGAAAATAGTCTTGATTTGGCAGGGGACATTTTCAAAGAGCAATATCCCATTGATAAGTTGCGTGAAGTGTTTAAGGAGCCTTTGTTAATTCATGAACTTTCACAAGAAGTAGCAGAGGAAAGTTATGTGGTGAAGAAAGACTGGGAAAGTCTAACCGATTATAAAGTTGATAGATTTTCTGGAAAAGAGGTCGAAAAAGCGTTGGCTAACAATCGCTTAATCTTAAATGCGTTTAAAGAGTACCTTGAAAAGTCTGAAAAGCTGACAAAGAAAACCGTGAATCATCACTTAGCCAATGTTGAAGAGTATCTAAGCAATTATTTGATTTTTTATGGTTTTGACTCAGCGGTAACGACCTTCGATGTCATTTGCGACTTTTTTGGTTGGGGAGCAAGCAAAAATGTTTGGATCAGTGAAAGTGCAGTCAAAAAGGCTGGTACAGCGATGAAAAAATTCTATCAGTTTTTGATTGCGGCAGGTGAAGTGAAGGAATCGGCTATACCAGAAATACGAGACCAGATTGAACTGGGAGTAGAGACCGGAAAGATGACGCTGATGATGAGTGATAGTTGGTATTAAGAACCGGTTTTGATTGGTGCAATTCTGCTGACTTATTTCGTTTCGATCAGATAGAGGATTGGAGAACTTCTGTCTAACCAGGATTGGGCAAATAATTAGCAACGAACTTCCTATTTTAGCGGAGTTCGTTTTTTGCTGTTTACAAAGAAGCGCTTTGATTGTTGTTTCTGAAACTATCTGCTATGGTTTTGATAGTAAAAAATGATTTTAAACTAAAATTAGGAGTCTTTACTATGTATAAGAAATGGTATGGGAGTCTTTTCTTTTTTCTTCTATTTTTCCTTTTTCCATCCACTGCAGAAGCATCCCACTATGGGCTAACTGTTAAACAGCAACAGGAGGCATTGAAGCCCTATAGACATTTTTATCAAGCAGCTTTTTCGAATCAGGATGAGAACAAATATTTCGGAATGTACAAAATTCCGGGACTCTATAGAGCGAAGACCCTCAGCCTGGAAACGAACGCGATTGTTGACAGTTCTACGATGACGCCACAGGGAATCACGCTGACGGAGAAGTATCTTTTGATTTCGGCCTATAGTCATGATCATGAAAATCATTCGGTCATCTACATGCTGGATCGTGAGACACATCGTTTTATAAAAACTGTTGTGTTGCCTGGTCGTCCGCATCTCGGCGGTATCGCCTATGATCCGAAGCACCAGCGTGTTTGGATCACGACGGGCGGACTTTTCGCTGGTTTGTCGTCGATTGATTTGAAAGAGCTCGAGGATTATCAGCTAAAAGCGGATCGGGTCGTTTCTTATCATCAGCAGATTTCTTTAAAAGAAGTTTCTCATGCTTCGGCGCTAACCTACACATCTGGTGTGCTGGTCGTTGGTTATTTTACACTGAATGAGTATGGGCGTATGGCGACTTATCGTTTGAATGATCAAGGAGAACTAAGAATCAGTTCTCAGGAAAAAATCTCTAATTTTGACCAAGGGGAGCAGAAAAAAGCAGGATTAACTTCCGTTCCATCCTCTCAATTTGCTCGTTCTCTTGGTTCATGGAAAACACTGGATATGATTCAAGGCATTGCTTTTTATAAAGATTACTTGATTATGTCTCAGTCGTGGGGACCGGAGCGCTCTGGCAAACTCTATTTTTTTGATCTTGATAAAGTCAATAACTTTTTCTCAGTAAAAGACGCGGCCTTTGAGATTGACACACCGCCATATATTGAACAGGTATCCGTGGACGGTGATCAGCTTTTTGCTGTTTTCGAAGGTGGCGCATGGCCGTATCGCACAAGAAACCCCGTATTGGTGGATCATGTCATTCAATTGAACATTGAAGAGTTACTTACGAAAAAGGATCATGAGTAATCTTTTTTGATTGTCTTATTTATGTTTATCGAGAGCTCCTTCATAGGGGTTCTTTTTTGTGCTTCTCATGATGAAACGTATTTCATATCGTGAAACACATTGAGTTGTAAGCGGTATCCGTTCCTTTTTGTACTGCTGCCCCGTATACTGAACACATCATAAAAAGAAGGAGATAAAATGATGAAAGCGAAAATCATGGATAGCATGCAAAAATTTTCGAAAGCAATGTTTGTTCCAGTGCTGATCTTACCAATTGCTGGTATTTTGATCGCGATTGGAAACGTTTTTACGAATCCAAGGTTAATTGAGATGTTTGGATTTTTAGATAATCCTATCACAATGGGATTCGGGAGTATTTTATCAGCTGCACTTTTGCCAGTTTTAACAAATCTAGGAGTAATTTTCTGTGTCGGCATCGCTTTAGGATTGGCAAACAAAAAGAAAGCTGAAGCAGCATTTACTGCTTTACTGGGATACTTAGTCTTCTTATATGCGATGAACAAGTTTATGGAACTTAGAGACATGCTGGTAGCACCAGATCAGCTTCAGGGATCGGGACAAGCATTAGTCTTAGGTGTTCAAGTATTGGACATGGGAGTTTTCTTAGGGATTATTCTTGGAATTGTGGTGGCATTAATTCATAATCGCTTCATCGATACGACATTTAATAACGCTTTTCAGGTTTATGGCGGAGCACGATTTGTCTTTATCGTTTTGATTCCAGTATTAGTATTAGCAGCGATTGCACTTTCATTTATCTGGCCGGTTATTCAGCAAGGAATTGACGGATTGGGCGGTGTCATTCAGAAGACAGGGAATTTTGGGATTTTTCTCTATGGGTCGTTGGAACGGCTATTGATCCCAACTGGTTTGCACCATTTGATCTATACACCGTTTCTATACACGTCACTTGGCGGCGTGGCGGAAGTTGGTGGGCAAGTATTTGAAGGGGCGCGAAATATTTACTTTGCTGAAATCGCAGATCCTGCGGTTAGAGTTCTATCACAAAGTGTGATTTGGGATGCCCGGGGAATTTCAAAAATGTTTGGCTTGATCGGCGCTTGTCTAGCGATGTATCAAACGGCTAAACCAGAAAATAAATTTAAAGTAAAAGCTATTTTGATTCCAGCAGTTGTGACATCCTTTGTGGCTGGGGTAACGGAACCGATTGAATTTTCCTTTATGTTTGTAGCGCCAGCATTGTTTGTTATTCATTCTGCGCTAAGCGGGTTAAGCATGGTTGCTTTGAATATCTTTGGTTCACGGGCGATCGGTCCGAATGGTTTTATCGATTTTCTACTCTATAACATACCATTGGGGACAGAAAAGACCCGTTGGCCGATTTATCTTCTAGTCGGTGTGGCCTTCTTCTTTATTTATTACTTTATCTTCCGCTTCTTAATCGTCAAGTTCAATTTCAAAACGGTCGGACGAGAAGATAATGATCAAGAGACGAAGCTTTACTCGAAAAAGGAGTATAACGATAAGAAGGGGTCTGTACCAGATAATGGTGTATTAGCTGCGCCAACCTCTGATGACGAAGTATCTGGAATAATCGTGGAAGGCTTAGGTGGTGCGGAGAATATCAAAACGATCGACAATTGTTATACACGGTTACGGTTGAAGTTGGCAAATCCAGCTTTGGTTGATGAAGGATTATTGAAAAATGAGACTCAAGCAAAGGGTGTCATCAGTAACGGAGAAAATGTCCATGTGGTCTATGGATTGACTGTCCCGAAAGTTCGGGAAAAACTTGAAAAATATTTAGGTAGAGATAGTGGAGGAGACGAATAGTTATGAAGAAATTTTCAGTAGTAATTGCCGGCGGCGGGAGTACGTTTACTCCGGGAATCGTCATGATGATGTTAGACAATTTGGAGCGGTTTCCATTGCGAACATTGAAACTATACGATAACGATGGTGACCGCCAGGGAATACTTGGAGAAGCCTTAGAGATATTATTGAGAGAACAGGCACCAGAAATTGAATTTATCTATACAACAGATCCAGAAACAGCTTTTACAGATGTTGATTTTTGTATGGCCCATATCCGCGTGGGGAAATATGCGATGCGGGAAAAAGATGAAAAAGTTCCGTTGCGTCATGGAGTTTTTGGACAGGAGACCTGTGGACCTGGGGGAATTGCTTATGGGATGCGCAGTATCACAGGCATGCTAGAAATCATCGATTATATGGAAAAGTATTCACCAGATTGCTGGATGCTGAATTATTCTAATCCGGCAGCGATTGTAGCAGAAGCTTGTCGAGTATTACGACCAGATTCAAAGGTGTTAAACATTTGTGACATGCCTGTTGGAACCTTACGTCGGATGTCTCAAATTGTTGGTAAGAAGCCTGAAGAATTAGAAGTCCGTTACTTTGGCTTGAATCATTTTGGCTGGTGGACTAGTGTCAAAGACAAAGAAGGTCATGAATACATTGATCAAATTCGTAATTACGTTTCCGAACATGGCTACTTGACGCAGATCGAAGTAGATACCCAGCACACAGACCCAAGTTGGCAGGAGACCCATAAAAAGGCGAAGGATATTTTAGCGGTAACGCCTGATTATTTGCCGAATACTTACTTGAAATATTACTTGTATCCCGATTACGTTTTTGAACATATGAAGGATCATCCCGAATTTACGCGTGCCAATGAAGTCATGCAGGGGCGAGAGAAAAATGTTTTTGATCATGCCCGTCAAATCATCGCGAATGGATCAGCCGAGGGCATTGCTTTTGATATTGATGCGCATGCGACATTTATCGTTGATTTAGCACGTGCGATTGCTTTTAATACTCACGAGCGTATGGTAATGATTGTTGAAAATAATGGCGCCATCGCCAATTTCCCTGATGATGCGATGGTGGAAGTTCCTTGTATTGTCGGTACTGATGGACCAGAAGCCTTAGCTCAAGGTCAAATCCCGGCATTCCAGCAAGCGTTGATGTTCCAGCAGGTCACTGTTGAAAAATTAGTAGTCGAAGCCTATTTGGAAAACAGCTATCAAAAAATGTGGCAGGCCTTGACCTTGTCTAAAACGGTTCCAAGTGCACAGGTTGCCAAAGAACTATTAGACGATTTAATTGTCGAAAATGGCGATACTTGGCCAGAATTACATTAATTTTTAAGGGGATGTAACAGCAGCGAGCCAATGAGTTCGCTGTCGTTATGATCCCTTTTTTAAAAAATTTCAGGAGGAGCAATAATGGAGATCACAATGATCGGTTTAGGGAAAATGGGAATGGGGATTGCCGAGAATTTATTGACCCATCACTACCAAGTAAAAGGGTATGATATCAATCTTGATAGCGGGAAACACTTGATTGAACTGGGCGGAACATTTTATTCAGATATCGAGAGTCTGTTGTCAGATCGATCAAAACGTCAAATTGTTTGGCTGATGCTGCCGGCAGGTGCTTTAACAAATGACACGTTGACAGCAGCGGCTGATCGTATGGGTAAAGATGATATTATAATTGATGCTGGAAACTCTCATTATCAGGATAGCTTGACGAACGCTGCCTATTGTCAAACTAAAGGTATTCATTTTATGGATGTTGGGACGTCTGGTGGAGTTTTTGGCGCTAGAAATGGAGCTTGTATGATGGTCGGGGGTGAACGATTCATTTATAATGAGTTAGCACCATTGTTTCAAAAACTATGTGTGAAAAAAGGATGTATTTATAGTGGACCGGCTGGGAGTGGTCATTACCTTAAAATGGTCCATAACGGGATTGAATATGGTATGATGCAGGCAATTGGAGAAGGGTTCAATTTATTACATCACAGTCCTTACGATTATTCGATGGCTGAGGTTGCCCAAGTCTTTAATCATGGATCGGTAATCCGCTCATGGCTGATGGAGTTAACTGAAAAGGTTTATCAAGACCAGCTTGATCTGACTGAGATCGCAGGAGTCATTCCTTCTTCAGGTGAAGGGAAATGGACTGTAGAGGAAGCCTTACGTTTAAAAGTAAACCTTCCTGTGATTACGCAATCACTTATGACGCGCTTTGCATCAGAGGATTATGATAAAATAAGCGAGAAGCTTGTCGCATTATTGCGCAATCAGTTTGGCGGACACGCCTTTGTAAAGGATGAATGATTTTGTCAGTATTTTTAGGAATAGATATCGGAACAACAGCAATCAAATTGGGAATCATCCAGGAAAACGAGTTGCTTTATTCCAGTGAGCTGCCACTTCAAACCTATGGAGATGACCGCATCAAATATCAAAATGGGACAGAACTATTAGCAAGTTTAAAATTAGGTATTTTAGCCATTCCTGCGTGGCTGCGTAACGAAATTACCAGGATTAGTTTCAGTACGGCGATGCACAGCTTGATGCCGGATGATGGCAAAAAGCAAATTTTTCTATGGTCAGATCTTCAGGCGGCTAGTCTCATTGATACATTTAAGCAGTCTGATTTAGCCGAACACTTTTATCTGATTTCAGGGACGCCTATCCATGCGATGTCTCCATTTGCAAAGCTGCTGTATTTTCAAACATCAGAAAAATATCCGACAGATACTCGATGGTACGGCATTAAGGAATTGGTTATGGACTATTTTACCGGAGAGGCAGTTGTTGATTATGCAACGGCATCTGCAACAGGTTTGTTTGATTTGCGAAAAAAACAATGGAGTAGTGAAATTCTTGATTATTTAAGGATTAAGGAAGAACAGCTGGCACCATTAGCAGATACTGATCAGGTTTTTGAAATGTTGCCAGAAAAGAGGCGTTTCTTTGGTTTTCCCGACACTACTCAAGTCGTTGTAGGGGCCAGCGATGGGACGCTGGCAGCTTACGCCAGCTACTACTCTACCGGAAGAACAGCTAGTTTAACAATTGGAACAAGTGCCGCAGTTCGTCAAATAAGTAAAAATATTTATTTGGATCAGAAAAAGCAAAATTTCTGCTACTACTTAAAAAAGGAACTGCTTGTGTGCGGTGCACCGTCAAACAATGGCGGAGTGGTTTTGGCCTGGGCGGCAGAACAACTGGCGGAGAATCCAGCGACTTTTTATGAAAGACTGCCCAATTTGCTAGCTCAAACAGCATTAGGAGCTAATGGTCTGCGTTTCTGGCCTTATTTGAACGGAGAACGCGCGCCCTATTGGAACAATAAGATCAAAGGCGGGTTTCGAGACCTTACCCTGCAGCATACCAGAAACGATATGCTGAGGAGTGTCTTAGAGGGAATTCTTTTAAACATCCGCCAGCTAGTAAAACTCGTAGCAGAAAATGAAGAGCTCTCTATTAGCGGTGGTTTCTTTCAGACGACTGCGTTGGGACAATTGGCGGCGGATATCTTTGCTACAAAATGCTACTACACACAGGAAAATGAACCCATTTTTGGGTTGTATTATCTCTTGGAACAGCCAACACGGATGATTGAAGAAAGTCAACAAATTTTTCTACCTAACCTAGGTAACAGTACCGCTTATGAGAAAATCGCGAAAAACTATTTCGAGTAATTATTCGCGCGTAAATTCTTGGACAATGTACTCCATCAATAACAATAATTTACCGAAGAAGCCATTATACTTAATGTTTTGACTATCCAATGGTCGTTCATCAGCAACCTCAAAAATAATGGTTGCTGCCTTTGTAGCACGAGACTGACTGTTTCCTGTAAAGAGAATCGTTGGAATGCTGCGTTCTTGCGAAAACTGCATTTTTTCAATGACTTTTTGAGTCTCGCCTGATTTTGAAATGACAATCAGCATACTGATATTTCCGGCATTGTTATTGATAATTCCAGATGAATCAGCTGCATTGACGAAGAGTGTCTTAATCCCATTGACCAATAATTTCTTGTAAAGGTACTCAGCGATAATACTCGAAAAGCCCGTCGCATAAATCGTGATGAATTTGTCTTGATTCTCTTGATAAATTTGTTTCATATTTTGGATCGAGGGAGCAATTTTTTCAGTGGGAATAGAAATATCGACTGTCGCTTCAACAAGTTGATTTTGTGGCTGGTATTGATTTTTCAAAAAATAAAACAGCTCTAAATAACCAGAGAAATCTAATTTTTGTGCTAAACGAACAATCGTTGCGGGTGATGTGTAAAGCGTTGTTGCGATCTTTCTTAATGATACCCCTTCTAACTCATTTATATGTGTAGCTAAGTAAGTTAAGATTGCTTGGTCATTTTCAGACAATTGCTTGCCTTTGGTTACCAATTCTAGGTCCATATTTGCCCTCCTAAATGTACTGATTATTTGTATTATACACTATCGCTTTTAGTAAACAGATGAGATAGAAAGGAGAACGATAGATGTTTAATTTATTTAAAAGTAAAGGGATGAAAATAGATACCCCTGTTGACGGAAGAGTCTTTAATTTGAAAGAAGTTAGTGATCCCGTTTTTAGTGAAAAAATGATGGGCGATGGTTTTGCAGTTGAACCTAAAAATGGAAAGATCTGCGCACCTGTTAAAGGAACGATCAAATCTGTCTTTCCAACATTGCATGCACTTACCTTAGAGGCTGAAGATGGCTTGGATGTTTTAATCCATATTGGACTGGACACTGTAGAATTAAACGGCGACGGCTTTAGCTCAATGATTCAGAAAGGACAACAGGTCAAAGTAGGAGAACCATTAATTCAAGTTGACCTTGCTTTTTTAGCGGAAAATAATAAAGATGCTAGTGTGATTGTGGTTTTTCCCGAAATAACAGATAAAGAAGTAATGGTGATTGTTGGTGAGAAAGAGGTTGGTGAAGTAGCAGCGAAACTAAAGTAATTATGTCTAAAGTTTAAGCGTTTTAACTAAGAAACTTTATCAATCTTTATGACAAGGTGTCGCAAAGCTAAATTTACCGATTATCAGGAATGAATTACCAACATTTTTGGAAAAGCTGATTTCGGCTCTTATATAACTAAATTCAAATCTATCAATCTTGAAACTGCCAAATAGTTAAGGAGTATGGAACAATGCTTTCGTTTTTAATCATCGTCTGATCCTTTACGGGAAAATTTTTATAAGATGACGGAAAACTCTAGGCCTCACTATAAAGTTAATTTGCGTTGGTTTCAAGAACATTTAACAGAATACAAGAACTAACCCACGAAAATATTTTGTGGGTTCTCTTTATTATTCGTTATGGTCGTGATCCTTTTTTCCCTGTATGATGGTGTTAATGAACTATCTCACTAGAGAGACTAACTATATAGAGTCAAGTAAA
>NZ_JXLA01000025.1 GCF_001886185.1 Enterococcus raffinosus | reverse complement strand
TCGCAATCAATCTGAACCACTTCATCGTTGTCACCGATCCTTTCATTTTTCTCTAATGCCAATAGGATGTCCTGTAGGCATTCAGCTATCGTTTTCCATATTTCAGGACTAATCATATGACTCACCATTTAAATCCCATTGAAGCTTTCCTTCTATTAATAAACCACGAGTAAATTCGTGCTCACTGTGAATATCCGTCAGGAAGTACACCACGTAATCCTTGCCTGATTCTTGATCCACATATACGAACAAATGAGACATAACTAAAGCTGGCAACTCCATGTTGCTTACCTGAATAATTGCCGGGTCCAATTCTTCACGTTCAGCAGTAACCGATTCGAATCCCCAGTCTTTTTCAGTTGTTTCAATCCCTGTTTGTTCTTTTAGTATGTTGATTGCTTGATGTAACACTTCGATCCGTCCTCTCTGCAAAAAGAAAACCCTAATGACCAGTAATCGTCATTAGGGTTATTCATCATCCTTGATATGTCCTTCGGCTCTCATCGATAAATACTCTCCTCCTAAGCCAATGATAATGTGATCTTGTAATTTGATTTGTAATAACTTAGCAGCTTTTTCTAAACGAGCGGTTAGTTGAATATCTGCGAGTGAAGCGGTAACATCTCCTGAAGGGTGATTATGTGCGATACAAATTGACACGCTATTAGATAACAATGCAGCTTTCAAGATATCTCTTGGATAAGCTAACGATTGATTAATGGTACCAATGTGAATCGTCTGGATAATCGTCGGTTCTAGCTTTTGAGAAAGCCCCGCCATCACTAAAAACTCCCTATCTTTATGCTCAATAAAGGGAGAAAATAACTGGTACAACGCTTGAGGGCTATTGCATTTTCTTCCTACATACAATACTGATGACTCCTTTACTAACTGCAAAGAAACGATATTCACTCGCTTTTTGGGCTCAGATTTCACTGGTTGGTTTGTCATTGTCAAGTCCTTCTTTCGATTAATTTTGGAAATTTCTTATCTGCTTACTTAGCACTTGTCTTTTGCTATCAATACTCTTCTGGTAACAACATGGTCTGATGAGTATGATCATCAATGACCCACAGCTTTTTAATCTGGAAATTTGCTAAAGCACCCGTTATTCGACATTCATGATAATCAATAAAGAATGGTTCTTCTTGCCGATGGATAATCGTGATCGTCCCCCTCTGATCATCGCGATTGAACTCGAATATCTGTAGATAATCTAACTGAACATCCGCTTGTTTCACCTTCTCATCAATTAACTGAAAACAACGTTGCTGTATTTCCTTTGGTACCTGTTCATTCACTCCTCTCGTGATATAACGATTTTCTTGTTTATCGAACATTGCTTAATCCTCCTTTAACACAAAAATAGCCCAATCACCGATTAAGATGATTGAGCTTCATAGTTATAATATATATTTGTAAATCTAATTGTTTCAATCGTTCCAGGATTTCTCTGAAACATTAAACTTTTCTACTTAAAGAAGAAGCAATTTGAGAAATTTTAAATCGAAAGCGAACTTAGTTGCAACAATGTGAACTATTTAGTCCAAATGTTCCGTAGCTTCTTTCAAGTAGGTTACTCCTCTAAGTGACTCGTATCACCTATTTTACCTATGGGGTACTTCCCATTTTTATAGTTAATCGTTGTTATACTAAAATTCTCTATGTCTTCACCTTTATATTCTCCAGGAGCAATAGTATCAATTAAAGCAGGAATAGTTCCACCAGAGGTAACAATCAGCACATTCCCTTGACCATCTGCTTCTGTTTCTTCTGTGGTATCTTTTAGTACTGCCTGCTCTTTTTCTTACTTTTCCAAAACTTTCTGCTTGTTTAGAAGAGTCAATTTTTGCAAGCTCATCGAGCCCTTCTTCCACACTAAACTTGTCACTGGCACGCCACGCTTCAAGCGACTGGCATCCCAAACTTTTCGTTACTGGTCCCCAAATATTATCATCAGCATCACCTTCATATATACCGAAACATGACTCTCTTAAACGTTCATATTTATTAAAATCAAGGTCATTTTGTCCACTTGCTTCTAAAACAACATCTGCGGTTTCTCTCGCTCTTCTAGAATCACTAGAGTAAATCGAAACAAAATTGACTTTTTCTTTTTTTAGTCCTTTACCTAGTTGTTCAGCAACCTCAATTTCCTTTTCTGTAAACGGAGTATTGATAGTTTAGTAACTTTAGAAGCCTCTCCTATGTTTTAATAAGACATAGAGACCCCTTTTCACAATTATGATATTTGATAGAGTGTACTCCATGTCAACTACTATTTTAGTTCCTATTTACTATAAAGTAGTATTGTACATGACTTTTTACAGGCACATCTATTATCAGAATTTGTAAACAAGAAGAGTTTGATTATCAGAGTATAGATTAGGAGTATTCAAGAACAAGCAAAGTTTATTCTCAAGTGTGAATGCATATATAATTTTTAGAGAAATCTTTTCGAAATTTATGTACTAGAATGGAAAAAGACAGCAGTTGATATGCTGTCTCTTTAAATCCTATATATGCTTTTCTTTGTTCATAGTGCTCATTTTCAACATAGTGATAACTAATTCCACTTATAATAATCAAAAGTAAAACAATAATTTAGGATAAACTTTCTTTGGTTCTCGCACGCAAGAGTATGCAAAAACGATGCTTAAATATATTAGAGGTCTCTCTTGAACATCATAAAAAGTACAGATGATAATTGAAGTACTTCGCCATAGCCAGCAAAATTACCACAATTAAATCTGTACTTATAAATTTTATTAACTTATTCTACTGTGTTATAATTGTAATTCGAAAGATCATCTATTCCTTTAACGCCAATTTGTTTGAGCACAAGATATTCTTTGGCAACTTTGGCATTCCATTCCAATCGTCCAAGCATATCAAATGTCTTTTCAATAGTGCTTCCAACCACTAAGACACCGTGTTTTCTTAACAAATATGCTTTGGGGATAGCTTGATCTTTTTTGACTGCTTCTCTAACAACTTCACCCAATTCAGGAGTTGTCGCTGGGGCAAATTCTAAACAACTTATTTGTCCTAGCTTTTGTGTCCCTTCCGTTAAGTTCGGCATTTCTAATCCCAAACTAGCAAAAACTAAAGAGTTAAAGGGATGCGCATGAATAACACATTCAATTTGTTTGCATTCTTGAAATGCGGCCATATGCATATTCACTTCACGTGTTACTTTCCCTGTTCCTTCGATAATTTGTTCATCTTTGTCGATGACTAAAATCTGTTCCGGTCTCAAGTCCCACAAAAAGTTTTGACTAGCCAGCGTAGGTGTCATTATGAAATGTTTATCACTTACTTTAACACTAACATTTCCTCCAGCTTCATTCGAAAATTTGCGGTCATACATCGTCTTTACAAACTTCGTAAGCTTTACTCTTTCTTCATAATAGAGCATCGTTCACTCTCCTATTCTTTTACAAATAACTTGGTGTTCCAATTCTTCTACCCGACGAATGTCAAAACCTGTACTCAATTCTTCCTCTGCTTTTGCAGCACCAATTGCAGTTGCAATCTTCCCAACTTTCGGAATAGCGTATTGGTTGTGTAAGCCATATACTAAGCCAGAGACATAGGCATCACCAGATCCTGTGTCATTGATAACATTAATTTTCGGAGGAGTAAAAAGGTAAACTTCTTCTTTTGTTAGAAAGACAGAACCTGAACCTCCCATTGACACACTTATATTTTTAATATTCGAAAGTAAGTCCTTATTCTTTTGATAGGCTTCAATACAATCTTCCAGGCTATTCAATTCTGATCCAACGATTTCACCAAATTCAAATTGATTCGGCTTGATTAGAAAAATTTCCCGTTTCAATACTTCTTGAAGGTACACACCTGAAACATCGGCAACTAATCTAACACCTCGTTCTTCCAAATAGTCAAGAAGATAATTAAAGACCTCAGTAGAAGTTTGCAACGAAGGATTTCCTGACAGAACGACCGTATCTTCAGTGGTTAAATCTCGTAATTTCTTGGAAATCAGCAAATCAGTGAGTTCTTTAGAGATTTCAAAGCCATACTCAGTAATCATATAAGAACCATCACCGCTTTCGTCTGTCACCACAAAAGTATCTCTGACTGATTCATTTTCTACTTCTAAGAAACTAGCCTCTACACCATAATCTTTTAAGAGACCAATCAAAGTTTCTTTGCCATTGTTACCAATGATGCCGGTACAGATATTTTCTTGTCCCATTAATGAAAGACCACAAGAAACATGAGTTCCCTTTCCACCTACATCTAAGGTGCGTTCTTGTACACGATTATTTTCTCCACGAGTGAGTACCTTACTAACTTTTAAGACAGTGTCAACTGCTGGATTCAAGGTTATCGTATAAATCATTTACTTAGTTAATCTCCTTTCGATTCGTTTGTTAATATCTGTGAAGATTAAAGTATCTCCGAAATAGCGAAATGAGATTCCAATGATTAAAGCTACTATCGTAAAAATGGTATTTTTTTGAAAATAACCACTGACTAATAACAATAGAGCAAGTATCAAAGAGCAATACCAGAACAATTTTAGAAAAAAATGTTTATTCTGTTGCTTCTGCGTAACGTTTCGCATTTTCTTTGCTCCGTCCTTTATAAAAAATGATGAACAAGGCTAACCATACAACCGCTGCGATGATTCCCCACCAATTTCCTTGTGCAGCACTCGCAAATGCCCATCGAAATTCTCCATTTTCAATAGTTGCCCAGCCTAACATCGTTCCTGGTTCCACATTTACTGCGCCAGTTTCTTGTGCTAGTTTTGTAATCCATGGAGCAAACCAGGTACCGATATAAAGAAAGGCAGGAATCGTGATGATTCCATAGGCAATCATCCAAATCATATTTCCGCGAGCTAACAAATAAGCAGCAACGATAATTGAAAGATTAATTAATCCTGCAAAAGGAAGCATTTGATTGCCTGGTAAAATAGCTGCAAATAATAACTCAAATGGTACGAGGATTATCGCCAACACCCATATCTCATTGGAACCAGCTAAAATCGGCCAATCAAGTCCTATATAGATTTCACGTCCTGAGAATTTTTTCTTCATCATCTCACTAATCGCATCCGAAATTGGTGATAAAGCTTGCATGAATAATTTTGATACTTGTGGAAATAATGTAAGTGCGGCTGCGGCGTTTACACCTAATACAAGCGCATTCGAAATATCATATTTAGCTACTAACCCGAGCGCCGTTCCTACTAAAAAACCCATGACATGATTTTCAGCAAAAATACCAATTTTTTGTTTCAACGTATCAACATCCATTTTTCTATTAAAGAAAGGAATCAAGTCCATCAACTTATCAATCGGATATAAAACACATGCAATCAATGTCATGTGATGAGGTAAGGTAACTCCGGGGATTCCTGTCAATTCTTGGATCTCTCGTGCCCATAAATCTCCAACTTTCAGTTCCACAACTGTTTGGATTGCACAAACTGCAAATCCTAAATAGATGTTCCCTGAAATGAACGTCACCATACAAGCGGTAAAAGCTTTTCCCCAAACATTCCACATATCAACATTCAATACCTTGGTCCATTTTAAAACTAACATCAGGGCATTGATTCCAATCGCTAGAGGGAAAGCAATGAAGGCGTATTTCCAGGCCCAAGTTAAACTGGCTCCTGTTGTCCACCCTCCATCGACTGCGGTTAAATTAATCCCTGTATTCTCGGCAAATCCCTTAGCTGCTGGCGAAACATTTTCCAGCAAAAAATTGACGACAAGATTCATACCGGCAAAGGCAACACCAAAAATTAATGCAGAGCTAAAGGCATCTTTAAACTTCATTCGAGCGATAAGCCCGATAATCAGCATCAAGATCGGGACAAATACACTCGCACCCATATCCAAAATATATTGGATCACGCTAACAAGAACATCCATCAAAGTAATCTCCTTTCAAATTATTTATTTTTCAAGCGCTTTAATCAGCTTTTCAAGTTCTTCTTCCTGCCCCATTCCTGTCAAAAATTTAATTCCGTCAAATTTTGGAATATTGAAGTCTTCTGTCCCCCCTGGTGTAATTGAGATATAAGCATCAACATCATTAATAAATATTTTCAACGATTTAATATCAACTGCCTCCACTTTTGCATCAATATTTCGTTCAGATAATAAACGTCCCACTTTCGATGCGACTGTTTGAGATGTCGCTACACCACTACCACATGCTACGATCACTTTTTTCATGATTATTCCTCTTTTCTATTAGAATTTACTTTTTAACAACTTAACTAATTGCTCCTGATTGGAAAGTCTTTGATATTCCTTGACAAACTCTGGATCATTAAGCACTTCAATTATTTTCGAGAGCATTCCAACTTGTTCCTGTGGTTCCTTGATCCCAAGCGCTAAAATCAATTCACTTTGTATTTTTACATCTTGTGTCGCCATTTGGGTAAACGCGACTGCATTCGTTAAATGATACGCGGCAATAAATGGTTTTACTATAAACTCTGGATTTGTATGCGGGATCGCGATAGAGATATTTTCTAGCGCTAATCCTGTTGGATAGCTTACTTCCCTTTCAACCACAGCCTTGAAATACCCCTCCGTCACATAGCCTAATTCTAAAAGGTTTTTGCTTGCTTCTTTGAAGAAGTCTTCTTGATCCTCAAAAGATTCTCCAAAGAAAACCAGTTCTGGTATAACCAGTTTGCTATACATATTTCCACCCCCTTTCAATTTCAAATAGTCATTACTTTTAATGATTTATTCGCTTTTTCTACGAATTTTTTTGACACCTCTGTACCCGTTATCAAAATATCTATTTCATCAAAACTAAATGCTCTTTGAATACCGATCTTATTCTCTTTCTTTGAATCAGCAATTATGATACTTTGACTGACTGTTGGTAATATTTTACGCTTGACCTCTAAGGACAAAACATTATTTTCTGTAAATTGATTTTCCAATGAAAAACCACTTATTCCAATAAAAGCTTTATTCGCAATCAAATTTGAAATATCTTCTAATGCTTTTGGCCCATACATTTCTTTAGTTTTTTTATTTAACATTCCACCTAGACAGTAAATCTCTGCATTATCCAGAATTGTACACTTATCAGCTATCGGTAAACTGGCTGTAATGATTTTGATATGAATGTCCTGAGGTAGGCACTCGATCAAATACAGTATGCTTGTTCCACCATCTAGAAATACAATGTCATCTTCTTCAACTAAGGTAGCTGCATATTTCCCTAATCTTCTTTTTTCTTCAACATTCTCAGTCAACCGATCATCGAATTTGGTCTCATTCTCAGTTATTTTAGCTCCACCATGCACCCGAATGATCCTCGCCTCTTTTTCGAGAAAGGATAAATCATTTCTAATCGTTTGCTCTGTCACGCCAAACTGATTTGATAATTCCTTAGTTGTTGCACGTTGCTTTTTTTGAAGATACGATACAATATCGCCTAATCGCTCATAATTTTCCATACTCAAACCTCTTTTTCGTATAAAGTTCAAATTATTTTGTTTTCCCTTGACTACGCTTTCATAATACTATAGAAAACTTCAGTACGCAATTGTTTTTTTGCTTTAATTTTCGTTTAGGTTTCTTTTTGTTTTCGTATGGTTGGATGTCTATTTTTATAGTTACTTGTTTTATAACAATTTAATTGATGAATAAAAACCTATTAGAGCTACCACAAGAGGAAGAAACTTAACTTTGATTGTACTTACATTAATTCAGATGCATTTTTCTATCTTGGAACCCTTACAAATTTTCTTTAGAGTAATAGGCAAAGCTAACTGATGATATCGAAAGCAAAAAAAAGACCCAATCATCTTAGCTGGATGATTGGTCTTCATAAAAATATATGTTTAGAAAACTCATTAAAAACACAACTTACTTAAAAGATGAACATTATAAGGGTTACTAATAAAGACTTAGATAGCATTGTAATACTCTAAAACTTTGTTAAACATATCTGAGCCTTTTTGAAGTCCAGAAATTTTTTCAATCGTGTTCTCGATCCCATCTCTTTGAATACTCTCTTGTAATTTTACCGCTTCTTCATCATCAGGATCATCATACTTTAAAGCATACGCCGCACCATATAACAAATGATCATTGGGTAAGCCATATTCATAAGCAATATTTGCCGGCCCTACTATTCTGTCATCTGGAGATAATTTCCGGATCGGCTGACGTGCTACTCTAGCGATCGGATCATTGATGCCCTCTTGATTATAATCATCGTATCTTTTGATGATCATATCGTTGATATAACTACTCATTTCTTCACTGGAAAATCCGAATTTCTTTTCCAATCCCGCTGCAGATTCAAGGAACGCTTCTTTTACTATTTTCTGGATGTCTGCATCACGCAAGGCTTCATCAACCATTGTGTAACCTTTTGTATAACCAATATAGCTAGTTATTGCAAGCCAACAATTCACTAAATAAATTTTTCTTTTGAGTACCGCTTCTAAATTATCTACGTACTCTGCTCCTTTAATCGGTTGACTATCTGGATCATCTAATTTCTGACGCTCAATCGCCAGTTCATGAGAATCACTAATTGCGGTACCTTCTTTACCATTGTAAATTCCACCAAATACAAACCTGTCAACACCAGTATTTGGATACGCGCCAATCTCCTGTAACTGATCCATCGTAATAATCCCTGTATCAACCATAAGATTTACTAGCGTATCCGTGCCCATAATAGCATTCTCACAAGCCATCACAAGAACTCTACTTCGCCCCTCAGATAACCTTCTTTTTAACCCTTTAGCTAAGATAGGCGCTACGCTGACTAAATTTGTTTTCATGACAGATGTCGTAACGAGATCTACCTGCGTGATCGCTTCAATGATTTCTTCTTGGTTATTTAGAAGTGATAGGGCAGAAACATTGTCAATGATCTTTTCCTCATAGTTATGATTTGTTAAGAATAGACTGTAACAATTATTTCTATTGATGTCCGCGATCACTTCATCAGATACATCCGCAAAAATAATTTCGTAACCATCTTCATGAAGAAGGTCTCCAATAAAACCTTGGCCAATTTTTCCTGCTCCAAAGATTAATGCTTTTTTCATATTCAACTAGACCCCTTCTTTTTATCCTAGTACAGCCATAAATTCATCGTGATACTTTCCAAAGGTACTTGGATTTTTGAGAATTTTAGAGGCACTGCCAACGACAAACCCGTTTGCGCCACTTTCAGACATTTTTTTACTGTTCTCCGGTGTCGTATTTCCATCCACTACGAGATCAATTTCAGGATTGAAAGAATCTAGCAGCTGCCTGATTCTTCTTAATTTATCAAAAGAATTAGGGACTAATGTCTGTCCTGCAAATCCTGGATTTACTGTCATTAAGGTCACGTAATCAAGTTGATCAAGACATTCTTCTAAATAAGAAATTGGCGTCCCAGGGCTAATCACTAGGCCGGCTCTACAACCCATATCTTTGATTGTTTGAAGCAATCGATAGGGTTGATTCGTTGTTTCTGGATGGAAACTAACCCAGTCATCCTTTCTTGTCGTAAACATAGAAATGTATTTTTCTGGTTCGTTAACCATCAAGTGAATATCTATCGGTATCTCGGTCATTTCTTTCAAATCACTAAAGACAGATGTCCCTAGCATGATGTTTGGTACAAAATGACCATCCATTACGTCGAAGTGAATGACGGAGAGCTTATACTGTTCAAATTGTTTCATGTACTCTTCATATTCGTAGATCTTTGGAACCATGATTGATGGAGAAATAAATTTATTTAATCCCATGAACTGCACACGTCCTTTGTTTTTTATAGTAGATAGCCAAATTGGATAGGACTATCTCAAGTTTCTCTTTCTTAGAATTACAGCTTCAAGCTAAAACGGATGACTGCTTCTAACCCCTTAGAAAATTCCGATGATCGCTCCGACAGCTGAGATCAAGACTAAGATCAATAGCACGGTGGTAGATTTCATTTTTTTATTCAAACAAATCAAGGCGATCATCGTTACAGCTAATGGCAGCATGCCTTTTAATAATTTATCCAAAATATCGGTTTGGACATTTAGCTTTAAATCATTAAACTTAAACACTAAACTTGTGCTCAAGCTGACATAGTTCGCTGTCAGTGCACCGATAACAACACCTCCCATTACTTTAGCGCCCAGCATTACTTTTTTCAGTAGGTCGCCACCCATCAATTTCTGGATTCCTTCTTTTCCGTAACTATAGCCCTGCATCCACAAGTAATACGCAAGTCCCAGCATGGTGGCAAACATCGACACGATGTAGAAAATCGGACCAAAGACATTGCCCTCTGAACCAATACTGATCGCAATGGATAAAAGGATCGGTACAAGGGTTCCTTGCCACAACGTGTCGCCAATTCCAGCTAATGGACCCATCAATCCTGTTTTAATTGAATTGATCGCATCTCCAGTAATTGGCGCACCTGCGGCTTTTTCTTCTTCTAAAGCAATCGTCAAACCACCGATGATTCCGCCAAAATGAGGTTCCGTATTGAAAAATTCCAGATGACGATGATAACTTTTTCGAAGAGCTTCTTCATCATCCCCATAAAGTTTATCTAAGACTGGCAGCATGGCATGTAAAAAACCAGATGATTGCATTCGTTCATAGTTATAATTTGAATGAGAAAAACACGTCCAACGCCAAAAACTTTTTTTGATTTCCTTTTTAGTGAGTTTCTTTTCTACTGTTTGTTCCATTGATCGGTCACACTCCTCTTATTTAAACTTGATTGGGCTTAAAGAATAATTGCGTATAAACAAACGCCGTGATAAAGGCTAAAATAGAAACGGCAATGATGGGTAATTCTAAATACACTGCCAAAACAAATCCTAAGAAATAGAACGCCGCAGTATCCTTGCTCATGATCGATTTCAAAATCATCGCAACCCCCAATGCAGGCAGCACACCACCGATTACTTCTAGCACATGTAGCGGTTTTCCTTCTAAGGCATCAAGAATATCCTTCACAACACCTGATCCAAAGTAAGCAATAATAAAGACTGGAATCACTGAAATCAGCATTAAAAAGAGCTGTGGTATAAACATCTGAATGCGATCAATTTTCTTCGAATTTAAATCATCCGCTGCCTTATCGATCATGTGTAGGAACGAAATATCGACCGTCATATGAGCGATCCAAATAACGGTTCCCAACAAGCCGATCGGTACTGCCATCGAAACTGCTACTTCTGGTGAAGCATTCGCTGCCATAGCTAAAGCTGTTCCTAATGTTCCAGCCAAGCCTGGGTCCATCGGCACAGTACCACCGGCAGAAATATAAGCTAAGTAAGGCAAGCTGATCGCAGCCCCGATCACACAACCCTGAACAACATCCCCAAGGACCAAACCTACCAATGTTCCGCAAATCAATGGACGTGCTAGTACGGTACTACCCAATAATGTGAGCCAAGGTGTCCCATTTATACTCAGGTAATAAATCAACCCAATCAATAATGCTTGAAAGACATTAATCTCCATTTTCTTCTCTCCCTTTTATAAGTATTGTTCGATATTTGCACTTTTTTCTTCTGGGATTACTTGAACGTAAACAGAAGTTCCGTCTGTGATGAGTTGTTTGAAGCAAGCCCGCTCTTCATCACTGACAGAAATATTTCGATACAATTGTGTGCGGTCTTTTCGTGCACCCATCCCGCCAACATTTAATGCCTCGATCTTCACACCGCCATCAGTGATATTTTTGATTACTTTAGGATTCTTCGCTAAAACAATCAGCTTGTTTCCATCTGGCTCCTGTGTCAGGTAATCGATGGCCTGTTCCTCAGACATAATCAACACCTTGATACCGGCGGGCGCTGATGAAGTCATAATCATTTTTAGAAAATCATCCTGTGCTACTTCGTTATCAATAATCACAATTTCATTTGCCTTGGTTTCATGAACCCAAGCAGTCATTACTTGACCATGAATCAAACGATCATCGATTCGAGTAAATACAATATTTCTCATTATTCTTCCTCCTTAGAAAGTGTTTTTGCTTCTGTAAATAATTCCTTGATGTTCGTTTTTCCTGTATCCATGATATGGGCAGCCAATTCATCTAACCCCATTGAGTCTCGCACTAAAACGCTCTCAATAAACATGGAAAAATTCACCCCTGAAATCGAACGATAATTCGTGTCTGGCAGCTTTTTCACACAATAAGCTGTGGCCTTGAAGGGACTCGCCCCGTAGAGGTCTGAAAATACCAGTACGCCATCTCCATCATCCATTGCTTGAATCTTTTCAGCCGTTCGATCGTAGAACTCATCAATGTTATTGCCTTCATAGAGACCCAGATAATCAACTTTCTCATTCGTACCAACAATCATTTTCCCACTTTCTACAATCCCTTGTGAAAGATTGCCGTGACTCAACACTAAAATTCCAATCATACACTCACCCTTCCTTTCAACTTAATATAAAGCAACTAGCGTGCCAGTTTTCTCGCACACATGGAAACCGCTTTATGATAAGCTTTTCCGCTAAACCTTCCTGATGTGTAACATCTTTTTGTCACACATGACTATTTTTCCAATGTGTGCAAAGTGAAAAAGATCATCTGTTACACTTCTGCTGTAACAGATGATCCTTTTATAAAAATCCCTTGATAATCTTGGTCACATATAAAATCTCGCTATCAGAAATAGCAGCTCCGTACATTCTTTCCAAAATACCCACTTCTCTTTTTACTTCTCTAAAATCAGCATCCTTCTCCAATTCCTCTACCTCAAAATCAAGGCTTTCCTTACGAATTGCTCGCTCCAACATTCCAAGACAATGAAAATAGAACTTTATGACAAGGGTATCAATAATTTCAAAATTCATTCGTTTAGCCAGTGAAATCAATATTTCATCGAGGGCTTCAGTTGCCTTATAGACATTCAAAAATATCACGCTTTTCTCTAATGAATTATAAAAAAGATGATCCTTATTTTTTATCAGCCGGCGACTTGAATAATCAAAAATATTCGAGTCACGCCTATTGCCCATGAAATAGGTACTTTCTTCTAACAACTCATTAACGAGTTTTTTCATACCCATATTGGCAAACAAAGCTTTTCTAGTGGCTTCAATGATGATTGGCGAGGTAACATTGTCAATGACCATTATTTCTATTCCTGTGTCTTTTGCAATTTTACTTGGAAAAGATGAGAAGGACCCCATATCGGCTAGCAAGAGTACTCCAGAGCCGCGATCAATTCGCTTAACAGTCTGCAAAGCTTTGTGATACACATTCTCAACACTCTCATCAAGCGGCATATCGACTCCAACGGCGTGGCTTATCCCCAATAAGTCATTAACCATTTTCGCTAAATTAGTGGCGACACCGACGCCATGCATAAGTATCAAAATTCCAATAGGGTTTTGTCGCACATTTTGATAAATGGTATCTAAAAATAGCTCGATGATTTCCTGTTCTTCGACCGGTATTTCTACGCCCATTTTTCGATTGATTTCAATGATCAACTTATCTGCATATTTCTTGAAATACGTCTCTGAACTAAGCTCAACAATTTTTTTTGATCGATAAGGGTTATTATTCGTTTGAAGTTTTAATACCAAGGCCTCAACATGCAGAGCCAGGTTATAAGTGATATGCGGGTCACTTTTAACTTCTAAATCTACTGAAATTTCTCGGATTATTTCTTCAACAATATCCAATATCTCTTTGGAAACTAGTTTTTCGATTCCCTTATTCGAATGAACATCCACATGATCAGGTTTTAAGTCGACCTGGAAGAAATCATCGATGAATGATGTGATTTTTTGTTGGATTTCCTTGATTGATCGCCCCTCTTTTAGCAGAGTTGAGTACCTTTCCAAGACGGATTGATAAAAGGATGTCTCATTTCCGATTGCTTCTGGAATAGTTATCGGTGAGGACTGATCAGAACGCATCTTTTCACCTTGAAAATACACTGTATCCTGAACATGGTTATTTTCTTTAGGATCAATCACCTCGCGAGCTTCTAAATGATCAAATGAGATGTAAATCGCTCTTTTTCCCTGTATCATAGTCTGTGCAAATTCCTTAGCGCAAAAAATTTGAATATCATTTTTTAATTGACCAATATTTCCTGGACATGAATACGTTGCTAAATAGTCAATAACTGTTTTTTCAACTTTAATTTCATGCTCAATTTTTTTGGATTCAATACAAAAAAAGTAGTCAATCAATTGTATCCGTTCCTTGAAGGTTCGATCCTTAAGATCCGGCAATGTTAATACCATCGGAAAACGTCGGTTGAACGTTTGCAATAGGGAGCTATCAATATTTTCTGTTGTCGCACATAGTATCAGTACATTAACCGTTCTGGCCGCAGTATCCGCTTCGCCTAGCCTGCGAAATTTCTGAGTATCAATAATTGTAAAAAGCATTTCTTGGCCCTCAGGGGGTAGTCGATGAATTTCATCTAAAAACAATACGCCATGATTAGATTTTTCGATAATCCCCGCTTTATCTGTGTCAGCACCTGTGAAGGCCCCTTTGACATATCCGAATAAGATCGATAAGAGGAGTTGCGGATTGTTAGAATAGTCCGCACAATTAAAATGAATAAAGGGACTTTTATTGCTAAATCTGCCGATTTCTTGACCATACTGAAACATTATCTGGGCGAAGGTGCTTTTCCCGACCCCAGTAGAACCCAAAATGATTGTATGTAGTCCATTAGGCGGATACATTATCGCTGCTTTAGCGGAGTTAATGTGTGTGCTCAAACTTCCTTCAGCACCAATAAATCCAGAAAACGCATTCAGTTTTTCTGATGTTTTTATCAATGAATTAGGAGTATGCGGTTTTTGAGGAGATTTAGAATCATTGGGTTGCTCTAACTGGTATTCACTATTCATAAAATAATGTACCGGCTTCCCTTTTTGTTTCCCTATTAGGCCTTCTCTAACTAAAGCATTCAATTCTCTACTTGCCGCTGTCCGACTAATCACCAAATGCTCAGACACATCTGCTGTCGTAACTTTGGAAACTTTACACTCACTAATAAAAGATAATACTTCTTCACGTCTCCCCATAAAAACACCTCTTTCTAACTCTCATTCGTGACTCGTCTATAGATTATAATTAAATGAGAAAAAGAATCAAGTTCTCACTGATAAAAAGTATCAGCACCAAGAATGAATCAGACTGTATTCTTGATCAACTTCTTTTTCAGGAATATAGACTGGAATAAATCCACCTGAAATAGCACCCACTAGTCCTGAGACCGCATCTTCAACAATGTACGCTGACGTTGATTTAATCTCAAGTTTCTCCGCAGCGTTAAGAAAAATCTCAGGATTTGGTTTTGCATTCACTACATCTGAGCCAAAAGAGAACGCGTCGAAATAATGAAAAATATTGGTTTTTTTCAATAGAAATTCTGCAGTTTCTTTACTAGCTAAAGTCGCAACCGCCAACTTGTACTTTCTTTTAGTTAAGTATTCTAAAAAGGAGCATACTCCAGGAAAAACCTCGACATGATTCTCCTGATAATAATTCGAAAAGAATCGATCTCTTTCCTGAATGATTTGTTCTCCGACCTTAATATCCGTAAATTTATCAGATAAAAAATAACTAATATCGCTTAGGACTCTTCCAAGGATTTCTTGATATATTTGCTCATCCAAAAATTTTTTTACTGATTTAAACGCTTGTTCAAGTGCCTTCTTTGATATTGGTTCAGTATTAAGTAAAACGCCATCCATATCAAAAATCACTGCCTTTACAGTCGTTTCTTCCATTCATTTCTCCCCCAATGCCGTTTGATAAATGAACCCTTCAGCTAGTTTTGAATTCCAGCAACAATTCTGAGCCTTCTTTATAAATAAAAGGGTGAAGCTGTTTAAAAAAAAAGATTCACCCTTCAACCAACTATTCAAAATCCGCATGTCGACCGAACATTTTTTCTGATGTTTCTCCAGTTTCTTCCATTAAATTCAAGACCATGCCATCAAACATCAAAAATGCTAACTGTTCAAAGGCTGAACCCATTGGTTGAGCAAAATCATCTCCGTTTCGTTCATTTTCTTCTTTCGTCGTTCCGGGCAAGACTAATACAGCATCGGCAAGTTTACCAATTGTTGACTCTTTTTTCATTGTGACCAATGCCAAATCAACTCCGCTTTGTTTGGCTTTTTCTGCCAAACTTTTCAAACTACCAGTTTCTCCTGAGCCAGAACAAATAATTAATAAATCACCTGGTTTAGAATGAGGGGAACTGATTTCTCCTACTAGGCTAACAGAAAAACCTAGGTGCATTAAACGATTTGCAAATGCTTGAATCGCGATACCAGAACGGCCGGCACCATTTAAAAAGATGTGGTTCGCAGCTTTGATTTGATTAACAAAATTTTCAATTTCAGTGAGATCAATTTTCTTAGCATTTTGAGTTAGTTCATTCAGTATATCCAGTGTGTAGTTTTTCATTCGGTTATTCCCTCCTCTAAGCAATGGTTCTGCCGCCATCCATCAAGATTGTTTGTCCTTGGATGTATGAGTTTGCTGGATCAGCTAAGAAGAAAGCAAGATTGGCAACATCTTCGATCGTACCAAGACGGCGAACCGGAATTTTTTGCAATACGGCATCTAGACTTTCTTGAGTTGGATAATTCACTCGCATCATTTCACCCGTATCGATCAAACGTGGTGCAATTGCATTAACATTTACGCCTTTCGGACCAAGTTCTTTAGCTAACCCACGGATCAAGCCTTCGCCACCCGCTTTAGAAGCTGGATAAGAGACCCCGCCACCTGTTCCGCTTAACGCTGAACCTGAACTGATATAGACGATTGAACCGTTATTCGTTTGGAAATCATCGTAAAAAGCTTTCACTGTGTTGAACAAACCTGTCAAGTTGATGCTTAATGTCTTGTTCCATTCTTCAAAGGAAATGTCATTCATCTTATTGGCAAAAGCCACGCCTGCATTTAAGACGAGAATATCGATGCGACCAAATTCTTTGAAAACTTTTTCACGAGCATCTACCAACGCTTGTGGATCCGAAACATCCGCTTGGATAAACAAAGATTTGACATATTTTTCTGTAATTTCAGTTGCTGCTTTCGTTCCTGTTTCTGGGTTGTAATCCACGATCACAGTGTGTGCGCCCGCCGCCGCAAATTTCTCAGCGATCCCTTTACCGATCCCATGTGCTGCTCCAGTAATTAACGCTACTTTTCCTTCAAAGTTTTCCATTTTAAAATTGCTCCTTTTATGTGTGTTTTGTATATTTTCTCTTCTCAAGACAGATTACTTAACTGCGTCTTTTAACGCGTCATATTGTGCTTTTTTGTCATTTGAGAATAATGCTCCGCCAACAACGATCAGTTCTGCACCAGCTTCAGCACATTCCTTGGCGATTTCCTTATTCACACCGCCATCGACTTCGATCTGAATCTTGCGATCACCGATAATTTTTTTCGTGTTGCGAATTTTTTCTAAGCTTTTGCGAATAAAGGTTTGTCCGGGTTGCCCTGGATTAATGGTCATGATCAAAATATAGTCGATATCATCCAACAAATATTCTAGAACAGCTTCCGGTGTTCCCGGATTGATGACTACGCCAGCTTTCCGTCCTGCTTTGCGGATCTTTTGTAACATCGAATGGATATGCGGAGTTGATTCGTAATGAACCGAGATCATTTCTGCTCCTGTGTCAATCACATCATCCAAATGATCTTTCGGATGATCCACCATCATATGAACATCGAAAACCATTTTTGAGTTTTGCTTCATCGCTGCGATTTGGTTTGGTCCGAAAGCAATATTCGAAACAAAATTGCCATCCATTAAGTCTACGTGTAAAATCTCTGTTTGTTCTGCTTCCAAAAAATCAATATCGTCTTGTAAATGCATAATATCTGCACCAAAAATTGAAGGTAAAATTTGTGTCATGTTTTCTTCTCCTTTTTAAGCTTGTCTTCTTCTGATTTATGATTATCCAAAGATGGTACTTAACCAGTACATCAATACACTCCATGGTCCAGTTAACACGAAGTCTGTTCCTTGACCCTTAAGACCAACGCCTGCACCATTCAACATTTCCGTTGCTCCTGGTGCTACATATCCGCCCAAGTATAGTACGATTACACAGAAGAGAACTGTAGTAATGATCGAACGCAAGATATTCCCTTTACTTGCCATAACAGTCATAACGGACATGTAAATGATCGACATCAAAATTCCGATTGGAAATGTTTTTACACCAGGTAAAGCAAGTGCGCAAAGCATTACTAATGGAATAGAGATAACTGTAACTGTAGTCGTTGTTGGATCCCCTAACCCTAGCGCAACGTCCATCCCGATGTTCAAGTCAGCGTCATCACCCATTTGTTTTTGCATATAGTCTTTCGCTGCTTTTCCAATTGGAGATAAGCCATCCATCAAAACACTTACTACACGCGGCATCAAAACCATAACACCGGCAACGCCCATCCCCATTGGAATGATTTCAGTAATGCCTTGACGTGTCAGCAAGCCAAGTAGTACCCCTACAATCGTACCAATAATAACTGGTTCACCTAACACACCAATTCTCTTGTTTACACCTTCTAAACTAATGTCCAATTTGTTCAAGCCTGGGATAAAATCAATAATTTTGTTCATTAACCAAGCAGCCACAAAAGTCCATCCTGTATGAATAATCGTCGTACAAGTTGTCCCTTCCAAGCCATAATATTCCTGCCACATTGGTGCTACCCAGTCTCCTACGAACAGTGAAAGGACTGATAAAGCAACCGTCACACCTAATCCGATAAAGAAATTATCGAAAATGAAGTACGCTAAAGCTCCTGGTACTAGAAAATGCATGTAATTCCAAATATCAACGTTCAAGGTTTTCGTTAGCTTCAAACGAACCAATAACAGATTCAATACTAAGCCGATCGGAATTGCAAGTCCGGCAAAGGGTGCCATCCATGATGCTGCACCAACAGCTGGCCAGCCAATATCAGTAATCGTAAACCCTGAACCCATTTTTGAGTAATAATCAACTGCCGGGTCTAACGATGTATTTAAAAGTCCTACAACTAACGTCAAGCCGATAAAACCAACACCAACTGTTAACCCAGCTTTGATCGCATCGCCTAACTTCATCCTGAAAACCAATCCTAAAATAGTGATAATGATTGGTAAAATTGCCGAAGCGCCCATTCCGGTAATTGTCTGTACAATCTCAATAAGTTTATCCATTTTATCCTCCTAATAAGTCCTGTTCCCTTTATATTCTTATCCATTCAATTGAATCAATAGTTGAAAAATCACTTTTTCATTTCTATATGTTAAAATAAGTTCAAACGTTTTATGAGGTATACTGTTCCACTTCGTTTCTCAGGCAAAAGTGGAACCGTATACTTTTTTATGCATTTTGGATTTCTTGCAGTTTTTCCAGCAATGTTTTCTTTAATTTCGCTTCATTGATCCCGGTGACAAAGCCCATAATACTCATAACTGGCACATCCAAATCACCTTTGAAATTGTTGGTTGTCAATACGATATCGGCATTTTGGCTCTGCGTTGGTAATTCCACCATACTGCATTTACTTAAGCTAAAATGAATATCATTTTCTTTGCATAATGCTTTGACCTCATCTGCTGCTACTGTTGATGTTGCAACGCCGCTTCCACATGCTACTAAAATATTTACTTTTTTCATCTTTATTTCCTCCATTATTTTTCTACGGCCATGCCGTTGATTTTTTCCATTACTTCTTCAGTTGTCTGCGCTTCCTTGATTGCCTGAACAAATTCTTCTTGCTGAATCAATCCAATGACTTGTTTCAAAATCTGCAAATGTTGCATCCCATCATTTAATCCTAAGACAAAGAACAAATCGACCTCAATTTCTTCATCAGCATTTTCCATTTTCTTCATTTTGATTGGCTGTGTTAACGTAACGACTGAAATAAACGACTGTTTGATAAATTCTGGATTGCCATGTGGGATAGCAACGGTGTGGGTTTCTAAATCTAACCCTGTTGGATAATTTTCTTCCCGTTCAACGATGAAATCGTAAAAGCCTTCATTGACATATCCTTTATCGAGAAAAAATGTTGAAAGCTTTTTAAACAATTCAGCTCGATCAGAAATAGTTAGATTAAGAAAAACCAATTCTTCTTTCACATAATCTTTTAACATGAACCCTACTCCTTTTTAGTTATTCGAGTTAGTTGCTAACTCCTTGTCTAAATCATAAGCGCTTTCAACAAATAATTCTATCTGCGTTTTGTCCAAAAAATGTCGGTTTGAGAAGTGCCATTGTGATGAAGCTTATTCTCGACTTTATCGAGCTTTTCTTCTCGAGAAAAGCAAACAAAAAAGACACGATTTCTCGCATCTTTTATTCATCTCAATTAATCTTCTTGCTCTGAAGAAAATCCTTGGATTGCTTCTTTAATTTTACCTTCATCCTCCAGCGCGATTAGCTGTTCAATGAATTCTGCATCCTTTGCCATTCGATTGATATGATACAAAATCGTTAAATGGCTCGTCTTATCTGGTGTGGTCAAGACAGTGACGACATGAATTTTCTTATCTTGATATTGCACCCCTTGTTTCAACACAACGATACATACGCCCAATTTTTGTTCGATCAGCATTGGGTCTAAGTGAGGCAATACGATTCGCTGCCGCAGCATGATATACGCCGGCTGATCGCGATATTCCTTTAGTAATGCGGATGTGTATTCGTCAGTAACGATTTGTTGATCGATCAAGCATTGGCTCGCTTTGCGTAAAATGGCTTCCCACGAGACGTCATCCTCCATGAATAGAATATTTTCTTCCTTAATGACTTGCGATAACTCATTCTTAGAAATCATCTCGTCAGCTTTAGCGCCCTTTTGTTCTCCTAGTAAAAGAGAATCTAGAGCCTCTAAGATCGTTCCCTCAACTTTCTTATCCAATGTCACGTATTGTTTAACGACAGTCAGAATGTCAGTCGAGCGAACACCAGAAAAGTCCAAGTGATACAAATCTTTGATCACGTCTTGGCGCAACCTTAACTGCTCACCCTTACTGAGAATCTCACTGATCAAATACACTTTTTTTTCTGATTCCACTGGTACCGTTGAAAATACAATATCATGAGGCAAAACAAAGGTCTTATATTCTCTCACTGAATTGGTTGGATAGAATAAGAACTCGGGGAAAATATCCTTCAATTTCTTTTCAATCAGTTTGGACATGGAAATACCATTTGGGCACAAGATCACCGCTTTAACAATCTTTTCTTCCAGATCATTGTGATCGTTGCCAATCAAGTGACCGCCGACAAATAATGTGATGTAGGCAATTTCTTCATCCGCAATTTCTGTTTCAAAGAACTCCTCCAATGGTCTGATCGATTGACGAACAAAGTCATGCAGGACTTTGTATTCTGAGCGAATCTTGTCGTACAAGACATTTTCAGTTGAAAGATCATACTTGATTCGATAATAAGCAGGTTTAAAGTGGTTCAACAGCTTTTTCAATAAATCCTTCTTATCAGATAGTACTAAAAAGGTATTCGTTTCAAACTCGATCAAGAATTCCCATAAAGAGTTTGCCAGTAATGGCAGTTCTTTTTCTGAGACCATTCCTTTATTACGGACGTTTGAACTCAATAATTGCAGTGCGATAAAATTCTTTTCATCCTCAGGTAAATCCGGAAAGTCTGTTGTAATATAGGAAAGCGACTGATATTCCTTAGTGCGTTCGATCTCTTCACGTTCACTTATTCTAGCGGCATCAATTAATTGCCCTCGTTCGATCCGAATAAACAATGAGGCGATAAAATAAATCAACGGATAAAAATCTTCATCGGTGTACTTCACACCAATGTATTTCTCGATTTTTAGGACATCATTTTTGACCTGTTCTAGATACTTTTTTGAGCCTTCCAGTAATTCTTCCGTCACTTTTTCGCCATAATACTTATAGATCCTCGTGATAGCATGAAAAAGAACAATGCGCTTATCCCATTCATTTCCATCAATGACATACCCCTTTTTACGAGAGAACTCAATTTTCAGCTGATGCTTGGCTAAAAGCTCTTTGGCTTTTTTGATATCTGCCAAAGCAGTATTTTTACTGATTTGCATTTCAATACAAAAATGATCCAATGATAATTCTTCGGTTCGTGTCAGAATCATAATAAGAAGTAAAAAAACGCGGTCTTCTTTAGAAAAAATAATATCCTGAATGGATTGTTGGATCGTTAAGTATTCTGCCGCTTCATTTTTCGCATAATAGCAACCCTGACGCTTTTCAATGACAGGCAGCTGATTCTCCATCAATTTTTCATTGATAGCATCAATACTATAAGATAACTGTCTGGCTGAAAGATCAAACATCTTTGATAATTCCGTTTCTTGGATGCTTCTTTGCTTAATTAATTGCTGCAGAATGTCTAAACTACGATCACTCAACGATATCATCTCCCTTCACAAAAATAATAAGCGCTTTCACGTCTTAAAGCTATTCTTTTTCTCCCAAAAAGTGTTAAAAAAAATTTACCGATTGGGATGAACTACAAATTGCCATTGATCAATAACAAGCAATACAATCTGTATATTCATTATATTAAACTTTATCATCATATAAAAGAACAGTATTTAAAGTAAAATTTCTCAGTTAAAAAATCCAGGCACTTAGAATATCTCCGACAAAATGACTAAACAAGGCATTTTGATAGAAACCAAGCAACTGGATTTTCAGATAATAAATACAAAAATTACTCTAAATCGGCATGACGTGGTTTCATCGTTTGGTTTGTCTCACCTGTTTTTTCCATTAAATTTAAAACCAAACTATCATATAGGAACAAGCTTGTTTGTTCAAACAGAGAACCCATTGGTTGCAAAGTTGCGGCATCAGACTGTTTAGATTGAGCAGGAATCACAATGATACTATCGGCTAATTTCCCTAAAGTCGATTCAGCATTCGCAGTGACAAGACCAATCAAAACACCGTTCGCTTTCGCAATTTCCGCTTGATTAACCAAACTGGTCGTTTCGCCAGAACCAGAACCAATAATAAAAAGGTCTCCTGGTTTAGTATGGGGCGAACTGATCTCCCCAACGATACTCACTGAATAGCCTAAATGCAGTAGTCGATTAGCAAACCCACGAATCATTAATCCTGAACGGCCTGCACCTGCTAAAAAAATATGCTTTGCCGATTGAATTGACGTTAGGAAATCATCAACCTGCTGATCGCTTATTTCGTTTCCAACCTTCATGACTTCATCAATAATCTCATTAAAAAATTTCATTTTTCATTATCCTCCCCTTCTTAAAGAAAGACGGATGGTAAATGCCCCATCCGTCAAAAAATTATTCTGCTAATTGATTAGCGATAAATGATTGAACTTCTTCTTTAGAAGCCGTTTGACAGGTTTTGACAAATGCTTCATCTTGAAATAACCCAATCAGTTTTCGTAAAATACTTAAATGCTGTTGCCCTGAAGCTAAGGCAAGATTAAAGATTAGGGAACAGTTGACCTTTTGATCCTTGTCTTCCATTCTGCCAAATTCAATCGGATTCTTCGCTCGAACAACACTCAAGCTGTCTTTTTTTACCAAGTCTGAATTACCATGAGGCATTGCGATCCCTTCACCGTTCGCTAAAAGCAAGCCAGTGGGAAAATCCGCTTCCCGATCAATACAAGCATCGATATATTGAGGGTCGATCATGCCGGCCTCAACAAGTTTTCCCCCTGACAACTGGATAGCCTCCTGATAGCTCTTCACATTATTCGCAGCATCATTCACAAAAATTTCCATTCGTTTACCCTACTTAGCCATTTCTGCTTTTACTTCATCAAAAATCTCATCTTCACCAATTCCGGTAAGTAATCCTGCACCCACGATTACTTTGGTGGTCACATCTGGGTTATCGATTTTAGTTGAAGAAACGATCAAGTCATAGCTATTGTATTTTTCCGCGTTGCAATCCATCAAAGATGATTTCTGTACATCCACACCACTAATTCCTTGTTCTTTTAAGTAATCTTCCAAAACTGAGACCATGATTGATGATGATGCGATTCCATTTCCACATACGACTAAGATTTTTTTATCCATTTTAATTCCCGCTTTCTTATAATTGTTATTTTAATATACTACACTGTTACATCATTTTGAAGCTGTGAACGTTCTTTCTTTTTCAAAAGGTAGCCGATCGAGATCAACAGTAAACCGATCAAGATATAGCCGAAGATTCCAATATGAGAAGCTGCCGCAAACAAGCCGGTAAATGGATTGGCTGATGGATTCAATGAAGAATACATCACATTTTCTTGTGCTCCTGCGCCAAATTTTTGGAATAATTCATTTGTAGCTGGTGTCATCCAAGAAGCAATGTACAATCCGCTACCGAACAAGATAACTGAAGACAACCACGTCCGGATGATGTTCCCTTTAAAGACTGGTACCATACAAGCGATGAAGAAGACAAATTGTGACAAATCACCTAAAGGCATCACGCGGTTGCCTGGTAATACGACGGCAAGAATGACCATTACTGGAATCAATAGTAAAGCAGAAGAGATAACTGATGGGTTTCCTACGATCAACGCAGTATCCATCCCAACAGTAATATCGCGGTCTGGGAAACGTTTGACTAATTTTTTACGTGCCGCATTTGATAATGGTACTAACCCTTCCATCATAATCGATGTCATTTTTGGCAACAGCAGCATAACAGCAGCTAAATACATTCCCAATTGAACACTAGAAATAATTGTGTGGTAAGGACTGTTCCAGTCAAGCCCAAACAATCCAAGCAATGTTCCTAACATAAACCCGACAACCGTTGGATCGCCTAGTACACCAAAGCGTTTTTGGATGGTTTCTGCAGTTACGTTTAAATTACGTAACCCAGGAATACGGTCAAAAATCCAGTTGAATGGATACGCAAATAATAAATAGGTGTTCGCAACCGGGTGAGAAATTGATACCCCTTGTGGCAAACCAAAGAATTTTTCATTGTTTTTTGCACCTAAATCAGCAGCGATCAATGCCCAAACGTGGAACAAACCTGCCGTCAATACACCATACAAGAAGTTTCCTGAGTAAACAGCAACGATTGCACCCATCGAAGCATTCTGATGAAGATTGAAGACATCAACGTTCACACAGTCTGTGATTTTAAATACAAGCAATAGCAAATTGATAGCCACACAGAGCGGTATGATGATGGCTCCCATATTCGATCCGAAGCCCATGACAGCAGTCGCTGCACCACCTACATCAATTGCGTCTAAAGAAGAACCAGTCTTGCCTGCTAATCCAGTAATTGCCGGTTCCATCTTCTCTAACATAAAACCAATAACCATTGATAAAGCGATAAAACCAATTCCAACCTTCATCGCTGATTGAATGGCTTCAGCTAATGGTCTGCCTAAAGCTACCATGAAGATTAGAAAAATGATCGGAATGAAAATAAAATTGCCTAAGTCATTGATAAACTGTGTAATAAATTCCATTTTTTTGCGCTAGTAAACTAGCTTCCCTCCTTTAATCTGGTCTGAATCCCATGTTCCATGCGACATGATCTGGTTTCTTCAATAATAGATTGTCATTTTTTTCTGCTTCCAACAAATTGTTTTTTGAGTTTTCTCGAGCAGTTTCAAAATCAAACGGCTCATCATACCAAGCATCCACAATCTGCTTCATGTATTCTAACCCATTTACCCGCAGACCTAAACCAATGATTTGAACATTGTTACTTAAACGTGCGCGTTTCGCAGAATATGGATTCGTTACTGCTGTTGAACGAATGCCCCAATGCTTGTTTGCTTGGCAAGTAAACCCAATACCGGTCCCACAAATATAAATCCCTAAGCGACAGACATCTTTTTGAATCAAGACAGACATTTCATCTGCCAATTTTGCAAATGTGTTGATTCCGTCCTCTGGTACCTGAACTGGATCATAGACCACCTCTGCATTTTTTTCCTCAATCAAATATTTTTTTAACGCCTCCTTTGTATCAAAGCCTAAATCATCACAAGCGAGTGCAATTTTGGTTTTCATGATAAAACCCCTTCCTGAATCCGTTTACTTATTTACAAACACATCATACAATTGGTTTTAATTGGTGTCAATGCTTTTTTATTGGTTTTAATTAGTTTTTTCGCTTGATTAGCCAATATAATACCAATCTAAACCAACCTAATTGTGTTTCAGATTGTTTTTAGTTGGTTTTATGATATGCTATTTCTTGTAGAGAATAAAATCGAGGTGATTCAATTGTTGTTAATGGAAGAAAGAAGAGAATTGATTCTAGAAGAATTGATGAAAGAAGGAGCCGTCCATGTTAGCAAACTAGCTGAAAAATATTCTGTTACATATGAGACTGTTCGAAAGGATCTTACATATTTAGAGAATAAAGGCTTATTGGTAAAAAGTCATGGAGGTGCAACGTTAAAACAAAATGCGATTGAACATTCCTTTCAGGTTCGGGAAAAAGAAAATGCTCAATACAAAAAAATGATTGCTCAAAAAGCGTTAGAGATTATTCCTGATAACAGTTCAATCATCATCGGCACTGGCAGCACTACGTTGGAGCTAGCACAGCTCTTGGCATCCAAATCTGGGTATAAGATTTTTACTGATTCTATCCCTGTAGCGAGTTTATTGATCAAATCAAAAAATCAGGTCTTCCTTTTCGGCGGAGAATTAAGAGAACGAAGCTCTTCCGTTTTTGGCGGATGGACTGTCTCTCAGATCAATCAAATCCAAGTGGACCTGTGTTTCTTGGGAACGGACGGCTTTAGTAATTTAGATGGACCGACTAGTCCTTCTTCCTCAGATGTCTTTGTCGATCAGGCGATTATCAACCATTCTGAGAAGCGTTATATCTTAGGTGATTACACAAAATTTGAGCGTAAAAGCTTATACAAAATTTGTGATTGGTCAGAAATCACCGCTTTGATCACCAATAAAGAAGCTGAAGAAAGCGCATTGAATAAATTATCCGCCTCCACAAAAATAATTACCTGCTGATAAGTAAAAAGAAAAGATAGAAAGATATAAGGTATTGATATGCTCTCTATTAAGTGGACAAGGAAAAAAACAAAAATTCCAAATCTACTTTATAGGGATTTTTTTGTATGACTAAGAGAAGTCTGTGTTCTCCAAAAGAAATATATCAAGTCATTTCAGAAGTCATGGATGGACGTTGTCTGGAAAATCAACCAATTGAACGTTTTTGAGGCACGTTTAAAGAAGAGAAATTCTATCAAGAAAGTTATCAGAATTTTGATGAGTTAAAGAGTTCTGTGTGTAGCTATGTGTGATACTTCAATAATTATCGCTACTCTGAAACACTGAATGAGCTTTCACCAAATGAGTTCAGAAAGCAAGCCGCATAAAAAACAGAAATCGATAAACTCGATTCCTGAACAATATTATTTTTGTTTTTTACCTGTCTACTTAACAGGGAGCATTTCATATTCTCCTAGTTTTTTCTATTTTTTTAACTGTCTAATCATAAAAAATACCCGAAACATCTGGTGTTTAGATGTTTCGAGTAAAAGATTCTACTATATATGATATGTGTATAGATTGTCTCGACAATAGGATAATTGATGTATTCGTTTAAGTTAACACAATAAAATAATAAAATTTATCAGGATTCATACCGAAACTATTTTTTGAACAAATCACTTTTAATCTTGTTCAATAATTCAAAATAACTTTTGAAAATAAAGTTAGCTTGAGAAATATCTTGAGAAATCACATCATGTTTTTTTCCTATCACTAGCATTCCTGCCGAACGAGCTGCTGTAATCCCATTAGTTGAATCTTCAATAACTATACAAGAATTGGTTGAGAGTTGTAATTGCTTTGCTGTGTAATTAAATATATCAGGATGAGGCTTACTTCTACTAACGGTGTCCCCTCCAACTATAACATCAAAATAATCATGTAGTTGACATTTTGACAAAATTTCAACTACTTTACTACTTGATGTGGATGAGGCAACTGCTAACTTCAAGTCTTTTTGTTTAAAAAAATACAGCATCTCATGTAGCCCTTCGAATACTAAACTTTCATAATTAATATTTAAACTATCTTTAGCTTCTTCCATTTCTCTTTGTAATTCGTCTGTATCAACTTCGGGAAACAAAGTTTTAATATTACGCCAAATTTCTTGTTGGGTAGCTCCTAAAAAAGTATTTCCTATTTCCTTAGGAATAACATAACCTTTCTCAGTGAAAAATAATTCGCTAAATTTTTTATTTAAAGGCTCACTGTCAATCAGTACACCATCCATATCAAAAATTATCCCTTTAACATCCATATTGTCTGCTCATTTTTTTAGACTTTGATAAAGGTTGACGACTTTTTTGGTAATAGGACTTGTCGCAGGTAATCCTAAAATTTGACTTATTCCTTCTTCATCTCCTTGTTTTTCTAGTAATCTCTTCATTTTTGTTGCGCTTTCATCTTCTGGATCATCGTAGAGCACGCCAAATGCGATTGCCCTAGCAACTCCATCATAAGATAAACTGTGCTTCTCGCAAATTTGAGCCACTCCGGTTAAGCGGTCTCCCTTATATAATTTTCTCAAAGGATCAAACCCTACTCTACTAATTAATTCGGGCTCTTCTTCACTAGGTAAATCAAGGTGACCAAGAAAAATATCAAGCTTTTCTTCTGGATTATTATATTCGGCCATTACAGCCTTCTTTGTTTCTTCTAGTACAGTATCCATTAGTTGTGCAATCTCTGGGTCATTTTTAGCTTCTCCAATTGTCGAATACCCCTTGTAATACCCAGCGTAAGCCGAAGTAGCGTGAGGCCCGTTTCGAGTAAAAAGTTTTATATCTTTTAAATCTTCTAAATCATCTACAAGTTGAATCCATTTTACATCACTAATATCGACATTTAATGGTTTTTGAATCAATAATGTCTCAAGAACTTTTGTTGTCAGGAATAAATCAGCAGTTGTTTTTGCATTAGAACTTCGTCTCACAATCATATCTCTTAAAGCAACATTTTTGTCAAACCAATTCTTTTCAAGTTCGGTTAATCCCTCAACAAAATATTGATATATTTCTGGCATAATATGGTTTTTATTCGTACAACTGACGATGCTCAATAGTTTCTCAGGATTTTTTGAGATTCTCATTTTAAGAGCTTTTCTTAAAAATTTCACTGCTTCTGGAATATCTTCTGGATACAAGGCTAACATTACTAAATCTGCTTCAACTAAAACATCTTCACACGCATGATCTTGATCAAGTAAGTAGGACTGATAATTTGATACTTCTCGTTTCTCGTTTCGATCTGAATAATAAGCTTCAACAGTATATTTGTTATTATTCATTAACGAAGTAATCACGTCGGGGTTTTTGTCCAAAAAAGTAATTTGATAATTTCCTGCTTCTGTAAACATATCCCCAAGCGTTCCTTTACCTTCTTTGCCAGCACCTACAATGACAAGACTTTTCTTCATTTATGTTTCCTCCAATTTTTTTATTAATAATCTAAAAAATTCCTATAAAAGATCCTAAAATACAAATTGCAATAGTACCTAGCGAAATCACACTGTAATTGACCTTTTTACTTTTTACAAGAAAAAATAGACCAAATACGACAGCGATAGGCAGAATTCCAGGAGCGATACTATCTAAAATATCTTGTAGTACTATTGAATTACCATTCCCTACATTAAATTTTAAGGGGGTTTCCAAGTGAACATATTGCGCTGATAAAGCCCCCATCATGAATAATCCTAAAATACCTGTTCCAGATATCAACTCATGAACTAATCCGCTTTGCAAAAGATTTTTTACAGAATCTTTTCCTACAGAATAACCTAAGTGAAATAAGACTTTAGAGATGTAGTAAGTGACAATTGGGAAGAGCGCAGCAATAAAGATAGCTAGTATATTCCCTTCCATTGCGAATGTAATGGCAATACTATAAATTATGGTTTTGATTGTTCCCCAAGTCAGTGTATCCCCAATCCCTGCTAATGGTCCCATCAATCCTGTTTTCAAACCCATAATCGCCGGATCTGGAATATCTTCATTGTTGGATTTTTGTTCTTCCATCGCTACTACAATTCCATGGATAGGGGTCCCCCAAATAGCCTCCGTGTTGAAAAAATTCATATGTCGAATCAAACCTTCTTTAAAACTTTCAGGTGTAGTGAACAATTTTTCTAGTGCTGGAATCATACTATAGCAAAAAGAAACAGTTTGTAACCTCTCAAATGAGTTTGACATTTCACAAGTCATATACCAACGATTGAATACTCGATTCAAAGTTTTTTTGTCAAGTTTATCCACCTTCCCACTATCATTTTGTGTTGATACTTCAGCTTCTTGATTTTTCATTATGCCTCACCTTCCTTAAGATTGCTCTCTCTGCGTAGCAATACGATTAACAATGAAATACAGACCCCGAAAATTGCTGCCCCGATAATCGAGATTTCGAAATATTGGATTAAAAAGAAACCGACGATAAAGAATGGAATGTAATTCTTTTTCCCAATAACAATCATGGAAATACTAAAGCCCAGTGCTGGTAACACACCACCAGCAACGCTCATTCCATTAGTTAACCATACTGGCATCGAGTCAAGAGCACTCTGAACAAGATCGGCTCCAAAAAAATTGATAATAAAAGCTGGTGGAAATCTCAAAAAGAAACCGACAATAACTGGATAAACCCATGCACAATTTCTTATTCCTTTGGCATTTCCTTCAGCAGCATACTTATCAGCTAACGTTGTAAAATAACCATTAATAAATCGTTTCAGCTGATCCATTAAGCTTCCCAAAAGTCCAAATGGAACGGCAAGCGCAATTGCTGTTTCAGCACTGAGATTTAAAGTTAATGCCAATGGGATAGCTATAACTCCTGCCAAACATTCATCTACAGAAACATTTCCCCCAGTGTGAACTAATCCTACATATACCATTTCAATTCCTGCACCAATGATTAAAGCAGATTTTACATCACCATAAATCAGACCAAAAACTACAGACATTGTTAACGGTTGGATAATAAAATTCTGTAATGTGTATCCTGGTCTAGAAAGACCAATCCAATACCATAATCCCGCAATAATTGACATAACCAATTTCATGCTAATTCCCCCCCCATTTTTCTTATTTATTACAATTTGAACTGCTTAAGAACTTTTTCTAGTTTTGTTTTTGATAATTCAGGAACTGGCTGAAGTACAACATCCACTCCAGAATCTGAAATTTCCTTCAGTTTTAGCGCTTCGCTCAAATCGAAAGAAATAGCTTTAAAAACATTTATTCTCTCCCCTTTTTTAGGAAGTTCTCCTAATTGAAGATCATTGAATGTAAAGCCTTTTTTAAACGCTTGATAGCAATTTTCAATATCTTGGAATAGAATCATAGTATTCCCTTCACTCAATCGGTCTTCTTGAAGTCTTTTTATTGCTTCATTAACACTTAAAATTGAACATTTCACTCCTTTAGGAGCTGCTGATGCATAAATCTGTCCCATAAAATCGTCTTTGTACAATTCATCATCAATTATAATCACCGTCTTTGATCCTGTAATAGGAATCCACTTAGTGATTACTTGCCCATGAATCAGTCTACTATCAATACGTACAAGTTTGATATTTCCCAATGTTCTCTCCTCTTTTCCATTGTAAGAATAAATCCCAATATACTTACTTCTTACTTTCTGTGATACGCTGATCTAAAAAAAGAAACAAATCAAAAATGCTATTTTTTCCTGAATCAATACACTGTTGTTTAACTTCTTCCAAATTATTAGTTTGTTCACGAGTATTTAAAGCTTCCAATAAGATTGGTAAATTGACACCAGTTACACATTCAATACTGGGATCTTCTAAAAAGCGTGCGACCGAATTGGAAGGGCTCCCTCCAAATAAATCTGTCAGTACGAGTACTCCTTTGTCTTTATTTAATTTTTTCAAAATGGCCTGTAGTTCTTGTCTCCAAAGTGTGTAGTCATCTCCTTGATGAAGACAATGAGAAAACAACTTTTCTTGCTCGCCCATAATCAATTTTGATGTTTCGATAAGCTCTTTTCCTAAATTTCCATGTGTTGCAATTACTATCGGAAACAATGTCATACCTCCTTTACTTTTATTAGATGCTTTATAATAACCGCTTTGGTTTATAGACCTACTATATCATTCAACAAATCAAGTTTTCTTCATTCTTTTTGCATGGACTTCCTGCAAAGAATACCAAAAAAAAATTCATTAAATTGCAGGAATATTCCTGCAATTTAATGAATTCTAAAAGAAAAAAATACTATATACTAATACTATGAATAAGAAGTGGAGGAGATAAACAATGAAACTTTCAACGAGACAAGCTCAAATTTTAGAGTACTATACTCATAATAAAGACAATTATATTACTGCAAAAAAAACAGCAAAAAATTTTAATGTCAGCATCCGAACTATTTTGACTGAGTTAAAATCGATAAAAGAGTTTAGCCAATTGCACCCTTCTTTTCAATTAGAAACCTTACCTAGTAAAGGAACGAAATTAACAATTTTAGATAGAACACAATTTAAGGAAGACTTAGCTCTTATAAAAAAAAGGCCCCCGCTTTCAAATGATCATACATATAATCGTGCTAACTCAATTATTAAATTTTTACTGGATCAGTCTGACTATGTGAGTAAATATTATTTAACAGAAAAATTTTTCATTAGTGAGACCACTCTTTATAATCATATAACTGAAGCGAAAAAAATTCTTGCAAAATATCAGTTAAAACTTGAATACAAAACAAATTTAGGATACAAAATTAAGGGAAGTGAATTGAATAAACGAACTTGTATCGCAAAAATCGGACTTGACTATAAATTAGGGCAACGTTTCCCTGAAAAAACAAATGAAATTTATACAATTGTAGCCGACACTTTCATTAAGTATAAATACCGAATTAACGAGGAAACCTTGTTAAATATTACTGCTCATGTATCTCGATCTTTGCAGAGGACACAAAGTTTTCACTTCATCGAGCAAACATTCGATCAAGACTTATCTTCAACTGATGAGTATACCATTGCAGATGAAATTCTCTCATCCTTCATTCCAACTCATACAATGAAAGATGAATACTACATAAACGAAGTCAATCTTTTAACACAAATTATTTTAGGGAAACTCGATTACACAGGAAATAATCGTCTTCAAGAAGATATAAATCAGTTTATTGATATTGCTTTTGAATCCATTTATCAGAAATTCTCAATTAATTTTGATTCTGTAGATAATTTAAGGTTGTTACTAGCGTTGCATTTAGTTCCATTATTTTATCGAATTCAATCTGGCACTCAATTGAAAAATCCACTTCATTCAGAAATAGAAAAGTCGTTTCCTCAAGCATATGATATTGCACTCTATTTCTCGTTATTAATCAAAGAAAAATTCAATTTTGTAGTATCTAAAGATGAAACGTCGTTTTTAACACTCTACTTTAATTATGGAATGGAAAACTACTTATCTATTTCTGTGGGAAAGAAAATATTGATTCTAACTTCATTACGAAAGTCAGAAACTATTCTATTGAAGCATAAAATACTTAATTGGCTGCCCAATCAATTAGAAGTGATCGACTTCGTTGCTCCACAAATGATCGATTCTACTATTAAAGTCAATGAATATGATGCTGTATTTACTACTGAAGATTATCTTGAAAAATATCAGAATATCGTACCTAGCATCAATATATTTCCCACCGAACAAGATTTACGCAAAATAGAATTGGCAATTCAAGGGTATACAAACTATAATTCTATTTTGAGCAAATTTACTAAGGATTGTTTTTTTTATGGAGAAGCTTCATCTAAAGAAGAAGCTTTAAAGATAGTAATTGAAAAGGCAGTAGACAAATATCAATTGGATAAGAGTTTTGGCGAGTCTGTTCATGCTCGTGAGGAGATGGTCAGCACTTATTTTGGAAATAGAGTTGCCACACCACATACTTTAACACCTAATTCGGATGAAACATTTGTTTCTGTTGTTGTTTTGAAAAATGATGTGCTATGGGATAAAAAAAACTCTGTTCGAATCATACTGTTAGTTTCGATTGCAAAAAATAATCCGAAAGAATTACAGTTTTGGGATTACTTGACGACCTTTTTACAAAGTGAAAAATTGGTTAACAAAGTAATTGAAAATCCTACGTTTTCCTGTTTTTTATCTACCATGAAGGAGTCTCTGAAAAATAAGTTTGAGTAAAAACAAAGCAAACTTTAGTCATAAATGATAATGAATTAGAACCATAAACAATTATAGAAATATCTATACATGATCAATTGGAAAAATACAGCTAGTGTGACATACTTATCTATTATTTTTCAAATATATTTACGATTCTTCTGATTGTTTTGCATTTATTTAGAATTGATGTAACAAGTTAATCTGTATTTAGATTTCGAATAATCAGCACAAATGACTCAACTAACAAATATAATGGTGCAAATGACAGATAGAAATAGTCATGTATGGATCTGCTTCAAGAATTTCTAGAAATCTTCTCCTTTTAATTTAAAATGAGTAGTTAAGAAACAACTTTCAGTTGAGTTGTGGGCTTAATCGCTAATTTTCGAATGTTTTTCAAAGCAAATAAACTAAACGTTATATAAGTATTTACAAGCGGTAATATCACCCATGATTATCATATCTTTACAATTAGAATGGACATTCTTAATAGGAGTAAGAGAATATGATGATTCATTTTCTGATGGAAAATTTCAAAAAAGTTTAATTAACCATTTAGGAGATAATGACACTGGGGCTGATCATATTATAGCAAGAACGTCTTGAGAAGTAATAAGGCCCCGTAGAGCAAAACAGCCATTTTTACTGATAGACATAATTTTGTTGAAATAGATTTTACAATATTAGAGAAGCTTTATTGAGCTCTAGTTTAAAACTATTGGAAAAAGAGCACTATAATTTCTAAGTCTGAGGGAAAATCATTCTATTAGCCCTAGAGTTACCTTATTCAAATGTCGAAATAGAAATGTGCACTCATATTAAAGCGTTAAAGCGCTTCGCATACGAATTCATAAGCTTTAAAAAAATGACAATAAATCGAACATACAGTGATGGAATAAACTAAAAAATGTTAATCAGCGAAATAATTCGTATTTAATCTCTGGTTGTCGAATTATAAAATTGGCTCGAATGTCTATTAAATAAAAAGCATCTAAAGTAGAAAAGCAATCCTACCTTAGATGTTCTTCTTTTGTTCTATAAGTCCTATATGCCAAAGAGCTGAAAAAAGTAGATTTCTCATTTCAAGATTCCTACCAGTGATGATTATTACATTGTGAAATATTAATATTCATTTGAACTAGATCCAAAATCCCCTTTTCTTCTTTCTCCTTGATAGAATTTTGAGACCTAAAATATAAACTAAGATGAACATTTATCTTGTTAAAGTTTGCTTATTCCATCAACCATAAATGTAATAAGCGATGTAATCAATCTCGCTTTTTGGGATTTCAATATCAAAGGCTCGTTTGATATTCATAAAACTATCCATTATTTTTTGTTCCATCGCCGGATCAGCTAGTGAAGGAATGCCTTCATATGAAATAACCCGCTGCTTAGTTACCAGCTTTTCAATCAAACAGCTTACATGAATGTACAGTCCCATCTTAGTTCCAATTGAAAATTTCTGTGCCAAATGAATTTCCAGCTGATAAATAGAATCTTCAACCAAATGAAACAATTTGATAGGGTCGAGAAATGTAATACTCTCAATAATATTTTCCAAGGAAAAGGATTTCGCCAAATTCTTTTGGAAAATTTCAATTTCTTCATTTGACATACTGGACTTAGTTTGAAAGATCTGCTCTACCTTTTCTAGCGCTTCTTGCGTGATTACTTCTTCAATCGGAATAAACTCAGCATCATTAATCTTATGATTGCTCATTCCTGAAATGAATAGAACATTGTACTCTTCTTTCGTCTCATTCCAAAGATTTCGGTCATTGACCACCCGGCTGTCAATCGGTGCAATGGTTATATCGCTGGATACTGGCAGGCTTTTCTTGAACAGCAGCGAGAACTCTTCGGCCATGTTGCTGTTGATGTCGGAAATAAACAATACAGCATCCTTCTTTTTGCCAGATTCAAATTTCACATATTTACAGGTACAAGCTCCACAGATTTCTTCCATGTCTTTATCCATCAGCGTGTTTTGTCCAACATGCAGTCCAATTTCCAAAGCCAGCGAAGTAGTTACATTATCAATCAGATAAATATTAGCGTCAGCGAAATCCTTCAGCATTACCCCTACTTCGGACAAAGACCCCATGTCAATTAAAACGACAATGCGTTCATAGGAAAGCTGTTGATACTTCGACAAATAATCATACAATTTTTTTAAAATGTCTTGGGCATTGCTGTCAATTGGCATATCAATAGGGGTGTATATTTTTTTTCCTAAAATTGAGTTGGTTACATCTGCTATCGAACTAGCGGTCGAATAGCCATGACAGATGATGAAGCACAAATTCCGGTTGATGACCATGTTAGTGTTGTAGCGGGCAATATTGATGAACAGCAATAATTTATCGGTACTATCCAACGTTAGATTCAGGGCACTTTCCAGCTTAATCAGCAATTCTTCTGCTAGATAACTCTGATCCTTGAAATGAATCTCTAGATAATAATTTATCTGATTGGTTTGCTCATCAGTAAAACCCCCGGCCTCAGAGCTTTTCAATTGATATTTTGAAAAAAGATACCTAGCTAGTACAACCATAAAATTGGCCGGAATCATGATTCGGTTGGCGGTACTGAACTGAGTAAACAGTTCAGTAATCGCATGCTGAAGCGCATTGATTTTACCATTATTATAATTTTGCTCGTAAATCAAATAATCCGCCAGCTCGGCATAAGTGCCATAGGCTTGTTTGACAAACGCTTCTTCATCAAAGCTGTGATTCAACTGCTGAGTCAGTTGCCGAAACAGCTTTTTACTAAAGCTGCTGAGCACTTCCGCAAAATTATCCACGACAATGTCATTGGGACTTAACAACACCTCTTCATTACCCGGAGAAATACCGAGTGCTTCATTGATCGGGAGTTCATTGGGTAAAGACATGCGATTGATGATGATCTCCTGGCTGCTGTCACTGTTAGAAAACACGGCACTGGAAATAAGCAAATTGTTAAAGTCAATCAGGTTTCCTTCAAAGGCGGCCTGCAGCAGAAAATTCATGGCACTTTGCGTAATCTTAAGACTTTTTTTCAGTTTGCGTTCCTCGTTAAACATCGCTGTCCGTAAAAATTGCTTCTTTTCTACCAGTGAACGATTTTCCAGCAACGGCAGTTCAACGGAAATGGGGAATTGATTCCGTACAGCTTCGTTCATGGTTTCAATTTGAAGGGCTGAAGCAAACATGCGAAATTGTTTCGTAAACTGATTCAGCAGCAAATATTGAGTAAAGTGATCCAAGTAGTCCAAATCATCAAAGAAAATCAGCGTATGCTCAGACAAATTTTGGGCTATTTCCGAAACCTTTTTCAGCTTCGCGTTTCGTTTTAACGTTGGGGAGATTTCTTCAATCCCGATCGTAGCTGCGGTTTTGTCGAAGTTTTTACAGGTGACGATGAGCATCTTGCTGCTGGGGGGAATCAGTTCTTTGATCAGACAATATTTATAGATAAGGTAACCGATGAAGCTTTTACCTGTCCCTCTAGCGCCATGCAGAATAAAGGGAATTCCCTCCTCTGAATATTCCAGCGCCGCTTTGCACTGGGACAGCGGATAAGCAAGGCTGAGATCATGTCCAATGGCTTCGTAGAAATCTTCCTTAGCATCTCGTTCATTGGTTAAATAGTCGACAAATTCCTCAATCCCATCGAAAATGTTCTTTTTGACAGTCAGACCGAAGAACTGCTCAACCGATGAAACCTCTAAAAAGTACACCGGCTTTGATTGAATTTTTACCAGTTTCTTCTCTTTAAACAAACTATTCAAGTATTGCGAGGCCAATCCACGGCTGATACACAAGGAATTAGCGATATGAATTGTCGTGAAATCTTTTAAATCCTCGGCTCCCAGCTTATCCAATTTATACTCTTTTGCTTTTAAATATTCTAATATTTCTTGCCTTACATCTGCCACGTTTCTTCCCCCCAATCAATAAAGCTGGTCATCGAAATCAAAACAAAGTACCATTTCTCTATTCCCCAGCACAGCTTTTAATTTTTCCGTAACTAGCGACTCCAGTTCCTCAACATTTTTTTCGCATAACTGTTCTTCCTTCACAGCTAAAAGAGCCATATGTTCAAGCTCAGGAAAAAGCTGACAGCAGTCTACTGCTTCTTTGAAGGTTGCCACCAGCAAGACACTGTCCTCATCAAGTTCATAGGTCTTCAACTCCTCATGGCTAACAAAGGTCACCTTAAGATCCTTTGGTACAATCGCTCGAAACGTCGCCTTCTTCATAAAGTTGGACACCAGCTGATCATTGCAGACAACCAGTTCATTAAAGCCGATTTTTTTGCGCCATTTAATAAATATCCGGCTATGAATCAGCCGATAATCAACCAAAATGTACTTACTCATCTTTTTTCCCCTTCATAATCAGCAGCATCCGATCCCTGCTTTGCTGGATTGCCTCTTCAATACGCTGCACTAGCGGTAGCTCCTGATTCAGTAAAATCACATTGATCAACAAATCAACATTCACTCCAGTGATTAGGAAAATGCGCGGGTCTGTTTGATACTCCATAAAAAAATTACTGACACTGCTGCCGAACATGTCCGCAAAAACAACTAGTTGCTGCTCATCGCCTAATTGTTCAATCATGGTTCGAATGGTAGTCTCTGGGTCTCGATCTTCAGTATAGGCGCAAAGAGTCTGACAGTTTTCCAACGCTTCGCCTGACAGCAGCTTCAAGGTATTGATCAGTTCTTTAGCCAAATTTCCGTGGGTTGCGATTAAATAGTTTTCCATAGCCCTTCTCCAAACTTGATAGATTCTACTATTATTATAAAGCTATTTTGCCCATTCTTCACCTTTCCCTAAAAACGAGTGCAGGATGGAACAAATCACGTCCCATCCTTCCCCTTATAATTTTTCGTATTCTTTGACGATGTTTGCCACTAATTGAGGATCAAGCCCTGTTATTTCCTCTACTGCCTGGGCGATCCCTGAATCAGCAATAAGCTTTTGCAATTCAAGCGAGCTGGAATCTTCTTCGTCCTTGTATTTAAAGCCTAAAGCAACCGCCTTGTCCAAAGCTGAATGAGGGAGTTGATGCTTTTCGCAAAGTAAGATAGGGCCGCACAGACGATCCTTCAAGGACAACTTGCGAATCGGATCAAAGGCGACGCGTCTAATACTGTCTGGCACCTCTCCTTTTAGTTTCGGAATCGCTGAAAGCCGCGTTAATTCTTCCTGCGTTAAGTTATATTCTTTTATACACGCTTGGTTGATCTCTTCTGCTACTTCCTGAATAAAACGCAGGTTCTCTTGATCGGCTTCCGTGCTTGGAATATCACTGTATCCAGTATAGTGCCCGATAAATGCGGTTGCCGCATGAGGACCATTCAAGGTATAAATTTTGATTTCCTTTAACAACGGAACATTTTCTGCTGGCTCCATCCAGTTCACTGCAGCCAAGTCCGCATGTAAAGGTGTTTCAATTAACAGTGAGGCAGCTGCCATACTGAATAATTTCCTTGCAGATGCCGAAGTGCCATCAGTAGAACGGCGAATAATCGCATCCTTAATAAAAATGTGGTCTTCAATCCAAGTATAGAAAGCAGCGTCCACTTGATCCTTTAAATATTGATACATTTTCGGTACCAAATACGTTTGATTGGTTAACAAAATGATATCTAGCTTTTTGTCAGCTGCTTGTTGACGCATCAGCTGAAAATCAGCCAGCAAATAGGAAAATACTTCCGGTAAATCTTCTGGGTAAACCGGAACCATCACCACATCAGCTGTTAAGAAGCTGTCGCTTTCTGGATGACTGTCGTCGGTTAAAAAGGTCTGATAATTGGTTACTTCTCGGGTATAAATTTCTTCTGTTGTTGAGATTTCTACTTGGTAAGGGCCTTGGTTTAAAGCCGCTACAACCTGCGGATCTTTGTCTAAAAACGTGACCCGCCAATTGGCCGCTTCAAATACTTCGCCAATAAATCCTTTGCCTAATCTTCCGGCACCAATAATGAATACTTCCTGCTTTTTTTCCATTGATTAACAACTCGTTTCTATCGAATGATTGATTGAAATTCCTTTATGCGCTTCAGCAACTGCTTGCTCCAAACACTTGAAACTATCTGCTTCCTGCGGCAAAGCCATACATAAAGCAAGCAGCATCGGCAAATTGACCCCGCTGACCAATTGGTAGTTTAGACGATCAAGATCCAACGCCTTGATCAGCACTTGATTGTAGGGGGTCCCATGAAGCAAATCACATAAAATGATCAAGGGCTCTTCTTTGTTTTCCAAGAAATAACTAGTCAACTTGGTTTCAAAGGATTCAAGCCCTTCTTCATTTAAACAAATACTCGTAATAAACTCCTGCTCTCCGGCAATCATGAAACAGGCATTGCACAGCTCCTGGGCTAAATTTCCATGGGATAATACTAAAATTTTTGTCATATGATCACCCATGATGTCCCGTACTATAGCCGATGATGCGGAAGAAGGACAGAACGAAAATCCCCACTAAATAGATCAAAATCATTTGCAGTGTACTGATTTTTTTCTTCTTCATAACCCACCAAGTACCCAAAACCAAAGCCAACGGAACAATTTTAGGGAAGATACCATCTAGAAGATCCTGCACCATGACCTGGTCATTCCCGCTTGGAATAGCCAAGGTAAGTGACAGATTGACATAACTAGCTGCGACACCACCCATAATCATCGTTCCAAAAAGGATGATGGCATTTTTGATTTTATTGGCTTTTTCGCCAATTAACGTATTGATGCCATTTACACCTAAACCGTAGCCTTTAAAAAATAGAAATTTCATAATGATTGTAACGATCGCGGTATAAGTCACCATGTAAAAGATTGCCCCTAAAGGACTTCCACCTTCTGAAAAAGCAATCGCAATTGAAAGCAGCAGTGGGATAATCATGCCAGGATTCATCGCATCTCCTACACCGGCCAGCGGTCCCATTAAACTGATTTTCGTTGTTTCAATCAAATCATCATCGACATTATTATTTATCGCCTTTTGCTCTTCCATCGCCGTAATAACACCCCAGATGACGCTGCCAAACACGCTCTCGGTATTAAAAAAGGTGGAATGTCTGCGCATTCCGTCAGCCTGACCGGCCTTGTTGTAAAACTTTTTAAATAAAGGGATTAACGACCAAGAATACTGCATCCCTAGCATACGTTCCCACGAAGCCGCTGCTGGGAAGGACCAAGCAAATCGACGCCAAATCGCATTGAGTTCTTTTTTTGTCAGTTTTTCCTGAGTAACTGTCTGAATTTTTGTCTCTTCCATTGCTACAATACCTCCTCATCAAAGTTGGTTTCTCTTGGGGCTTCATTTCCTTCTGAGAAACTTGATTTGTAATATAAGAATGCCAAGGCTCCACCGAAAATAGTTAAACCTAAAATATTCAGGTTCATAAATACAATTCCAACAAAACCGACCAAAAAGAACAAGATGTATTCATTTTTCCGAACACTTTGAGTTAACAGTGTGGCTATCCCAACAGCTGGTAAAACTGCGCCCAAGGATAGAAGTCCTGCTTGGACAAATTGCGGCATTGAATCAATAAAATTACCAACATATTTAGCACCTAGATAAACCGCCAAAAAGCAAGGTACTCCTCTGATTAGAAATTTAAGCAGCTGAGGATAGACTAAGTAGGCTTTATTGTATTTGTTGTAGTCAACCTCCTCGATGGCTTTGTCCTGCATTTTGTGAAAAAATGACGTTACTGTAAAATCCAACTGACAAACAAATGAGCCCAGTACACCAATGGTAGAGGCTAAAGCAATCGCAGAACCACTATCCATATTAGAAGCTAGGGCAATCGCCATAGCCGGGTAGGAGACAAAGGATAAATCAATCGGCATAGATCCGCCTGGTGTGACCACTGCTAAATAGACCAATTGAACAGCTACCCCTAATTGAATACCACCCGCTACATCACCTAAAATAATGCCGCAAATAAATCCGCCAATTAATGGCCGTCCCAACACATACCAGCCAAACTGTGAGCCGTATAGCGGAAACTCATTCCCGCTGATGACACAGAAAATTGATATTAACAAACACTGTATAACTGTCATTGTTTACACTCCTTTACATTTTGTTTCTGATTTCACTCCATGTACTGCTCTTCTTTGGTCCCCCCATCGGAACGATTGAAAATTTGTAACCTTGATCATCTAAGTCATTGTATGCTGCCACTTCCTCTTGATTAAGAGCAAATCCTTTAATTACATCCTTAGCATCTGCTTTTTTACTGGCTGTTCCTACGCTGATTGTCTCTTTGATTGAATACCCTGCAGCAAACAGTGCTTGAATCGTCAAAATATTTTTAAAAATGATGATATATTTTTTGTTGGAGGCTGCTGCCTCTGGAAGCTTCCTAGCTGCTTTCTCAACCGAAAAGCATAAAAGCTTAACGGTATCCGGTACTACCTGCTTGTAAATGGTTAAAAGCTGACTGTTTTGTGCAATGTTGTCATCGACAATAATAATCCCGTCACATGGATAATTAGGAAAAAGTTGAATCATAGTCTGTCCATGAATAACCCGATCATCAATTCTGTATAAAGTAATCATTTCAATCCCCTCCAAAAGTTACTATAAAGTACTGCTGCAGCTATCGAATACCGAGTAAATCAAAGCGATAGCTGCTTCATTCTTAAGTTATGACATGCCGCCATCCACTACGATTGTCTGCCCGGTAATATAATCCGCTTTGCTGCTGGCTAAAAAGGAAACAACCTTCGCTACATCCTCTGGCCTTACTGTTCTGCCTAGCGGGATCTGACTAATGAAATCGGCTTTGTTCTGTCCAATCGGCTTACCATTAATTTGCGACATTTTTGCATCAATCTCCTCCCACATATCCGTTGTGCCCACTACGCCAGGTGCATAGTTGTTAACAGTAATATTGTCAGGCGCTAGTTCTAATGCTGCTGACTGGGTAAAAGAAATAACTGCTGCCTTCGTTGCTGAATAGACTGACCAGATCGGAAAGGCTTTCATTCCCGCAATGGAAGAGGCATTGATAATTTTTCCCGGAATACCTAATTCCTTAAACTTTTTACCAGCTGCTTGAATCCCATACAATACGCCAAACACATTCACCTTAAAACTCATTTCCAAATCAGCTTCAGCAACACTGACAACTTCATCCACTTTGGCAATTCCTGCATTATTAACCATCGTTGTTAAGGTACCAAAATGAGCCACTGTTTGATCAACTGCTGTAAATACCTGCTGCTGATCTGTTACATCTGTTGGAAAGAATTTCGCTTCTTGTCCATTTTCCTTCACCAATTTCACTGTTTCTTCCGCACCCTCAGCTTGACTTTTTAAGTCAACGATTGCGATATCATAGCCATCCTTACTTAGATGGCAGGCAATTTCTCTGCCGATCCCTTGTGCTCCGCCTGTGATTAACGCTACTTTTTTTTTCATATTTTCCTCCTATTTGCTTTTTATAGAACATCTTTACAATTACTTTTTTACCATTATTTTCAACTAAAGGTGGGCTTGTTAAGACAATTAGACAGTCTAGCTAAGAAATTTTTCACTTTTATCGGTGAATATGACACTACCTTTAATTCTATTTACACTTTTGCATATGACTTAAGAATAACGTGAAAAAGAATAAAACTTTTAAAGATGTGTTTTATCTTTCGATAAAAGGAAAGGTTCGCAATCGACGGTCTAGATTTACGTTGCGAATGAATTTGATTGCGGGTATTTATAATTACGAATTATTGAGCTAAGCAGCTATCAGTTTGGAAAGAAGTCTATTAATAAATAGTCTCTCTTTGAACTGTTGAAATATTGAAAAAATCCTATTGAACTATAAAATTAGTCCAATAGGATCAAATATATAACGGATTTTAACTCTTAAATAAATTCCTTCATATATAGTATTGATTCACAAAAATCACATGATAAATCATTCAATAATTAAATATGATACCATATTCGTAATGCTTGTAATACTAGGGAGTGTCTGATAACTAAAATTTAGATAACAATTTTATAACACCATTAGCAGTTTCTCTCTATAGTTCTCTAAAACGGATAAACTTCAAGCAAAAAAATTGAAATCGTGAATATATTTCTATTACAAACGACTTTTCAGACACGCCCTAGTAACTATTTTTTTTAGGTTTTAATTCTTTTAGTGTACAATGCATTTGATTTTCGACAAAAACATCGTATTCGTCACAAAGTCCAAATTTCCATGCCACAAAATCAAATTTTCTTCCATTCTTTTTCTCGTCACCGATCCGCCATTGCTCGAATGGCTGCAAGTTCAAATAGCTCACGATATCATCAGATTCAAAATTTTCTTTAATGCTGAAACAAGTATAGCATCTCGTTTTTTCTGTCATAAGCTACCTTTTCGATCCATTTTTATCTATTTAATGTGCTATAAAGCCTATCATACCGCGGAAAATCAAAAAATATCATCATTTATGATACGGCTCCCCGTATCGTAAGTGAATGATATTACTGAATACAAATAGCCCGACCACATTAAGTTGATCAGACTTCATAAGCATTTTATTGACTAATACTTTTTGCTTAAGAATTGATTCTAACATCTTTTGCTAAAGTTAAGCATCCTATAGTTCCTGCATTATCTGCTAACTTAGGTGTGACAATGTATTCTTCGATATTTGGCGTATTGACATAGCCGTTAATTAGTTCTAAAAAACGTCTTTGTACTTTCTTTTTCAAATGTTCTTGTTGCATGACACCACCACCAAAAATTATAATATCTGGTGAAAGCGTCAGAGTCGTATTATAGGCACATTGTGCAATATAATCCGCCTCGATTTCCCAGAACGGATCTTCTATAGAAAGATCTTGTCCCTTGGTTCCCGTACGCATCTCGATAGCGAGTCCAGATGCCAACCCTTCGAGACAATCATGATGAAAAGGACAAGCACCAGAGAAAGTATCTCCTGAATGTCTCTTAACTAACGTATGCCCCATTTCTGGATGGCTAAACCCTTCAACAAAAATCCCATCTTGTATAGCTCCTCCACCAACTCCAGTTCCAACAGTGTAATAAACAACACTGGATAAACCTTTTCCATGACCTGAAACATACTCCCCGTAACAAGCAGCATTCACATCGGTTGTCCAAGCAATTGGAATTTCGAAATGCTTATTCAACGTTCCAACAAAATCAAAATTTTTCCAAGCAGTTTTTGGAGTAGAGGTGATATGTCCATAAGTCTTTGATTCACGATGGATATCAATCGGTCCAAATGACCCTACTCCAATGCTTTCTAATTGTTCTTTATAGTGATTAAAGAAATCAATTACCAAACTCATTGTTTCATCCGGTGTAGTTGTAGGAAAACTCACTCTTTCTAAAACCTTTAAATCATCATTGCCAATGGCACAAACAAATTTAGTCCCACCTGCTTCTATTGAGCCATACATTTCTTACCCCACCGTCCTTTTATCTAGGAATTCGTTCTTCCCTGTCTAATAGTTTTTCGAAAGACTCATGTGGTTCCTTTTGGTACCAATAGGCAACAGAAGAAATATCGTCTTGACGCTCATAAAGCTTGATGTCATCATTTCCTAGAGTTTGGAAAGTAACACGTAAATTTTCTTTGAAACTAATGGGGTCGGGTAAATGCCAGCGGTACAACCCATGCATCGGTAAAGCATCATCGCCAAAACCATGAACTGGATTTGGATTAGGTTTTCCAGCACTAAAATAATCCCGGGTGTGATCTCTTTTAGATTGAAAAGGATAGCCCATAAATAGCGTATTAAAATTTTGAGCATATGCCCTTTCTCCAAAGTTCTTTTTATGGAAAGCCCAAGCGCCGCCAAAATAATCTTCTGCTCCTGTAGATGTTATTGTAGGGAAATCTTCATCTCCATCTATATAAAACTTAAATTCTCCTTCCCCCCACCAGTATCTTTCCAATGCGCACAAAGCAAAGTAGGTTCCTACATAATACCCAGTGCCTTTGATTCCATCAATAAGGGTGTAATCTTTTCCTTTTGTCGTGATAGGTTCACGGTTCCATTTAGAATGAAAATACATCGCATCATCCGGTACTTCAGTCAATGCATAATTAAATGTATAAAAAATGTGCTTAATAAACTCAGGATGTTCATTTGTTAAAGTAATCTTAGCTTTTTTTCGAAATGGCATCTCAAAATAGCAATTCATCCCTGATGTTGGATTCACTACGATTGGTAAGGAATTCACTTCACATCTTGTCCCAAACCCATTACAAAAAAAATCTCCTAATGGACTTTCTACAGAAGGAGTAGCTTCATCATCCCAATAAATACGCAAAATTAAATCACGTAAGACGAAACTCCCAGCGATTGTTTTGTCTGTCACTGTCATCCAAAAATGACGTAAAATTCCAGGGCCTTCCATTTCTGCTAAAGTAATTGTCTCTCCAGCATTTATCGGAACAGAAGGTGACCCTTTTCTCCCGATTCCTAGATGACTCGCTGTCATTGCCGCTTTCCCTTTTTCACCATTTTTATTTTCCGGTGAAATAGTTCTACTTTCCTCTCCCTTGTGGAGCCATACATTATTTAAATAATTCATTTTATTCGTCCTCTATCTTTTCTTCACTTTTTTGATTATTCATATAGATGATTTGTTGTTGTGCCTCCGCAATAATTGCTGCAATATCTAAATTATCATTTCCTAACTGCAAAGCGATTGACATTGCCAAGGGAAGATTCATTCCTGAAATTACGTGTACTCTGTCAGAAATATAGGTAAAAAACTTTTGATTTACACTTCCTCCAGCCATGTCAGTTAAAACAATTATTTCGTCTGTAGTCTCCACTAACTCTTTAATTTGTTCATCTATATCATCAGTTTCTTCGACATATGCACATAAGCTACTAATTTGATTATGCATACCTGTTAAAAACTCTAGTGTCTCTTTAAAACCCTCAGCTAGTGTTGAATGGCTAGCAATGATCAATCTTCTCATAATTCAAATCCTTTTCCTTTACGCTAATATTCCAAATGCAGCCATAACCATTGCAAAAACAATAACGAGTAGAATCAAAATGGTCATACTGATTTTTTTCTTACTAAGTAGATAATATGCTGCAGCAGTAATCATTACTGGAATTAATGTTGGTAAAATTTTGTCCAACATTGGTTGGATTTTCATACTAACTTCACCAAAAGTGAATTTAAGTGGCGTTGAAACACTGATAACTGAAGCAATTAATGATCCAACTACTGTTAGCCCCAATACTGAAGCAGCTTCAGTTAAATAATTAATCTTTTCACCGTATTCAGTAACAATCTTCATTCCCTGCTTATAACCAAATTCAAAGCCTCTCATTCGGAAAAAGAAGATTACCATGATTAAAATGAACCATAAAAAGATTCCTACAGGATTATTTTCTAAAGCCATATAAGCCGCAATTGATCCCATGATAGTTGGGATCATCGTCATCAAAAGAGAGTCCCCAATACCAGCAATTGGACCCATCGTGCCAACTTTAAAGTCATTAATCGCATCTTTTGCTTCTAATCCTTGCTTTTCCTCCATTGCAACACAAGCACCTAAAATAATAGCTGCCAGCCAAGGCTGTGTATTGTAATACTGAAAGTGATTATTTAAAGCTTCGATGTACTCATCATCATCTTTGTATAATTTTCTTAAAATAGGTGACAATGCGTAAGTCACAGATGCACCTTGCTGTGTTTGATAATTAAAGGTACAAACTGACATCAACCAACGATAGTTCGCTTTCCTAAGATCCTTTTTCGTTACTTGATATTTTTCGCTCATTTTATTCATCCTCCCCAATAAACCCACCATCAGAAGCTCCCGCAGAAGCAGTGATTTGTGCATCTTTTTCAGCTCGATGATACACATTAAATGCTAAGGCGAATCCTATGATCGCCGCTCCAATAATAGGTACCTTCAAAAAAGCGGCTAAGAAAAATCCAACAAGTAAATAACTAATGTATCGACCTGTAGGCATAAAGCGTAACAACATCGCAATACCAACAGCGGGCAACATTTTTCCGGCTAATGTTAGCCCATCCATAAACCAACTAGGTAAAACATCCAAAACGTAATTAACAGCAGACTGTCCTAAAGTAACGGCAATAAATACTGGAATTGCTGCAGATAAACCAAAGAAAATTGGCCCCAACCACAAAACACTATTCATTTTCTTAAATTCTCGTTTATTCGCATATTCCTGTGATTTGCGAACAACAAAACCATTTAAGATTTTGACAATTACATCTAGTTGCACCCCTAACATACCTACAGGTAGTCCTATTGCTAATCCGGCTTCTACTCCAAGCTGGCTACCAAATGCCGTTGCAATAATTGCGCACGTTCCATAGTCCGGTACAGATGAGCCACCAAAACCGGCAACTCCTAATGACATCAATTGAACTGTACCGCCAACTATCAAACCTGTTTTTATATCACCCATCAAAATCCCTGTGAATAATCCCCAAAAAACTGCGTAATTTACAAAGATCATCGGAATCCCATAATAATCAACATGTTTAATAAATGCTAATACAGTCAGCATAATAATTTGAAAAATAGTAAAATGCATTATCCTTACCCCTTTATCCTAATTTTGATTGAATTTCCTGTGCCTTATCCGCCGGAACAAATTGTGTAACAATTTCTACACCAGAATCCAACAATTTTTTATACGTGCTGATATTTTCATCTGAGGCATAGGCTCTAGAAGATAGCTGTAATGCATTATCTTTAACAACAGTACCGCCAACAATTAGTCGGTCAATTCTAATACCGTTCTCTACTAAATGAAGGATTGTTTCCGGCTCTTTCACGATGACAAATACTTTTTCCTGATCGTATTTTCCCTTTTTAAAATTCGCAATCGCTGTTTCTTCAGTGATAATTGATACAGCCATTCCAGCAGGTCTAGCTAAACGCATACTTGATTTTTGGATGTCGTCATTTGCGACAGAATCATCGATCACCATCACTCTATTTGCTTTAGACATTGGTGCCCATTGCGTGACAATAATCCCATGCAATAAACGGTTATCAATTCTCGACATAACAATACTCATAAATACTTCCTCCTTTATCTTTCATTTTTTTACAAGCAATTACCATGCCAAAAAAAAGAGCTTGATAAATCAAGCTCTTTTTACATAATCATAAACGTATTTAACCTCATGGATTGGGATGTCGACACTATAATAATGTTCAACGACACTGAAAGATTGCTTAAAATATGTCTGAAATTTTTGAAATTCTTCACTCGTTTCATTGAAATAAATTTCATCTTCCAAAGTATTTTGTTTTACTAATCGTTCAATTAAGCAACTTATGTGAACATATAATCCGAAACACGTATTATTATCAAATGAAATTCCTAGATCATTTTGTAAGATGTATATAGCATCTGAAACCTGTTCTAATAATTTAGTCGGATTTAATATGGTCAATTGCTCCATTAAATTCGTTAGACTAAAATTTTTCAGAATATTCTTGTTTAAAACTTTCAGTTCATTATCATTAAAGTGTCTATTCAATTGATTGGAGAATTTACTTATATTCATTCCTAAAATCATATCTTCAATTGAAAAGAATTCTACATCTTCTAGATGTGGATTTAGTGTTCCAACAATAAAAAGAATATTGTTCTCTTTACGAAGCTCCGATAAATAGTTTTCATTTGCTAAAGAGTAATAGTCACACGTTTCTATGACAAGATCAGTATCCCTTGGAAAGCTATCTTCAAGTATCTTTTTTAATTTAAACGAAGTGCCTAATCCGCTTGCACAAGAACAGACAATCATATCCTTCTTAATATTTGATGATTCATAAATATAATCCACATTTTGATTTTCTTTTACTTGTTCAAGAATCTGTTTAAGCGGTAAATCTAATAATATCTGATTTGCAACATCAATAGCCATTCTTGTTGAAACATTGTTTAGTAGTCCGAATTTTTTTTGAGCGTCTAGTTCCAAATTTAGATAAATTTTCTCTAGTGAACCCATATCAACAAGTAAAATAATTTCTTCATATCCGGTACACTCTTGTAAGTATCTATTAGTTTTATCTGCAATCTCACTACTTGAAGTCATTAGTGGCATATCAATGGCGTCGTATATATATCTCCCAACGATCCTATTAGCAGTACTTGCTATACAGGTTGCCGTTAGATCTCCATGAGCCAAAATCAGTGCTAAACGTTTTTGCTGAAATTCTTTACTACACATTAACTTAAATAAAATAACCAAAACATTTTTTTGAATTTTTGTTAAATAAATATCCCCTATTTGAATAAAACGATTGACTAATTGAACTTCTCGACTACACCAACTATTAATATCATTGATGAAGGAATATAATTTATCGTCCGATGTTAATTGAATTTGATAAATCCAAGAATTCAAAAAAATCGACGTTATTTGAAGATAATAATAGTCAAATTCTATTTGAAAATCCCTCTCTATTTCCTTAACATACTGTCTAAATCGAATTTCTTGATAGGTGGGATATGTTAAAGCTGAATTATTTTGGATATCAACATTCTTTTGTCTAAAATATCTATCATATTTCTCAAAAAGCTGCTGCTTATCAGTGTCTTTCTTCCACGTTTGATAAAGATACTCTATAAGTTCGTTGATATTAAAAACTTCGTCTACTTTTTCCAAATCATCCATTTGAATATATTTTAATTCATTCTGTCTTTTCATAACCCTCATGCCGTTGAAATTCACCCATTGTGGTAAATGATACATCTGAATATAAAGTTCTTCCAAATCATCTAAGAAAGAAAAGGCATTGGCACAGGTCAATTGAATGATATTTTTCAAATTGCCAACATTTCCACTAAAGCGATAGTTTAATAAAAAATCTAATAATTGTTGAGATATCAGTATTTTCTTTGCTAGTCTTTCTTCTTCTGATTTAAAAAATATCTTGATTAACTGTTTTCTTTCATAAAGAGAACGACTGTCTAATGTTGGAAGTGTCAGCTTTACAGGTATTCTTCTCAACAAAGTTGATAATAGTTTATCCTCAGGTGGTTCTGATGTTGCAAATATAATCCAGCAACTTGATGTGTACCAGTTTTCATTATCACCCATCCGATGAAATTTCCCCGTATCCATAAACTGAAAAAGTTTCTCCTGACATTCATTGCTCAATGCATGAATTTCATCTAAAAATAAGACTCCATTATTGGCTAATTCTGCTAAACCCTTTCTTCCATCTTCGGCTCCTGTATATGCACCTTTTACATGCCCAAAAAAATTGGACAAGAAAAGTTCTGGATTATTGGCATATTCACTACAATTAACTGAAATGAAAGATGCCTTCTCTTCTATATAATTATTGGCCAACAAATCCTTATATACATAATTTGCTAAATAGCTTTTTCCAGTTCCAGTCTCGCCATGAAGTAAAATGGGTAAGCCATTTGGCGGATAGTAGATTGCTGCTTTAATTTGAGCAATTATATTTCGCAGACTTCCTTGACTTCCGATAACCCTTTCTATTCCAAACCTAAAAGAGCTATCATACCATTTTTCCGCTTCCTCTGAAGAGCTAAAAATTTGTTGATTTGAAACTTTCTCCGGTAAAGAAAAGAAGATTACTGGACGGGTATTGATTTTTCCAAATTCTCCATCTTTTACGAATTCATTCAAATATTGAGAGACAATATTACGACTAACATTCAATTTTTCAGATATTTTCTGTGCGGTATTGTTCCCCCATTTATTTTTAATCTCAGAGTTCTCTGTGACATAATTGACAATGCGTTCTTTTAATTCTTCCATCATAACACCTCCTCGACACTATTTTAATTTCGTCGACAGTATTTTATCACAAATATGATTTGCTAAAAAGTCTTTATTTTATAGTTAGTAGGACACATTATAGAAACAAAAATGAACCCCCATACTTAGACTAAAATATCTTTTATAAATCAGTCATTAACATTTTGAAATATATTTAATTCGCTGGTCTTCAGATTTTTACTCCATCCTTATCGTTATCTGTACAAAAAATGCTATGGTCAAGGACATAACTTATAATAAGGGTTCTTACAAATTTTCTACTTTCTAAATACTTAAATATGGAGCATCTAACTCCATAACATTATACTCTAAATCGCAACGATTTCTGTATAACAAATAGATTCAGTATATACTACTATACAAACAAAAAAATCGTAATCCAACTACTTTTTTAATAGTCAGATCACGATCAAGATATTCTTTTAATTCAAATCAGGATCAATTTTTCTCCCATATCCAAAGGAACCATCGACCATTAGCGTTTGATAAGCAATATCCGCTCCTTTTTGGAAGCAGTTGATAATGTGTTCTTCATCCGTTCTGTCTTCACTATCCAAGACAAAATGACTGGCAAACGCCGCAAAGTATGCATCTCCTGCGCCCATTGTATCGTGAGGAGAATCAATTTTTCTTATAAAGCCTTGATAAGTCTTGTTCTTTTTATTATCAATAAAAATGGGACTCTTACTACCTCTTGTAAGTAAAAGATACGGCACCTTTAAGGACTGACAGGTACTAATCAAACGATTGATCTCTACTTCGTCATTTCCAGCTACTGAAAATTGCGCCATATAAATGGATGGGCAAACTAATTTTAAATAGTCATTTGTCCGGTATTTATCAACATCGGAAAAATCAAATGAAAGTTTAACGCCTAAAACTTTCAATTCTTTTATTTTTTCCTCTGTTCGACTGTGGCAGCTCGTATGGACCAGAGCACTATTTTTTAGTAATTCTACAAGTTCTTTTGTTAGCGCGGGTGTCTCTCTTTTACCACGCACACCATCCACAAATTCTCTATCGCCTGATTTGATGATGACGTGAGCTTGTTCCGTTGGACCTGAGGCGGTATCACAATAAGAAATATCTACACCTTCAGATTCAATGGTCTGCCGCAAAAATTCCCCATCTGTATCTGAAGAAATACTGCCGACATAATAGGATTTTACACCGCTTTTTCGTGCATTGACTGCAAAATTTACTGCGTTACCTCCGGGATATTTTACATTATGGTTAATATAATAATCGACAACATTGTCACCAAAACCTACTACATATTGGGACATATCTTTTCACCTACTTTTAGTACTCGACAACCCGATAATAACGACGAGTATCTAGAGAATGATTGCGAATGTGCTCTAAATGCACACTCACTCTGCCTAACGCCGCCCACATCACTGGGGCGCAGAAGAATTCACGAAACTCGGTACTAATTCCTGGTAAATCATACTCTTTCGTATCAAAAACAGTGAACTTATCCGTATATTGTTTCGCAAAACGTTCAACGCGTTCATCCAAAGATCGTGTTTCTCCTTCTGTCTTCAATAGAGTTACACAAACATCTTTTTCTACCAATTCTAGCGTACCATGGAAAAATTCTGGAGATGAGACTGATTTTGTTCGCAGCCATTGTGATTCTTCCAATACACACATGGAATACGAATAGGTAATTCCCCATAAGTTTCCACTTCCGATCCAGATTTGATAGGGATCATTTTGAAACGCTTCTGCATATATTTTCCCTTTTTCATCCGCCTGTTCCCGAACAGCATTCAGCGCTTTAGGTAATTGCTTCAACTCTTCTACAAAGCGAGGATACTCTGGAAATTCACCGTTCAAGTTCATGATCGACATAATCAGGAAGTATAAAGGCATCTCCTGTGGACGTCCATCTAAGTAATTAATTGAATACGTGGTCAGTGCTTCTAGTGGTGTCTTTTCTTTACTAACGATGCCTACTGTTGGAATATTGGATTCCTTTAAATATTCTGCTGCTTTGATTGTTTCTTTTGTGTCTCCAGATTTTGAATACAAAATAACCAGTGATTTTTCATTCAATTGTTTATGTCCCGTTAAAACTAACTCAGCTGCCGTCATTGAAAAAACGGGAATAGTTGATTTTGTCGTTAGGATATATTCAAATGGCTGCATGACAGCCACTGAACCACCTGATGCCGTAAAGAAAATGTTGCTAATACCAGCTTCATGCACCTTTTTAGCAATCTCCTCGACCTCTGTACGGATACTATAGATCCGCTTTCCCTTTTCTTCCATTTCTGTTGCATCAAAGTTTAACATTTTCTCTCTCCTTCAATTGATTTTTAATTAAGTAGTTAAGAAGCCAAAGAAAGCTGCTACTATCCCAAAAATAAAGATTCCAAATAGTACATGTGTCGTTTTAAATCCTTTTTTTAACATCCAATAAACAAGTAGTACACAAAGGAGTGAAAGCATGTTTGGTAAGATGCCATCAATGATGCTTTGAATTTTAGTCGCTTCCTCCCCTTGTCCAATCGAACCGGCTACTTGAATTGAAACCATACTTCCAGACATACCACCGATTACCATCAATCCTAAAATAGAAGCCGCATGGGTCAATGTTTTCATGACACCAGAGGATTCAATATTTTCCAAGAGCTTTGTCCCGAACTTGTAGCCTTGCATCACACCAAAATAACGTAATAGAAAATTAGGCACATTGAAGATTAATAGAAATAGAATCGGACCTAAAATATTCCCTTCTTTTGAAAAAGAAGCACCCACACCAATACCAATCACTAAAAGTGTACCCCAAAAAAGGGAATCTCCAATCCCAGCTAATGGTCCCATTAAAGCAGTTTTTATCGATGTGATTGTTGCTGTATCAAAATTCTCAGGATTTTTCGCATTTTCCTCCTCCATTGAAACAACGATTCCCATGATAAATGTTGATAGTGGTGGTGCCGTGTTAAAGAACTCCAGATGACGTTGAGCTGCCTCTTTTTTTCCAGCCTCATTGTTTCCGTAGATTTTTTCTAATGCCGGCATCATAGCAAAGGCAAAGCCCATGTGCTGTTGACGTTCAAAGTTCCAAGAAGCCTCAAGGGCACAGGAACGAATACAGATCTTCTTTAAATCATCTTTCGTAAGTACTCCATCATTAGAAGTCATCATCGATCGACACCTCCTTAGATACGGTTTGTTTATTTTTGTTCTCCATTGTTACGATGATATAGGCCAAACATACACCAAAGATTGCAATGCCGAGAATAGGTACATTCAGGTAGCTGAACATCGCAAAACCAATAACGAAATAAACCAAAACATCCTTCTTAAGCAACATTTGTAGTAAGATCGCGAACCCAAGGGCTGGCATGATTCCTGCTGCAATGTTAATTCCATCTTGAACAAACGGTGGAATCGCATTTAAAATACGTTCCATCACAGGACTTCCTAAATAAAATGAGAATCCAATAAAAAGTGCTCGTGGCAAACTTTTAACTAAAATAAATCCTAAAACATGCATTCTAGAGATACCTTTTAGATTTCCTTCTTGAGCAAAAGTATCTGCTTTACGGGCAATCATCGGTAAAACGAGTAAGGTAAGTAAGTTATCGACTAATAGGAACAAAGCAGCTATTGGAAAAGCTAAAGTTAAAGCAAATTCTGCTCCTTTACCTGTTGCAATTGCAAAAGCAGTTCCTAATATCCCTCCTGAAACGATATCTGGCGGACGAGCTGCTCCAATTGTTATCGCACCAACAAAGGCCAACTCTAACGTTGCCCCCATCATGATACCCATCTTCAGGTCTCCCATGATCATACCGACGAAAACTGATGTTACAATCGGACGAGAAAGATTGTTTGTACCAGTCATCCAGTCGATGACAATCACAGCAGTCAAAATGGCCAATAGAATGGCTTGTACCAAAAGACTATCCATGATATTCCCTCCTTTTTTTATAATAATTTGCTTAAATCAACTGCTTTATCCGTTGGAACCTGCTGCGCAAAGACGTGAAAGCCTTCAGCAACCATCGAGTTAAGCTCCGACCTGTCCTCGTCTGAAACAAAAACCGTATGGGTTAACGCGGAACTACCTGGTGCCTCTTTCACACTCCCGATATTAATCTTATTAATTTGGTCTACTTTTTGAGCCAATCGATGTGCATCAGCGATAGTCTTTGTCACAATAAATAGTTTGTATTTATCGGTCTTTCCGTCATTGATCGCTTCAATTGAATCCTCAATCGATTTTATGACCACCTTTACATTATGCGGTGCAGCAAGCTTGAGTGTCGTTTTCTGAACTGGATCATCAAGAATGTCATCATTCGCAACTAGGATACAATCCGCATTGATAGCATTTGTCCAAGTTAATGCCACTTGTCCATGAATCAATCGATGATCCACTCTCACTAGTTTGATCATTTCCCCACCTCCTCTCGAGTTAAAACTCATCTGCGACCTGTTCATAATTAAGACGGTTACAAAACTTCATCGCCTCCGATGATGAGTGAATCGCGTGATCAATGACTTCTGGTAGTTTGAATGTGGTAGCTGTCTGGCTCTTCAGATAGATGTCTACTAACAGGCTTAAGTTCACACCAGAAACTAAGTAAACATTCTCCAACTTTGGTAAACGTTTCAGCCACTCATTATTAATACTTCCGCCAAAAATATCTGTCAAAACGATCAATTCATTTTCACTATTTTGGGATAAATAGCGATCAATCATTTGCTCAACATCGTTATTTCCATCCACATACGCACAAAGAGTATCGATATTTTCCACGTCGCCAACAATAAATTTTAATGTTTCCAACATCCCCTTTGCTAGTGGACCGTGACTCATACATAAAATTCTTCTCATCCTTTCTACTCCTTTCACTTTGATAAATGCAATGACTGTGCCAAAATCTGTCACCCCTGTTTTCAAGCGGTTTGTAAAACAAAAAGTGACACTGTTTAATAATTGCAAACAGTGTCACTCTAAAATTTCAATTAATAGTTGATCACGATATTACTCACATAGGCTAACTCTTCTATCGGAATACTGATATTATAGAGACCCTCGATATTTTTTAATGAACGCTTCACTGCTTTGATTTCCTGTTCATTATTCTTGAGAAAAATCTCCAGCTCTGGAAAACTGCTAACTCCCTGATTCCGGATCAAACGTTCGATCATACAGCTAATATGCACATACAGATTGATTTTGCTCATTGATGATAGCTGTTTACCGGAAAACAACTGATACTCATTCAAACAATCCTCAATTTGATTGACAACTTTTTCGGCATCTAAAATCGTCAGACTATCGATCAAGCGATTCAATGTACTGTTTTTGACAATATTCTCATTAATCGAATTGGCAGTCTCTTTACCATACAAACGCAAAAGTACTTCGTAAAGCTTTCCGACTTCACCATCAAATAGTTCTTCTAACGTGATATAAGGAATGTGTTCGATTTTGGGATCGTCAGTACCAATAATTGCGATAATCTCTTTGGTCTTAAGCAAAAAATCTACTTGTTTGCTATCTGTTAGTGAATCATTTTCATAAGGTATGAACTCGATTCCTAATTGCTTTGGTAAATTTCTTTCCAGCATCTCCTTAATTTTAATTGCTGTCCCTAGTCCGGTACTACAAGAAACTAGAATTGTACGTTTTCGTGATTTAGTTGGAAAGATCACCTGCTTTTCAAATTGAGAAAAAGGTAGTTCTTTGACAATTTTTTGTATATCACCGGATTGTTGGATCAAATTAGCTGTTTCTATGGCCATTTCTGTCGTCACATTATTTATGATGACTGTCGGAACTTCCACCAAATTCTCAATGTCTTTTCTGATTTGTACAAGACTTCCCATATCTACAAATATCACTAGACCCTCTTTTGGGTTACGGAATTCGATATAGTGCATCAAGCGCTCAATTACTTCCTTGACCGAAATATCTAATGGCATATCGATTGAATCAAAAACAAACTGTTCCACTAAACGATTTGCGACATTCGCAATACTACTAGCAGTGGCAAAACCGTGAGCCAAGATAATTGCATTGATCTTATTGTTATCGCTTTTCGTATCACAGATAATACAAAGCGTGATATACAGCTGATCCCACACGGTCAATTTAGTGTCTAACGAATTTTCAAAGAATACCAGAAAAATATCTAGGTCTCTTAAGTACTTTTGTTTAAGATTTTCTAACAACTTTTCGATATACGCTTCTGTCTCATCTGGTAATGCATTCTCCCAAGGATCTCGCATGGCTAAATAATTAGCAATCGATTGGACAGTATACCCAGATAAATGAATGAATAAACTAGGGGCAATTTTTTGAACGACCTTTTGCAATTCTGGTAAATAATACTTCGTTAAAAGTTCCGTTTTATTTTCATAGATAAAATGTTCATTGAACTCAGACAAATAATTTCTGGTGATTTGGCGAAACTCCTCGTCGGAGATGCTGCATGTTTGACTACTTTCATAGCAAGTAAAAATTTTATTAAACAATTTCTGCAAGTGATTCGCAAAAGTGGATGTATTTTCTTCATCATGTACATAGTTCCCATTGCTAAAAATGTAGAATCGTTGACTATACACACGATTTGGATACTGTTGATTGTCAAAGGTTAAGTATCTCTTGGGTAAATCAGCGATATGAATCTCAATGTATTTTTTACCATCATCATAAGCGATCTTTCCGGCAATGGTTTGCTTAATCAAACCGGCTAGCTCACCAATATTCCCTAACAGCTTCAGCCGAATCAAATAGGTTAACGCCGCCTCTGATACCAAAATTTCTTTTTGAATCAGAGCAGATTCATTTTCCAATAAATGAAAAATGATCTCTTTTCTTTCGTTTGCTTTGCGTTCCTGATAAGTTGGTAAAGTACAAATAAAGGGAATTCGACGTTTAAAGGTATCTAAGAACAGATCCTCCTTTTGCTCCGTTGTCGCAAAGATATAACGAACCTTAGATTTGCGCCAAGGACCGCTCTCTCCTACCCGTCGAAACACACTTTTGTCCATATGAGTAAATAGTTTTTCTTGCCCTTCTGGAGGCAAGCGATGAATTTCATCGAGAAATACGATTCCCCCATCAGCGGCTTCGATAATTCCTATATGATCATTTTCGGCACCAGTAAAAGCCCCCTTCATATGCCCAAACAGCTGGCTCGTTAAAAGCTCAGGATTGTTAAAATATTGCGCGCAATTCAGTTCCATAAACGGGGCATCTTCCGCAATAATCCCCGTTGCACGACAATACTCAGCCAACTTCTCTGCTAAGAAGCTTTTTCCGACACCGGAAGGACCAAAGTACATAATCGGCAAGCCTTCTGGGTACTTCATAGCTGATATTCCTTGTTGAATTGGCTCTCTTAAACTTTGCTGATAACCAATTAAATTAGAAAAAATTTTCTTTTTCGGATCACCGATCAGCTTTTTCTTAAAATCATCAACTGTTGCGAATTCTTTTTCGATACTTGAATAATTGATCTGTTCATTCAGAAATTCCATCGGAATGAACAAGACAGGACGACTATTAATTTTGATTGCTTCTCCCTGCTCAACAAGTTCATTTAAATGTTTACTCGCTGTATTACGCTGGATTCCAAACGTTTGCGCAATATATTGAGCATTGCAATTTTCAGGTAGTTCTCGTGGAAAATCACATTTCTCCAATAAAGAAGACAGTTCCTTTAAAATGTTTTTTTTCATAGCGATCCCTCCTTCTTGAATCATCTTACTTCTAATATACTTGATTCTGAAAAAAAATGCTGTCCTTTTTAAACCAAAGGTATTTTTATAAAATTACCATTGACACATATTTTAACCTGTGGTATTTTTATCTTGCAAAATAAATTACCAATGGTAAAAAAGGAGAGGTTTACATGTTTAATTTTGATCAAGAACGATTTTTGAAGACACAAAAAGGAGCAGTCGCAGCAAACAAAGAAATCACAGAGATTTTGAATTCCTTAGCTACTGATTTAGATGAGATTTACTTCATTGGCTCTGGCGGAGTTGGTATTTTATTTGATTCTACAGTAGAATTTGCCCGTACGAGAAGTAGCTTCGCTTTTCATCGCGTAATCGCAGCAGAGTTTATGCTCCATCCGAACAAAACTTTTTCTAAAAAATCATTAGTTGTGATCCCCTCACTCTCAGGAACTACCAAAGAAACACTTGAACTAGTTGCTTATTGTAACGAAAAAAATGTTGACACTCTTGCTCTTGTTGGAAGCCCTAATACTCCACTTGAGGAGGCTGCAACTTATTCTGTCTACAACGATGTGTTAGATGATACTTCTTCAGAAAGTTATTACTTACAGGGATTGATGATTGCTTTATACATGATGAAGCAAAGGAATGAAATCGATGAGGCTATGTACAATACCTATGTAACAGATTTTGAAAAACTACCAGAAGCATTAGTTCATGCGAAAAAACAGGCAGAACCTATGGCCCAAGACTTCGCTAAACAGCATAAAGATACCCCTTATCATATCCTGACGGGTGCTGGAGATAGCTTCGCTGAAGCCTACTACTATGGCATGTGTATCCTGGAAGAAATGCAATGGATCAAAACAAGACCTGTACACGCAGCTGACTTTTTCCACGGAACACTTGAATTGATCGAAAAAGGTGTCAGTGTGATTATCACTGAAGGTGAAGATGACTCTCGTGTGCTCTCCGAACGCGTTAAAAACTTTGTTCCTAAATTTACTGATACTTCTATTGTGATTGACACCAAAGATTATGAGTTACCAGGTATTTCTACAGATACAAGAAAAATCATCTCTTCTATTGTCTTGGCCACAGTATTTGAGCGTATCAGCGCCTTCTTAGAAGATGAAAGAAATCATCCTTTAACAACTCGTCGTTATTACAAAAAGATGGAATATTAAATAAGCAAACAGAAATTTAGGTGTTCACCACAAAGTCTTTATCCTTGTGGTGACTCTTTTTAAATTTAAAGAGAATACCTATATTTTCTAGGCACAAGTAACAAATAAACTAAGACAAACAAGGAGTATTGGTTATGAAAATTGGCGTAATCTGCAGCGGTGGTGATTCTCCTGGGATGAATGCTGCCATTTTAGGAATAAAGCAAACGATTGAAGCAAATAGGAATTTAGAAGAAGTATTCTTTCAAAACGGCTATCAAGGGATCTATGAGAATCATACGATCTCCATTGAGACGAATACTATTGATATGAGTAAAGCAGGAACCGCAATCGGTACCGCTCGTTTTGAACAAATGCGAGAAGCTGAAATTAGACGAAAAATCATCGGAAATCTGAAAAATCAAGGGATAGAGACATTGATCGTTATAGGTGGTAATGGTTCTCTCAAAGGTGCTGCATTACTAAAAGAGGAATCAGACATGAATATTTCTGTCATAGCCGGTACAATCGATAATGATTTTCCTGAGACAGACTATACATTGGGATTCGATACCGCTTTGAATACATTGATCAAAGCAACTGACGAGCTAACAACCACTGCCAACTCGCATAATCGGATCATGATCGTAGAAGTGATGGGCAGAAACTGCTTTGCTCTAGCAGAAAATGCGGCAATTGCGACTTCTACCTTATGGATCAAAAACAGCGATAAAGAATACTTACACGGATTATGCAAAAAGTATCACTCATCAATGTATTCTCCTATCCTACTACTACCCGAGGGATTGCCCAACAAACAAAAAACAGTCGAATTCCTCACAAAAAACTTACCAATGGAAACTAAATATATGAACATGGCTTATCTTCAACGCGGTGCTTCGCCTAGTTACTACGATCGCTATATGGGATATAGATGGGGAAAATTAGCCATAACAGCTAGTTTAGAAAATAAATTTGGGATTTTAAGTCAAAAGAATGGTAAAATTATCATCATACCTTGGTAAAAAAGGATGAATGATAATGATTTTTGATAAAGTAAAGGAAAAAATAGAAGAAAAGTATATTACAACTGGTAAAACCTCCGATTTATTACCCTCGGAGCGTGAATTAGCGAAGGAATTTTCAGTGAGTCGTCCTACTGTCAGAAAAGCGCTAGCGACTTTAGAACAAGAAGGACAGATCTTTAAAAGTGAAGGACGCGGCTACATTATCAAAACGAAAGCTGCTCCGGACAAATATATTGACCATGAACTAGACTCGTTTATCGGCTTCTTTCAAGATGCTATTCAACAAGGAAGAAAAATCAGCTCAAAGATTCTCCAGCAAACAGTCGTACCAGCAGACTCAACGATTAGTGCTTATTTAGAAATTGATCCGGGAGATCTTATTTTAGTTTTGGAAAGAATCCGCTATATCGATTATCTTCCAACCTGTATTGCAAAATCATGCATCCCTTTAGCAGTACTACCTGAAATCGTCGAACATGATTTTTCTAAAGAATCATTATTCTCAGTTTTAGAGGATAAAGGCATCAGTTTGGCTTTCGCTAAGCGTTCTATCGAGGTCACTCCACCAAATAATCTGGAAAATCTCTATCTTGAACTAGAAGATCACGAACCCGTTTTTGTTTTTACTAGTATTGGGTTTACTAAAGAACATAAACCATTTGAGTATGAAATTTCTAAATATCCAGCGTATAAAACAAAATTTGAAAGCACTGTTTCAAAATAAAGAATATCAATAACCCATGCAAGAAAGCTTAGTGATAGTTACACCAAGTCATCACGTCTATATAAAAAGGATTAGTGCTTTAGGTGTTTTTGATGGAAAAAAAATTGGCTTAGAGTTACAAGTATCCATGTTGATGTTACGCCCCTCCATAACAATCACCCTAGCTACATAGAATAGCTAGGGGTTCGTTACGGAACAAACTAATTACATAGCGAGTTGTTAGACAATCAACGTAAATGGACGATTAAGCACAAATAAGGCTGTATCCATAGGATTGGATACAGCCTCTTGGTATATTTGGTTTAGTTGTTGGATGACATTTTCGTCAAACCTCATGGTAATTCTGACATCTTCTTTGTTCAATGGATCAAACTCTACCTTCTCGATAAAGGAACGATAGACTTGTTTGATTACCGCTTTCTCTGCATGCTCTAGCATCTCTTTTAAAGCCTTCAGTATTTTCTCGACATCAGTAACTTCTACTAGTTGATCTTGATGATCTAAGACCGAAAGTATCTCCCGTTCTCGTTGCTTAGAAAAAATCAACTGTTCAGTCAATTCTTCCTTTCTTTGGTTGATATCCTCGCTGAACTCATTTGCAATGGCCTCAAATTGCTTCCAGCTTTCAAGCTTCTCACTAATATCTTGGATAGTTGTTTCAAGCACTGCTAATTCTTGTTCCAAAGGTTTGATTTCTTCACGAATTCTTGCATTGATTTCCCTCACTAGAACATCTAAAAATCCAGGTACAGTAATAATTTCAACTAATCTATCAGCCACAAACTTTTCAATAAAATCAGCGCGAATAGAATTAGCACTACATCCCGAACCAGCCTTCCCTTTTCTTCTGAAATTCGCACATGAATAATAGCGGATTTTCTTCTTCGTGCCATCTTTCAAGGTGTTTGTTACATTGGATGCTGCAGTAGGGCCAGAGCAGCGGGGACATTTTAGAATACCCGTGAGAAGATTCTCTCCCCTATGGTTCCATGTTGGCTGGATCGACTCTGTTTCCAATCGTTCTTGGACCTTTTCGAAAAGTTCTTTTTCTATGATTGCTTCGTGAATAGAATCTGTAACAATCACGTCATTGCTCAAACCACGTCGGCGTTTTTTCTTCCACTGTCGATACTTTCCGTATTGAATAACACCGCCATACTTTTGATTTTTCAAGATCGTTTTGATTGAATCGGCACTAAAGCTGTTTCCTTTAACAGTTTTAACACCACGTTTGTTAAGATCGTTAGCTATTGCTAGATAGCCCTTTCCTGATGCAAATGTAGAGAAGATGTATTTTACAATCTCCGCTTCTTCCGGCACAATGAGCAATGTTTTCCTTCCCTGCTCGTCTATGCCACTCTTATATCCCAGCATTTTCCCGCCAGTGAACCGACCTTCTTTTGCTAGCGTATTCATCCCCTCAGCAGTTAGCTCACTGCCGCGTTCTCTTTCGAACTGTGCTACAATCGCAAACAGGTTTCTCGTCAAATTTCCAGATGAGCCTTCTTCATTTAACTGTTCCGTAATGCTGATTAACTCAATATTATAACTTTCTAGCGTGCTAACAATTAAAAGAAAATCTTCCAAATCGCGACTCGCTCGCGATACCGAATAAATAATAACAGCATCAAATAATCCTTTGGCTGCATCCTCTAATAATTGAAGCATTCCCAAACGATGATCAATATCTGCTCCTGATATCCCACCGTCTACATAGGTTTGACCGAAAACATAGCCTAAACTTTCAGCCTTTTCTTTAATTTCTGTCTCTTGGGTCACTAAACTGATTCCAAAATTTTTCTGGCGATCTGTGGATACGCGCACATATCCTACAGCAACTTTCACTCCAAGCTTTCGGCGTTGTTGTCGGTTAAGTAGTTGTGGCTGATTAGGTGATAATTTACTTTCTTTCATTTTCTTCACTCCATTCTAGTAGGTTGTGCTCTGGTAATTTAGTAAGATAAATTTCTTGTAGCTCATTCAAATCAGACAATCGAATATGATCAATCAATTGAAAGAAAAATGCATCTGGTAAACTGCTGTCCGTAACGAATAGACCCTTGACTTCGCTCACCGTAATAGTTGAGCGATTGTTAATCAGTACTTTTTCTTCATTCAATTGTGATAGTTGCTGCGTAAATTCTTTCGCATCAATATGTTGCCCTTCGTATTGTAAGAACAGTTTTTTCTTTCGGCGTTGAAGATATTCTTGTTGTTTTTCTTCCTGCTTCTGCTTGGATGCTTGCTGACGCTTTATTTGGCGAAGAAGTTGATCTAAAAACTTTACATTGGACAAAAAAGTTTTTGTTGTCTGTAAAACCGTCTCTTCCAAATGATCTGCTGACAAACGGATAGCCAATTTCTTTTCACGATGAATGGGATTCGCACACTCATAATAACGCCTTATTTTTCCATTTTTACTTGCGTAGTTATGCACTCCTATATGCCACCCACATGAGCAAAATAATTTCCTTCTTAAAGGATACTGAGCATCATGTTTCTTAGGCTGTTGTCGTTGTTTACGGATTTTCTGAACCCGTTCAAACGCTTCGAGTGAAATAATCGGTTGATGATTGCCTTTGTAAGTGGTACTTCCTTTTCCTAAAAATCCTGCATAGGTTTGATTTTTCAGTATTCTAGAAATATCTAGATCTAAAAAGGATCTTCCATATATAGTTAATCCTTTCTCGGTTAGTACTTGGCAAATTTTCTTGTATCCCAAACCAGAAAGATAGAGGTCAAATATGTCTTTCACAACGCCGCTTTCTGCAGGAACGAGAATCAATTTTTCTTTCGTATAGGTATATCCAAAAGGGGCACTCCCAATCGGTTTTCCTTCTTTTCTTCGTCGATCACTATTACGTAAAGCATGTTGCCGACTCGTCTCTAAATGTGCTTGGGCCACTGCACCTAGCGAATAGATATAGAATGTACGTGTTGAGCGTGACATTGTATCAGGGATTTTTTCTTTCACCGAATGAACGGTAATAGCATGTTGATCAAATAGATTGAGTAAATAGTTTAAGTCGGTTATTTCTCTAGTCAGCCGATCGTAACTAGGAACGAACAAATGACCATGATCCAATACATCTGAGCGAATCCAGTCTAGTAATATCTTCATTTTTGGGCGATTCAAATTTCGTGCAGATTGTCCTTTTTCAAACAAGAAATTCTCCTTCGGAATGATCAAGTTGGACTTTTTTGCTTCTGTTTCGCACAGACCTTTTTGAGATTGTAAGGATACTTTTCCCTTTTTCCAATCAGAGCTTCTACAATAAGCGACGTTCATCCTGGTTCCCTCCTAACAAAAAAAGAGGACTATCTGTCCCCTTTTCACGTTTGTTCTATGGTTGTAAGTAGTACATTAGCCCTTTGGCCAATTCCTTTGCCAAAGGTTCAAACTGTTGGGTATACTCCTCATCTAGTGGAAGATGATGGCTGTTTTCTGTTTTCATTTAATCACCACTTTCTATTTAATTGTTACGACTCTCCAAGTCTTTTGGATATGACCATTTTTTGTTTCGCGTTTACCATAGTTCTTCAGCAATCCTTTTTTCTTTAGGCTACTTAATGCTGCACCTATGCTTGCTGGATTAATACCAATAACGTTTGCTGAATTGTAAATCTGCTCTGTAGTGAAGGGATTCTCCCCATACACCCTATACACATATTCATAGACTTTTTGATCATTTGTTTTTTTCATTTAATTACCGCCTTTACAGTTATTTTGATTACTTGATACTGGAAAACCTGTTGAATGCATTACTCGCTTTCTTCATCTGTACTTGCCGATTCTTCAACAACCGAGGTCAAAACAGAAGATTGTTTAGTTTTTTCACTTGCGATCCGCTCCTTTGTTGCTTCGTAAACATCCCAGAAAAGATCCGTTGTCCACCAAACCCGAACAGACTTTTTCATTTTTTCGGATTCCTTAGGACTAAGTTCGCGATTGTCCAAATAACCGGATTTCTTTTTGGCATAGTAATAGCTACTGATATCGGAATCTGTTAATCCATGCTCGCTTTTCAGCTGATCGTTGATTATTGTTGGTAAATATTCAAGATTTGGTTGTTCTGCATAATTCGCAATTACTTCGTGTACGCGCCAAGAGATAGACTTTGGGTTAAGCGTTCTTACTGATCGTGGAGACGTTTTCGCTACCATTGTTTCTTCCCATCCTTTTATTTTT